>DGHQ01000025.1:0-66369 GCA_002392915.1 Bacteroidales bacterium UBA3844 | reverse complement strand
TCTTAGAACTACCTACACCTTTTTTGTGTGCCATTTCTTTACCCTTTCCTTAATTATGCAACAACATCGTTAACCTTAACCTGAGTGAACTGCTGACGGTGACCGTTCAACTTGCGGTAACCTTTGCGTCTCTTCTTGTGGAATACAAGAACCTTCTCACCCTTTACTAGTGGAGAAACAACCTCTGCTACTACCTTAGCACCAGAAATTGTAGGAGCTCCTACAGTTACACTTCCGTTGTTGTCGATCAACAACACCTTGTCAAACTCAATCTTAGCGCCCTGCTCAGCGTCCAAGTGGTGAACGAACAATGTCTGGTCTTTCTCAACCTTGAATTGCTGTCCTGCAATTTCAACTATTGCGTACATATTATATAAATATAAAATTAGATCCGGCGGTGCATCTCTTTTTGAAATGTCTTACTGAACCGCGTAGGAAAACGGATGCAAAAATACTAATATTTTGTAATATTCAAAAGGAATGTATTGCTTTTTTGCTTTTTTGCACTAATTTTGTAACGTATTCTTATCTTATTATTATGGGTTTCTTTAGCAGTTTATTTGGAAAAGAGAAAAAGGAGGCGTTGGATAAAGGTCTGGAAAAGACAAAAACCAGCGTTTTTTCTAAAATCTCACGTGCTATCGCTGGAAAAAGCAAGGTAGACGAGGAGGTGCTCGACAATCTAGAGGAGGTGCTTGTCACTTCTGATGTTGGTGTTGACACTACGTTGCGTATCATCGAGCGTATAGAGGCACGTGTGGCAAGAGATAAGTATGTTTCCACAGATGAGCTAAATGAAATCTTACGTGATGAGATTGCGTCGTTGCTAGAAGAGAACAACACTGATCTGAAGGGTGATTTTGATGTGCCTGAAGGCAAACATCCATATGTGATTATGGTCGTCGGCGTGAATGGAGCAGGAAAAACGACAACTATCGGCAAACTTGCTTATCAGTATAAGAAGGCTGGAAAGAAGGTGGTGCTTGGCGCTGCCGACACATTCCGTGCCGCCGCTATCGAGCAACTTGCTGTGTGGGGCGAACGTGTAGGATGTCCTGTCATTCGCCAGAATATGGGCTCGGACCCTGCCGCTGTGGCTTACGATACAATCTCTTCTGCTAAGGCTCAGGACGCTGACGTGGTGATAATCGACACTGCAGGTCGTCTTCATAATAAGATAAACTTGATGAATGAGCTTACAAAGATCAAGCAGGTGATGAAGAAAATCATTCCTGACGCGCCACACGATGTGATGCTTGTGCTTGACGGCTCTACAGGTCAGAATGCTTACGAACAGGCTAAACAATTCACTAAGGCTACTGATGTTACTTCCCTTGCCATCACTAAGCTTGATGGCACTGCAAAGGGTGGAGTGGTGATCGGTATCTCTGATCAGTTTAAAATCCCAGTCAGATATATTGGCGTAGGTGAGGGTATCGAACATCTTCAGGTGTTCGACCGACGTGAATTTGTAGATTCTCTTTTCAAGAATGAGGAAAAATAACACTATTGAGTTTATAAATCTCGGATGTTCCAAAAATCTTGTTGATTCCGAACATTTGAGCGCTCAACTGCAGAAGTTGGGATATAATTGTCGTCATGATTCCGACAAAATCATGGGATCCACAGTCGTTGTGAACACTTGTGGATTTATCGGCGATGCGAAAGAGGAGTCTGTCAACACAATATTGAATCTTTGTGAACTGAAAAAGAAACATAAGATTGAGAAACTATTTGTGATGGGATGCCTTTCCGAACGTTATCTTGCTGACTTGGAGCAGGAAATCCCTGAAGTGGACAAGTTTTACGGCAAGTTCACATGGAAAAAGATGATCGCCGACCTTGGACATTCATACGATGACAGCCTTTCCACGACACGTGACGTCACAACGCCAAAGCATTACGCATATTTGAAGATTTCAGAAGGTTGCAACCGACATTGCTCATATTGTGCGATTCCAATCATCACCGGACCGCACAAGTCGATTCCTATGGAGGAATTGGTGGATGAGGCTAAGAGATTGGTGGCGACGGGAGTGAAGGAGTTGCAGGTGATAGCTCAGGACTTGTCGTCGTACGGCAAGGATCTGTATGGCAAGGTGATGCTGCCGGAACTGGTGGAGAAACTGTCGGACATTCCAGGTGTGGAGTGGATACGTCTGCATTACGCATATCCGTCTGATTTTCCATGGGATCTGTTGCGAGTGATGAATGAACGCAGCAACGTCTGCAAATATCTAGATGTGGCATTCCAACATATTTCCACAGGAATGTTGAAGAAGATGCTTCGCCACGTCACCAAGGAAGATACAATCGAATTTATTGAAAGAGTGCGACGTGAAGTGCCTGATATCACGTTGAGAACCACATTTATAGTTGGTCATCCCGGTGAGACGGAGGAGGATTTCAATGAACTTTTGCAATTCGTCAAGGATACGAAGTTCGACCGTATGGGAGCGTTCGCGTATTCAGAGGAAGAGGGCACATACTCTGCCAAACATTATGAAGATGACATTCCGTTTGAGACAAAGCAGGAGCGTCTTGACATGCTGATGAAAGTGCAGGAGAGAATCGCTTTGCAGAAGAATGGCGAAAGGGTAGGGCAGACGATGAAGGTGATTGTCGACCGTGAAGACGCGGAGTATTTCATCTGCCGCACAGAGTTTGATTCTCCAGAGGTGGATCAGGAAGTGTTGGTGAAGAAGGCAGACAATGATATGAAAATCGGCGAATTCTACAATGTAGAGATCACAGACTGCGACTATTTTGATTTGTTTGGCAAGGTGGCTGATTGATAGAGTTATAATAATTATAAATCCCCGTAAGATTGAGAGTCTTTCGGGGATTATTTGTGTTTAGGACAATCAGATTTTAGTGTTAATTGAATGACCAACTAAATCCATTGCCTTCAATCAAATATCAAGAGAGAATTATCTATAGTTTTCCTAGTCAAAATCCTATTAGTCATTTACAAATATATCATGGATATCGTCTAACCCATTGGGTACAAAGATATAAGGAATGTTTATGAAATCCCATTTGTTTTCGTTCTCGTCACTTTTTCTTTCTCCCAAAAAGTTATCATGATCAATGATAAAACTAGCTTTGTCTCCTTCAAAAGAAAATCGTATTTTTCTGATAAAGTCATTTTCTGATATGACATATTGCCAATAATTTTCTTCCAATACATCAGAGAAATTAATCAACACATCAGAGATATTAATGCTTTTAGGAAATATACGATCTGGCGTTAAAAGAATGTTGCCGATTTGGGAAATCTTTGCTGTTTGTTCAAACAAACTTTTCATAATAACTTCTTTGTCAGATATGTCGAAAATGTAGGAATAAACCCCTTTATATCCATAAGCTGTGTATGGAGACTCTATATATACAGGCAAAACTTTCACTGGTAGAGTGAATGTATCACCTTCAAAATCGATTATGAATGTTTTTTGTGCTTCAATAAGTGCCTTTTGAGCTTCTTCTAATATTTTTTTCTCATTTTTCTTTTTCTCGATGTCTCTCAAAAGTTCATCCTCATCATAAGATTCTTCGCAAGAAGGAAAAATGAAGAGATAACTTATCAAGGCACAAATGCCGATCATATTAAGAATCTTTTCCATAAAAAATAATTTTGGTTAAAAACATAAGATGGGCCACTGCATTATATAGTCCTCATCTATTTGAAATGAACCATTAGTGATTACAAAATATGACTCTCCTAAAAGCTCATAGAAAAAAACATAATATATTTTGCCATTAGATCCTACATAATACCAACGTGTTGCATCATCTGAGACATCAATTTTTGCATCTTTCAATGGAGTGTCCCCATATATAAAAAACTTTTCCCCCCTGTCAAGCTCAAAATTTCCGAAATCAGACAGCTTTGATGTCAAATCAAACAGACTATGCATGATGGCTTCTTTGTTAGAAGCGTTGAATGAGTATGTGAGATTAACTTCTTTAGGTTCACAAAAAGAATTTGAGGAATCTATTTGCGTGATTCTTGCAGGCAAATGAAAAGTGTCCCCTGCAAAGACAAACGTCTTCTCTTTCTCAAGTTCAATTTTCTTTTTCTCAATATCACTCAAAAGTTCTTCTTCATCGTAGGATTCTTTGCAAGAAGGAAATATGAAGAGATAACTCATCAATGCACAAATGCCGATCACATTAAAAATCTTTTTCATAAAATTACCCTATTATTGAATGAACAAAACGTTATACGATGCAAATATAAAATTAATTCAAATATTGTGTTCTTTAGAGAAACATAATTTTATCATTCTCTTATTGGGTGAATGATTTTGAGGATTGTTAAGGGCGGAACGGCCTAACTCCCTCTCTTTTTCGCGAGCCCAAAGGGCGAGCGATAAAAATTTATTCCATATGATGATTGATTTCTCTCTTTCTTATAAAAAGAAGATTTTCTCTTAAGACTCCGAGTCTTTTTGTTTATTCTATCTATATGTGCTCGCCTACGGCTCGCACTCTAGGGGAGTTGTTAGGGCGTTCCGCCCTTAACAATCCTCGTTTATGACACTCCAACTTTTCTCATAAAAGACGTGGCCTTTCTCTGTGAACCTTGTGTCTCTGTGGTTTTATTAAATTTTATGTGCTCGCCAACGGCTCGCACGAGTGGAGGGGTTAGGACGTTCCGCCCTTAACAATCCTCGTTTATGACACTCCAGTTTCTCTCATAAAAAGACGTAGTCTTTCTCAGTGACCCTTGTGCCTCTGTGGTTTTATTAAATTTTATGTGCTCGCCTACGGCTCGCACTCTAGGGGAGTGGTTAGGACGTTCCGTCCTTAACAATCCTCATTTATGACACTCCAACTATCTTTTAAATTTGGTCAAAATCATGTTAAAATAATAAAAGAGCCAGACAAAATGTCTGGCTCTTAGTGATATAAAATCTGGATTGTCAGATTAATGATGCTTTACTCTATCTCTTTCCTCTGCACGTTTAGCTGAGTTCCAGGATTCAAGTGAACCTGTCAAGTAGCCTGTGATACGGCGTAGACGGATGATTTCCTCACTCTTACATAGTGGGCAAGTAGAGTAGATGACGCCACGGTAACCACAACGCTTGCAAGTGTCGACTGGGTGGTTGATTGAACCGTAGCCGATATTCTCGTCGTGCATTACCTTAACTATCTTAAGGATTGAGCTGACGTTCTTCTTTGCTTCTCCATCAAGCTCCACGTATGTGATGTGACCTCCACCTGTTAGCGCGTGGAATGGAGCCTCTTTCTTTATCTTGTCGATCAATGAAATGTTCTCCTTTACATCTATGTGGAATGAGTTGACATAGTAATCACGGTCGTTTACACCTTCGATCACGCCGAATTTCTGCTTGTCATAACGAGTGAATCTTCCGGCAAGACCTTCTGCTGGAGTGGCAAGAACAGAGAAGTTCAAATGATATCTTTCTTTGTACTCTTTTACCACTTCGTTCATTGCGATCAATACGTCGCGAAGACATTCCCATGCATCTTGGTTTGTTCCGTGGCTCTCTCCATAGATAGCCATCATCGCGTTGTGACCGCCGATGAATCCGATTCCAAGAGTACCGCTGTTAAGTACATCTCCTACCTCATCGTTTGGTGCCAAAGCGGCTCCTCCCTTCCATACATCGTTGCCCATCATGAATGGGAACTGACGTGCCAAAGCTGTACGCTGGTATAGATATCTTTCATATAGCTGGTCGGCTACGAATGCCGCCATCTCCTTCGTCTTCTTAATAAGAATCTTCTTTGCCTCTTTGCGGATTAGATGTTTGTCGCCGTCTGGATAAAGATCCTCAGCCTCTCTTTTTGCCTTTATGGCAAGACGTGGAAGGTTGATAGATGTGAATGATAGGTTTCCGCGTCCGATTGATGTCTTCTCACCGTTAAGGTTTTCAAACACACGTGTACGGCAACCCATTGTAGCCAATTCATATCTGTATCGTTTAGGATCGTTGATGTCCCACTTCTCATGCTTGTTGTATGGAGTATCCAAGAATAGGAAATTAGGGAACAATGATGTGGCAGTAGTTGCGCATGCCTTCAACAATAGGTCGAAGTTCGGAGCTTTAAACTTGATTTCACCAGCCATTGCTGCATCCCAGTTTTCGATTGCGTTCTTGTAATCTTCCTCTGAGTAAGAAATTCCGTCTTTCACCTTGAAAATCTGGATAGGGAAGACTGGAACTTCTCCGCTTCCAAGTCCTTTTGATGTGGTGTTGAGTAGCTCTCTCATCACCATTCTTCCTTCTGGAGAGAAATCTGTTCCATAATTTATAGAACTGAACACCACCTGGTTACCTCCACGAGAGTGCATTGTGTTCAAGTTGTGGACAAGACCTTCCATTGCCTGAAGCGTTTCGTTACGAGTGTTGTCGTATGCGTTGTTTACGATTACCGACAACTCGTCAAGGGTGATGTTGATCCCCTTTCCGCTTAGCATAGCCACCAAGTTGTTCTTCTCTTCGTCTGTTACGTCGATGCTCTTGATGTTTTCCTTCAACATGTTGCGCAAGAAGCTGAAATCCATGTCCTTATGCTTGATTCTGCAAAGGAATATGATCATCTGCTCCGCACTCTTTATAAATGTCTTGTAGACACCTGGTGCCATGAAGAAGTCGAATGCTGGAATACTCTGACCTCCGTGTTGCTCGTTCTGGTTTGTCTGGAAAACGATAGTTGCCAATGTGGCGTAGCTACGGATTGATTGAGGCGTACGTATGCTTCCGTTCTTTGTCTTGAAACCTCTTTCGAAGATGTCCTCAAGGTCATATTGCACACAAGTGACTGTCTTTGTTGGGTAGTAGTCCAAGTCGTGAATATGGATGTCTCCCTCTTTGTGTGCGCGGGCAAACTTCGGACTTAGCAGATATTTGATTGCATAGTCTTTTGTCACCTCAGATGCGAATGTCATCATCTGTCCGGCAGGAGTGTGCGACGACATGTTGGCGTTACTTAGGTTGACATCGTTTTTCTCGATGTTGACGATGCCATCCATCACATGCTTCATGTGTGTACGCTTGTGACGCTCAGTGTTACGTTGGTCACGGTAGAGAATGTACTTCTTTGCGACATGGTGGTTGCGGAACATCAATTCATGCTCTACCAAGTCTTGAATTTCCTCTACTGAGATGATATCCTTGTCAATGCTGTTGCAGACTGCATCTGTAACTTGATCAATCACTCCAGGTTCTTCCTTCACATCACTAGCGCGATATGCTTTCGTTATCGCATTTTTGATTTTTTCTTTAGAGAACGCCTCGTGTTTGCCATCGCGTTTCTCTATTGTAATTTTGTCTAAGTCCATTGTTATATCACTTTGTTATATATCACTTCTTTTAATTCTGATTTGTTCTAAAACTTTCGCAATATTACCTACAAAAAAATTAAAAAATACTCTTGACATAACAGTATTTTTTGTTATGCGTTTTTTTGTCTCCCCGATTTCTGAACGCGGCTTTTTTTGAGCTTATCTCTCAAACGTCTAGTGCCTATTGGGGTTTCGGTAGGTTGATTGCGAAAAATGGCTGAAAACCATCGAAAGTATGTTTGATAACACCTATTTGATGTTGTTCCATATCTTCCACGACGCAATTGCTTGATTATGTAGCATTTCAAGTCCATTCTTGCAAATTGCTCCATGAGCCTCTCCTAGTTGGCAGAATTTTGTATGTTCAGGGTTGTACACAAGATCATACAAAAGATGGTTAGAAGTCAAAAATTCGTATGGAATATTTGGAGCTTCATCGTGGTGCGGAAATGTGCCGACGGGGGAGCAGTTGACGATGACAGAATACTCCTTCATCACCTCTTCATCTAGGTCGGAATATGTAAATGCATCAGGACGTGCATTCCTTGATACATATTTATATTCAATCCCCATCAGTTTAAAAGCATAGCATACCGCTTTCGACGCTCCTCCAGTGCCTAATATAAGAGCTTTTTTATGGTTTTCACGCAGCAGCGGCTTGATGCTGTCAGTGAATCCGATGATATCGGTGTTGTATCCACGCAATTCCGTCTTCCCGTTTTTTCGGATGAATTTCACAGTGTTCACTGCTCCGATTCCCTCTGCGATGGGATCCAACGAGTCGAGAAGCGGAATGATCTGCTCCTTGTATGGAATTGTCACATTGAATCCATAAAACTCTTTTGAGGCAATCAGAGTTTTGAAATCGTCGATCACAGGTAGCTCGTACAAATCATATTGTGCGTCGATGCCTTCTTTGGCGAATTTCTCGGTGAAGAATTTTTTTGAGAATGAGTGGACTAACACTTTCCCAATCAAACCAAAGTGTTTCATGTATTTAGTTATTTGTTTTCATCTTTTTGTGTTTTGCGTATCGTCGTAACAGAGAGCTTTTCTCTGCAAATTTCGGCGGTAGATCGGCAAAGGTTTCCTCGCTCGGCTTATTCAGTGGTCGTGGAATCAGAACTGATGGAATCTGTCGGAGCGAGGATAGTCTTGTTGAAGACACTATCGACAAGATGTAGAGTGTAGACACCGCGCTCTTCTCCATATTTGGTTGTCTCCATCACTCCCTCCCACATTCTGCGAAGCTTGAGGTTTTTGCTTGTGTCTACAGGTTCTGTCATGCGGTAGGCGGTGATCTCTTTGAAAGGGTAGACCTGGGCAGACGTCTCCACGTCCCATACCTCATTGCCGGTCACGTCTTCGCGCAGATAGATAAGGGTGTCTGTAGACGGTGCGATAGTATCTTCGTATGAGACATTGTTTTTGTCCAACGTGAATTTCAGAATCACATCGCATGGTTGGTCGTTGACTATGCGGTATTCATAGTCGAATGATTTCTCCTTGCAAGATGTAGACGCGAGTATTCCCGTCAACATTATTATTTTCCAAACATTATTTCTCATTGTCGAAGAATTTTTGAAAATCGTTATCGGTTTTTGCTTCCGGACAATATTCGTAGAATAGAGATTCTGCCATGAAATCCTCTCCCGTCTCCCTCATTGAAGTGGCGGCAGACTTGATGTCTCTCATTTTGTAATATGCCACAGCCTTGAGAGCGTGGATTTCGCCCGCATTGTCAGCGTTGATGGAAATAGCCTCGTCGTACATATATATAGCGTTGCGGAAATCCTTGCGGTCCATATAAATATGACCGAGGGCGGAGATTGCGTCGGCGTTGTTGTTGTCCATCTCCAACACTCGCTGATAGATGTTTTCAGCTTCGTTAAGCTCTTCAAGGCAGACGAGGATATCCGCTTTCAGCAGATAGTAGTCCACTTTGGTCTGCTTGCAAGGTGATTCATCCCAATCCATTTTGTAGACATTGGATCCGAGGCTTACAGTGTCGGAAATCACAGTGTCGAAATAGTCGCTCTCCACTTCACGTATTGCCTTGCTGATGCAAGTTAGAGCCTCTTTGTTACGATCGGTCTGATTGTAGCAGATGGCGAGAGAATATTGGGCATTATGATAATCAAAATGAGATTCCGGAATTGTTTCCAGGATAGACGCTGCTTTTTTATAGTCGTCTGTCATCAGATAGCAGTTTGCCAGTTCAATTTTGGCTTTGATATCCGTAGGGTAAAGCATACCGTGCATGCGTAGCTCTTTCACAGCCTCCTTGAATTTGCCTGTGGCTGCGTACACTTTTCCGAACCATAGGTGCAGACGATTGTTGTCAGGATCAATTGCGCGAGCAAAATTGAGTGAAAGCTTAGCCTCCTTATAGTTGAAATTCATGAAATGTAGGATTCCTTGGGCGAGCCAAGCCTCCATGCAATAAGGATTCTCGTCGACGAGAGCCTCATACATCTCAGAAGCTATTTTATATTTGTCGTCTCCGATAGAATAGTCTGCGAGTTGGATATAGCATTCCGCTTTGACGCGAATGTCGGCATCCGTTTTTGTCGGCAGTTTGCTTGTGACATCCTGCGCCATTTTAAGCACCTCGTCTTCCTTGCACAACACATTCATGACATCTGCGACGTCGAAGATTGAATCGACGGGGTTGCAGTCAGTCTCCTTGTTCCACTGAATGTCCACGATAGCCTTTTTTATGGCAGCGTCGATGCTAGTCCTGTTGTCGACAGCATTAAGGATATGGTGGAGAATGATAAGATAGTTGTTGTGCGGATAACGCAGATAGTCAGCCTCAGGATTCCATGTTTTCAGGATTTTGAATCCTTTAGTTGTGAACTCCAGAAAAAGGCGGCAGATACGTATCTCATCATTATTGGGGTAGTGGGCCAATGCGTCGTCAGCACAGGCGAATGCTCTATCGTGTTCTCCAAGATCAGCATAGTAATATAGCACCGTAACAATCTCTTCTTCAGACAGATAACTGTCTGAATAGTGATTGCGGACATGATCCTCGTAGCAATTTACGAGGTATGTGGTGCGGGCATCATATATAGAGCTAAATCTCATTTTCTTTTATTTTCTGCAAATTTACGACGGGAAAAAAAGTTAAACGAAAATTGGATTGGATAGTTATTAACAATTCATAATTCATAATTCACAATTCAGAATAAGTGAAAAAAATGCAATTAGTGGAGTCTGTTTTGTGGTTTTATTGAATTTTTAGAGCTTTTTTTGCATTTTTTTACGTTTACACCACATGAATTTACGTTTATTATGCAGATTTAACAGAAATGTAATATCAATTTTTGAAAAAAACTATATATTTGCATATATGCCTTAAAATGTGTCTGTATGTTTTGGGGCTGAGAGTATAGAAATTATTTTATCAAAAATATAGTTGTTTGACGAGGAGGATATAGAGTAAAGTTTGTACCTGTGAGACTGTTTGATGTTTTTTGATATGAAGAGTTACAAACATTTGCTTAAACTACAAAGATGACTTTGACGTTAGTTGAAAGATGACAGTAGACTATCGCCAAGACAAACACTATAATATAGAATTTTTTTGAAGATGATTTTAGATAGCATGAAAGCAAGGGGATTTTATGCCTTTTTTAATGGAATGAAGTTTTCTGGCACACTGGGCTTATACCTGGTGGCGTTGTTTATGTGTCTTGGGGAATGTGTGTGGTCTCAGGTATTGATTCCCAGTTATGTACAAGCAACTCATCCAAATGCAGCAAGTTCTGATAGAGTCAGTTTACAGTCTCAAAATAGTGGATGTTTGAAAATTAGCCAGCCGGCTACGGATCCTTGGAAATATAAAAATGCTAGTAAAGTATATACTGAAGATGGTGTAGAAATAGAAACCTTAAGGAATTCCTATGATCCTTATGGAAATGGAAATCCTCAAGGTACTGGATATTATTATTATAATGGATCTCAATGGAATTATTCAACAGATGTAAGCAATTGTAATAATTCTGTAGATCCTAATGGTGGTGGAGGAGGAAAAAAACCAGTGCCAACAATTTCCAATGTGCCAACCCCAAGTGCACAGTGTGCAAGTAATCAAATAAATATTCAGGCTCCATCTGTCGATTACCATGGTTCAAGTGCGAATGGCAGTTGTTGGCAATATAGAAACAATAGCAACCAGTGGGAAGATATTACATCGTCTACAAGACTTTCTGTTGGAACATATTCTGTTCGCTATATAGCAAGAAGTAGCAATGGGCAAACTGCAACCAGTGATGTGGATTCTTTGACTATAAATGACAAGCCAACTATCAATACAAATTCTATTCAAAATGTAAGTGCTGGCACCACTCTTTCTCAGATCACAATTTCAGTTAATGATAATGGGAATGGTATAACAGGACATCAATGGAAGGTGAATGGAGCAAATCAAAATGATAATTATGTATTACAGGCAGGGCAAACATATAATTTAACTTATGAGGTCACGAATGGATGTGGCACTTCTTCGAAAGACTATAGTGTGACAATTCAGTCAAATGGAGGTCAGGCACCGACTATAAATACGACATCATTGTCTATTACTCCAGGAATGAATTTGTCAGAGGTTCAAATGGATGTTGACTTACATGGATGTACAAAAGTGAGTCACCATTGGAAGGTTGATGGTATAGATATTGATGCAAATGATAATTATGTATTTCAGGCTAATCATTCATATTCCATATATTATGAAATAACATCTACTTGCGGAACATCTTCGAAAACTTACGAAGTGACTACATCAAATGGTGGCTCAGGCACGTCTTCTTTGACCATAACTCCCAATACAGCTCAGAAAGTGGCTTGTGAAGATATCACATTCCTGGCAAGTGGAAGTTCAAACTCTCTTGAATGGTATTATGGCTCGACAAAACTATCTGATGGCAATGGAATAACAATTAACGGAAACAGCCTTACGATCTCTCCATCGTATGTAGATGCTAATGGTGGTGCAGATGTGTATGCGAAGGATGGCAGTGCGGTGAGTAATAAAGTTGCGGTTAGTAAGAGTGAGATAGTATTAAGAACAAATAGTAATGAAAATGTTACGCTTACACGTTACACAAAAGCTCCGTGCCCTGATATGTGTGCGTATAAGTTTGATTTCAACCGGATAAATAATTTCTGGCCGCAATGGTGGTTTGAGCAGGACGGCGTAAAAATGTCTTTGTCTATAGCCCCTGGTAGCCATGGCGATTTCAAAATAGAAAATGGAAACTTTAATGTCATAGACAGAAATAAATTTACCACAGGTTATGTCTATTATGATAATGGTTGGGTGTTCTCTAATGAGGATCCATGCAGATGTATGACTCTTTCCGTCGATAATGCGGCATCGGCTTGTGGCAACACAATAATCACACTGAATAACATATGTGGAGAAATAACAAGCTGGATATGGCAGAGCAGTAATGACGGCAATTATAATTGGAATAATGTCACTAATGGAGGCTTGACATATGATGCGTCGGGTGTAAACAACACCGTCTACTTCAGAGTGATTAGTGGAAATGAGAAATCTAATGTTGTTAAGGTCTCTAAAAGTGGAGTCGAAATTGCACAAGATTGGAATGCAAATAATTATACTTCATTGAATAAACTTTCCGGATGTTCTATATGTGCTTATATTGTGCCGTTGAATGGTATTTTCAATTCGATGCAGAATGATGATTGGTATTTCCGCACTTCATCAGGAGCAAAAATAGATGTGATAGTCGATAGTGATGCAAGTTTCGTCACTAAGAACGGCAATGGCAATTTTAACCGTGTTGACATTAATAGTGCCAACGCCAAATTATATGGAAATCTCTATTTGTATGAAGACGGAGGAGATTGGCATCTGACAACAACAAATCCATGCCCTTGTATCTCAGTCAACACAAGTGGAAACATTTCGTGTGAAAACGCAACATTTGTAATCACGAATGGATGTGGTAATGTAAATGTTCGTTCGTATAAACTGGAAAGATGGGACGGAAATAATTGGTGGGGCATAAGTGAAGGGTCCAACAATTCCATTTCTGTCACTTCCAATAATATAAATGGAGCGAGATATGTAAGAGCCGGATATGCGTATGGAAATAATTGGACGTGGGTGTATTCATCACCGATAAGAGTCCCTTATCTCCCTTTTGATTTTAAGTCTGTTTATGATGTTCCACAGTTGGCTAGCTCAGCTACGGGAGCCCACTTAGAGGTGTCGCAGATAACCCCATTGTGCTGTAATAATTTTGAGATTACGGTGCGTAACTCAGGAACTCATGGCGACTGGAACGGAATGGCATATCTGCATGTTGCAGGATATAAGATGGTCATTGCTGAAGGCAGCGATAATAATAACATCGCTGTCAATAAAATTGGCAATGAAGACGTCTTGGCGGTCAACAACAGTCTTGCCAATCAAAAATTCTATATTTATGTGGATGACACAAACAAGAAAATATATGTAAGTTCGCATAATGACAGAAAGGTTATAGCCTTCGAAATTGATAATGTTGAAAACTTCCCTTGTGGGGATATCACACTTACTTTGTTGACAGAACCGTGTGACGCCTCTCGTTACCAATGGTATGCGAAGGTAAATGGTAATGTCAGCGAGATTTCTGGAGCCACAGGTAAGACGTTGTACATTACAAAGGAGATGTATGAGGCAAATGAATTCTCTTATGACTATGGAATCAGAGTGTATGATCGCAACAACGCAAGTTACCAAAGAGATATAAGTCTGAATTTGAGTCAAGAAGCTCCTTCAGTGACAGGAGAGAACGGAGTCTCTATAGACCGTGTTCTGACATTATGTTGTGATGATAACGGAGGAAAACTTTATCGCGTCGACTATGAAGGAACTGGAAATATACAATTGGCAGGTGTCGGAAGTCATTATAAAATAGAAGACGCTGGCACTAACTCGTTTAATACGACTTCGAATGGTGTCGCCATAACAGAGTCTTTGACCCCATTGTATGTGTATATCAAGGGAGATAAGGCATTTTGGTCTACAACAAAAACAGATTCGTATATCAATTTGAATCTGACGGAGAATATATGCGACGTATGTAATGGAAGCAGAGCCATTACTGCGAATTTAGACTTTACATATAAGTCGGATTTCGGACTTGACAATCCTGCATTCACGTGGGAAGGCTCGAATAATGGTCGTGATTGGACATCTATAGACGGAGTGACTGGCACGACATTGTCGGGAGAAGTAGTTGAAAAATACAAACATTTCCGTGTGTCTCTATCAATGGGTTGTGCGGCATTGAATGCACAGACGACAATTAATTGCACCACGTATCCTTCTGTATCTATATCCGGTACGTTGAGAAAATGTCAGAATGGAACACTTTCGTCGACTTTGACAAATATTTCCAACATCCATTGTGATTATTCGTTAGAGCTACAGGAGAGTGAAGATGAAAATATATGGTCGGCAGTAAAACCGTTAGGCTATACGGTGTCTGGAAAAAACATTACTATTGATAATGTGTCATCCACATATTACAGATATGTGTTGAAGGTTAATGGGAATGAGTTCCCTTCCAATAGTGTGAAAGCTCAGACGTTAACAGGTTTCGATTTGAAGGTGTCATACGACAAAACCAAAGTGTATGGTGTTAACCATATAAATAATGAGGTTGTGTTTTTTGCCACACCTTCCACTGTCGTTGGTTATTGGGAAAAACTAGAGAATGGTGTTTGGGTGGACGCAAGGACATTGACGAATACGGATGCCTATGAAATTTCTGGCGCGGGAACGACAAGTCTTAAATATAAAATCAAAGACGACAACCATAAGGCAATATTCAGGTTCTTTGCTACGGAAAAATGTACTAGAAGTGAGTCGATAGAGCTAAAAATAAATGAGATAGAACCGATTTGTGCTAGTGAAGGAGCTATTATCATTTCATTCAACGGAATGAATGCAGGACGATTTGTCGCTCAGGAATCTGATACTGATCCTTATATGTTCATTCATCCTGAGGATTCAAGATGTTATGATCCAGTTCATCAGGGAGTGCATGATTCATATTCGTATCCTACGGGAGATCCAGATCATCCAACTACTTATTTGGGTATTCAGGAATGTAGCCGCATAGGAAACCCTTCATTCCCTACCGCTCAGCAGGATGTGTTTGGCAAGAAAAATGCCTATTATGTTTCTAATCGTAATGCGATGGTTGCGTATGGAGGAGAGGATGCTGTGCTTCCTCCTTCATATTTGGATAATGATATGTATTATTTGTGGTGGCACGGCGGTGACACATACGTATCCAATGAAAATGTGATATTGCCAAAGATATATCCGATGCTTGGTATTCAGTATCCGAGTGAGATAGCTCCAGGAGCGACGGGAAAAATATCCGTTCGTTTTTGGCTTGTCACTGATGGACTTGAAGGAGACAATCCTTGTCATTTTGGTTTCTTCTCCGACAGACATGGAAGTAAGACTTTTGAAAATGGAGTCCTTGTCTCAAAACTAGAAGAAAATCCGTTCTATAATCAAAATTGTACGGTTACATGTGAGGCAACAGGTGAATCATGGCAAATGACAGTGAACAATAGTATGATGGCCACAACTGACAATAACGACTGTCTTACAGAGGTGAAAGTGCCAAATGCTGCGCCAGGTTGGTATACGATGACTGCTGAGTTCAGAATAGACGGAATGCTTACTACTAATGATTGTCCGGTGTTCTATCCAATGGTATTGCCGTATTCTAATAAAGTAGGAGTCGCCGTTGAGTATTTGTTGACAGAAATGGAGGAAGTAGAAGGCGAGGAAGTCCAGAAACTACCGATAAAACCTGATATTTGTATCAGTGCGGAGACTGCTTGTACGAATGATGCGGTCAGCCTATTTGTCAAAAATTTGGAAAATCTTGATCAATACGTACAAGATCTTACAATCAAATGGTATGACGAGGCAAATCCTGATGTGGCTTTGACTCAGCAAACTATCACTGATGTCGCTGGAAATGGAGTGTCCCGTTTCGATACTCATTTTCCAGAAGGTGTAAGTTATGTCAACTATCGTTGTGAAGTTGAGATTAGAGGAAAGAATGGACAGAAAACTACATTTACGAATTATGTTCAGGTAGGTCGTGATGCTGAATGTTATGATTGTGTCTATATTGGAGAAGACCTTGAAAATGTGATATATACCAAGGATGTTGATGTCAGAATTCTGTCGACGAATGCAACTCTTCCTATTGGAGTCGAGTATGTATGGCAATGGAGCGACCAACGATATAATTCAGAAGACAAATGGATTGACATTCCTTCAGAATCGTATACTTTAGTAGACGGAGGAATTGGCATTAAACTAAATTTGAAGAAAGAGGATTTCAATTTGCATCCATATATCCGCGTTGCTATAAAGGAGAATGGTGCAACATATTGTTCCTCAAATGCGATACACCTTTCTCCGATGGCGACAAAATGTTCATGGGAGATAAGAGGAGCCGATATGATCAATCCGCAGGAATATGAGGTGAAATATGCAGCCATCTACCGTGTCCTTTTCCATGTTGAGAATAATGATGCTTGGATTGATGATTCTCCAGAATTCACTATGAAAGATATTCAGTCTGGAACTACGACAACCATCGAATGTTCCGACAAAGATGCAGATGGAAATTGGTATTACGACGTAGAGGCTCTTTCTGATTATGAATTCACAATCACTAATTTTTGTACAACTTCAAATTTTGTTACAGTTCGTAATATAAAAGAGTGTCAAAGTTCGAATGGCATAGATACTCGTGTTTGGTATGATGATTTTGGAAGATTTACAGATCATGATCCTAATAAAACGTATAAGACAATAATACTGAATGGAGAAAGCTATAGTTTTGGAGACCCAAGTGTCAATAATCCTGATTTTGGATTCAGACGCTATACAAGACAAGTGGAAGTGAATGGTTCGATGGCAACGTCAAGTCCATTGTATTATTCTATGCAAACAGATGATCTTGCATTTGCGGAGGATTCAACAGGTGCACTTTCTAATGGTATTGTTGATTATGCACCTACGAAAAAAATTGATTTGGGATGTTGGGGTAATAATAACAGTTATGTAAATTATCATGTGAATGATTATACATATGCTATTGTGTATAATTCTGCAATGGGATCATGTATGGATTGGGCCATGTTGGCAGAAGACCATACCCCTGCGTCTATAGATGGAGATGATAAGGGAGGTATGTTATTTATAAATATGCCTCAAACAGGAGGAACTGTATATAAGGCACCATTTAAGTCTATGTGTGATAATGCTGTGGCCACGATATCTTGTTATGTGGCAAATGCCAATCAAAAATCAGATCAATTGCCTTGTGACTTTACGATTAGGGTTTCGGGGACTACGAATGATAGTGCAAATGTATATAATTCTGGTAAGATAGTCGGTCGTCTTGTTAGAGAAAAGGAAGCTTATCAGGCTAATCCATGGACTCATATTACGTTCCAAGTGAAATTGGAGCCTTCTTCCCAAAATGTGCAAGATTCTGATGGTTATTATACATATTATTTTGAAATCATTTCAAAACGTGTAGACTCAAATGCCGGTAATGACTTGTTGTTCGATGACATAGAGGTCTTTGTTTGTAATCCTGATGTCACAATTTCGTCTGAGGATAGAGTGACACATGAGAAGGAAATAGATTTGTGTGATCCTAATCCAGATTCGGCTCGTGTTTATGCTGTGCCAGAGATTCCATTCTGTAATTTCTTTACGAATCAGGACAGCCTGATAGTAAAATGGCAGAAGTGGACAGGTGGAAAATCTGCAATAGGAGAATGGGTGGACGTATTTGTCAGTGAGGGTAATAATGGCCGTGAACTGAAAAATTCAGTGCCATCGACAGGACCTTGTCAGGATAAGTATTCATACTTTTACCCACTTGGTGAGATTGGAGATTACCGTCTTCGTGTTGTTGCCGCTGAGTCTAATGTGTTAGACAATGTGATGCAAAAACTTGAGCCATATAGAAATGTGTTGGATCCGGAAGATAGCTGGCCTCAAAGCACATGTAATGAACTTTATGCTCATTCCAGTGATTTCTGGGTGCATGTGCATGAAAGTCGTGCACAGGTCGATGTCTCTCTTGATGCATGCCCTGGCGAAACGGTGATTCTAGAGGAGGTATTGCTTGATGGATATGATGGCGAATGGCAGGATATAAATGGAAATGTTTTGAAGGTGGAGTCATCTTCGATAGGTGATGGCGATAAAATCGTTTCATTTGAGTTTGTTAAGAATTCGACTGTCGATAAATATGTGTTCGTATCAAGCCCAGGTATCTATAATACAGATCCTACTAAACGAGTGTGCCCTCGTTCCACTAATTATACAGTGAATATTCCACAGACAGTGAAGATTGAGTGTTCTGCCCAATCTTTGAATTTGGCATGTCAGGCTGATTTCGAGAAGACAGAAGGCGCGACTCTTGAGTTGAATGCTCCAGAGATTCCTTTCTGTGTGCCTGGTGCGCAGACTTCTCTTGAAATAGTCAGTGTGTTAAATGGTGGTGTTGATTATAAGGATAAAGTGTCAAATGACACAAATGGCAAGTGGTATATTTCAGGAATCAAGGCAAAAGGTGAATATGAGTTCACCTGGGAGGCAAAAGCCTGGAAAGAGGCGACGGGAACTGAACCATATAAAGATTATGGTACAATACAGTCCACTTGCACCGCCACATTCGATTATCATTCATTGCCAACAGTGACTGTTTCTCATGAAGGAGACCTTTGTCCGAAATCCAACAATGAGATCAATGTTAATGTGTCTCCAACAGGAACTTATTCATTCGATTATCAAGTCGAAGGGGTTACTTATGCTACAAGTAAAAATGGATCAGAAAATCCTAATGTGGCTTCATTCACTCCAACTGCTTGTAGTGGAGATGCTCCATTCAAGGTGATTGTTACGGATGGAACCACTGGTTGTGCAGTGTTGCTGGACACTACGCTTGAGGTGAATGGAGACGTGTCTGTCATTTATAATAATGACAAGAATCCATTTACTGTCATTGGCGAAAATTGTGAATTCTCGGTTCCTGATTTTATTAATCCGAGTGATGCTGAAAAAAACAAATATGGAGTGGATAATCTTTCTCAGTATCTGACAGCAACGAGTGGTTGTGGATTAAATGTGTCATATACTCAAACACCTGCTCCAGGAACTAAGTTTACAGATTCAGAAATTGTTACGATTACGGCATCTAATGAGTGTGGCAAAGAAAACTCTATATCATTTGTGCTTAATACAAACAAACCGGCTTCATATCCTGTTGTTAATGTGGTAGACGGTGCGTGTCCAAACAACAATCGTGTCGCTCAAATCACAGGATGGAATTCTGATGTTTACGCTTTGGCTGTGACTCGTACTGAGATGACTGCTGGAGCATCATCGGCCGCAGTCTCTACTACAACAACTGTCTCTGGAAATGTGTTGAGCTTTGATTTGGATTTTGGATATGATTATCAGTTTAAGATCACGCATAAACCAAGTGGCTGTTTTGAAGAATCGAACTATGCGGGAAGAATCAGACCTGGTGATGATGTTGTTGTTATGTCAAATTCTCAGGTTGAGTGTGAATCATCGTCTGCCATTAAGGCAATCGGTGTCACAAAGAAGAATTCAAGCGACCAATTGGTGATCGCTTACGACAATGTGTCTTGGCAATACACTACAGACAGAAATGACGCGAGCAAGTATCAGCAATACAAGTGGAATACACCAGCTGATTCTTCGTTCTCACTTGCGGATAAAGTTAAAGTTGATGCAAATACTGTCTATTCCGTACGTCTTCATATTGAGCATGGCGGCTGTTCATGGGATTCTCCATGGTCGGATATGACAATAAAGAAATATGGCTCATTCGGAGCTGTCACTGGTAAAGTGGAGTGTAAGGATACGAAAGTCACACTTACTCCTGATCAGAATGTTGATGTATGTGAACTGCAGAGTAATAATAAAATCAACTGGAGCTATATAAAGAAGTATGGTAATGGATCGACAGAAAAGGTCGCTATAGAAAATGAAAATGTGACTTGCAGTGATGGCAAACTAACACTTGCATATCATTTCCCTAACGATGATTTTGAAAACATCACTTATGCTTTCGTCGCTGAACTTGTTGGCGAAAATGGATGTGTGGCTGAGGTAAAGAGTGAAGAGTTCCAGATCGCGAAGTCAACAGACTACTATATCAGTGGACCATCACGAGTGTCGTCATGCTCAAAGGTTGATTACCGATTGTTAAAGAGTAGTGATAATTCTCCAATCAGTTGCTCGGACTGCTCGGTGGTTTGGAAATATGTATATGAAGACGGTACTGTTGATCCAAATAGTAATGCGTCGTCATTATCTGTGTTTAGCTCAGTGATCAAGGATAATTCGAAATTCAAGATTCAGGCGTTTGTCACAGAGTTAGGTTGTGAGTCCATGTATGAAACTGCTGGATTGTCTGAGGTGATTGATCCTACATTGTCAATAGATGGACCTGATGAGATTTCACTTTGCCAGACTCTTAGCCTTACAGCGAAGGCGATGGTTGAAATCACTGCTGGATTACCTGTTGATGTGATAGATTCCTATAAGGAAGTCAAGTGGTTGTCTGCGACATCTGAGGATGGACCGTTTACAGAAATAAGCGGACAGACCACCAAGACATATTCTCCAGTATTGGAGTCGGTGGGAACATATTACTTTAAGGTTCAATTATATAATACAGACGGTAATGACATTTGTGTCAAAGAGAAGATTCACAAGGTAGTTGTAACAAATGTCGGAAAAGTTTCTCTTGTCGCAAATGCAGTGGAGGTATGTGAGGGAGAAAACATCACTGTCAAGTTCAACTCTTTAATTTCCGATAAATTCACTACGGATTGGAAGTTGAATGGATCTCCGGTTTCCGCACCAGGAAACACATTGGTTATTTCTGAGGCAGGCTCATATACGTTGAATTTTAAGGCTACAACAAATACAGGATGTAAGTATGAGCGTGATTTGACATTCCGTATTAATCCAAATCCTGTATTTACATTAACAGAGGATACCGCCTGCTCACAAAGTGAGATCTACAAATTGGCAAATACGACTGCGGAAAAAGATGAGACTATTATAAAGGATACTGTTAATAAATCAGTAAAGGGAACGCATGGCTTCGCTTACTACGATCGTCGTATGGACAATAAGTTGGGTATAAGTGTTTCTGCTGATGACATATCTGATTATAAGCCATTTGATTTGACTCCTGCGACTCAGAAGTTTAAGGAGATAGTCTCTTATATCAATTATTTGTTGGCTTCAAAACAGATGAATATTGATTCAGAATTGGTTTCTTACAATTCTTTGGTTCATGGTCAGATTGCCAACAATCGTGGTGGTGTGCTTGGTGGTCAGAATTTGGTCATTGCAAACCAGCTGAATAGTCTGTTGATTGAAAAATTCGGACAGGATGAGATGGATGCGGTCTATTGGTCGCTTTATAACGACGGTACTCCGGATGATCCAAGTGTGTTTATTATGGTGAACGCAAGAAAACCTGGCAAGTATGCGTCAGAACTTTCTTGTGTCAAATATGTTACGGTAAGAGAGTCTTCCGCTCAGCCTGCATACACAACTGGAGTACAGTCGACCCAAAGAGTCGGTTGGTATGTCTTTGGTACTAAAGATGGCTCGGATCAGGATGCTCCGTTTACTGATGGCTTAATCTCAGATGCCGAGTATGTAAGAAGTATGTATGATCCATCCCAGATGACTCCTGTTGTAGAGAATCGTGGATTCAAGGTCACTGCGACTGTTTCAAACGCGTCGACAGGTGATTATTTCGATTATACATGGGATAATGAGGCAGGAAAGCCATGGGGATCTTCTGCAAGTAAGGATGCTTACATATTCTCTGATATTTGTGAGGGAACCATTCCTTACACATTGACTGTTGTCAACAGACGTACATTATGTCATACAACAAAAACGGCGAATTTGCCGGTTAAACTTGGAAATCTGTCTGTCAAGGGAGCAAACGGAGTGACTTATAATGTGGTGGGTAAGGATGATCATCTTTCAGCTTCCGCAAAGAAAATTGCTGATGTAACAGCTTCTATGTCTGCTGGTTGTAAGGTGACGGCTCCAGAGGTAGATCCATTGGATGCTACGCTTTCATGTGGTGAAACAAATATTGTCGGTACTCCTGAATGGACGCAATCTCCAGCTGCTGGAAAAGAGGTCGCTAACGGATCTCAGATCACATTGACAGTCAAGTTTAAAACTGCTTCAGGATGTACGATAGAGAAGAAAGTCGATGCATATTATATTGTTAAGGTTCCTGATGCAATGACTCTTACAGACGTTGCTAATGCTAAAGTGTGTGAAGGTGGAACTTATGCGGCTGAATTCACTATCGAACATGGAGCAGGAGGTTATAATGTCTCAGGTCTTCCAGGTGGAGTGACTCCAACGATTACAAGCAACAAGGTTAAGGTTGATGTCCCTGCTGGAACTTATAATTTGACAGTTAAAGACATGAACGAATGTTCAGCGGATGTCTCATTCAATGTCGACGAGATTGTTGTGGCTAAACCAGAAATTGTATTCAATTCTGTCTGTGACGACCAGACTGTTGATCTTGCTGTGAAAGATCCTGACAATACTAAATATACATACTCTTGGAGTCTTGTCGAACCTACGACATCATCAAATCCAACGGTGACTGGATTGACAAGTGCTTCAGCAGGAAATAAGTATGTGCTGACGGCTTCTGCAAAAGAACTTCCTACTAGCACCGTCGCTTGTACAAAACAAAGTGATCCTGTGATTCTTACATTCAAGGCTAAGCCAGTCTTGAATTGGGCTGATAATAATACATCAGGAAACTCCGTATGTCCAAAAGAGAGTGGGGCATATCCTCTTGGTGTTGTCGCCACAAATACGGATGCTGATGTGTCTTATGTTTGGAGTGTCACCGGTGGAACTTTGGATAAGAATAATGAAAAGGATGTGAATGTCACTCCTTCCGACAGATGTTCAGGCAATGTCACATATCAAGTTTTGGTGAAGAATGGAAACGGATGTCAGACTACAGATTCTAAATCGTTTACAATCAGTGCTCCAGATTTGTCATTCACATTGCCGGATAATTTGAAGACGGTGCAGATGACAAGCATGAATTGTAATTTCTTGGTGCCAAATCTTGTTGGCAACTCATCTTATAATACAGCAACGTCTTCTTGCGGCAATACTATTTCATATACACAGAGTGTTGATCCTGAGACATCTATCTCATCCACAACAAGTGTGATAATCACCGCTAAAGATTTCTGTCATACAGATGGCGTCTCTCAAACAGTAAATCTGGTCGTTCCTGCTCCTGTAACAATTGAAAATGTAACGTCTACTCCTGTGACATGTAAGGGAGATGGCGACGGATCAATATCAATAGGAAACGTTATAGGAGGAAGGGAGTCTTTCCAATACTATTATAAGAAAGCATCAGATGATGACTTCGCTGTGTTGAATGGAAAAACAAAGTCAGATCTTATTGCTGGCGACTATGTGTTGAGGGTTGTTGATGCCAACGGATGTTACAATAACAAGAACGTAAATGTCTCAGAACCTTCAATTGTCACGTTGACGGCGACTCCTACGAATGCGGTTTGTTATGGCACTGATGGAAGTATTGACGTTGCCGCTAACGGAGGAAATGGTGGTGAATATACATATAAGTATGGAACAACTTCCGGTAATATAACAACTCCGTTTGCTTCAGGTGCTGCATTGCCAGCAAACACGTATTATGTTCAGGCATTCGATTCTAAGGGATGTGCGAGTGCAGAAGCTGAAGTTGAAATCACACAGCCTGCTGAATTTAACCCAGGATCAATTGGAAGTGCAGGACAGACAATCTGTTATGGCTCAACAGTCAATACAATTAATAATATCGCTGCAGCAACGTCTATTCCTTCCGCAAATATTTCGTATCGTTGGATTTTGAAACAAAATGGAGAAGAGACGGAATTAGATGAGGCTACAGGCATTTCATATACTCCAAATGTATCAGCTCCTGGCATTTATACATATTATCGTGAGGCTAAGGATGACAAGTGTAAAACAAATTGGGTTAGAAGTGCAGGCTCTTGGACTTTGGTGATCAACCAAAATCCAGTTCCAACATTGTCTGTCCCTTCTAACGTCTGCTCTAATGCGGATGGAAAATATCCGGTTTCTGTCAGTGTGACAGATCAGACAGGTGCGTACACATATAGCCATACGTTCTCGAATAATGTGACTGTCGAAGGCACAGACACTTCTGTTGTTGCTGCAAACAAATGTGGAGGAGTAGTGTCTTACAGTGTGGAAATCACAAATAATCAGACGGGATGTAAGGGTACTGACTCTAAGTCGTTCACTATCACGACACCGACAATCGCATTTACAGATGAAGCTAAGATTGCCGCAAACACTCATATCAAACCGACGTCGACAGGAAACTGTACGTTTGTTGTCCCTGTTTTGGATAATTCGAACTTGGGAGTTTATGAAAATATTTGTAAAGTAAACAGAACATGTGAATTTGGAGATGTCACATATTCTATAAAAGAAAACATTGGAGGTCAGAATATCTTAGGAAAGCCAGTTCAAATGACTATTGTGGCGTCTGACGCGTGTGTGTCCGATGAGATAACTGTTTATATTGATAAACCAGAGCCACTAGTCCTTAGTGGAATACCAACTGTGACTCCAATATGTTCGTATGCGACTACAGACATTACACTAACAGCAACTGGTGGAACGGCTCCATATACATATAGATTAGTGTCACCATCAGAAATGCCTGATGGAATGTCGCTAAGTGGAAATGTGGCTGAAAATGTTAAGCCTGGCAGCTATAAGTTCTCCGTTACGGATGCTGATGGATGTACCTCTGATACTTCCGGAGTTGCGGTTGATGTTAATCCTGGATTTAAGATAGATCCAAATCTTGAGTCGACAGCTCAGACTATTTGTTCGGGAGATACTCCAAATACAATCAAGGTATTGAACGCAGAATCGAATGGTGATCGCCCAATCCTTTATCAATGGTATAGAAACGAGGCTGTTCCAGGAAATAAGATCGACGGTGCTACGTCAATTGAATTTACTCCAGACAACAATACAATTGCAAATGGAGCGACTCAGAGAGTTTATGATTATGTTGTAGTTGTTACGGATCAGTGTAGTGGAAAAGAAATTAATCTTAGATATGCATTGACTGTCAATGCTCTTCCTGAAGTTGATCTTACTGTTGCCGATGGTTGTGAAACGACAACATTTAGTGCGTCTGTAAATGGAAATACAGAAGGATATAAATTCTCATGGAGCGAAAGTGAGAATGGTACATTCGTTTTAGGATCGGCTACAAAGACACTTTCTTTGTCTGCTGGTGTTGACCAGATTTCAAAAACATATTATGTGAAGGCAGAGAATGCCACAACTAAGTGTGCAAGTAAGGTGCCAACGTCGGCGTCGGCAACGGTTTATCGCAAACCTTCGATTTCAATTGGAGATGTCGCTGTCGTTTGTCCAATGATCGGAGACGCTGCTGGAAGTACAGTTGAAATACCTGTCTCATCTATTGTAGGAAATATAGAAAATGTGAAGGATGGCGACGCTAATGTGTCTTATTCATATAATGATGGTAAAATCACATTGGCTGAAAAAATTTCGACAGGTAAGAAGTACACGATAACAGTCAATAATGGATCTGTTTGTGAATCTTTTACAAAGGATGTGGATGTGTTTGTCTACTCAGCACCAGAATTTAATTTGATGGATTGGAATGCTGTTTGCCAGGGCACATCAATGGATGAATTGCCTGAAGTCTCAGTGACATGGAATGATAATGTCGCTGATAAAGATTCTCGTTCTGAAGGTTGGTATTATGGACAGAATCCGCTTTCTGCCAATGAAATAGCTAATCTTTCGGCTGGCAATTATTCATATACATACAAGGCAGTGAATGGATGTGGCTTGACAACTACAAAAAATATTACATTTGTTGTTAATCAGAATCCGACCATTTCTGCTTCGGTAGTTACTTCACATGTGTGTGGTAATTCAGGAGAGATTAACGTGTCGACAAGCAATGGTACGACACCTTATTCATATACAATCAATGGTTCTGCAGTTGATGTTGTAGATGGTAAGATTTCTAATCTGTCTCCTAACTCTTATACTATTGAGGTCACAGATAACAATGGATGTAAGAATGAGGTTGGTGCTTTGTTGATTAATCCAAGTATCGCTTTAAATGCAGGATCGTTGGTGCCTATATCATCGTTCTGTGCTAATGAAAATGTGACTCCAGTATTTAAGTTCCAAACTTTACCAAGCGGTGGCTCAGGAAACTTTACATATAAGTGGACAAAGGGTACAGAATCAACTGTTTTAGGAACAGACGCAAGTTATACACCTTCTTTACCAAAGGAGAATGGCAAGTATATCTCTGGCACATATACATATACAGTGACTATTATAGACCAAGCAGATCCTGCTTGTGGTACAGTTTCTCTTCCTGCAGTTGTTGTTGTCAAGCCGCAGCCTGCTGTAGTGTTGAGTGCGTCTTCTACGAAAAGTTGTGATGACGATATTGTCTTCACTGCTGTGCCAAGTGGAGCGAATACAGGTGTAGGATATGAGTATAAGTGGGATAATGAAGCGTACGGAAATATAAATAAAAAGACATATAGCCTTTCTTCCTTAGCTCCTAAGTTGGAAGTGAATTTGAGTGTACAGGTTAAAGCGGATGGATGTGTGAGCGACGTTGCTACTTCTACTGCAACCATATACGCATCTCCTGTACTCGGAGATTTCACTAATCCTGCTGACTTGTGTGCTAATAAGGAATATTATAATGTATCCGTCGCTCTGAATGGTGGATATACGAATGGAGACAACATATATACATGGAAGAATGGAGATCAGTCTTATGGCAACTCACCATCTGCCGTGATTCCAGTGAAGAACAGTTGTGGAGATGCGTATGGTTACTCTGTAAGTGTCAAGAATGTAGAAAGTGGATGTGAGAGTGCTGTAAAGAGCGGCTCATTCACAACTTCAATATCAGAGTCGACAATCAAGGATGCTGCAAATATTGCTCCAATTTTATTGACTGGTGGTGTGAATTGTAAGTTCGCAGTTCCGTTTGACGACATCAAAGATGCAGTAGGATTCCAGACATCTTGTGGATTGATCGCATCAAATTGGTCATTCAAGATCGACGGTGTTGAAGCTACTTCTGCGACAAGAATTGATTCAGACAAGGAAGTGTTGGTTACAGTGACTGACGGATGTAACAGAGATGTACATACTACAGTTACTCTTAAAGCACCGTCTCCTTTGGAATGGAATGGCGATCAATCTATTGTAAATGTTGATTGTAAGGGAAATGCAAATGGTAGAATCTCTTTGTCTGTTATCGGTGGTGAGACTCCTTATTCTTATGCTAAGACGTCGCTTGCTGTAGATGTGGATGGCTGGCAAACAAGTAATGTGTTTGAAAATTTATCTGCTGGCACTTACACAATGGCAGCAAAGGATGCCAACGGATGTAAAATTGAAAAAGATCTGATTGTAGCAGAACCAGTGAAGGCTCTTGACGCGATAATTTCAGGAAGTGCTAACGTATGTAAAGACGAGACTTCACCTGTTCAGGTTGTCGTTTCTGGCGGAACAGCACCATATACAGTGACTGTGGCTGGTCAGACAATTGTAGGAGAATCTGAGCAGACTGATTTTGTATACAATCTGACTGCCGGCACATACACTGCAGATGTCGTAGATGCTAACAATTGTACGTTTAGTACATCATCTTCTGTGACGATCAATGAGTATACAAGTTTGAAGACATCTCTTAAGTTTGTGAATGATCCTGCGTCGCAGACTATATGTGAGGGACAGATAAAGAATCAGATATCTGTTTCTGCGGAATCATATAAAGAGGATGCCTTGACTTATACATGGAAGAAGAATGACGTCGCTTTTGACAATAATAAGTCTACATATACTCCAACTGAAACAGCTGTCGGAGTGTACAATTATTTGGTTTCGGTATATGATGGATGTACGAAAAAGACGTATGATATAAATGATCCATATATTTTCACTATCAAGAAGAAACCTACAGTTGAAATCACAGTGCCAGAAGGCTCAAATTGTGACGGAAGTGATGTTGTATTATCCACTGTTACTAATAGGGTAGGAACAGAAGACTATAAGTTTAAGTGGAATGATACAAATAGTTCAACGACAGAAACATTGACAGTTCAAAAGAGTGGAACTTATACAGTTACCGTTTCATTGGAGGAGTGTTCTGCTACAGCAACTAAAACAATTTCGTTGAGTTCTCGTCCTGCTAATCCGACGTTGACGGTAAGCAAGGAAACTTCTTGTGAAGAGAGAATCACGTTTACTGCTACGGGAGCAAAGAGTGGTGAAAAATATGTTTGGAAAAACAACACGAATAATTCTTATGATGAGACAGATTCTCCTACAAAGTTTATTGATTTTGTGAGTGGAGAAAACACACAATCGGTAATTGGAGACTGGACTGTCCAAATTAAGGATTCAAAGGGATGTTTGAGTGAGCAGTCTGTGACAAAGACGGCGATTATTTATAAAAAGCCGACTTTTGATATTGTTGTGCCTACTGATGCTTGCCCTAATTCTGCCACATATCCACTATCAGTCAATGTCACTTATGCTGCGAATAATAATTATTCAGTAGCATGGTCTAACAATGTTGTGCCTGATGATCAAAACTCTTCTAATGCAATCATTAATAAAGTGGCTGACGAGTGTGGCCGTACATATTCATTCAATGTCACAGTGACAGATGCTCATTGTCAGAGAACTGAGTCTGGTTCGTTCACAACTAAGAAGAGCAGTGTGTCTGATTTGACATTGACTTTGAAAAACGATAATATTGATCTGGTAGGAACAAATTGTGAGTTTAAGGTGCCAGATGTTGTTTCTGGATCTACATTCAGCTCAATTTGTGGAATTAATAATGCCAAGACAATTACACAATCAGTTGCTTCTGGAACAGTTATTACCTCTTCGCAGACAATAATAGTTACAGCCACAGATCTCTGTGGAACTTCTATAACTAAGGAAGTCGTGCTAAATGTTCCTTCAAACAATTTGAGTGGAAAGACTCTTGCAGCTAATGTGAAGGATGTTAAGTGTAATGGAAATAATAATGGTGAGGTTACACTTTCTGTAGAAGGTTTGACTGGCAGTGGATACACTTACTATTTGACTAACAGTTCTCAGAATTTCCAAAATAATAATGGAGAGTTCTCAAATCTGCCTGTTGGAACTTATTCAGGTAAGATTGTTGATCCAAATGGATGTTCATTGACGAACCCTAACGTCAAGGTTTCAGAGCCAGCTCCATTTGTGGCTACTATTCCATCTGCACTTTCTGTTTGTCCAGAAACAACTGGTGGAAGTATAGATGTCACTGATATTTCAGGTGGAACAGCTCCTTACTCAGTATATGTTGACGGAGCAACAGCATCTGCTGTGTCTAATGGAAAATCTACAATCAGCGGATTGAAGAAGGGTGTATATTCAATTACAGTTAAAGATAATAATGAATGTAGCGTTACTGGAAAATTGACTGTTACTGAATATGACAAACCAGAAGTGACTATTGCAGGAGCTGCTTCTGTTTGTGAAGGCAGTTCAGTCACATTGGTGGCAAATCCGAATGCAGGAGCTGTGCCAACTGTGATTTATTCATGGGTTAAGTCAAATTCGGCTCCTACGGATGATGCTTTCTCTGTATTTAATGCAGGAGCTACGCAGACAGTCTCTGCACCGTCGGATTGGAATGACAAAACGGATTATTCAGAGACTTGGTACGTTAAGGTAAAAGATGGCCACGGATGTATAAGTGACGCAACGTCTGCTACAGCCACAATCATGAAGAGTCCTGAACTGACACTTACACAGGATGGATTCAAGTGTGAGGAGACCGTGACATTCACAGCAGAGTCGGCTACAGCGACTTCTTATTCATGGAAAGAAAATAATGGAGCATGGTCTGAGTTCTCAACTGAAACAACAAAAACATTAAATTATGTTGATGCTGATGCTTCCACAACTTGGTATGTGAAAGCTAAGAATGCACAGAATTGTGAGAGCGAGGTGAAATATGCAACTGGATATGTCTACAAGAAGCCTGAGGTTTCGATCATCGGCGATGTGACAACATTGTGTGAACATGGCACTTTGAGTGGTGAGCTAAAATCGAATGCTGATTTCAAGACATATTCTTGGAAGAAGGATGGATCAACTGAGGTTGGAACAGAAAAGAGTTATACTGCCACTGCACCTGGTAGCTATACACTTACTGTGACTGATGCACATTGTGAGAATACTACTAGCGCGTATGTGATTTCAAATAGCACGTTCGTGATCGAATCTGTCAATGCGGTCAATCCACTATGTCATTCTGGATTGGGTTCTATTGAGGTGAAGGTGAAAGACGGTGCTGCTGATTATCAATATGTGTTGAATGCTGAAAGTCCAGTAGCGAAGTCTGATGCAAATCACACATTTACGGATCTTGCCGCTGGCTCTTATACAGTGAAGGTTATTGATGGAAATGGTTGTGAAGTGGCAGAAAATGATCTGACAATCACTATCCCTACAGAGCTAAAGATTGATACTTGGTCTGTTGCCAACGCTGAGGTTTGTGAAGGAACGACTGCTGATATCACATTGAAAGTTTCAGGAGGAACAGCTTCTTACAGCTACAAGGTCAATACCGATGATGTTGTTGTCGCTATGGGAGACGGAGTTTCAACAGCTACTATATCTAAGACTCAGGGCACTTACTCTGTGACTGTCACAGATAAAAATAACTGTACTGCGAATTCAACATCAGATGTGGTGATTACAAAGCCATCCGACTTTACTTTGGGTTCTCTTGATAAACCAAATACAGCGGTCTGTGAAGGCTCTCAAAATCCAAATGTCAGTGTGGTAGGTGCTGCGTCTGCTAAGACATGTGTTGATTGCATCACATACGAGTGGCGAAAGAAGAATAATGATGATGTGCTAGGAACATCGGCATCATTCGCGTCGACTGAAACAAATGCCGGCACTTATGAATACGTTGTCACGGTGAAAGACAAGTGTTCAGGCACTTCGAAGACACTTGATTATAAACATGTGATCAATCCAAATCCTACATTCACATTGTCGGATCTTGGTGACCAATGTCCAAAACTAAATACAGATAACTATGTGTTGTCTGTTTCAAATGTGATACCATCGACTGGTTATAGCGTCGTTTGGACAGGTGCGACAAAAGATGATGCAGATCAGACAAAGGCAATTATCGCAGGTGGTGATTGTAGTGGTGTGAAAACATATAGCGCGACGGTGGCAAACTCAGCAACTAGTTGTTCGACTAAGATAGAAAAGAGCTTTGAAATCAAGTTGACAAATGCATTGTCTTTGGCTTTGACGACGGATGGCTTGGCATCTGGTTCAGCGACCGACTATGAGTTCACATTGTCATCTAGTGATTGTAATTTTGTTATTCCTACATTCACATATACTGCTACTCAGAATTGTGGAATGACACCAACTGTCACACAGAGTGTAGACGGTGATGTGGTCACTGTTACGGCAACAGACTTCTGTAACAACACATTGAAGAAAACAGTGAAGATTATCACTCCAGCAAAACCGGCAGCACCGACGTTGAGTGCTGAAAATGAATGTGGAGGAGACGTGACATTCACTGCTACTGGAGCCAAAACGGATGAGACATACGTATGGAGCAACGCGGCGAATGGAACATTTGTAGCTGATGGATCAACAAAGACGTTGACATACAATGCGTCTGGAGACAAGATCCAGTCTGCAACATGGTATGTGAAAGTGAAGGATACGAACGGATGTGAGAGTGAGTCGGCTAATGCCACAGGAAAAACATATGTGCCACCAGTCGCAGCCATTTCTTCTGTCCTTGGTCAATGCTCGTACACATTGTCTGCAAACTTGACCGGAACTGCATACACATACTCTTGGAGTGGAGCAAAGAGCGGAACAGAGAGTACAATAGAGGTAGATGCTACGGGAACGTATGATTTGACAATTACCGAGACTTATTCTGATGGACAAACATGTACATCTAATATGGCAAGTGAGACAATCACAATCTCTGATGTCACTATGCCTACAATATCATATACGAAGGTATGTGAAGGCTTGAATACGACACTAAATTTGACTAATACAGTAGATGGCTATACATACGACTGGGAGAAGAAGGTCGGCACAGCCACAGAATTCGTCTATGCAGGAACGACAGGCACATCACTCAGTGTGAGTGAGGCAGGTGAGTATAGAGTGAAGGTGACGTCTGCTCAAAAGTGTACAAAAACTACAGATGCTACGACTGTGGAGTTCCATTCATTGCCGGTTGTGTCATTGTCGGCTAATGATGGTTGTGAAACAACAACATTCACACCGTCACCTTCTGATAATGCCAAGTATGATTACAGTTGGAATGGAAGTGAGTATGGATCAGAAACGTCGAAGATTTTGACAGTGCCAGCAGGAAAGAACAGCGCGTCTGCGACATGGAGCGTTTCAATTAAAGATAAAACGAATAGTTGTGTGAGCAATTCAGCTTCAGTTACCGCAACTGTTTATAGAAACCCTGCGTTGACATTAGATCCAGTTTCAATCTGTAATGGCAATACTGCGGAAATCCCATATTCAGGTCTGGTCGGAACAATAACATCTTATGGCGGATTGTCAGAAAACGCAGGCAAGCTAGTGGCGTCTCCAACATCAACCACTACATATACATTAAAAGTTGAAAATGGAGTATGTCAATCAATTAATCCGACAGTTGTGGTGACGGTCAACGATAAACCGTCAATTTCTAGTCTGGAAGCTCCGTCCGCTGTGTGTGAAGGATCTTCATTTGCGTTGATTGAACCTACATTGGATGGAAATGGCTTGACAATTTCAGATTCTGATAAGGGATGGGAATATAAAGACGGTGCTAATTGGAAATCATTCAACAATACATCCCTTGCATCGGGTTCATACGAAATCAGATACTTTGCTAAGAATTCTTGCGGTACTACAATGTCCGCAACTTCTATTACCGGAAATGTTTATGAAAAGAGTGACATTACAATAGCGGCGTCTGTTCCAAATATTTGTAAGAATACTCAGCCGGTATTGAATGTGACAAGCATCACAGGTGATATCACAGAGATCACGGCAAACGATGTGACTCTGACAACTTATGAATATGACGCTACAGCTAAGACGATCACACTTCCTGCAATCACAGCTCAGACTGTGTATAAAGTGACGGTTAAGAATGGCGTTTGCGATGAGATGACTGCTACAAAGACTATTAACGTCAGTGATATTCCGACTGTCACAATAACAGCTCCGGCTCCAGTTTGTGATGGAAATAAGTTTGCATTGCCGACTCCAACAATCGCAAACAATGGTAGCGATATTGTCGGAACAGGCAAGTGGCAGATTAAGGTCAAGGGTGAAGGCGAGTGGACTGACTTTGACAATACAGTTGCTCAGGTTGTAGGAACTCATAAGTTGCAATATGTGGTCTCTAATGGATGTGGCACAAGTCAAAGCAATGAGGTAGACGCTGTTGTCAATGAGAATCCTACAGTTGAACTTGCTGCGTCTGATGAGTGTGGAGATGTGACATTCACTGCTACTGCTAAGGTTGGAAATACAGTCGTCGCACAGGATATCCAATATTTGTGGAGTGAGACGATTGATGGCACTTACTCTGAGAACATGGCTAAAGACAACAAACAGACGTTTGCGGCGGTAAGTCCGAGCACTCAGTTGTCGAAGACATGGTATGTGAAGGTGAAAAATTCAGCCACAGGATGTGAGAGCATGAACCCTGATAACAAGACAGCTACGTCATATCTTGTTTCAAATGTCGAGTTCTCTCCAGAGGATGTGAAAGTTTGCCCAGGAAACAATGCTGTTGTCACATTGACCAATGTCGTTGGTCAAGTCACTGCATATATTTGGAAGGGAGACGATGTGGATCACAAGACTTTGGCAACTATTATTAATGATAAGATAACTCAGTATATTGCCGATGAGAATGATGTATATCATATATCAGCGACGGTAAAGAATGGAGTTTGTGCTGAATCAGCAGTGTTTACCGCTACAATGTCCGCTTCTGGACGACCAACTCTTGAAGTTGTCGAGTCTTCTTCATTGTGTGTAGACGGTGCAACGGTAAAACAGAATTCAGTGTTGACAGCGACGGAAAATGCTGGTTATACATATAATTGGTATAAAGAAGGTGCAAAAGAGACTAGTCTTGGAACTGGAAATACATTGTCAGTAAGCACCGCGGGCAAATATTTTGTCGACGTTGTAATGGGAGCTAACTGTACAAACGAGGCTTCGATCGTTGTGACTGAAAAGAATATTCCAAATGTCACCCTAGACTACACGAAGGTTTGTTTGGGTGCTGCTGCAACTCTTTCCGCCACATCGACATCTTCAGTTGATTACAAGTGGAACAGTGAGACTGAATATGGTACAACAAATTCAATCTCTGTGTCAGAAGCAGGAATCCATACTGTTTATGTAAGGGATAGAAACGGTTGTACTAATTACGCATCTTTGCTTGTTGAATTCAATCCATTGCCAGTGGTTTCGTTGTCTGCTGTAGATGCTTGTGAAACAACGACATTTATTGCAACTCCAGCAGATATTACTAAGTATGAATACAATTGGAATAATTCCGGATACAGTTCAGAAACATCGAAGTCATTGTCTATATCTGACGAAAATGATAGTGAGACTGCTACATGGACGGTTGTGATCAAAGACAAGAATACTGAATGTGTGAGTACTTCTTCTACAGCAACAGCCACTGTTTACGGAACCCCAGCATTGTCATTGACTCCTGTCACAATATGTAAAGGTGAGACTGCGAAGATTTCATACTCAGATTTGGTCGGTACGATCTCCTCTTATGGAGGACTGACTGTCAATGGAAATATGTTGGAGGCAACGCCTGTCTCAACAACAACATATACTCTGACTGTTGAAAATGGAAAATGCTCTTCTATAAAACCTACTGTAAAAGTAACGGTAAATGATAAACCGACAATTACAATAACAGCTCCGGCTCCAGTTTGTGAAGAAAATAAGTTTACTTTGCCAACTCCAACAATAGAAACTAATGGCAGTGATATTGTCGGAACTGGCAAGTGGCAGATTAAGATCAAGGGAGTAGGCGAGTGGACTGATTTCGACAATACCGTTGCTCAGGTAGCAGGAACACATAAGTTGCAATATGTTGTTGCCAATGGATGTGGTGAGAATTATAGCAATGAAGTGAATGCAGTTGTAAATGTAAAACCAGCTACACCGACGTTGACTGCGGAAAATGTTTGTGGAGGTGACGTTACATTCACTGCTACTGGAGCCAAAACAGGTGAGACATACGTATGGAGCAACGCGGCGAATGGAACATTTGTAGCTGATGGATCAACAAAGACGTTGACATACAATGCGTCTGGAGACAAGATCCAGTCAGCAACATGGTATGTGAATGTGAAGGATGCGAACGGATGTGAGAGTGAGTCGGCTAATGCCACAGGAAAAACATATGTGCCACCAGTCGCATCCATTTCTTCTGTCCTTGGTCAATGCTCGTACACATTGTCTGCAAACTTGACTGGAACTGCATACACATACTCTTGGAGTGGAGCAAAGAGCGGTAGTGAAAGCACAATAGTGGCAGATGCTACAGGAACGTATGATTTGACAATTACCGAGACATATTCTGATGGACATACATGTACATCTAATATGGCAAGTGAGACAATCACAATCTCTGATGTCACTATGCCTACAATATCATATACGAAGGTATGTGAAGGCTTGAATACGACACTAAATTTGACTAATACAGTAGATGGTTATACATACGACTGGGAGAAGAAGGTCGGCACAGCCACAGAATTCGTCTCTGCAGGAACGACAGGCACATCACTCAGTGTGAGTGAGGCAGGTGAGTATAGAGTGAAGGTGACGTCTGCTCAAAAGTGTACAAAAACTACAGATGCTACGACTGTGGAGTTCCATTCATTGCCAACTCCACAGATTGCCAAGGCTGATGAAAAGGATTATTTGTGTGCTGATGGCACAGCGTTGATATTGAAGACAACAGAATCTTATAAGAGCTATAAGTGGAGCACTGCAGCAACAACAGCCACAATTGATGTTACGACTGCTGGAAATTACACAGTTGAGGTTACAAATGACAATGATTGTAAGGCAACATCAAATGAGTTTGCTGTAGAACTTCACGCGTTGCCGGTTCTTGCCGATATTACAGACAAGATTGTATGTGCTGATGTCAAAGCTGATTTCACATTGACTCTTGCAACAGCTACAGAAGGAGACTATACATATAATGTATCAACTGTCGCATCTCAGACAAGTGACGAGTTCTTATTAGGCAAGGGAAGTTACTCAGCTACAGTGACTGATAAATATGGATGTACAAGTAAAGCGAAGACATTCAAAGTTGAAGAGTATACTTGGACTCCTGCAACTCTTGCATCTGCGTCGCAGACAATATGTAAGGAGAATATATCTGCTTTGGCTGCAATCACAGTCAATGCGACAACAAATGGATCTGCCAGCGATTTAACTTACATTTGGACATTGCCGTCGGCTGATAAGAGCGTGAAACCAACAGGAAATAATCATACTCCAGCAGTTACAGAAGTTGGAACATATGTTTACAATGTGACTGTCAACGACGCTTGTACAAAAGGCAATACAGAGAATCTGACATACACGTTGACAATAAACTCGGCACCTACATTGCCAGAAATCACAGCACCGTCAGCTATATGCGAGGGTGGTTCATTCGCATTGCCAACAGTGACATCTACAGATAACGGTAGCACAATTACATCATCTGGTTGGGAATACAAAGATGGTGATGTATGGAAGAATTTTGCAAACAACAATTTGCAACCAGGCGACTATACATTGAGGTATGTTGCCACTAACGGATGTGGAACGACAGAACATGAGTTTGCTCAGGCTGTTGAGGTTTCTGCAGCGTCTGCAATTGCAGTTGATCCTCAGATAGCAAATATTTGTAAGAATACTCAGCCGGTATTGAATGTGACAAGCATCACAGGTGATATCACAGAAATCACGGCAAACGATGTGACTCTGACAACTTATGAATATGACCCTACAGCAAAGACAATCACACTTCCTGCAATAACAGCTCAGACTGTGTATAGAGTGACGGTTAAGAATGGAGTTTGTGATGAGATGACTGCTACAACGACTATTAACGTCAGTGATATTCCGACTGTCACAATAACAGCTCCGGCTCCAGTTTGTGATGGAAATAAGTTTGCATTGCCGACTCCAACAATCGCAAACAATGGTAGCGATATTGTCGGAACAGGCAAGTGGCAGATTAAGGTCAAGGGAGAAGGTGAGTGGACTGACTTTGACAATACAGTTGCTCAAGTTGTTGGAATTCATAAGTTGCAATATGTGTCTGCCAATGGATGTGGAGAAAACCACAGTAATGAAGTTGACGCGGTTGTAAATGAAAATCCTATATTGGTTGTCGATGGCAAGACTGATAAGGTCTGTGACAATGAAGGATGGGTTAAGTTGAGTGCATCTAATGGAACTCCTGCTTATAAATATAAGAGAGGCGACGACGATGTTACTTTGGATGGAGAAAACAAAGTTACTGGACTGAGTGCAGGAACTTATTCATTCACAGTGATTGATGCAAACAACTGTTCTGCTATAGTTAATGATGTTGAAATTGAAAACTTCAGTGGTGTAGAAGCAGGTGAACTTGCAAGTGTGGAGGCTATTTGTGCTGATGGCTCATTGCCTACAATGAAATTCGCAGATGGAAAAACTCCAAATGGAGGATCTGGTTCTTACACATTCCAGTGGTTTAAGGACAATGTAGAGATTACGGGTGCTACATCTGACTCTTACACTCCTACATTTGAATTGGTTGACGGTTTGTTGCCTGCTGGCGAATATTCTTATAAGGTAGAGGTGAGCGACGGTACTGCTTGTGGAAACAAGATGACGAATACAGTTGTCTTGACTGTGAAGCCAAAACCGGTTGTCTCTCTTGGTGTAGACGAGACGTTGTGTAGTACTTCTGTCTCATTTGTTCCGACAGTTACAGTCGGTGGCGTGACAAAGACTGCTGGCGTGACATATGATTGGGCCGGTGTTCCAACAGGTAAGGAGTCTGCAGCAAGCCAGACGTTGACGTTGGCAGATGGAGAAAACTCAACGACCGCCACATATTCAGTAGTGGCTATGTACGATGGATGTTCATCAGTGGCTGATGAGAAGGCCGGAACGATCCACCGTATGCCTACAATCTCATTCACTAATCCAACGGATCTTTGCGCAACTAATGCGTCATATGATGTCGTTGCGACGGTGGACGGATATACAGACGATGCGACATATACGTGGACTGGAGGAACTGAATCTGCAGATCATAAGACATTGACGGTGTCTAAGAAGTCTACTTGTGCCCAGACTTACGACTATTCATTGACGGTCGCTGCAGGTGCTTGTACAACAGATGTTGAGACTGGTTCATTCACAACTAAAGTGGATGAAATTTCATTGACTGCATCATCAACTGTCGCCCTTACTTCAGGAACGGATTGCAAATATTCTTTGAGTGAGGAAATGGTTTATGGAAATTTGAATTTCGCAGCACCGTCTTGCATTGAAGAAATAGCATGGACATACAAGAATGGCTCTGCAACAATTGATTCATGGCCATTGTCTATTGAATCTAACACTGAAATCACAGTCATAGCGGAAGTTTGCGGACAGAATGAGTCGGCGATTGTTAAAGTCACTGTTCCAGATGTGATTGCAAAACCAACAATCACAGCCACACCAAACATCTGTGACGAGGCTGGTGCTACTGGTGATGTGACTGTCACAAACTACGACAATGCTAATACTTATGAGTTGTTCAACAATGGCACTAAGGTGACTTCTGCAACGATCACGGCAGATGGTAAGTTCACAGCACTTGGAGTCGGCAAGTACACAGTCAAGGTTACAAATCCGACAACTGGATGCTCTGATATTTCAGAAGTTGCTGAGATCAAGTACTACGATGAATTTAGCGTGACAGCAAACGGTGTGAACAAGTGTTACGATGGCAACAATGTGACATTGACCGCAAATGTCGGAGGCTCAACTGCAGGATATAGATTCTACTGGAACAATGGCGTCGATCCAGAAACGTCAATCGCTCCAACTGTAGAATCAGATGGAACTGCGGATGTGGCTGAGACATGGACAGTGCGTGCTGAGAACTCTACGACAGGATGTAAGTCGAAGACAGATCCAACAATCTCAGTAAACATATATAAGTTGCCTGAGGCTAAAATTGATGTTGTAAGTGTAGCTAATTGTGCTGTGAACTTGAAGTCGCACAATGAGAATGCTAACTACTCATACTCTTGGAGTTTGGGCGGATCGGCATCAACATTGGATAATGTGACATCAGATGTGACTTTGACAATTACAGAGAATCACGCTGCAACGTCGACTGCTTGTACTTCTAAAAATACCGACAATAAATACACATTTGACTTGTCTGTTCCAGAAGTGAAAATTGCTAAGTCAAGCGATGCTATTTGTGCCGGCGAGACTGCTACACTGACTGCTTCAGACACACGTGCGACTCAGTCGGCTCCTTACACTTACTTGTGGTCTGAAACAGAGATTCCAACAAATGTGGACAAGTCGACAGTGACAGGGACATCTGCGACTCAGACATTGACAGAGACAAAGACATATTACGTCGCAATGAAGGATGCAAACGGATGTGTCGGTGTAGCTGGTCCAGCAAGTGTGACAGTGAATAGCAATCCTGTTCTTGCTGCTATCGCGGATGAGACTTTGTGTTACAATGAGACAAAGACAATTTCTACACCTGCTGGTACAGGTTATACTTACTCATGGAAGAAGGATGGTGACGCTTATGGTGATAACTCGGCATCAATAACAACTGCCAATGAACATGGCGTTGTTGAATATTCATTGACTGTTACTGATGCTAACAACTGTGGTTCGAATGAAATTAATTTCACAGTCACTCAGCCTACAACTGATATTACTTTGTCAGAGAGCGTGACAAAACCATCTGCATACGGATTGAGTGATGGAAGTTTCTCTATCTCAATCAATGGTGGCTACGGAGACTATAAGTATTGTGATGAACCGACTTGTACGTTTGCAACTGCAACCACTGTGGCGGATGATAAGATAGAGAGGTCTGGTATTCCTGCAGGATCATATAGTTACACAGTTTGGGATAAAAACGGATGTAGTAAAGATTTGACAATTGAAGTGCCAGATCCAAGCGAACCAAATGTCACTTGGGACAAAACTGATGCATTATGTAATGAAGGCAACTCTGCAGATCCTTCAAAATCAGGTGTGATTAAGGCAACGTCTCCTTCAGGACAATTCACTATCAAGATGATAGATCCTGCAACTGGTTATTCAGATGTCATGTCTTCTGTGGTAGGAGGCGAAAATGTTGCTGAATTTACAGGCTTGAAGGCTGGTGCTTACAAAGTTCAGTATGTCCTTAATGCAAATCCAGATGTCAAGAAGGAAAAAGTGTTTACAATTACAGAGCCTGCTCAGTTGACATTCTCTCTTGACTACGAAAGCATGACTGGTATTTGTACTAAGAATTACAACAAGGTAATTATCAGCAATGTGAGTGGCGGAACCCCAGTTGATAATCTTGAATCTTCTAAGGATTACTATGATGGCAAGTATGAAATTTCATACACTGATAATGAGACTTCTGTTTCTTATGCCGACGGTGCATTTACTTTGAATGATGAAATTTCTACAGCTAAGTTGACTGCAACATTGACAGACAAGAACGGATGTGTCGCTAGTCAAACAGTTGAGTATACTCCAAAGTCATCACATTTGAATATCACTTGTGGTAATTTCAAGGGAATGACAGTCCCTCTAGACGATAATTGTGAGAATACGATTTCGATGACTGAGGTTGATATCAAGGATAGCGTAGATGCAAAACTTTGTTCGCCAAATGATGTCATTAAGGTAGAATATTCTCTTGATGGAGGTACTACTTACAATGGCATGCCATTCAGTTATAAGTTGACAAGAGACGATCGTGAAAAGACCATTCGTTGGAAGTTCTCAACTAATTATTCTGAGATCGCACCTGTAGAGTGTGAACAGACGATTAAGGCTATAGACGATAAGAATCCTGAGGTAAGCACTCCTAATGCAATCACCGTTCATACTAGCAGCTCGGTTGACAAGTGTGTCGGTGATACGACAATCACAAATGCTTCAATCATGACGGCCTTAAATATCAATGATTGTTCGTCATACACAATTACATACTCTGTCGACGGAGCTACTGCTACAGAATTGACAACAAATGATGTGGTTGCAAATGGACTTATTCCTGGAGCTCATAAAATCACTTATACAGTGACGGATGCGACAGGTAACCCTACAACTGTTACTCAGGACGTTACTGTTGTTGATGATGTGGCTCCAGAGATCGCATGTCTTGCTGATTATAATGTATATATTAAGCCTGCTAATGGCTGTGAGGTGACGGAGGTCGCCGCTATAGATTATATTTATGAGCAGTATGTCATCAAGAATGGTATTGCGACTAAGAATTCCGACGGAACATTCACGGTCGTTAACTCAGATCGAATCACTTTGAGTGCAGACGGCAAGACTGTTGAATCAATCAAGGATGAGTGTGGTGTCTCATTAAAGGTGGAAAGTTCATTGGATAACACATCATTCGATGAGTCAGACAAGCCGTTTACTCTTGGTGTTGACGAAACTCAGACAATCTATTGGACAATGAGTGATGGCTATAATATGTCAAAATGTTCGACTATGGTCTCAGCTAAAGATACAACAAGTCCAGATTTGAGTATCGCTGGATTGGATAAGGTTGTTGAGAAATACTCTGATGATATGGCTGACAAATGTAGTGCAGGACACTCATGGAGTAAAGAACAGATTGAGGATTGGTTGTCTTCAATTCATGATTGTTCAGGAATCAAGGATGTCAACTATGTAGTCAAGGATAAGAAAGGCAATGTGATTTCTAACGGTTCTATCGTTGAGAATGAGATTATAAACGAGATGACTTTGAACGGATTGACTCATGGTGATTATATTATCGAGTATGAGGTTGTTAGCAAAAATGGAGTAAAAGATACCATTTCACAAGAACTTTCTGTCGTTGATGATATAGCTCCAGAGATTGCTTGCTCAAACAACAATGTCATCCAGGTTCCTGTTGGAAACGATTGTGATGCTACAGTCGACCTTGATATAGAGAGCCTGCTTTATGCATCTCGTGCGGAGACGGTGTTGGATGATGATGCAGTCGATAAGAATGATAAGGCTATTAAATATGAATCTTCTGATGATATCAATAAGTCTGTATTCAATACGAAATATGATTTTAACGATCTCCAGAAGAATGCCATGAGCAATGATTGTGGCGAATTGCTCTCTACAAAGATTGCGGTTTCTACTAAAAATAATTCGGGAGAGTTCGTTCCTGATGGCGACACTATCACTAGCAACGAAAGCTTGACTATCAAGTATAAGGAGGAGAAGCATGTCACAATTGTGGTGGCTGATGCTTCGGGCAATCCTTCTGAATGTACATATACTTTGGTAGGTGCACCTCAAATTCTGAATCCAGATGCTCTTGCGGATGAGACTGGCTTTGTCACAGGAAAGGACGCTTCTGGCAAAGAGAATTGTTCTGTAGAATATTCGAAGACTTTTGCTGATGTCTATAAAGAAATTTATGGAGTGGAATATGCTGCATGTTCTCCTGTTACTGAGTTGAAGTATGAAATTAAAAACTCAAATGGAGATGTGATTGTCGGTTCAATCAAGCCTGATGGCTCAACTTCATTCTCTGAAGATCTTGTTCCTGGAGACTACACAATCACATGGAGCTCTGTAGATTTAAGTGGTACAGCGACTGAGGTTGACAACCATGATATCAAGGTGACTGACAATGTGGCTCCTGAGATCACATGTGCAGACGTGGAGGTTCCAATGAATGCAAATTGTGAGGCTTCTATTGATATGAATCTGCATCAGTTTGCTCTTGGCTATTTGTCAGACAAGATAGTTGTTGATGAGAAGACGGGAGTGATCTCAGCTAAGAATGCAGGCGACGAGGAATATTTCAAACTGAGTGCGGACAAAAAGTCGATTACAAATATCTATGATGGATGTGGTACAGATTTGTCAGTGAAGGTTTCTGAAACTAATGGAGTTGGAACGGAGAATACTTTGAATGTCTCATTAGACAAGGATAATATTACTAAGGATGTATATTGGACATTGTCGGATGGAACTAACAATTCAGATCAGTGCAAGACGACAGTCACGGCTGTAGACACAATGCGTCCTGTGGTAAGCACTCCTGATGCGATTATTGTTCATACTAGCAGTTCGGTTGGCAAGTGTGTCGGTGATACAACAATAACAAATGATGATATCAAGACATCTTTGAATATCAAGGATTGTTCGTCATACACAGTCACATACTCTGTTGATGGAGTTACGACTACAGATTTGACAACAAATGATGTGATTGCAAACGGTCTTGCTCCTGGAGATCATGAGATCACTTATACTGTGACGGATGCGACAGGCAAAACTACAACTGTCACTCAGAAGATTACTGTGGTCGACGATGTGGCTCCAGAGATTGCATGTCTTGCCGACTACAATGTCTATGTTCAGCCAGACAATAATTGTAAGGCAACAGAGATTGCTGCAATAGATTCGATTTATGAGCAGTATGTAGTTAAGAACAATATTGCCACAAAGAATTCTGACGGAACATTCACCGTTGTAAATTCTAATCGAATCACTTTGGGTGCTGATGGCAAGACTATTGAGTCGATCAAGGATGAGTGTGGAGTCTCTCTAAAGGTGGAAAGCTCGTTGGACAACACATCATTTGATGAGTCTGACAAACCGTTTGAACTTGGTGTCGGAGAGTCTCAGACAATCAATTGGACAATGAGCGATGGCTATAACAAGTCGTCTTGCTCAACGATAATCTCCGCTGCTGATACGATGAAGCCAGTTGTAAGTGCTCTTGACGCAATAACTATCCACACAAGTGGTTCTGCCGACAAGTGTGCTGGTGATACAACTATAGCTAATGATGCGATCAAAGCGTTGTTGGATATTAAGGAGTGTTCAGATTACACAATCACATACTCTGTTGATGGAGGTACGGACAATGCGTTGACAACTAATGACGTTGTGATGAGTGATCTTACAACAGGAGAACATGATGTCAAGTATACAGTGACGGATGCGACAGGCAAAACGACAACTGTCACTCAGAAAGTTAATGTGGTTGATAACGTGGCTCCGGAGATCGCATGTCTTGCTGACTTCAATGCCTATGTCCAGCCAACTAATGGATGTAAGGCAGACTCAACTATGACAATCCAGCTGTTGAAGGATGCGTATGTGAAGGCAAACGCAACGTCGGCGACAGAGATCTCGACAGCAACGAATGAAAATAAGATTCCATACGCATATACTAAAGATGGAGATGGCAACGTCGACAAAGTATATGATGAGTGTGGAACAGAGTTGTCGTTCTTCGTTGGCTTGACTGCTGAGGAGGAGAAAACTTCTGTTGATGTGAGCGTTTCTTTGGATGACGACGACTCGTATGTATACTGGACTATGAAGGACGCATCTGGCAATGCTTCTAGATGTTCAACTCTTGTTTCTCCAAAGGATTCGACTAAGCCGGAGATCGCTGAATCACTTGATGTCTTGAAACTTGATGGAGTGGATGCCGACAATAAGTGTCAGGGTGTGTCTGACCTTTCGTATAGTGCGATCTCAAATATGCTTAATATAAGTGATTGCAGTAAGACAGAAATCTCTTATGTGATTGTTCATGAGGATGGCACAAAGACTACTGCGAAGAAGGTCGAGGAGGATGCATTCTATAAGTTTAAGGAGACATTGAATGATGGTGATGTGATTGAGTGGATTGCAACTGATGAATTCCAGAATGTCAATTCTGTAAAACAGGAGGTTGAAATTGTCGATAAAAAAGCTCCTAAGGTTGATTGTGATAAACTAATTAAGAATGTTGAAATCACAGAGAATGAAATAGCCGCTGGTATATGTATTGACAATGACTATTTGATTAACCACAAGAGTCTGTTCACAGGATTGAAGTCTGGTGACGACCGTTGGGTTAAGGATAATTGTACAGACTTTAGCGATATTATCGTCACGTCTAAACGTTCGGATGGAAAGAATAACGGGGATCAAGCTGATCTTTCAGCTCCATTTGTCGTAGGCTCAACTACAATCAACTGGACATTCGCTGATAAGGCAGGAAATTCTGATTTCTGTCCGCAGATAATCAATATTCCAAACAATCCTCCTGCAATTGTATGTGAACCATCAGAGGTTAAGGTTCCGATTACAAGAGAGAATGATTGCAACACGTCTTATAAGATAGAATCCGACAAGGTAATCGCTGATTTGCGTCGTGGAGTCTTGATTGAAAAAGGCATTATCGATGCCGACGGAAACATTTTGAATGGCATGACTGAAGGAGAAATTGACGATTTGCTTCATAAGAGCGATTGTGGAAATGATTTGAAACTAGACTCTAAGGTTGATGTGGCTCTAAATTCTGACGGTTCATTCACATTTGAGATTGGCAAGGAGGTCGTTGTGACATATCGCGTATATGACGATCTTGGAAATGAAAGTTTCTGCACTGTGACTTATATGCCAGTTGATGAGGAAAAACCATACGTCTCTAAGAATGAGTTCACAACTACGTTGGAGAGAGGTGCTAATTGCCAGTACACATATTCTAATACGAAGAGAGATCTCTTGAATAAACTAGATGCTGCTGATTGTAGCAATATGAAGGTTTATTATGAGATTGAAGGAAAGAAGACGGAATTAGCTGATAGAATGACATATCCAGGCTTCGACAGTGAGATCGGAGATGAGACAATCAAGTGGACGATCGAAGATGCGTTTGGCAATTATACAGAGGTGACAGAAACTGTCAATAAAGTGGACCGTATAGCACCGTCTGTAGCATGTCCAACAGAGCCTATAAAGATTCCGTTGACTGACGATTGCAAGTCTCATGTAAGTATCTCTGATGAACAGGTTATCGCTATGATGCGTGCTGGTGCGGTACTTCCTGCATTCAACGAAGAATCACTGAAGAAAGTCATGGGTATAGACTTGTACGACACGCTTAATGAAGCAGAAAAGTTTGCAGTTGCTCATGATTGTGGAGAGACGGTGCATCTTCTTGTCAAGGACGGTGACGATTCGTTTGTTGAGAAGGATGATATTGTCGTCGACATGCAATATGGAGAGACTGTCACAATGGAGTTTGTCGTGCGTGACTCATCAGGTAATGAAAACAAGTGTAGCCTGATATTCATGGCTGTAGACACAACCGCTCCTAAGATTACTTCTTTGGACACAGTCAAATTGTATTATAAGGAGTCTGAGTGTAAGTGCACATATTCAGAAACTTATGAGGAAATTGAAAAGTTGCTGAATATCAGTGATTGTGATAAGAATACTACAATATCTTACACTTCTAATGGTGTTACAAGAGCTCTGCCTAAGGGAGAGAAATTCGACATGACACTAATAGCCGGAGATGTTAAGGATATCGTTTGGACAGTGACAGATGGAAGCGGTAACTCATCATCGGAGATTCAGACTGTTGTGGCTTACGATACAATCTCTCCTAAGGTTGATTGTAGTACATTGGCTAAGGATTTGATTGTGGTTCTTCGTAATCATGGAGATGAGGCTACATTTGATAAATTCGAAAAGGCAGGCCTTGACACGTCGATATACTTCGATGATAGCTGTGATGGAAGATTGAAGCCGACATTCATAAGAGATGACGACAAGAATGTGTTCAAGGATATCTATCCGGCTAATGACACTACAATCTTGTATACGACATTTGTTGATAAGGCATCCAATAGTCACTACTGTGAGCAGAATCTGATTGTCTTAGACTCGATTAAGCCTCAAATTGTCTGTCCTCATGATTACGAAAAAGCTTTTGCTTGTATTGACGATGTGAGTGAGAAGATTTATATACCAAAGAAATTCTCTGAGTTTAAGACATATTTGTATGGAAATGTTTTGGATGCTCAAAACATGATTCCAGAAAAGTTGACGGTAAAAGATGACACTGCCGGTAATAGTTGTAAAGGAGAAATCATTCGTACTTACACTATCTACGACATCTTTGGTGACTCTTCTTCTTGTTCTAATATAATCAATATTAAGGATACTGTTCCTCCTGTATGGAAGACTGGATTTGCATCTGGATTGATGACCGATACTATTCATTTGAGTTGTGATGCTTCAAGTGCAGATTGGTCAATTCCAACTGCGGAGGATTGTAACGATAGTAATGTGAAAATTGACAGATTAAACAATAGAGGTGATAATCCGTCTAAATGTGACTACTACAACTATGAAAATACATTCGTTTATACTGCTGTTGATGTTTGTGGTAACGTCAACAATGATACATTCAGAATGGTTCTTTCTTATCGTGATACAAACAATCCTCATTTCGATGTCCCTGATTGGTTTGCCGACGGAGAGGTGTCGGCTAAGTCGAATGGCGAGTGCTTGATGTTAGTTCCAGACTTGGAAGAGTTCGCTTTGAATAAATATGATCCATGTGCGGGCAGGTCTGTGTTGACTTATAGCCAATATCCTGCTCCTGGAACTTCTGTCACGGACAACTTCACTGCTCAGATGATATTGACAGATGTTTGTGGCAACAAGTTCACATACGAAAAGGAAATCACCGTTCCTAAACGTGAGGATATTGTCACTGCTATGGCTAAAGATTTTGTCAAGTGTGAAGGCACTGAGCTTGATGTGAAGTTGATGTCTGACACAATTATCACGGCAACTGGTAAGACTAACATCTTGCAGGAGGATAACACTTACAAGGAGGTGGAATCTGATATCGTATTTGATGTTTATAAAGACTCAATTTCGGTTCCGACTCTTGTATATAGTAACAATAAGACGACATTCGGCTTGAGATTCTCTTCTGATCCTGATAAGGTGGCTCAATATACAGCTATTGATAAACTCACTCAGACGGGTACATATTATTACGTCGCACAGGATTTGAACACAGGATGTCTTGATACAGCATCCGCTTATATCGGAATCCGTCAGCGTCCTCGTGTCGCTATGTCAAGTGTTGATACGGTTGAGGCGTGCGAGTATCAGGCACTGGCAGTCAACGGAATGGCTGGAAACTATAAGGAAATACTTAATGTCTGTGTTGAGGATATGGGCTCTGAGATTATTGAGGAAGGTTGGATAGTCGGTGGATCTAAGTATAACGGAGAACCGATATCTCATGTACACGACGGATCTCGTATGCTATATTACGCTGTCAATGAGTGTGGTATGACGTCTTCCGACAGCTCTCTTGCATGGAGTTGTGAGTATGTCTACAACCGTGAGAACGGTACATTTGAGTCGAAACTCACAACAGAACAGATGCTGAAGAATACTGTATCTAACGGTGCTCCAATGAAAGTACACCAGAAGATTAGCCCTGATAGTATGCTGCTGACAGCTAGATTTGAAGGCCGACCTCGTGTATGGATTGGTGAGAATGTCAATCTTGATATGAAGTCAATCTATAAGGATAAAGGTATAGAGTATCACTGGTATAAGGTGGTTGGCGACATGGATGCTTCTAGCCAGATGTTTGATGGTTATGGCAATGTCTTGGAGGATTATATCAATCCTCTTGACGAAGCGGATGAGTTGTTGACTGTATCGTCTATTTATGATCCTGACTTCGGAACCTTCTTCTATGAGAACTTGCAAGACACCACTCTGTTCTATGTCGTAGTTACGGATAATGTTTGTACGTCGGCTGCAAGTAACGTGGTGAAGGTTGACGCTTACGACTTCATCCCTACTGCAATTACTCCTCACAACTCTAAGGATATGAATGATGTATTCATGCCTGGCTTCCAGGTTGAGATTTTCAACCGTTATGGCAACAAGGTGTTTGAGGGTAACGATGGTTGGGATGGAAAGATCCGTGGCGTACTTGCTGACCCTACCGTCTACTACTATGTTCTTACAATGAAAGATGGTTCTGTACGTAAGGGTACAATTGAAGTGGTTTATTTCAAGTGATAATATGTCGAACCTGACAATAATTAGAATCGGTGGTCTTTTGATCACCGATTCTTTTTTTTGATTCCATTTTTTTTGATTGTTGATGCGGATTGATGCCAAAATATTCGATGAAATGGACTTTTTTGATTGTTTTTAGGTCTGCCGGTTGAAACAAATCTCCATGTTTTTGTGACAAATTTCAATGTCATCTTTTTCGCTGTTGACTATTTTTGCTAAAAATTAATAATGTAGACAAAAGGGTTATCTTATATAAAATCTTACACTATGAGACTAAAATATTTATTTCCGTTCGCTTTTCTCGCAATGTGCTCTATTGACGCATTGGCGGATAAAGTTGTGGTGGATTTTGAAGACGATATGACAACGGGGTCCGGATGGAACGTTAAGGAGTCTATTGTCGACAATCCAGTAAAGTGTGGTAACACCTCCTCTAAATGTGAGTTGGTGGAGCCAAGTGAGGCATGGGGTATGACTGGTGTTTGGATTGAGTACAAGCGTGGCACTGAATTCATAATTGCCGATATCTACATGAATAAGGATGGCGACATTACTATGCGTGACAATATGCAGAATACGGACGACTCAAATAATAATGTCGTTGTCTCGATCAAGGGTGGGGTGTGGAACAGAGTAGCTTTCGACACTCGTTCTTTTGAGTCTGTTTCGGATAATCAGATGGTCTATTTCGGTAGAAGTTCATCTGCTTTCTATATCGACAATATCAAAGTGACGTCTACGATGCCTGCTGAGTATGATTGCTCTAAGGAGGAAAAAAAGGCTGATGTGGACTATACTTTTGGTCGTGTCAAGATCGGTGGCGGTGGTTTTGTCGCAGGGATTGTGGCAGAAGGTTCTACGATGATCGCCCGCACCGACGTGGGTGGAGCATATATTCGTAACCATGCGGATTGTTCATGGACTCCTATCACAGATTTTATTTCTGAGGATGATAAGGGTCTGTATTCAATCGAAGCTGTTGCTATCGACCCGTCTAATAATAAAAACATTTATCTGCTCGGTGGTTGCCAGTACTTCTCTGGCACTAAGACAGCTATGATGATTAGTAAAGACGGTGGTAAAAACTTTGATATTGTGCCTGTCACTGACCTTATTCGTGTGCATGGCAACGGACAGGGACGTAACTGTGGCGAGAGAATTGCCGTCGATCCTAATAATAGTGACATCGTTTATGCGGGTGGACGTGCCGGCACTCCTTTGATCATGTCTGTCGACGGTGGTAAAAAGTGGAGTAAGGTTGCCTCTTTCCCTTCGGAAGCGTACAGCACGACTGTCAACTGGCCTTCTTGGGAGAGCACTAAAGTGGCAACAACTGCGGATGAGAACGGAACAACATGTGTTGTTTTTGATAAAGGTTCTGTAAAAAATGGAAAGACTCAGCGAATCTTCGTGGGTATCTCTCGTACAGGAGCTGACAATATCTATGTCAGTGAAGACGCAGGAGCCACATGGTCGGCTTTGAAGGGTACAGACAACGGTTTTGTCCCTTGCCGTATGAAGATGAATAGCAGAGGTGAACTTATCATTTGTTGTGCTGACAAATGTGTGGGAGGAGCCAAAGGTAAGATGTATAAATACGACATCGCTGGAGATAAGATCACGGACATCACTCCGTCGAATGCTCCTGCACTTGGTGGATTTGATATCGCACCGTCTAATCCAGACAAAATGGTGGTTTCTACCAACAACACGTGGATTCCACAGAAATGGGATGGCGGTTTGAGCGCGAATGGAGATATCGTTTGGACAACACTTGATGGAGGTAAGACATGGAATTCTCTGCAGGATAAGATGACTCTTTACAATAGTGGAGTCACTTGGGTGAAAGGGTATGCTCTTCACTGGTGTGGATCAATTTGTATCGACCCTACTGACGAGAATAAGGCTTCGTTCACTTCTGGTAATGGAATTTTCACGTGTGACCAGATTTGGTGCCCAGAGCCAAAATTCTATTTTGATGTGAATGGGCTTGAGGAGACGGTGCCTCTAGATATCATATCTATTCCTGGCAGAAACACACTTTCTGTGATTGGCGACTACACTGGATTTATTCACAATGATATCCATGAATTCCCGGCAATCCATGATCCTGCTCCTGGCACAACAGGTGGAATCTGCTATTATCCACAGGATCCGGATGTGATGATGCGTGTGGCTAACACTGGTTTCTACATCACAACTTCTGGGGAGGCTGGTTGGAAACAGGTGTCGAAGACATCAGCCCAGTATAATAATCCGTACTGTGGAGAGTGTGGACCGATGGCTTCAAATGAAGGTAAATGCGCGATCACGAAGGTGGATGGAAAATATCGTTTCTTCGTTATTCCGATTCCAGATCCTGACGGTAATGGATCGGGTAGTGGTATTTTCTATTCCGACGATGAGGGAAAAACTTGGACTTTGATCGATGGCACAAAGAAGGCTATTCGTATCGTGACTGATCCAATGAATGATTCTTATCTATATGCGTCTGGCATGGGTGTGATTATGGTAAGTGATGATTACGGTAAGTCATTCAAAGATGTCGCTATCCAAAACACATACGGATGGCAGAGCGCATACACACGTCTTTGTGTTGTCCCTGGTCATGAGGGTCTTATTTATGCACCATGTGCAGGAAATGGAATAATGGTATCTACAGACCACGGATCGACTTTCAAGAGATTGTCTGGTATTGAAAGCTGTGAGGCTGTTGGATGTGGAAAAGGAAAGAAAGATGGAGAATATGCTCTTTATATATATGGTTCTGCTGGCGACGGTAATGGTTTCTATCGTTCGCTTGATGAAGGTAAGACTTGGCAGTTGCTAAGTGATTCAAAACATCAGTTTGGAGGACCTGGAAATGGTCAGTTCCTAGAGGGAGATCAGAACGTGTTCGGACGTTTCTACATGAGTTCAATCGGTCTTGGTATCATCTATGGAGAGGAGACAGTGACAGCTATCCCTCATACGTGGGAATGCTCTTCTGTCGTAAGCGATAAGTGTGACGCTTCTGATGTGAATGAAGTTGAGTCGGAGAATTCAATGGTCGTATATCCAAATCCATCCAACACTGAATTCACATTTGCTGTTGGTGGAGACTACGAACTCGTTTCCGCACTTGGCCAGACAATCGAGGCAGGTTATGCGGAGACAGGACATTCATTCGGTGCAAACCTTCCTTCAGGAATCTACTTCTTGAAGTTGAATGGCAGAGCATACAAAGTGGTGAAAAAGTGATTTTTGTATTAGATTATAAGATAGGGGAGATGTGAGTGATCATGTCTCCTTTATGATTTTATAGATTGTACGAAGTTTTGTCTGCCTTAATGTAAGAAAAATAAGTCTAAAAAAGGATTGTATGAATCTATTTTTATTTCCTCTATTCAATAACGAAGCGTAATATGACAATTTTATTATTTTTTTTATAAATTGATATGAATAAATATATATATTTTTTTAATTTTGCAGAGTGCTTTTGTCCGATTGCACTTCTAACTTGTATAAGCTCCGAAATAAAATAAATTATTGAATCTATTTTATAAAGATGTTTTTTAATTCGTTTACTTTTGCTGTTTTTTTGACAGTGGTTTTTCTCCTTCATTTGTTTATATTTTCCAAAACGACAAAATTAAGGAACATTTATTTCCTTATTGTAAGTTATTTTTTCTACGGTTATTGGAATTGGAAATTACTTGGTCTTATAGCAGGAATAACAGCCATTGATTTTTTTCTTGCAAAATATATGTCAAATGCAGAGAATAAAAAGCCATATGTGATATCTGCATTGATTGCGAATCTTGGAGTTCTTTTCTTTTTCAAGTATTGCAATTTCTTTTTGGAAAGTTTTTATTCATTGATTCATTGGAATGATACAGATGGTGCATTTACTCCTTTGAATATTATACTTCCAGTTGGAATTAGTTTCTATACATTCCAAGGCTTGGGTTATGTTATAGATGTTTATAAAGGGAAAATAGAAAGTTGTAAAGATCCTGTTGCTTTTTTTGCTTTTATATCCTTTTTCCCTCAGCTTGTTGCTGGACCTATAGAGAGAGCAAGCGATTTGTTACCTCAATTTGACCGAAAGTACGAATTCAATTACGATGATATTAGAAAAGGATTGTTAGAAATAGCATGGGGATTATTTAAGAAAGTGGTTATTGCAGACAGAATAGCAATTTATGTGGATAGTGTTTACTCTAATCCTTCTGTTGTTGGAGGAAAAGCTATGGTTGTTGCACTTATATTTTTTGCTTTTCAATTATATCTTGACTTTTCTGCTTATTCGGGTATAGCTGTTGGCATAGCTCGAATGTTTGGTTTTAAATTACATAATAACTTTTTATCTCCATATACAGCTGTCACAGTTCGTGATTTTTGGGCTCGCTGGCATGTGACGCTCACATCTTGGTTCCGAGATTATCTTTACTTTTGGCTTGGAGGAAATCGTTGTTCGAAATGGAGATGTTGGCTCAATGTGTTGATTGTGTTTGTGGTAAGTGGATTGTGGCATGGTGCCAGTTGGAATTTTGTGATTTGGGGATTTATAAATGTTTTTTTTATGGTTGTTTTGGACAGAATAATAAAATGGAATCCGACAAATGCCCCAACAAAAGTTGTGTCTTGGGGTATGACAATGTTTATTTGGACAGTATCTTTGATATTTTTTAGAAGCACTACATTTGCAGATGCAATAACTGTGTTTTATGGTTTATTTGCATCGTCAACAGATATTTTTGAACATGGACTAAATAACAAAAATTTCTATTTTGCAATTTATTGTATAGTTGGTTTAATGTCTGTGGAATTTGTATTCAAAATGTGGGGAGAAAAGATAGAAATGTGGTTTTATGAAAAATCTCCATTTGTTATTCGTTGGACGTTATATTTCATCATTCCTTTGTCTATACTTTATTATGGTATATATGGAGATGGAAATGATAATAACTTTATTTACTTCCAATTTTAATTTGACATGGCAAATAAAAACAAACAACATAAAGCTATATTTGAATCTTCAAAAGGTTCAAGTGAAAAGTTGACTAATGTTGAAAAGCCAAAATTAATAATACCTAAAAATAAGTTTGTGTTGATTTTTAAGATGTTGATTGTGGCTGTCTTCGTGATTGGGTTTGTTCGCTGGACTGATTCTAAACGTTGGTTTCAAACGAGAGAGTCTAACGCACAGTATAAGTCTGATTGCGTAGATAAATTGCTTGATGATAGAAAAATGGATATCGTATTTGTTGGTAATTCACATGCCCAGACTATAGATCCTTTTGTTATTTCGCAATTATTTAAATGTAATGTTTGTGTATATTCAGAAGATGGTATACTTTCTGATGGACTATATTACTTGATAGAAAATCTTTTGGATCAACAACAACCAAAATTATTATGTGTTGAGACGTTTCCTTTTTTATTCGAAATTTTTAGTACAAACAGAAATGTGACAAAAGCAAGAGTTTTGGATAGAATGAAAAGTGAAACAAGGAAGTTAAGATATCTTTCGGAAGATTTTAATTTTGAAAAATCGCCACTTCTTTATAGTAGAAGTTTGAGAAATCATGAAATATTATTTGATAGTGTATTGTTGAATCAAGGCATTGCAAGAGAAAAGAATAATGGCATAGATTCAGTTTCTTCTTTTACTGATGAAAAATATCTTTTTGCTAAATATGGAGCACTAGTTTATTATGCAACACTTAGCGATAGCCTTATGGCTGTTATTGATAGTGTTGGTCCATTGATTGATGGAAAAACTTTTAAATACGAGGACAATGTTTTTTTTAATGTTGAGCGTATTGCAAAATTGTGTGAAGAAAGAAATGTTCCTGTTTTGTTTTATTCTACACCTATCTATTATAAAGTTTTTAAAAATTATGAAGATATTCATTTTAAGTTTGATTCGATATGTAATGAATTAAATGTGAAATGGGTAGATTATCAACTTGATTATGACACTGTGTTGTTTGAAAAAAATGCATTCTTCGACAAAGATTATGTTGTAGGTATGCATTTAAACCGATATGCCATAAAACCTTTTTCATATATGTTGTCGAATTACATACATGATTCACTAAATGTATCTTTCCCTGATAGGTCAAGTTCAAAGAAATGGAAAAATGAATTTTTAGGAAAGTTTGATTATCAATATATTTTAAATATTTTGCCAAATGATACAATAAATAAAATTGTATTTAAGAATATAGAGAAGAATGGCGTCGTGATAAAAGAACTTTTTTATAATAGGAAAGAAAAAAATGATGTGATATATGCTAAGGTAAAAAAAGAAAATATTGATAGTTTGTTGAAAGCGTCATTTAATGAGTCAATAAATTTGTATGACGGAAATTTCAAACAACAAATGATTTTGACTCTTAAATGTACTATAAATGGACGTGAAACGATAGGCATTCTTCCTTTAAATTTAGTATATGATATTCGACCAATAGACAATTATATTTTTTGTGCAACTGTAATAAAGGATTTGGAATACAAAGATATCTTAAAGATAGAATTAAAGTGAAAAATTAGCTTTACCTACGTTCAAAGTGCTTGGCGTCATCGCATTTTGTTTCATTAATATGATGTCTGTCAATCTTTTATTGAAAAGTTAGATGTTGACTCTTGATATAAAAAAGTTCAAAAAAATCTTCAAATGTTTTGTGGTTTTCATAAACTTATCTAATTTTGCATCTGTAAAACCATTGATATTTATGAATTGCCAAATAATACATAGGTATTGGCGATGGTGGCTTTCTTCAGGAATATTAAGAAGTGAAGCAGTCGCCTATTCAAAAAAGCTTACGCAAAAGAGTTGATTTTGCGGTTCATTGTCGGATTCCTTAAGGCGCGAATCTGATAATGATTTTTTGTGTTTATGTATTGAGGTAACTGAATGATAGCATAAAGGCTGTTTCACTTCGTGTGAAACAGCCTTTTTTTTGTCGGAAAATAAAAAAAAGATTTACATATATGAAAAATTACGAAGTAAGCAAAGATGGTTACTATGGAGAATTCGGAGGCAGCTACATTCCTGAGATTCTTCACAAGGTGGTTTATGACCTTCAGGAACAATATGAGGCGATCATGAACAGCAAGGATTTCAAGGAAGAGTTTCATGCTCTTCTTAAGGATTATGTCGGTCGTCCGTCTCCTCTCTACTATGCTAGCCGTTTGAGCGAAAAGTATGGCTGCAAGATCTACCTTAAACGTGAAGACCTGAATCATACAGGAGCTCATAAAATCAACAATTCCCTAGGCCAGATCCTTCTTGCGAAAAGAATGGGAAAGACGCGAATAATTTGTGAGACAGGAGCCGGTCAGCACGGTGTGGCTACAGCTACAGCTTGTGCACTTATGAATCTTCCATGCGTTGTGTATATGGGCGCGACAGATGTTGAGCGTCAGAAACCAAATGTCGAGAGAATGAAGATGTTGGGCGCAACGGTTGTCCCTGTGCAGAGTGGAAACAAGACTCTGAAGGATGCCTGCAACGAGGCAATCCGTGATTGGTGCTGCAATCCGCGTGACACTTTCTATATCATCGGCAGCACAATGGGTCCTCACCCATATCCAGAAATGGTGGCAAGAATGCAAAGTGTTATAAGTGAGGAAATCAAATGGCAGATCAAAGAGAAAGAGGGTAGGGATTATCCCGACTATTTGATGGCTTGCATCGGTGGCGGTTCTAATGCTGCCGGCACAATCTATCATTATAAGGGCGACGAGAGAGTCAACATCGTTCTTGCTGAGGCTGGTGGTCTTGGCGTTGAGACTGGTGAGACTGCGGCGTCTCTAAACATCGGTACTGTCGGAATCCTTCACGGCTCTAAGATGTATGTGATGCAGACTGAGGATGGTCAGATCATTGAACCGTATTCTATATCTGCCGGACTCGATTATCCAGGCGTCGGACCTATGCATTGCCAGATGTTTAAGGATGGAAGAAGCAAAGTGCTTCCAATCACAGATCAGGAGGCTCTCGACGCAGCGTTTGAACTGACAAAACTTGAGGGTATCATTCCTGCTCTTGAAAGTGCTCACGCTCTTGCTCTTCTGCCAAGAATGAAGGATAAGTTCAAAAAGGATGATGTCGTTGTCCTGACTGTTTCTGGTCGTGGCGACAAGGATATGCAGACTTATTTGAAACACATTAAGAATTAATAGTTAATAGTTGAGAGTTAACTATTTATTATTCACCATTAATAATTATTTAAAATGACTCGAATTTCACGTCTTTTCAAAGAAAAAGGCAAAGATATACTTTCAGTCTACTTTTCATCGGGCTATCCCACAGTAGACTCGGCTCCACGAATCATCAAGGCTCTGTCTGATGCTGGTGTGGACATGATTGAGATCGGTATTCCATTCTCTGATCCGTTGGCAGACGGCCCTGTTATTCAGCGTAGCAATTCAATCGCTTTGAAAAATGGAATTTCGCAGAAACTTCTTTTTGAGCAGATCAAGGATATCCGCAAGGTGACTGATATTCCTTTGGTGTTGATGGGATACATCAATTGCGCAATGCAGTTTGGTTTTGAAAATCTTTGCAAAAAAGCGGTTGAGATTGGTATCGACGGAATTATTCTCCCTGATCTTCCCGTCGACGAATATAATGCGGAGTACCGTCCGATTGTGGAGAAGTATGGACTTGATTTCATTCATTTGATCACTCCAGAGACAAGCGACGAGAGAATCCGCAAAATTGACGAGGCAAGTTCTGGATTTGTTTATATGGTTTCGTCCGCTGGCACAACCGGCGCTCAAAACAGTTTCGGACAGAGCAAACAAGATTATTTCAAACGTATTAAGGCAATGAATCTGAAGAATCCTACCCTTGTCGGATTCGGTGTTTCCAACCATGAGACGTTTCGCGCCGCAGCCGACAATTCATGTGGTGCTATCGTAGGAAGCCAGTTTATTAAGGAGTTGGATGCCAATCCTACAATTGAAGATGCTGTTAATTCATTAATCAAGAAAATTAAAGGTTAAGACTATGTATAAGTTTAAGACAAATGTCGTTACAGTCTTGGGAGACATGCACACTCCCGTCGAGACATATCTTCGTGTCCGCGACCTATATTCTCAGAGTGCTTTGATGGAAAGCTCTGATTATCATGGAGGTGACAACAATCGTTCGTTCATCGGTTTGGAGCCTATCGCAAGTGTCTCAATCAGCCATGGAAAAACGTATATGAAATTCCCTGATGGAAGTCGACGCGAGCATGTTGTGGATCATTCATATCGTTCGGATTGCGCCATCAATGATTTCTTGAAGGAAATCTCAGTCGACGGTGAGTTTTCCAACTATTGTGGATTGTATGGCTATACATCATTCAACGCCGTCCGCTATTTTGAGGATATCAAAGTGAAGGATGAGGTGAATCCGTTGGCCGACGCTCCCGACATGCTATATATATTGTATCGCTATATCATCGTCTTCAACGACTTCAATAATGAGATGATGATTATTGAGATGCTTCAGGATGGAGAGAAAAGTGGAATAGAGAGAGTTCGCACCGCAATACGAGGAGGAAAAATCAGCAATTATGAGTTTCATGCAATTGGCGAAACAACGAGCCCGCTGACTGATGAGGAGCATAAGGCTAACATCCGAAAGGGTATTGCTCACTGTTTGCGTGGAGATGTTTTCCAGATTGTGTTGTCAAGACGTTTTATCCAGAAATACGAGGGTGATGATTTCAAATTGTATCGTGCGTTGAGAAGCATCAACCCGTCGCCATACCTATTCTATTTCGACTTCGGCGGATTCAGAATCTTTGGTTCAAGCCCTGAGACTCATTGCCGTATCGAGGGAGATCAGGCATATATAGATCCGATTGCAGGCACAACAAAGCGTACTGGCGACGCTGCTCAGGATGCCAAGAATGCCCAGTATCTTCACGATGATCCGAAGGAGAATGCAGAGCACGTGATGCTTGTGGATCTTGCCCGCAATGATTTGTCTCGTAATTGTCATGACGTGTATGTGGAGAAATACAAGGAGATGCAATACTACAGCCATGTCATCCATTTGGTGAGTCGTGTGCGTGGTACACTCGACAAAGATGCTGATCCAATCAAGGCATTTATCGACACGTTCCCTGCAGGTACTCTTTCCGGAGCTCCAAAGGTGAGGGCGATGCAGCTGATTTCAGAGTATGAGCCGCACAACCGTGGCGCGTATGGCGGATGCATTGGATTTATCGGTCTTAACAAGTCGTTGAATCAGGCAATCACTATCCGTACGTTCGTGAGCCGTGGAGGTGAATTGTGGTTCCAGGCAGGTGGAGGAATTGTTGCCAAGAGTAACGAGGAGTACGAGTTGCAGGAGGTGAACAATAAGTTGGGAGCATTGCGTCGCGCCATCACTCTTGCTGAGAAAATTTAATTAACTGTTTAAATTAAGGATTTTGTTGCTTAAATGAGGATTGTTAAGGGTGGAACTCCCTAACCTTCTTCTTTGCGAGTCTGTAAGGACGAGCATTTACAAATATTTGGCATTATACGATGAATTAAACGTATAATGGTTTTAGAGTATAAAAGAGCAGATCCTAATATTAAATTTAGAATATATGAAAATAGTAATTATAGACAACTACGATTCATTCACATACAACCTCTCTCACTTGGTCAAAGCATTGGGTGCGGAGGTGACAGTGTATAGAAATGATCAATTCAAACTTTCTGAATTGCAGCAGTTTGACAAAATAATATTAAGTCCAGGTCCAGGAATTCCTAAAGAAGCTGGACTGCTTATGGATGTGATAGCCGAGTATAAAGGGAAGAAACCTATTTTAGGAGTCTGTCTAGGACATCAGGCTATCGGAGAAAGTTTCGGAGGCACACTGACGAATCTGTCAGATGTTTTTCATGGTGTGCAGACCGACATCGACATTACAGTGGACGATTATGTGTTTGCGGGATTGAGTAAGAGAATCCCAGTAGGAAGATATCATTCATGGGTAGTCGACGCGAAAGGATTCCCGGCAGATCTGGAGATTACGGCAGTTTCAGAGGAAGGTCAGGTGATGGCGTTGCGTCACAAGACATTTGATATAAGAGGCATACAGTTCCATCCGGAGTCAGTGCTTACTCCAGACGGTAAGCAGATGATAAAAAACTGGTTGGAACACTAAAACGAACTTTTATTTTTTTGTAAAGACGGGGAGAAATCCTCGTCTTTTTTTGTCAAAATAAGATGATTGTGTTTGTTTTGTTTCTGTTGTTCTCTTATTTTACACTTGTAATATATTGAATTTTTGTAATTATGTAGCGATGCCAAAATAATCAGATTTTAATCTGATTATTTTGACATTGTTGTTTGTTTCCAAAGAGGTTCTTTCATCCAATCGCTTGGAAAACCCATTGCCTTTGGATTAACTTGAGTATATGAAGAAATTAATATTTTAAGTTTTCGCTTGAATTCTGATCCATAATCTATAGCATCCAACCAATATGCAATACAGCAAATTATCGCATATAGTTTATTCGTTTCGATTTTATTGATATCTATCCATGCTCCACGAAGAGATGCTTTTATTTGTGGAGCATTTGTAAGATATCTGTTCCAAAGACGAGAATGATGTGCACAACAATTACGTAGAACAGTAAGGCTACGCATCCAGCTTTCTAATACTTCTTGTTGAGGTAGGTTGAACTGTCTTGCAATATTTTTCTTTGATTTCTTATCGTTGAAATTATAATATAGTTTGGAAAGAGTTCCGAGAGAAACGATTTCTAACGTTTTCCATGCAGGAGGAAAAGATGGTTTTGTATAATTTTTTTTATGTTCTTTTATGAATTCATCTTTACTGCGTAGAATTTCACAATCTATGGCATTCATATTTTCTATGAATTTGTGCTCGTCATCTGCAAGATTTGTATCGAAAAACCAAAAAGGTCCATGTGCAATTGAAAACTCATGGATAATTTTTGTTCGTAATGCTATCTCTAATTTTTGTATGGCTCTAAAAATTAAGTTTCTCAATTCATTGTCAAATTCGTATAGAGCAATTGCGTCTTCAAAACGGCTGTTCGGTTTGAATTTGTGTGTGGTTTTGTCTGCTTCCATTGGTCTAAGGTATTGAACTAAACGAAAATAACTTACTTCACTTAAAAACTTTGAGGCAAGAGATTCATCGTCTATTTGAAGACCTCTATTTTTTAATAAAGCTATTTGATTAGGAATAGATAACGCTTGTTTTGTATAAATTCTGAATGTACTCATTACTAATAAATATAATAAAAAGACCCGCCCTGGTTCGCTATTCTTATGGGAAGCGTGGCGGATTCTGTTGTTGCAAAAATATGAATAATAATTCATTTCCTCAAATTTTTCTCAAAAATTTTTTTGCGAATATCTTTTGTCTCTTATTTTGTGCTTACAACGCATTGATATATATATTGTTATATTGTGATGTCAAAATAAGCAAATTTAAATCTGCTTATTTTGACATTGTCGTTTGTTTCCAAAGAGGTTCTTCCTCCTCGTTGATTGGAAAAACATTTATGCATTACTCCTTTATAGTCGCTGCACAAACGAAATTCTTTTTGTAGTACGAAGAAGACATATTTTCGAATTTTAAGCCTTTTGAAGACATGACGACAAAACGGTTTTCTTTCAGGTAAATGCCCATATAGTTTGGTGTTTGATTTGTCTTCCCATCTGTACGGAAGAAAACCAAATCTCCTGCCTTCGCATCTTCAAAATCGATCCTGCTCGATCTTTCATAAATTTTAGAAGTCTGACGTGGCAAACTTATGCTGTATACCTCATCATAGACTGCGTTCACAAATCCTGAGCAGTCGGCTCCATTCTTGTCGGCTCCTGCACTCTTATATGGTGTCCCTACCCATGTCGCAACTTCACGGAATAGCTCAACATCATCCTCCTGCTCCACCGTGATTCCTAATGTTGTGGATAGCCTGTCCAATTCCAAACTTGCGTATCTGACTTTTTTTACTGGTTTTTCTGGCTCTTCCACTGTTGTTTTTTCTGATTCTGTTTTAGATGTAGATTCAGACGATCCGCTACAAGAATTTGCTGCTAAAGCCAAGCCTGTACATACCAAGCCAATAAATAATACCTTTCTCATAAATATTTATTTTTAATTATTCACGTACTCGCAATCAAATTAGTCTAGAACAAGAAAACAACTAAATTGATTTCATTTCTATTTTTACAAAGATAAACTATTGTGCTGATGTGGAAAATTACTGTGGCCAGTATTTTATCACCTTTTATGTTTTATTAACAAATGGTTGAGCCAAGGTTCGAAACTGTTCAAATTTGTTTGTGTGTTTTTGCTATAGAAGCTCATTCCGCCCTTAATATCACACAGAAGTGCGAAAAAATGTATGTGATGGGTTGATTTATGTGCGAAAAAATGTAGTTTTGCCGTAAAATAAGTGCAAATAAATGTGCTTGGAAGCTATATTTATGTGCAAAAAAATGTGATTGATGTATGGAAAGACTTGTGTTTCAGAAACTTGTAGAATGGAAAAATAGACAAGGAAGAAAGCCTTTGGTTTTGAATGGAGGAAGACAGGTGGGAAAAACTTGGCTATTGAGAGAATTTGCAAGAAAAGAATATAAAAAAGAGGCATATATTATGTGTAGACGAAACGAATTTGTAAAACAAATATTCGTTTCAGATTTCAATACCGAAAGAATCCTACGTCAACTTAGTGCTCTTTCTGGTACTGATATAACCCCAAACGATACTCTTATTATTCTTGATGAGATTCAAGATGTGCCTGAAGCGATAGAAGCATTGAAGTTTTTTCAAGAAGATCTTCCTTCTTATCATATTGCTGTCGCTGGGTCTCTTTTGGGGTTATCGTTGCATAATAATATATCTTATCCAGTAGGAAAAGTTAATGAAATACATATCTACCCAATGACTTTTAAGGAATTTTTATTGGCATTGGGAGAGGTAGAATGCTATAAAATCATAGAATCTCATGATACAATATCTTCAAACATTCTGCATGATAAGTATGTCGATTTGTTAAGACAGTATTATTACGTAGGTGGAATGCCTGAAGCAGTCCTGGAATATGTGACTACAAAATCATTAAAGAATGTTAGGGAAATACAGATGGGTATTCTTAATGGTTATGATAAAGATTTCTCAAAACATGCTCCTGTGGAACAAGTTCCTAGGATCAGAATGGTGTGGAAGAGCATTCCGTCGCAATTGACAAAAGAGAACAAAAAATTCATTTATGGGGCTTTAAGAAAAGGGGCTAGAGCTAATGATTTTGAAATGGCAATACAATGGCTTGTTGATTCTGGGTTGGTCTATAAAGTGCCGAATTGTAATAAATTATCATTGCCTTTAGCCATTTATGAGGATTTAAGTTCATTTAAATTATTCCTTTTGGATGTTGGATTGATGGGTGCAATGGCTAATGTGGATGCCTCTCAAATCCTTATTAATAATAGCATTTTTTCTGAATACAAAGGTGGAATGACGGAGCAATATGTCTTGCAACAATTGATATTGAATCATTCAATGTATTATTATAAAACAAATGATTCTCGTTTGGAAATAGATTTTTTGATGCAAAAAGACGGATGTTTAATCCCTATTGAGGTAAAGGCAGAGGGTAATGTGAGAGCCAATTCTTTGTCTGCACTTTTGAAGCAAAATCCAGAACTTCATGCAATCAGATATTCGATGTTGCAATATAAGGAACAGTCTCAATTGACAAATGTTCCTCTTTATTTGGTGGAGTAGAGGTTGATATGTATGTGAACTCCTAATTCATCATTCCGTATTTCTAATTTAGCATTTTACTTCATCCCTCTGCTTGCCTTCACAATCTCAAATGCTTTGTTGAGCTCCTGGCATTTCACCGTCGCCTTCATTACAGCCTCCGCTCCTTTGCTCTCCATCAGATCGGGATGGTTGACACGAATCTGGTTTCTCCAGCATGCACGGATCTCTTTGTCGGATGCATCTTTGTCGATTCCAAGCGCCGCATACGCTTTCTCCAACTCACTTGTATATTTAGGCTGTGAACTATTTTGATTCTGATCTTTCTGATAATTGCCGTTTTGACTATAGCTCTGTTGTTTGTTTTCTTGTTTTTTGTTTTTCCTATTTTCAAATTTCATCCTCATAAAATCAAAGGATGTCTTTGAAATTTTTAGCATATTCGCCGCCTTTTTCAGAAAATTATATTCTACGTAGGTGCATGTCTCGTCGGCATATATGAGCTCAAATAAAAGCTTTAATATTTCCTCTCTCTTGTGATAGTCTTGACGGAATTGTTTGTAGATATTGGTGCATATTTCTTCCACATGCACCTCGATATATTCGTAGTTGAGGTATTTTTTCACCTCCAATACTCGTTCTTGAAAATTCTCCTTGTCATATTTCAGAATGAATGCTTTGATGACGTCCAACTCACACACCATCTTCGACCGGTCCACCTTCATCGCCTCCACAAGCAGTTCGAGTGTCAGTGTCACAAATGAAGTGTCTTTATGTTCTTGCTGTTTATTATTTTTAGTCTTCTTATATTCCCTTTTTTTATATTCCCTTTTTTGTGTGTTGTTGGAAGTGCTCTTCTTTCCTTTTTTATTTTGGGTCGTGTTGGCACCTCTTTTTTTGTATTCTTTTGAGTAAATTTTATATAGATCGCTGAAATCCCAAACTGAAATTCCAAGCTCTTCGCATATATCGTGAAGCGTTTGATAAAACTCACCGGTTTGGAATGCTGCCGAGAATAGTGCTCTTCTAAAATAACGTGAGTTCGATGAATTTTAACTAGTTGATTATTTGGAAAATAGCGTTATTTTTCGTAGTTTTAAAGTGCAAAAAAAAACAAAACTAACGAAAAACAACGCCATGATTCCTGAAGACAAAATTACCGAAATTTTCTGTTTGGCCGACGATTTCTGCAACCTTTTTGACGAGCTGACAAAAAAATATTCAATCGATTCGTCCAATTCTTCAAAAAGGAGATATCACCGTGACAGCAGAATGAATGTCGCTGAAATAATTGTGATAATGATTATGTTTCATTCGTCAAACAACAGATGCCTGAAACATTTCTATATAGACTGCATATGCAAAAAGTACAAGCATCTGTTTCCAAACACTGTCTCATACACAAGGTTTGTCGAGATACAGAAAAATGCGGTCATTCCGCTGACACTTTTCATCAAAAAGGTACTGCTTGGCAAATGCACGGGAATAACCTTTGTGGACAGCACCCCATTGAGGGTGTGCCGCAACCAAAGGATTCATATCCATAAGGTTTTCAAGGGGATAGCAGCAAGAGGCAAATGTTCGATGGGATGGTTCTATGGATTCAAACTACACCTCATTTGCAACGAAAAAGGTGAGATATTGAACTTCATGTTCACTCCTGGCGACGTGGACGACAGAAAGCCTTTGGAGTATAAGGCATTCTTAAAGGAGATCTATGGAAAGCTTGTTGGTGACAAGGGATACATCAGCCAGCCATTGTTTGAGCGTCTGTTTGTAGACGGCATCCAGTTGGTGACCAAACTCAAGAGCAACATGAAAGGGGCAATGATGAGCGTCTC
>DGHQ01000023.1 GCA_002392915.1 Bacteroidales bacterium UBA3844 | reverse complement strand
GTGATGACTTCGCCTTTACACTTCCTTTTGCCAATAGTGGCACAAAATTTTATGTTGCAGAAGGTGTCTACAATCCTATTTATGACGCTTCAGGAGAAGAATCAGATGATCCTACTTCTTTATGCTATAGAATAAAAAACAATATCACGATATATGGAGGTTATCCAGCTGACGCCCAAATTGGAGCGACAGCAGATCCTGAGAATCATCCTACTGTCTTTAGTGGAGATCATAAGGGCGACGACAAGGTTGTCAAAGGTGTTGATGAAAACGGTCGTCTCAAACTTACTTATTCAAACCGAGGCGACAATTCAATAAATTTGTTTGAGGCTCACAAATGTGATGTCACATTCAATAATATTATTATTGATGGTGCTTCTACTGGTATAATTAGTAATGGGGATGTGACTCGTTTTTATGGCAATAATGTGACTTTCAGAAATTGTGATTATGCGGTATATTATACAAGTAATAAAGCCGTCATTTTCATTGATGGGTCGAAATTTGAAAATATCAGTTCCGGTTGTTTGTTCACGCCTAATGGTTGGAACACAAATGTGACGTCTACAGTTTTCTCTGGAAACACAGGTTATCTTGCATATTCCACTTCTGAAGGAATGATGTCATTTGACAATGTGTCTGTTACTGGAAACAATGCACAAATCTATAGCTCGAATAATGTTGAGTTGAAGATCTCGAATTCTGAATTTATAAATAATGATAATTCAGGAAGTCTGATCTATATGGTGAATAAGGATAGAGAGACAACACCAATTACTAATTCATTGTTTAAGGGAAATAAAAATCAGATTTTTGAATTCAATGCCAATACTTCTTTGACTATAGATAGTTGTAGCTTTGTAGGCAACACGAACAGAATCTTGTATGCTGCCAGTGGTAGCAAGACAAGCATCGGACGTTGTGTGTTCGAAAAAAATATTCTTCCGACGATAGATGATAAGAAGAGTGATTTGGTTTTCTCTTACGGAAATGTTGATGTGAAATCTTCTTCATATTTTGACAATGAGTGTGGAAATCTTGTTTCTGTTACTTCTGTAGATGTAGAGAATAGTACATTTGTTAAGAATGATGTCTCTTCAATCATATATCAAAGTAACTCTGGAGACATTTTCCGTTTGTCAAACAATACAATTATTTCAAATAGAGCCTCTGATTATCCTTTGTATGCAAATTCTTCAGCAAAGGCATATTTTTATGGAAATGTGATTCTTGACAATACACAAGATGTGACACAAACTTATAGAAATCAGTTTTGGCCAGGGGAACTTTCTGAATTTTACAATATCAAGGAGGCAAAATACAATTTGATGAATATCATAAGAAAGAATCCACAGACGGAGACTTATGATATGTCAACGTATATTCCAGATAATAACTCAAACATTTTTGTAAAACCTCGTGAAATTACAACTGATGAAAATTATACTGGCTGTAAGGCTTGTGAGTATGCCACAGACAAATCAGAGGAATACTATCTGACAAATCTGTTTGAAGGATCTTTGGATTCTAAGACTGGCACATTCACTCCAACAATAAAGAACAACGGTGGCTTCACACCAACCGTCGCTCTAAAATCAGACAAACTGTCTGACGATACTTCCATCCGATTCCCACGTCTTGATGAGGTGCTTATGGACCAGCGTGGAGTGTCACGTTTTGATGAGACTTGTATGGGAGCATACGAGCTTGGATGTGTCAACGACACTACGTTTACTACTGATACAATTTATGTCGGAGAGAAGATTTTGGGTCAGACATTCACAAAAGTAGGCGTGCACGACAGCATCTTTGAGACACTTAAGAGCTCGTTAGACTGCGACAGTGTAGTTGATCATAAGGTAGTGGTTAAACCAGATCCGAAGACTTTCAACTATTACGTGAAGATGAAGAAAGAAGGTAGGGGTGACGGTAGTGATTGGGACAATGCAATGGATAGCATTGATTTCGCCACATACTTGCCTTTGGCTCCTGATGGTGCTACATTCTATGTGGCGGCGGGTACTTATAAGCCAAAATATGATGTGAATATGAATATTCCATCGAATTCATCTAATTTATGTTATGCAATCAATAGCAGTGTTACCATCCGAGGAGGTTATCCTGCAGATGCAAAAGGAAAAGATGTGCCAAGTGAACCTGACAAATACAGAACGATATTTAGTGGAGATTTGGGTGATAATTTTAATACTGGTATTCAGACATTATTCTTGACTGCAAAAGAAAAGCTTTTTAGTATTTATGGATTGAATTTTGTTAAAACAAAAGATGTTTCTTCTTCAAGTGCTGCGATCATTTCTAATGGTAATTTTATTGTTAATCAATGTGTTTTTGATTCTTGCTTTTGTGCTATTTTGTTGAAAAATAGTTCGTCTGCATTTATTGATTCATGTTTATTTACTAAATCTTGGGCACCCTCAATTAATGTTAGTGAAGAAGCCTCTTTGACCGTTTCTAATTCAAAATTTGAAGATAATGTTTTATTTTCTCCTTCTAGAACTCCAGTTTATTGTGGAGCTGCTATTTATTCGCAAGGTATTATAAATGTAGATAAGTGTATTTTTGAGAATAACAAAGTAGGGATGAATGGATATCCTACTTCAGGAGGAGGTGCAATTGCTATTGTTACAAATAAAAATAATAGTCATATAAAACATTCTTATTTTAAAAATAATTCGGCGACTCATGGTGGCTCTATTTATTTATTAAATGGGGATAGTATTTCTATTGATGGATGTACATTTGTTGATAATTATACATTATTGGGTCTAGGTAATGCTATATATTCAACCGCACGTGGAAATAACACTTTGTATAAATGTTTGTCGAATAATACGTTTTACAAAAATGATGATCGGGAGTATTTTAGCAGTACGAATGTGATTGATGGAAATGATATTACGCATGTGGTAAATAATACATTTGTTAATAATCATGTGCCATGTTTCAATTTGGGGAAAACTTTGATTGAAGGAAATATTATTGTTTCTGATACGACTATTGGACGCTATTTGGGTGTATTGGGTGAATCAAATTTAGTTTCTGACAACATTTCTGTTGATGGTGTTATATCAGTGCCTATTAGTGAATTTGGGGTCATCTTGGATGGTGTTTATGATTTGAACAATAATACGTTTATTCCTACTCTTTCTGACAACGGTGGCTTCACTCCAACTGTCGCTCTAAAATCAGACAAACTTTCAGACGGTAAATCCATCCGTTTCCCACGTATCGAGAATGTCCTTACAGACCAGCGTGGAGTGGAGCGTCTGGATTCAACTTGTATGGGAGCATACGAGATGAGATGCACTGGTGACACAACTTTCTTGCGTGATACAATTTTTTGTGGAGAGAGTTTCAATGATAGTGTCTTCACTCAGGTTGGACGTCATGAGCTTATTGAAACCTTCACTGACGGAAATGATTGTGATAGAGTAGTGCTTCTGAATCTGTTTGTTAAGCCTGTTCCAAATGAGGTCGGATATTTTGTGAAAATGGAACGTAGCGGAAAGGGCGACGGCTCGTCTTGGGATGACGCAATGAATGGAGAAGACTTCGCTGCTGTATTGAATTTGGTTGAACCTAATTCTAAATTCCATATTGCTGAAGGTGAATATCTTCCAGTTTATGATATTGTTGGTGGTATACCTTCTAAAGATTACGATAAGGTGTTCTTCTCGGATAAGTGCGTAAGCATAGATGGTGGCTATTCGGATAAATCAAAAGGAATAGAATTGAAAGCTGATCCTGCTGTCTATAAGACCATTCTGAGTGGAGACAATGAAGGCAATACTCCTGCCAAGTTTGACGCTGTGGGTGAGTATGCTGATTATAGGAAAGACGATTGTCATGCGATTTTCCAGGTTGAGACGAAAGGTGAAGGCACTATCGTTATCAGTGGCATCGAATTCTTCGGCTCGTACGCCCACAATTCAAGTGGAAGCGCTGCTGTCAAGATTCAGGCTGAGAACGCAAGTTTCAGTGTTGAACGCTGTACTTTCACTCAAAACAATTATGGTATGATGGCTTTTGATTGTTCTGGTAAAGTAAATGAATCTTATTTCTATGGCAATTATTACACTGGTTTCACTAATTCAATTAGAGAAAAAGATACTACATATATTACGTACTCTACATTTGAAAATGGTTCAAGTGAAGTGTTAAATCTTTACAATCAAGGTAATGCTGTTTTGAGTAATAATACTATCTTGAATGACGGTAAGACAATGTTTGTGACTGATGTAAATGCTGAATTGTATAACAATACTATCTTGGCAAATATTTCAACAAACAATGCTACTGAGTTGTTGATGATAGGTAATATTGTTAAAGGTTCCGTTTCTGAAAAAGGTAAAATAGAATCTCAATACAACCTTTATACTGATGAATTATCTGCAAACTTTATCTCTAAGTTTGATAAGACATCTTCAGTTGAGAATATCCTTAAAAATATGGAGGGTGAGGGAAATACTACCCAAAATAATGGAGGATTCACTCCTACTATAGCCTTGAAATCAGATGTCTTGGCTGATGGTACTTCTCTTCGTTTGCCAGTTACAAAAACAATAATAAACGACGACCAGAGAGGTGTTGATCGTTTGCCTGCAACATGTATTGGTTCATATGAAACTATTGAAGTCAGTACAGTTGAACCTTTTGTTATGGATGCTGTTTATGACACAATATGTGGAGGTTTAGATTATGTTAATGGTAATTGGTCATTAAGTGCAGAAAATTTGCCTGAGAGTGGAGATGAAGTATTCAAAAATGTTATAGGTTCTTCTTTGACTTGTGATACTGTAGAAATTCTTTATCTTCATATTATAGAATCACATAACGTAAAAATCACATACACAAATGCTAATAAAACAGTTTGTGCTGATGGCCCTGGAGGTTCGGTTGCTTTTGCCCTTGAGCAAAATAACAATTCTTCATGGTCTGTTACTTTGTGTGACTCAACTAAAGAAAGTGTCGATTCTGATATTCTATCCGAAACAAGTCAGTATTTTATATTTGACAAGTTGATGCCAGGTACTTATTCAATCAACGTTCATAATACAAAATTATGTTCCACTGATACTACATTCAATATTACAGTTGATAACATTCAGAAACTTCATGTAGAAGCTCCAGATACACTTGTGACACTTTGTCGTAAAGAATCTACTGCTGATTGTGAAATTAAAGCATACGGATACAATTCATCAATGACAATTTATTTGGATGATATCGCTTTGTCTGAGAATTTAGAATTGGGTAACTCTTATATTTCTAGTACAGAATCAGATTTAGCAACTATTTATGTATATGCATTACAACCAGGAATTCATCATCTAACAGCAGTTAACTCATGTGGTGATAAGTATGATTTGAAAGAAATTTTGGTGATTGCCCCTGATGAGTTGAAGATGTCTATCTCGGATAAAATGATAGATGGTTTTAAGTGTAGTAAAGATAGAGGTTTTGTTGAGTTCGCAATTTCTGGTGGATTCGAACCAATATTCTCTGTGACTTCAGATTCTGTCAATGTAGAAAAGAATGTGGATGGTCAGTCAACGATAAAAATTGAAAACCTTCCTGATGGAAAGTATCATTTTTTATTGCGTTCAAACTTAGAAGAGTGTTCTGATTCTTTGTCTGAAACAGTTTATGTATCTACACCAGATACACTTAATTTAAGTTTGATGTCAAATGCTGAAGCTGATAAATTGTGTGAGGATGGAACACTTATAAAGGCAACGGTTACAGGAGAGAATGAAGAGTATCTGTTCACATGGGTGACTCCACAGGGAGACTCTATTGTGACTAAAAATTCTGTTTTGAATAATGTAGGAGCAGGTACTTATATTTGTAAAGTTACAGATTCGAACAATTGTTCTTCTGTTTATGAAACAGTTAAACTATCTACTGTTGATGATTTGGATCAAATTGAAGTTAAATCAATTTCTCAACAATCGGTTTGCTTCAATGAAGATGCATTTGAATTAAAAATTGATTATGCAAATAATAACAAACAACAAGCAGTTACTGCTTTGGTGAACGATCGTGTATCTAATAAGTTAGTTAAATCTGCTACTTCCAAATTAGAGAAAGGTGCTCTTATATTGGATAAAGTTCCTTCTGGTAATTATAATTTGATTGTTAGGTATGGAACTTCTGATTGTGAGATCTCGTCTGATAAGTTTGTAGATACTGCAATTACAGTTGTTCGTAAAGAAGGTTCACTGTCGATAAATAATCCAGTAATTTATCCACAAACGTGTTATTCAAAACCGGATGGTAAAGTTGTTATTACAGTAAACGGTTGGGGTAAATACAATGCTTTTTGGAACAACAAATCAACTACTCCTTCTAAGATAGAAGGCTCTGTAGCAACATTTGAGTTTGGAGGCCTAGGTGGTGGTGAATATCATTTTGTTGTAAAAGATGATTGTGGTGGTTCTGATTCTGTTGTCATCAGCAGCAAGCAAATGCCAATTCCAGTACCTGTATCAATGAATGTAAAAGTATTGAAAGATACTGTATATTGTGCAAGAGAGAAAAGCGGAGAGATAGAACTTAGTTTAAGTGGTGGTATTGAAGGTCATTCTTCTTTAACTTTAGATGGAGAAGAAATCAAGTACCTTTCAACTCAAAAAATATCAACTTTAGGAAAGGGTATCCATAAGATCGTATACACATCTGAAAATGAGGCTTGTTCTGGTGATTCTAAATACATTTCATTTAAAATTAAGGGTCCTGATACTCTTTTTGCACAGTTTGGATTGACAGGATTTGATTGTGATGCTGCTGAAATGTTTGCTGATGTCACAGGAGAAACAGCACCTTATATTTATCAGTGGAGTGATGGCTTGACAACTTCACGCCCTTCATTTAGGAAAAAATCTCCATATCCGGTAGAATCAGGAAAGACATATTCTTTAAAGGTTAAAGACCTTGCTGGTTGTGACAGTATGGTTACGACTTTCACGGTTCCTACTGCGGATGTTCTTCCCCAGTTGTTGCTTGATCCAATTGGATATCCAGAAAAATGTCACAATGGAAATAATGGTAGTGCTGACATTTGGTTCTCTACAGGAAATATTAAGTTGCCATTTGGCATGGTTGTGACTGTAGTTGTTTCGAAGAACGGCGTGGTAGTAAAACAGATTGAAAAAACACTGTCTGATAAAGAAGCTTATTTGGTTCAGTTAGTAGATTGTCTAGCTCCTGGACTATACGATGTTACTGTACACTACGGTAATGCAAAGTGTGTGATGGAAGACAAGTCTGTGTCTGGTACATTTGAAGTTGAAGCATTAAAGAAGCTAGAGTATAAATCAGATTTGACTGTTTTGCCTCAAACATGTGAAACTCCTAATGGCTCAGTAACTGTGCTTGTTGATGGATGGAATAATAGTCATATTGTGACATTATATAGGAAAGTATCATTTAACATATTGTTTTCTCGTTTGAATTTTGATATTCCTGTCTTTAGTCAGCACATGTCTCCAAAAGTAGAAGGACAACTTGCAACACTTACAATAGGAGCACTCCCTAGTGCAAAATACTATTTGCAAGTTTCTGATGTTTGTGGTAATAAGATTAAGACAAAAACATTCTTTGTCGAAAAGAAGTTGACGGAGGTCTCTGATCTTAAAATAGAAAAGGTGTTGTCGTGCTTTAATCGACCTAATGGAGTAGCTTCATTTAATGTGACTGGTTGGACAAATCAGCATGTATGTAAGGTCGCAAGAGTGGAAAACGATAAGTATGTTGATGTTATTCTTCCAAATCCTGTAACAATCGATGAGGAAAATAAGAAAGCGTTCTTCCGTATAGACACTCTTAAAACAGGAACATGGCATGTTCGTGTTGTAAATGAATGTGGAGAGGATAAGGTTTATGATAAAATAACGATGCCTGGAATTAAGAAGTATGAATTGATTGTAGAGCCACTTTCTAGACTTAAATTAGATTGCCCATACGATACTAATGGTATGATTTTGTTGACTGCTAAGGGAGGACGACCATATGCTCCTATTTTGGCTGGCTTCGAAGAAAAAGTCACATATCAGGTTCCTGACGGATATACATATTTTGAAAAAGAGAAGATTGTATATGAAGAGAAAAAAGAGCCTGAAATGGAAATGTATGTTATCAAAGATACTCTAGTGATTGGCGTTGGTGATACTACATTCTCAGAAAGATATGACTATAGAATCAAATATGATGAGGATGGTAATATAGTTTATCGTACTTGGATTGATACCGTAGTTGTATTTGAAAAAGATTCAATGCCTAAGTATAAAAATGAGGACTCTATAAGATTTGTTGACATTTCTAGTAAAGTTAAGACTTTAAATGTTTATATGAATGGCTTATTAGACTTTAGAAAATATGCTTTGGTGTCAAATCTAAAACCAGGTAATTATAGTTTGATTTTCAAATCTGATCTAGAGGGTTGTCTTGATTCGGTTGAAACAAAAGTCTCTGTTGTTGCACCTAAGAATATGATTTTTGATAAGGAGATACTTCCAATCAGTTGTTCCCCTCGTCATGATGCAGAAATAGCAATCAGACCTCATAGAGAAGGTTATGTTTATAATGGAAACCTTGTGGTTCAGCCAAGTTCGTCGTATATGTATTACCATCCAGTTGGTGTGCTTAAGGATGGCAATTTTAAACTACTACAAGCGACAGATGAAATAGGAATCCTTGATGCTAAAATAGCAGTCGCTGCCAATGAGGTGAAAAACGATGGCTTATATTATATAATGTTAAGTAATAATTTCTCTCATCAACAATATACTCCTGTTCCTAGACAAGATGATGATTTCATATATGGAGACCCGTCGATTGTTTCTGTCGAATGGTTTAAGGAGGTTAATGGAAACCTTAACAAGTTAAATATGCTAAGGGCTGATTCTTGTACTGATTTTATGGATGATACTTCATTTGTAAAAAGATATTACCTAAATGGATCGGAAATAGGTGACCTTCCTGTATGGGGAGAATCTCCATTTGGAAAGAGCTTTGAGTTGAACCCAAGTTCTGACAATTTTGATGCTTGCTATATACCAGGTGTTCAGACTGTAGCAAACCTTTCTGCTGGTCAGTATGTAGTAAGAGTTACAGATAATAAGGGTTGTGTGTACAATGAAAAGATTGAATTGAAAAATCCTCAGGAGGCATTGAAGATTGACAGTGTAATATTTAATGCAGAAGATGCTTATTGCGATCCTCTTGCTAGACGTATACGTGTACATGCTAGTGGAGGTTGGGGAAGCTACACATATTTGTTTACAAATGAGGATGAGCCAGAGTCTTATGGTAATTCTCTAGGATACAAGACAACAGAGGATTCTATTGTAATAAGTCAAGACAACATCGTAAGGTCTGGTTTTGCAATGAGTGCATTCTTGGATCCAGGATTATACAAGGTTATGGTTATGGATAAGTTTGGATGTATCGCCACTGCTGATGAAAAGTACCGAGTTAAGGGTGATATTTCAATTCCTAAGAAAGACACAATTGTTCCGAAATGTCCAAGAATGGATGTTGTAGTTCCTCTTTCTTTGAATGGATCTGTGGATGGTACTTTATTTGATGTTGATGTATATACAAGACAGGATACTCTTTATACACCAATCACTTCTCCTTTCGCTAAAGATTTGAAGGTCGAAAATGGAGCAATTACTTTGATTGTGCCTTCAAAGGAAAAGGGAATAAACAAGTATGGTTTCTTCGTTCATGAAAGTGGCAAAGAATGTGGTGGTGGATATGTTGAGATTATAGTCAACGACACTCTTCCAAAGATGGTTTTCTCATTGAAGGAACTTTATTCGTCATTGTGTTATAGCGAAAATACAGGAAAAGTTGATCTGTATGCTCAAGGAGGAGTTTTGCCATACAGTATTAATATATGGAAGGATAAAGACGGTGAAAAAGTCCAGTATGGTAATGTTACTGTCTCTTCTCTAATTGAACAAAAATTGAGTGATACAGTCTCTTTGTATTATACTACAGTTGAAGACCTAGATGCAGGTGTGTTCAACATGACACTTGTTGATAGTAGAGAATGTCCTCAGGAATTGGAGAATCCGATTACTATTATCCAACCAGAACCGTTAAAGGCAGAATTCTTCACAAGTGGAATTTGTCCTCATGTCAGTCAAGTCGATTCAGATAATCTTATCGAAGCTGTAAAAAATGACGGATGGTCGCCAGAGGAAGGAAATGGATTTGTATTTGCACAGAATGTGACAGGTGGTGTGGCTCCTTATTCGTTCTCGTGTGAAGGAAAGACAAGTGATCCAGATGATACTCGTTTGGCTATTTCTGTCAATGGTGAGTTGGGCAAGGTATACGATTGTGTTGTATATGATTCAAACAATTGTGAGTATAAGGGAACTGCTGAATTTAAGGATGCACCTTTCCAAGAACCTATTATTGATTTTGTAACTTCACAATGGAGTAAGGAAAGTGATATCATCACCTTTATTGACATTTGTTATACGAAGGAAAATGATACAGAAAAACTGATTCTAAGTGATAGTGTCACTTATGAATTTAATGATGAAGTTTTGGAACTTTTGGATAAACGTATGTTTATTTATGATATAGAAGGTGGTAGTGTAAATGCTCAAACTCTGATCAAGGAAAGAGGTTCTCGTTCGTTTGAAGACTCATTCTTTGATGCTAATTTCACTAGATTAGTGGATAAGGATCAGGCAAAACGAATGAATTTTGCACAATTGAAGCGTGAATATAAAACTACATCAACAGGAAGTCATTATATGGAATCTTTGACTGATGTTGTTTCAACTCCAGTGAAAATGACTGCGTATTTCTCAGGATGTGCATATGAAATGAGTTGTAGCAAAATATACATTGCTCCTTCTGCTTATAACATTGGTGATAAGGTAGGAGTCTTGCCTAGAGGAGGAGAAATAGTTGATTTCTACGTGGCTCCAACAGTTGCTGAAAATACATCTACTGCATACATCACTTTGGATTTGCAACCAGGAAATGTTGCAAATACTACTGTTGATTTGCAGTTGTTTAGCATGGATGGAGGTACGTTAGTACAAACTGTTCCATTAAAACCTGGAAATAAAGATGCCTCTGGATACTACAAGATTGAATACATGTTCAGTGGCTTGGACAATCTAGCAAGTGGTGTCTATATAGTTATCATGAATGTCAATGGTAAAGACAAGAGATATTCATACATTATTAAAAAATAAACGAGTGATATAAGGAAAATGAATATTGTTAAATATCATAAGTTATTATTGGTTATTTGTTTGTCCATTCTTAGTTTGATGAATGGACATGCACAAATTTCATCAACACGTCAGAATTTGGACGATTTCAGTTTGAAAAAAGGTGTGACTGCAAATGGTGGAATATCTTTTTCTAATGAATTATTCAAAGGTAGTGATAGTTTGGTGACACGTGATCCTTATTCATTCTATTTGAATGGTAATCTTAACATCAATGTTTGTGGAATAGCAATGCCATTCTCATTTTCGTTAAGCAATACCCAACGATCATTTATGCAGCCATTCAATAGGTTTAAGTTGGATCCTAGTTATAAATGGGTTCATTTATTGTTGGGAACAAGTTCTCTTTCTTATTCACCATACACTCTTGCTGGTCATACGATCAGTGGCGCTGGTGTTGAGTTGACTCCTGGCAATTGGTATATTTCAGGTATTTATGGACGTTTGAAAAAGGCTGTTGAATATGATCCTTTAGTGGATAACATTAATACTATCGCTTATAAACGTATGGGATATGCTGCAAAGGTTGGCTATAATTCAGAAAAGGGTAGTTATATGGTCACTTTTTTCCATGGAGAGGATGATGAAAACTCGCTTAAGCAAATGATACCGGTGGAATGTTATATTACTCCTAAAAGAAATACAGCAGTATCATTGTCTGTTAATCAAACATTTTTGAAGTATTTCTTCATTGCTGGTGAATATGCATTGTCTGCTTATAATTCAAATATTATGAATGACGATGGAATAGAAGTCGAGTCGTCAAGTTTGATTGACATGTGGGGAAAGGAAAATGCGGATAAAAGTGTGGACGCTTATAATTTATCATTAGGATATCAGGGCAAAATTTGGGGATTGAGTGTTAAGTATGAGCATGTTGATCCTTATTATTCTACTTTAGGAGGATATTGTTTTGATGATGATAGAGAAAACTACACAATAGTACCTAATGTAAAATTGTTGGAAGGAAAATTGAATTTTTCAGGAAATTTCGGTCTTCAGTATGACAATTTGGACAATATGAAACAATCTGATAATAAACGATTGATATATTCCGCCAATTTATCGTATGCATCTGGGAATATTTGGAGCGGAGGCGTAAATTTTTCTAATTTCAAGACTCATACGCGTATGAAACCAGAATCATATCCATTTATGAGGGATGCTCTTGATAGTCTTAATTTCTATCAGGTATCCAACTCTTTGTCTGCATTCTCATCATTTTTATTTGGCGACAAGGAATCGCCAAACAATATAACAGTTTCGGCTTCTATGCAAAAAGCAAAAAGTTTGACTGAGGATGTCCAAACTTCTTACAATGATTTTTACAATGCGAATACATCTTATTCCAAAACATACAATGCAATAAAGTTGTCTTGGAGTGCATTGTTTAATTTCAATTATAGTGATGTGACAAACATGAACACCTACTATTATGGTCCCGGCGCTAGAATCACGAAGTCTTTTGTTCAAGATAAAATATCAACTTCTTTTTCTACAATTTGCAATATGAATCAAGTTGAAGGCCGAGAAATGGGTGGTATGCTGAACAGTCAGTTAGGCACGACATACACAATAAAAGCTAAAAACGAGAAATTAGGTTCTCATTCATTCTCGTTAGACGGTAATTTCACACGATATTTAGGTTCGACGGCAACGTCAACAAATGTTTATGAGTTATTGGCAAGAATTACATATTCAGCTAATTTTTGATATATAATCGAATTTATATTTATTTGTTCTTATGAAGTCTATATTAAAGAAATATTACATAGCATTCTTATTAACACTTGTAATGTTTTTACCTGTGCAAACTATATCGGCACAGACAAATACTGTATATCCAGTTGAACTTAATGCATTCCTGACTCCTCCGTATACTCCTTGTTTTATGGAATATACCGAAGCTGGAAGGTTTCAGTTGAATATCATCAGAAAAGACTTATATCATAAGAACTGGAAGTTTTATGTGAAAATGACAGTGGCGAGCTTTGGCGGTTCGTCTATTGTCGCATATTCAGATGAGATTTCTCTTGGTCAGGGGTTGCATACTCCGTTCCTTGATTTTAGACAGTTTATTAAAAATTGTCCAACCTTAGCTAATTGTCTAAAAGAGGGTAATTATAATTTAGTGTTTGAGGCTGTTGATCGATCTACTGGTTCTGATGTGTCTCTAAGCCGACCATTCACGGTCTCTGCTTATATGGAACGTGGAAAAGCTCCATATTTGTTTGCTCCATACGATGAACAAAATTTTCCAGTAGGAACTGCTGTGACAAATTTTTCATGGCAGCTGCCAAAGATGACTGCAGAGTTTCTACAGTATAAGTTGGAAGTTATTGACATAACAGACAAAGGAATTAGTGCTAATGCTGCATTCGAATCAATGCTGCCACAGACTCCAGATGGATTGTGCGAATATACAACTGCCACATCATTTGTGTGGAATAAAGCCTTGATAGATGGCCATACTTATGCGTGGCGAGTTTCTGCGGTCAATGCAGATAAATCACCAAAGACAGGATTTGAAAATAATGGTATAAGTAAAGTCTTCTCATTCACATGTGGAAAGAAGGTCGATCCATTTGAAGAGATGATGGAGAAAGAGTCTGAAAAGATTCTTACATCTAAGAAAGTTGACGATGACCTTGATGTGCTAAAAATGGATAAGGTCGAGATGTCGTTTAAGGACATCATGGCATTCTGGGTTAAAGATAATGATGAAATCCGTAAAAAATATAGTGGCGTATCTATTGAGATACAGCCATTGGGTAAGGATAAATGGACTCCTTATAGTATTCTTTATTCAGAGTCGGGAGATGAGACATTGTCACTGCCTGTTTTAGTTGATAAAGACCTTACTCATGTCGCTAGAGGACAGTATTTCATATTGGATGAAGATGGTGAGCGTATCTATGCTCCTTATTCAGATACAATTCATTTTGTAATACCTGGAGAACCATCTGATGATCCTGAATGTGGCTCTCCGTTGCCTGAATTAAGTGATTGTAGTGGAAAAAATCTTCCTGAAAAGCAAGATATACAGGAGATTTATTGTCATGGAACAAAGATTGATGTAGAATCGATTTCGTCATATTCAAAAAATAACGATTATATTGTTTTGTCTGGAAATGGATTCTTGTCATTCAAGTTTGCTAAGATATTCAAATTAAAAGTTAAGTTTGATAATATTAAGATCAACTGTGCAAAAGAGTTGATGCAGGGAAGCGTCGTTACTGTTTATGACGAGAAAAATGCGCTTAAACTTGATTTGAATGAGATCTTTGGAGGTAAGACTGTTGACGGAGACCAGAAGACAGAACAAGTAGAATCTCCAACAATTAAAACTACTCCAAGTGATACTCCAGGTGATTTCTGGAAGGATGGCTCTGATATTAAGATGAGAGGCGCCGATGGTTCTGTAATAACTGTAGGTTCTGTTACATCTGTAAGTTCATTGAGTTATGATAATAGTGAAATCAAGAGTGATAATGAGAATGGTACGGTGAGATTTACTGATGCCACAACTCCTTTCGACGATGATAAGTTAGGCTTAAAGGATGTCCTTGCTGGATACTATATTCCATTCGATGAAGGTCGCTTATATTATATTCCGTATGTGGCAGTTACACATGGTAATGTATCAAAGGTGACTGTTAGCGTATCTGATAAGTGCAAGGATGTAAAATACATTGTCAAATTAAGTCAGGATGAAGTCCTAGAATTGAATGTTGAGAATGGTAAGGTATTAGTGCCTGGAAATAATACTACTAAAAGTAGCCAGGTCTATGCAATTTCAAAGAATAGCGAAGGTAAATATGTTAATGTAGGATCTTTGTTAGTCTCTAATTTTGCAGTTGAATCTAAGACTCTGCATATAGTTCCTTTGACGGATGAGACTGTAAGTGATGCTTCTGCTTTGCAGGCATATATCAACAATATCTATGCAGGTCTTGGATATGAATTCAAAGTAAGTGTAGAGAATAAACTTGTAGATGAATGGATTACAGAGAATGTACTCAAAGACGGAGGCTTGAAGATTGCTGCTGACGATCAGTCTGCTTGGACTTCTATGACAGACGAGATGAAGAAAGTCTGCAGTATATACATGGAGCACAATGAAGATAACGTTAAAGATGGTGATTTATATTTGTTCCTTGTTCCTAATGCAGAGGAGAGCAAATATAAGGGAACTGCCGGTGATTTGCCACGAAGCCAAAGTGTAGGTTTCATCTTTACTGATAATGCAAAACCAGGTACTGCAGAGTTTAATCATACCGTGGCTCATGAGTTGGGTCATGCTTTCAATTTGCAGCATCTATTCGAACACAGTAAGAAAATTAAGCAGGGAAGCACATCCAACCTGATGGATTACAATACTGTGACTAGCAATGATCTACTTCATTTCCAGTGGCATAATATCCACAATGAACGTATATGGGTATGGCCTGTGCTAGAAGACGATGATGATGGTTTGTATAGATCATGGGAGCATCTTGGTTACACAATAATTGAAAAACTTGAACCAAATGAATATTCCTTCATCTTAAGAGATGGAGATAAAGTACTTAGATTTGAAATCCCAAATAATGCTGTTGATTTAGGATTCTGTAATTCATATTTACATTCATTTACTATTGATGGAGAAAGATGGATTGCTTTGTTTGAAGATGTTGATAATAAACATATATTCAAGGGATTCTATAAAGATGCTGAAAAAGTTGGTGATTCTTACAGGATAAAAGGAAAGCAAAAATACCAAATTACAAAGAAATTGAATGTAAATGGAGAGTATTATTTTGCAGTAGCTAGAACATGTCCTGCGGTTGATGTATATAAATTTAGTTATGTTAGTGGTTTGAGTATTAAAAATGATATAGAACCACGATACGAAAGTGCAAAAAATAATACATTTACATCTTCATACGTCAGAACTGTTGAGAATTATCTTAATTGTTTGGCAGGAAGGAAAAAAGAGTTTTTTAAGTTTATTATAGATCATTATAATAAATCAGGAATTACAATTTCTGTTGAGGATCAGAAGAAATTATCTGATGAATTAAGCCATTTCAATAATGTCTTGATAAATGGCATTGATAATACCGATGACATTTTCACAGAGAAAATCAAATTTCATGAATTATTGAATTATGGCTATTTGGAATTAATAGCTAAATTGAATTCCCTTAGCAAGGATTTAGGTCCTGAGTCTTTATTATATTCAATAGTTGTTGATTTTGACGATCCTGCTGCTTTTGGTACTTTATTTTACTTGACTGAGGATATAAGAAAGGACAATGATTTGTTTGAGTGCATATCTCAAATACATTTGTTCTCTCATATAAAAGAGGTCTCTTCTGATGCCAATATATTTGAAAAAGCAGAGGCAGTTTTGGCTGACTTACATAATTTAGCAGGTAGTGTTGAACTTCGATTGTTGGTTTGTTTGATGAAACAATTGGAGATTCCTGAAAATGTATGGAATGCAAATAGAGTCGACTATAAGTTTAAGGATTTAGATTTAACCAGCAAGTATATAGTTGATTATTTTACAACTCAAGTAGGTGGAGGAGAATGGGTAAAACCAATTATGGATGGAGTAGCCTCACCTCTTTGCAAGTTCGCATTAATTTGTGGGGCTTGGAATTCTATAGTTGATCAATTGGTTGGCTTTGGTGAACTTGCTGCAGAAGCTACTGATGCAGATGTGGCTGAAAATCTCAAAAACTTTTTAATTAAATTATCTGACTTTAAGTTAAGTTCACTACCTTCTATTACAGATGCATTAAAGGGTCATATAGGTGTATATACAACACCTGATGGTGTGAATGTAGATATGTATAAGGCTCATTATGCTGTTGGTTATGATGTTATATTTATTGCTTCTTTTTTTGTTGGTATAGGAGAATTTAAGGCAATTGCAGCTGGAAAAGATGTTGTAGAAGTTTTGACTGCATCAGCAAAAAGTATTCCTGTAGCTATAAAATCAATACCTCCTACTCTTAAAGCATTGAGAGCTACTGGAGTTAAGTTTGTTAAAGAAATTCCAACAATTGCAGTTAAATTAGGAAATGACGGAAAGGCATTCTGTTACGATGTTTATGCCAATGTCATTCTTAAAGCAGATGAATTAGGTATAAAAGTTTCTGAAAATGCAAAAGCTTTTGCTTTTAGTAGTCTGTTAGAAAAAGAAATATTGAAATTTTCAAAAGAGGGATTAAAAATCTCAAATGCTCCTTCTGATTGGTCTAGAGTTGTTGTCGCATCTTCTAAATATACTGTCAAATCTATTGATAATAATGTAGGTTATTTGGTGATATCAAGAGATGGAGCGTGTTTGCTTAAGTCAAAATATTTAGTTGAATGTGCTAATAGTTTTTCGACTAAACTAGGAGATGATCTAGGTGTATTTATTAGGGATTTCCAAAATGCATCTGATGATATTGTTAAATTATTAAATGAAGAAACAATAGAATCTTGGCAGAAGTTGAGAAACTTGAATGCTATAGATGAGGTCAGACAGAATATAAAGGCACTTCAAACATTAGCATATAAAAAGCAAGGAACACTAAACAAAATCCTAGATCCTAAGAAAATTTATGGAGAAGCATATGTGACTAATCATTTAGCTAAATTTAATGATGGTGCAGCTTGTTTTACATTTACAGGAGCAAAACAATATGGAACTTTGGGAAGAGCGGATGGATTGTTTGTCATGACTAAGTCAGAAGCAAGGGCTCTTATTAAGAAGGCAAATGGGGATATTTCTGTTTTAGAAAAAGAATTGGGAATTCCTGAAGGAATGTGGAAGAAAAGATTAACTGATGGGCAACAATTCTTGTTGTTTGAATTTGAAAAATCTGAGCTTAGTAATCTACGTATGCCACGAGGCTCGGAGGCTGGTGCAGATCCAAATCTCTGGATTCCTGGAGGTCATTTGCCTGGAAGTGTTGATCCTGCAACTGGTAAAGTTATTCCGGGTTATAGTGAAGCAGTTGTTGATAATTTCAAATGGGATGCAAATTTGGAAAAAAATTTATCTGTTGTCATTGATCCAATTTCTGCTAAGTATTCAAGCAAACTTGGAAGTGATGTACAAAAATTTGCAAATGAGTATAGATTCTCATCCGCATCCGATTTGGAAATGTTGATGAATAATGAAAATCTTGTCGAGGCATGGCAGAAGTTGAACAATTTGAATGCTATAGATGAGGTTAGACAAAATATAAAGGCACTTCAGACATTAGCATATAAAAAGCAAGGAAAATTAGACCTGATGCTTGATCCTAAGGTTATCTATGGAGACGCGTATGTTGCTAAACATTTAGCTAAGTTTGATGATGGCGCTGCATGTTTTACATTTACAGGAGCAAAACAATATGGAACTCTGGGAAGAGCGGATGGATTGTTTGTCATGACTAAGTCAGAGGCAAGGGCTCTTATAAAGAAGGCAAATGGGGATATTTCTGTTTTAGAAAAAGAATTGGGAATTCCTGAAGGAATGTGGAAGAAAAGATTAACTGATGGACAACAATTCTTGTTATTTGAATTTGAAAAATCTGAGCTTAGTAATCTACGTATGCCACGAGGCTCGGAGGCTGGTGCAGATCCAAATCTTTGGATTACTGGAGGCCATTTGCCTGGAAGTGTTGATCCTGCAACTGGTAAAGTTATTCCGGGTTATAGTGAAGCAGTTGTTGATAATTTCAAATGGGATGCAAATTTGGAAAAAAATTTATCTGTTGTCATTGATCCAATTTCTGCTAAGTATTCAAGCAAACTTGGAAGTGACGTACAAAAATTTGCAAATGAGTATAGATTCTCATCCGCATCCGATTTGGAAATGTTGATGAATAATGAAAATCTTGTCGAGGCATGGCAGAAGTTGAACAATTTGAATGCTATAGATGAGGTTAGACAAAATATAAAGGCACTTCAGACATTAGCATATAAAAAGCAAGGAAAATTAGACCTGATGCTTGATCCTAAGGTTATCTATGGAGACGCATATGTTGCTAAACATTTAGCTAAGTTTGATGATGGAGCTGCATGTTTTACATTTACAGGAGCAAAACAATATGGAACTCTGGGAAGAGCGGATGGATTGTTTGTCTTGACTAAGTCAGAGGCAAGGGCTCTTATGAAGAAGGCAAATGGGGACATTTCTGTTTTTGAAAAAGAATTGGGAATTCCTGAAGGAATGTGGAAGAAAAGATTAAAGGATGGGGAACAATTCTTGTTATTTGAATTTGAAAAATCTGAGCTTAGTAATCTACGTATGGCACGAGGCTCGGAGGCCGGTGCTGATCCAAATCTCTGGATTACTGGAGGTCATTTGCCTGGAAGTGTTGATCCTGCAACTGGTAAAGTTATTCCGGGTTATAATGAAGCAATTGTAGATAATTTCAAATGGGATGCAAATCTGGAAAAACATTCATCTGTTGTCATTGATCCACTTACTAAAAAGTGATCTAAGTCAGATTCAATGGATTTTTGATGGACAAAAGACGACTCAAGGTATAGTTACTGATGCTATCCAAAATGAACTTAGAAATTGGGATGTGTCTAGTATTGTCAAAAAAAATGGAAATGTAGAGGATGAAAAGAAAATTTTATAAATTTGTTTTTAACTCCGAGAATTGAGGAAATATTTAAGGTCTATTAAGAATGAAACTATTAATTAAAAAAAATAAGGTATCTGATTTTTGTATATACCGAAACAATGAAGTTACTGTCGTTGATGGTGTATTGACGATAGGAGAAAAATCGTATTCACACAATGAAAATGAATGTGTGTTTTCAAAAGCGGTGTGCTTTCCATCTTTATGTTCAACGGGAACTCGTTTGTGAAAAAATGTGAGTGGAGTATCTCATATTTTTTTGATTCATCATTATAGGTGATAAAGTATATGCTTATTCAAGAGAAACTGAAGAACTTTTTGTTTTTGAAAAATAAAGATTATGAATAAAGAAAGATTGTCAGAATGGAAGTCATTTAATGACTACGAAGAAATAGTGTCAATAATAAAAAATGGCGGATTAAATGATTTTGTTGCAGGTAGAGTTCTAAAACAGGGAGGTTATACTCAATCTCCAGCTGATGACATTACTGATGCGGGAATTGTACTTATGTTTTTAGATGCAATAATGACAGAAGGATATTTGACAAATCAGGAGATAAATGATGCTTTGTCTAAGCTTGAAATTTGTACTTTACTTGATGCATGGTTAGTTGTGTCTTATATAAGTGAGTCTTTTAGACTTACAACTCTGTTTCATGATTTGATTCTTGAAATTAACGTTGATATGTTGTCTGAAAAAATTAGGACTTGTGATAAAACCTATCAACAAGATAGTGTCGTCCGAAACTTTATTGAGACTATTTCGAAGGAATATGGTTACAATGTGATTCCCTCTGTAGAATCAATTGTGTGATATTTTGATTATTGACTTTTGAATTAGATTTAATTCGAAATGATAATTTGTTATGATAAGGAATTTGACAACAAAAATGCTTTGATGTTTCCTATTGGGGATAATGGTAGCTTGTTCTATTTTGGTTTATGCCGGAGATGCTAATCCGAGTGGGGATGCTGCTGGGGCTGGCAAACCAACAAAGATGTTGGATGGCTTTGACAATATGTTGGATTTGCTAGAGCCTCACAATACACCTATCGGACTCTCTTATGATTTCGCTGGTGGTGTTGGTTTGGAGTTCGCATTGGATAACGTTGCTTATAAGAGAGATGTCGACAATGTCAGCAATGTGTCCATGAATCTTCGTGCTGCCTTCACACTGCCTTTCTCTGTAAGTAAGGGAAAAAACGGTGTGTTCCAGATTATCAGATCAATCGTTATAGATGATAAAGTATATGCTTATTCAAGAGAAACTGAAGAACTTTTTGTTTTTGAAAAATAAAGATTATGAATAAAGAAAGATTGTCAGAATGGAAGTCATTTAATGACTACGAAGAAATAGTGTCAATAATAAAAAATGGCGGATTAAATGATTTTGTTGCAGGTAGAGTTCTAAAACAGGGAGGTTATACTCAATCTCCAGCTGATGACATTACTGATGCGGGAATTGTCCTTATGTTTTTAGATGCAATAATGACAGAAGGATATATAACAAATCAGGAGATAAATGATGCTTTGTCTAAACTTGAAATTTCTACTTTACTTGATGCATGGTTAGTTGTGTCTTATATAAGTGAGTTTTTTAGACATACAACTCTGTTTCATGATTTGATTCTTGAAATTAACGTTGATATGTTGTCTGAAAAAATTAGGACTTGTGATAAAACCTATCAACAAGATAGTGTCGTCCGAAACTTTATTGATACTATTTCGAAGGAATATGGTTACAATGTGCTTCCCTCTGTAGAATCAATTGTGTGATGTTTTGATAATTGACTTTTGAATTAGATTTAATTCGAAATGATAATTTGTTATGATAAAGAATTTGACAACAAAAATGCTTCGATATTTCCTGTTGGGAATAATGGCAGCTTGTTCTATTTTGGTTTATGCTGGAGACGCTAATCCGAGTGGGGATGCTGCTGGGGCTGGCAAACCGACAAAGATGTTGGATGGTTTTGGCGATATGATGGATTTGCTGGAACCTCACAATACACCTATCGGACTCTCTTATGATTTCGCTGGTGGTGTTGGTTTGGAGTTCGCATTGGATAACGTTGCTTATAAGAGAGATGTCGACAATGTCAGCAATGTGTCCATGAATCTTCGTGCTGCCTTCACACTGCCTTTCTCTGTAAGTAAGGGAAAAAACGGTGTGAGCCAGATTGTCTTCAGAGGTGAAGATATTGTGCTTAGAGGAAAAGGGTCTTCTAAGATCTTCTTGGATGTGCCAGATAATAAGAAACTTGAATTCGCACGATATGAGTTGTGTGAAGGTAAGTGTTATATGTGTGTCAGCAAGGAGAGTTATATGGAGATTGATTGTGATGGATTCAAACACATGCGTCTTAAAGGTAAGTTTGAATTCAGCAGTGATGTGATTTATCCGGCAACAAAGTCTCAAAAACAAAATGATCCTGCAAAAACAGATACGCCATCAACAACTGCAGATGCCTCAAAAAGTGATGCTGATGATTCTGGTAAAAAGACTCCTGAAGAAAAAGCGGAAGATCTAGTGGCCGCAGAGTTTGATGTTGAAATTTCCAACCTCTCTGATATTATCATCGTAGCTGGATTTGAGAAGCCATTCAAAGTTAAATGTACAGGTGATATTATTTATGAAGTTCATGGATTAACGGCAGACTTGTCTTCTGTCCGTAATGCTGCCGGATTTGAATTCCCTTCATGTTACACACCTCCAATGCCAGACAACCCTGAGACTTGGACAGGTTTTGCTATGAATGCTTTAAAGGTAGACCTAAAGCAGCAATTCCCTGATCTTCCTTTCTCTTCGGCAGAAGTCAAAACAATGTTGATTGATGAGACTGGAGTATCGGGCTGGTTTTCTGTAAATTATGATAAAAATAAGCAGAAAGAAAATGATAATGCTGTCGTTAATAAGGATAACACTACAAATGGGACTACAGCTGACGCAGGCAAGTCGGAAGGGGCTTCCTCAGAAACTGCCAATAAAGGCAATAATTCAGTTGAGGAGAATAACCTTATTGATAATAGTGTCTTAGGAGTGTCTTTGACTAAACTGTCATTAGGTGTAGCTTCTAGTAAAATTGTTGGTGGAGGTATCGAAGGAGATGTTACAGTCAAACCTTTGAAGGATAAAAATGAACAGTCTTTATGTGTGAAATTGGAAGGTAAATTCTACTCACAAAATGACGAATTGGGCATGAACATAAAGGCATCTATGGCTAAAGATGCACAATATAATTTGCCGTTCCTTAAAGATAAGGCGACTGTGACAATCGGAGCAGGAACATACATCTCATACGATAAGACTCCTGCAACAGCGACGACTCCAGAAAAGAAAGGTTTCACTTTCAATCTGACTGGAGGAATTGACCTTGAAACATCAGTGTTGAAGATGGAGGGATTGACGTTTGAGAATATGAGATTCTCTACCAATAGTCCACATTTCAATGGAGGTAATTTTGCTCTTAAGAGTATGGAGCCTTTCCATTTAGGAGGTCTGTCTTTTGCTTTGATGGATTTGAAATTTGGATATGACGGTGAGCAGAAACTAATTTCGATGGGTGCCGGCGTCAAATTGGAGTTGATCGAAAAGAAGAAGGCCGACAACAAAGAAGAGGAAAAAGATAAAGAAGGAGCTTCTGTGACTGCAGGATTCACAATGACTATGCAGAAAGAGGCCGACAATCCTGATGCTGAAGGAAAGTGGAAAGCCAAGGATCTTCAAATCGACTCCATAAGGATCAAGATAGATTACTCTGCATTTAAGTTGAACGGAAGAATTGGTATATATAGAGACGATGAGGTCTATGGAAAGGGATTCCATGGATTGATCGGATTCGAGATTGTTCCTATCAGTCTTGGTGTGTCGGCAGAGGCCAGATTTGGTAAAATTGATAAAGAGATTGCTTCAGGAACAGAACGTTTGAAGTATCGCTATTGGTATGCACGAGCTTCTGTGGATAAGTTCCCTCCAGGTATATTGGTGTTCCCTCCAGGAGTATTCTTGAGATCAGTTAGTTTCGCTGCTTATTCTAAGATGAATTTCACTAAGGATCTCCAAACCACTGGTGTCACAACAAATTATTTCCCTGATCCTAATGTCAAGTTTGGATTTGAAGGTGGTATAGGTGTTTATGTAGGTAATCCAAAATTGGTTAATGCAAGTGTATTCCTTGGAATGCAGTTCAACACAGATGGCGGTTTGAATAATATCACATTGGATGGTACAGTCAGTGCAATGTCTGATGATCCGAAGAATGCATATATCAAGGGAGCATTGCGTAGTGAATACAATTTCATAGAGCACATATTTGATATGAATGCCCAGATTGCGTTCACAGCTAAAGTCTTGACAGGTATTGTGCCGTTTGAATTGCATACAGAGCCAAAGAAGTGGCATCTACATATCGGAACAAATGAAGTTCCTGTAGAATTGAAGTTTGCTAAGATAGCTAAGGTTAACTGTTACTTCATGTTGGGAGAGGTTCCTTCTCAATTGCCTCCATTGAATCCAGCATTGACTAGTCTGTTCGGTGTTGTTAAGTCGGAAGCGGCAAATCCAGAAAATGTTGATTTGTTGAAGAATGGTAGTGGATTTGCATTTGGAGCTTCAGTAGACATTGATTGTGGACCGGATAAATTTATTTATGCCGATGTTAAGTTGAAGGGTGGTACTGATGCATTGATCGTAAGACGTGATAGTTTCATGTGTGGAGGCAGTGATTTCCGTGGATCTGGAAGAACATACGTATATTTAGCGTTGGGTGCTGGTATTTCGTTTAGAGATAAACACCATGAGTTCTTGGATATCCAGGCTGGAGCATCTCTTCAGGCTGAATTCCCTAAACCATACCATATCGCTGGTGAGTTCGGATTCCGATTCCGTTTGCTACATGGTTTGATCAAGGGTGACGCTGATGCATGGTTTGACGCTGGAGAGTCTTGTAAGTGGGAACGAGTGCTTTTCCCTCCGTCGAATTCAGCGGCAACGAAAAAAAATTAGATGATAAACAGATAAATGAGAAGTTATATGTTTTGCAATTCGATAAAGAAAGGTTGGATTACAGCACTTATGCTATTGCTGATGTCAGCAATAGCAAATGGTGCCACAAATAATGAGATTGAGTTGGCTTATTTTAACCATGGAGATTCTGTGTCGTTAAGATGGGCTCCAATTTCAATGGCCGGATTGAAAAGTAGTGTGGACAGAGGTTATATAGTGCAGAGAAAAAATGTTACAGAAAAAGAGTGGCATTCAATATCAGGTGTGTTAAAGCCAATGTCGGATGAAGAGATGTCTAAGTTACGCAATGTTCCTGATGATATTCTATTGCTGAGAGAATGTTTTTATGGAACAATAAGTAAAGAGTATAACGGCAAGGATACACTTCAAAAAGATACTACAAGAGCTGTCTTTGAATCGAAGGACAATAAAAAAGACTTTGGAGAACAGATGATGTTCGTCATGTCTTTAGCTGTCACTGATATTTCGTTGCCTGTAGCAAAGGCGGCAGCATTACACTATGTCGACAAAAATGTCGACAAGAATGCTTCATATCAATATCGTGTGATATGGGCGGATGAGGCATCTAAACGGAATGTGTCAGTCAGAATTGTAGACGTACACATGCCGACAAAAAGCATCTTGCCTCCATTGAAGGATTTCGCACTCACTCCGACAGAGAAAGACGCTCAAATGAAATGGTCAGCTACTGCTGCTGATGGATTTTATTCTGCATACATTGTGGAGAGAAGTAAGGATAGTGTACACTTTGAGGTTATCACTCCACGCCCTATTATTCAGGCCTATGCTGATGAATCGTTATCTGACATTGTCCTTTTTAGAGATTCTTTCCCGAATGACGAAGAAAGATTCTATTATCGTGTAGCTGGATATTCAGCATTTGGTTTTACCGGTCCTTATACAAAAATTATAGGAGCTGAGGCTGTTTATAATTTTAACAAGATTAATGTTAAGATCGACACAATTATCACTAATGCAAAAAAGAAATACAAAGAGATTAAGTGGTCTATGGATAAAAAATATGAATCAAAAATTAAGGGATTCAAGATTAGCCGTACTCCAAATTTTGTAGATTTTGATTATGTAGGCGAAGTGATGTTATCTCCTAATCAAAGGAGTTTTAGAATTAACGAAATTCCTGAAAAAACTTATTATTATGCTATAGATGTGTTCGGTCTGAAGAAGTCACAATTGAAGCGCTCTAAACGATACATGGATGCATATCACGATAGTATACCTCCCGCTTCACCAACGGGATTGAAGGCGACGATTGATTCTACAGGTCTTGTAACTGTTTGTTGGAATAAGAATAAAGAGCAAGATTTAAGAGGTTACCAGTTGTTCTTCTCAAATTCTGGTGATAACGATGATTATTTCAATGTGATGGATACTCTATATTTTGATACCATCGTTAAATATTCCATTCCGTTGAATACATTGACTAACGAAATCTATTACAAGGTTTTAGCTAAGGACTTGAATTTCAATCCTTCTCCATTGTCGCCTGCAGTGAAATTGTTGAAGCCAGATACAATTCCTCCTGTTAGAGCTACTTTTGATTTCCTGACTCAGAAAGATGGAAAAATACTAGTCTCATGGCAGAATTCTCCAAGTGTGGATTTGGCATCAGCAATGCTTATGAGATGTGTTGATGATGGAAAAATTGATACATTGAAAACTTATGTCGTTGGAAGGAAAACAATGCCAACTAAGTATGAAGATAAGGAGATGTTTGAACCAGGTTCTTTTGTACAGTATTTCATGAATGTATATGATCAAGTTGGTAATGTCACATCTTCTAATTCTGAAAAGATAAAAATTGATGGTGTTCGTCAATGTGTAGGTGTTGTTACACATAAAATATATAACAATGATGAAATCCGTAAGATTGAATTGATGTGGGAGGACTCGAAAAATGCACCTAAGATCAATAGATATGTAGTTTACAGACAGGAGAATAATGGTTCGTTTTATCCTATTGCATCAGTAGAACCTACTGATCGAATTTATGAGGATAAAAAGGTGATGACTGATAAACAATATGTTTATTATATTCGAGCAATATCTACAGAATGGGTTTGTCCTGCAAAGAAGACAGACCCAATTGTAATCGAGGCAGTTCTAAGAGATAAGAAAAAAAGAAGATAGTTTTGTCTTATAAGCAAAAAGGTTGCGGTGGCTATGCTATCACAACCTTTTTTGTCAACATTCTGTCTGTATGTTCATCGAAAATAAATTTTCCTGCTCATCTTTGCTCATCCAATAGCGAAAAAAACTAAATTTGTAGAAAACTAAAGCTGATTGATCTATGGATATGGATTTCACTGTAAAAACATTAGGAGAGTGCAGGATTAAGACTCCTCTTCATTTGTCGAAAGTTAAGGGCGACGGTATATATGATTTCGTTGAGGATGGTGAGCGTGTGCTTTACTCTTCTTCTCTTCGTGAGGTGATGAATTCCGTTAAGAATGGCGAAGATCTGGTCTCTTTCGAAAAACCAGGTCCGAAGGAATTGATATATTTCGAGCCTGCGAAGACGAAGGTCGCAATCGTGACTTGTGGTGGCTTGTGCCCTGGATTGAACAATGTGATCCGTGGTTTGGTGACACATCTCTACAACCGTTATGGTGTGACTAATATCGTCGGTGTTCAATATGGTTACGCTGGTTTGAATCCGGATCTTCAGATTCCATTTGTTGATTTGAATCCAGATTTGGTGGATGATATCCACAAGGATGGTGGTAGTATGTTGGCTTCTTCCCGTGGACAACAACCTTATGAGATAATCGTCGACACTTTGGAAAGAAACAACATCAATATTTTGTTCTGTGTCGGTGGCGACGGTACTCTAAAGGGAGCTCACGGTATCTATAAGGAGATTGAGAAACGTGGTTTGAAGATCGCTGTGGCTGGTGTCCCTAAGACTATTGATAACGATATCAACTTGATTGAGAAGTCTTTTGGATTCGAGTCTGCTTTCACTGCCGCTCAAAGCATCATCCTAAACGCCCACTATGAGGCTAAGGGTGCTATCAACGGTGTGGCATTGGTGAAACTGATGGGCCGCGACTCTGGTTTCATCGCAGCTAACGTGGCTTTGGCTGTGCCTGACGTGAATTTCTGTCTGATTCCTGAGATGGATTTCGACTTGGACAATCCTGAGACACAAAACGGATTCTTGAATCTTTTGGAAAAACGTTTGGAACGTAAGAAACATGCTGTTGTTGTCGTGGCTGAAGGCGCCGGTCAACAGTTCTTCCAGGGTGAACGTAAGAAGGATGCTTCAGGCAATATCCTGCACGAGGATATAGGAGTCTTTATGAAAAACCAGATCACAGAGTATTTCAATAAGAAGAATATTCCTATCTGTGTGAAGTATATCGACCCAAGTTATATCATCCGCAGCATTCCTGCAAATGCCAACGACAGTAAGTTCTGCGAGCAGTTGACTCACAATGCTGTTCACGCAGCTATGGCTGGTCGTACTGATTTTGTCGTAGGTTACTGGAATGGATCATTCACATTGTTGCCTATCGAAGCTGCCACAGCACAGCGTAAGAAGGTCAATCTTGAAGGCGAGTTCTGGTGGAGCGTCGTCGAGGCTACAGGTCAGCCTTTGGTGATGAAATAAATCAGAATAACGATAAAAATAAACCGAGCTATTCAGTGTGAATCAGCTCGGTTTTTGTTTTCCATACGTCACCAAAATAAGTATGGACGTTTTGAATGTTTGTTTTCAAAAGACGTTTCTGTTGTTGATCTGCTCTCTGTATTTCTCTTCGTCGAACATATAGAGAGTTCCTGGGCGTCCCACTCCTTGTACACGCTCCTCCGTCGGCACAACATAACCAAGCTGAAGCATTTTCTTATTGAAATTGCGACGGTCCAACTCTTTGCCAATGACAGCCTCGTAGATAGTCTGCAACTGTGTCATTGTGAATGTTTCGTTTAGAAGATGGAACACAAGAGGCTCATATATAATCTTCCAACGTAGCTTGTCTAATGCCATTTTAATGATCTCCTCATGGTCGAATGCAAGTTCCGGCAATTGGTTCACAGGATACCATTGTGCTTTTGCCGCATCGTCGCCAGCTACGACTGAATAATCGTCCTGACGTATAAAAGCAAGGAAAGCAATTGTCATCACTCGCTCACGTGGGTCACGATCCACTGCTGTAAACGAGTGGAATTGCTCTAGATAAATATCTTCCACTCCCGTCTCCTCTTTAAGCTCACGCAACGCACCATCCTCAGCTGTCTCATTCATGTTGATGAAACCGCCTGGCAGAGCCCAAGATCCTTTGTATGGTTCAATACCTCTGTTGATTAGCAACAGATTAAGTGATTTGCCGTCGAATCCAAAAACTACAGCGTCCGCAGTGACCGCAGGGTGGGGGTGTTTATATGTATACATAGTATTCCTTTTTTTGTTATTGTCAGTAGACGTTGCAATTCCGTCTCTCAATGACAAAATTACGGATATTTTCTAAAAAAACACTCTTTTGATGTTGATTTTACACAAAAGACAGAAGCTACGTATTTTCTATTTTTTCGTATGACGATTTTTGGGTTGTGTGATAAATTATGCTGTTGTTCGTGCGTTTGAAAAAAATAATTGTATCTTTGTAAAGATAATAGTTTTGTTTGGTCTGTATGGATTGACAAAACAGTACAAATTTCATAAAAAAAGTAACAATGGGAAAATACATTGATTTGCGATGTGATTTTGGGTTTAAGTATTGTATGTCGGACCCGATCATCATGAGGTCTTTTCTAAATGCCATTTTGGATGGCGACGAAGACACAATCATAGGTGTACAATTTGAAAATGTGGAGGAGCCGCGTAGTGCTAAGAATCGTCGTGGAGTAATATTCGACATGCTCTGCACCACAGAAAAGGGAGATATGATTCTGGTAGAGATGCAGAATTCGTACCAAAAATTTTTCAAGACACGCGCGAACTACTACATCTACAATCTTATGCACAGGAAGATTGAAAGAGGATTGGTATGGAAAGATATGAAGCAAGACATTTCCAAGATCATCGGAATCTTTATTCTGGCCGACGGGTTGGCTGGACTCGACAAGGTGATCACACGCACAGCAGAGTGCGATCTCGATACTGAGGAAATATTTTGGGACAGACATCGAAAATATTTTATATCTTTACCGAAATTTAAGTTGGATGTCAACGACATTACAACAAAAAGTATATGGATAAACAGTTTCAAAAACTTAGGACGTATGGATAGAATCGACAAATCAGTATACGATCGTGCCGACGAAGGGTTGCTGCGACTGCTTGAAAAAGCTAAAGTTGCCGCTCTTTCCGATGAAGAGTATCTACGCTATGAAGCCAGCATGAAATATCTTGAAGATGAGATAGACATGGAGGCCCGTGGTTTTGAACTTGGTATGGAGAAAGGTATGGAAAAAGGTATGGAGAAAGGAAAGAAAGAGGGTATGGTTTCGACAATCAAAATTCTTATTGAAAGCGGGCTTTCTATTTCTGAGATTGCCAAACGTCTTAAAATTTCAGATGATGAACTTAACGCTATGCTTGCTTAATCCATTGTGATCTATTTGAAAAAAAGAGGGTGTATCAAAACTCAATTTATCAAAAATCAAACTATCAAAATGTAAGTTGATTTTTAAATTCTCCAAAAATATAGCCGTTTCAGAGACTTAACTGTAATTTTTAAGCTCTGAAACGGCTTTGTTCATATAAAAAGTGACAAAATGTAAGTTCGAAAAACTTGATTTTACATTTTGATACACCCTCTTTGCTTACAGCATATTTCTTTGTCTTGAAGGGGCTTCCTTCCCCCCTACATTTTTTTATTTGAACTTTTTCTCTTCTTTAGCTTTGAACTTGCTGCTTTTTAATTCTTTAAGCAATTTGTCCATCTCTTTGTCGGATCCTGTAATAGACCTGTTCTTTTCATAGTAGGTCATCATATTGCTGAGTGCGAAGTAGTGCATGTCGAAGTTGTGGTCTTTCTGTTTGTTTTCTAAACAGTAAATAATGCAACCTGCCATATATGCCCCCATAAGTTGAATAGATATGTCTTTATCTTGGCAATGCATAAATGGACTTATTTCATGACTGACAGTGAACAAAATTTCATCAGACGCTTCTACCCAAACAAACATGTATTTTGCTGCTAATCTCGATTCATAGATGTCGGCTGGAAGTTCGGCATCCAAGTAAAAATTTGCCGTCTTCAACGCAATGTCATTGTCTTTGCGACATTCGTCTGCATTTGCATACTTCTCAATTTGCGGAATTGTGAAGTCTGGTTTGGCGAAACTGGCAACAGCTATAAACGCCGTGATTAGGAGTGAAAAAACTTTTTTCATTGTGGTCCCTTTCTTATTATTAGTCTATTTTCATTTGGTTCAAACGGATTTTTTCTCATCCAAGCTTTGTACGCATCGAGAGTTTTCTGATTCTCTTCATTGGCGACGTATGTTTTGTACTCGTCGGCATAGACATCTTTGAACAGATCCATTGTGTAAGCTTCGAAGTAACCAGCGTCGATCACTTTCTTCTGGTATTCAAACAAATAGTTCGGATATCTGTTTTCCCAATCTTTGTATGCGTTTGCAGCTACTTTACGGATCTCTATGAAATCAGATATCGTAATAGTATCTCTTTTTTCAGATTTTAATTTGTCAACAGCGGATGATTTAAGAATTTCCAATTCGTAAAGCATTTCGAACGGAATGATAAGGTTCAGTCCCTTTATGTTGACTGTGTTTTGTTGGGTAAGTGACACATGGAGGGTGTCATTTTCCAGTTTAATTGCCTGCCCAAGACGTTTTACCATTGCATCCTGTATGGCGACATTTCTTTGTCCTTTTTCCAATAGAAGGAATGTTTCTCCATAGATTAGCCCCCAAATAGGTTCTGTGGATCCTAGAAATAGTGCACTTGCACGGTAGTATGGAGATGAGTATGCCGGCTCTACTTCCATCGCCTTTTCATATAAGTTTATAGCTCCGTTCGGATCATCTTCCATCAGTATAATGTTTCCTTTCTCCATATAAAGGCAACCTGATTTGGGAAATTTTTTCAGACCCTTATTGTAGCTCGCCACAGCTTTCTTGCGTTCTCCCATAAAATCATACACATTTCCCTGTAGTTGGAAGAGTTTGTCTTCAACGTCGGAATTGCGTTTTATCTTCTGTGTGATTTTTAGGGCTTCTGCATATTCTCCTTTTGCTACTTTGGCCAATGCCAATTCGTAGTTTATTATATAGCTTTTAGGGTTGTCGGCAAGCAGATTGTTGTATATTTCGATGGCAATGTCGGGCTTGTTGTTGTCGTAATAGGATATGGCTTTCCGCATCTCATCCTTTTCGAAATCACTCAGCCCGGATTTTTTTGCATTTGCTGTCAAACAGCCTAAAAAAAGCAACGATGCAATTAGGATTTTAGTTGTATTCATAATGAAATTTTTGTGTTGTTGTTATTGTCGGTACGAGTCAAAACATATATCGCACTCCACAAATGTAAAACAAATATTGTTTGATTCCTAATAATTGTACGTTTTGCTTGATTCTTGGGCTGAAATTAGAATGATTTGTTCTTACACAAAAATCGTGTGCATCTAATGACACACACGATTTTTTATAGTGAAGAATTGAGATTTTCCAACAATTACGAATTATGCATTATGAATTATTGCAACACCTGATCCCAATCTTTCCAAACAGGTTCTCTTCCCATTTTCTTCAATGCTTCCATCACCTCCACCGCAGTTCGCTCGTCTGAGACATGGAATTGCTCAAGTGCCTGTGGATAAGAGAAATAGCCGCCTGGCTCGGTTTTGCTCTCTGCAGACATTGTTGTCACTCCCAGAGTCGCCATGTTGTCGCGGATATTGGCTGGCTCACGTGTCGAGTAGCTGATGTCGATATCGTGGTCGAAGATGCGGAATGCGAATGTCAGTTGGGCAAGCTCTTTGTCGCTCATGATGACGTTGGGCTGGAATCCTCCGTTTTCTGCCACACGCATACGCGGAAAATTGACACTGTATTTTGTCTTCCAGTAGTTTTTCTCCAAGTAGCGGACATGGTATGCCATCATTGTCATATCCGTACGCCAATCTTCAAGACCTACCAACACTCCCATGCCGATGGAGTGCACTCCTGCCTGAGCCATACGGTCGAATCCATTCAGTCGCCACTCAAATTTCGACTTCATTCCACGTGGGTGGTAAACGTTGTATCTTGCCTTGTTGTATGTCTCCTGAAAACAGATGACTCCGCTCAAACCATGGTCGCATAGCTCAGCATATTCTTCTGTTGCAAGTGGCATGACCTCAATTTTGATGTTGGCAAAATATTTCTTGGCTATGTCGATGGCATTTGCAAGGTAGGCGACGCCAGCCTTTGCCGGGTTCTCTCCCGTCACCATCAGAATATTCTCGAATGGGGCAAGCTTCTTGATTGCTTTAAACTCATTTTCTATCTCTTCCATTGTGAGAATCGTGCGTGCCATCGGATTCTGGATGTGAAATCCGCAGTAGACGCATGAATTGGTGCATGAGTTTGTAAGATACAATGGGATGAACATTGATATTGTCTTGCCGAAACGTTCGAGTGTGATTTGTCGGCTCTTCAGTGCCATCTGCTCCAAATATGGTTCGGCAGCTGGCGAGATAAGAGCCATGAAATCATCTACAGTTAGTCTGTCTTTGGCCAAGGCTCGACGCACATCTGCGTCTGTCTTTGCATAGATGGATTTCGTAGTCTCATCCCACGAAATCTTCTCTAATTCATCTGAAAACATACCTTGTTTATTTGTTTTGTTTATTGTTAGCTATTATTAAACCGAAAAATATCAGTAGTGTGCCTGCCACCACCCAACCTGTGATCTCATGGGTGAAGAAAATGGCTGCTGCCACTGCTGAAATTATTGGAAGAAGATACAGAAAATTGTTTGTGTTGGCTGCTCCGACCTTGTTGAACGACAAGTTCCAAAGCCACAGACTGGCTCCACTTGCTATTAGTCCAAGGTAGAGTGCTCCGACGATGTGTGTCCACTCCAATTTTCCCCATATTTCTGTAAGCGACGATGCGTTGTCATCGAAAAAGAGTAATGGAAAAATTGTGATGGTGCCATAAAAAAACAATCTTCGTGTGGTCTGTAATTCCGTCACTTCTTTGGGCATAATGGCCAATAAAACTGAATATATTGACCATGATATTACCGATAAAAAGGCGATGAAATCACCCAACGGACTTAGTCTCAGCACAAATACTCCGTTGAATACGACGCAGGCGACTCCTGCAAGAGCTATCAGACTGCCGAATACAAACCACTTTGTCAGATTCATCACTCCGAGGATGATGAATCCCAGAGCTGAAAAAATTGGCACTGTGGCGCAAATCAGGCTGACATTGGTGGCTCCGGTGAGTCGCAATGCACTATATTCAAGGAAAAAGTAAAGGCTGCCTCCCGACAATGCGATGAGGAACATCTTCAATTCCGTCTTAGAAAACTCCATCTTGTATGGTTTCGGGCAAATGATGCACAATGCGATGTATGCCATCAAAAACCTGCAAAAGATGAGTTGGAACGGCGACATACCTGCCTCAAGAATCGACTTCGAGATCACGAATGTCGTTCCCCAGATTATAGAAACTATAAGCGCAGGAATGTATTTTAATGCGTAATGCATAATGCAAAATTATAAATTAGTGTCTCGTTAAATGATGTTGACCATTCCAAACATGAGGATTGTTAAGGGCGGAACGCCCTAACCTCCACGTCCCTACCGCGAACCCGTAGGGTGAGCGTTTTTTGATATGTGCTTGCATTGTGCTCGCACAATAGGAGCGGCTATACCTCATTATGAATTATTTGATCTTGAGCGCGTCACGTCCAAGCCTCATCGCACAGAAGTTCGGACCGCACATTGTGCAGTATTCTCCGTCTGTATGATGAGCCTCTTCGAATATCTCACGCGCTTTTTCTGGGTCAAGCGACAAGTGGAATTGGTCGTTCCAGCGGAATTCGAAGCGGGCTTTGGAAAGTGCGTTGTCTCGTATTGCTGCTCCCGGATGACCTTTCGCTAGATCGGCTGCGTGAGCCGCGATCTTGTATGTGATCACTCCCACACGCACATCGTCTTTGTTTGGCAATGCAAGATGCTCTTTTGGAGTGACGTAGCAAAGCATGGCTGTGCCGAGCCAACCGATTTGAGCGGCTCCGATGGCTGATGTGATGTGGTCGTAGGCAGGTGCGATATCTGTGACAAGTGGTCCGAGTGTGTAGAATGGTGCATTATGGCAGTGTGTGATCTGTCGCTCCATATTCTCTTTTATCTTGTGCATTGGCACATGTCCGGGACCTTCGATAAATGCCTGGACGTTTTTGTCCCATGCACGTAGCACAAGCTCACCCATAGTGTCAAGCTCTGCAAACTGAGCTTCGTCGTTTGCGTCTGCTGTACAGCCTGGGCGCAGACCGTCTCCAAGGGAAACAGCAACGTCATACTGGGCTAGAATATCGCAGATGTCGTCAAAATGTTCGTAAAGGAAACTTTCCTGATTGTGAACCAGACACCATTTGCTCATGATCGAACCTCCACGAGAGACGATTCCGCAGAGTCTTTTGTCTGCCAAATGAACATTGTGGCGACGGATACCTGCGTGGATAGTGAAGTAGTCCACTCCCTGCTCACACTGCTCAATCAGAGTGTCACGGTATATTTCCCATGTCAAATCCTCAACCTTGCCGTCGACTTTCTCAAGAGCCTGATAGATAGGCACGGTGCCCACTGGCACAGGACAGTTGCGGATAATCCACTCTCTTGTCTCGTGGATGTTGGCCCCTGTAGAAAGGTCCATTAGTGTGTCGCCTCCCCATTTGCAGCTCCACACGGCTTTCTCAACCTCTTCGTCGATTGTTGAAGTGGTCGCTGAATTTCCGATGTTGGTGTTGATCTTCACAAGAAAGTTTCTTCCGATGATCATTGGCTCGCTTTCAGGGTGGTTGATGTTTGCAGGAAGCACAGCGCGTCCTTCTGCTATCTCCTTACGCACAAACTCAGGTGTGATGTAGGTGTCGATGCCGAGCTCCTTGCAGTTCATATTCTCACGGATGGCAACGTATTCCATCTCAGGAGTGATGATGCCTGCTTTTGCGTATGCCATCTGAGTGATCTTCGCACCCTTCTTTGCACGATATGGTAGAGCAATATGTTCAAAACGAAGATGGTCGAGACTCTTGTCGGCAAGACGCATCTTTCCGTATTCAGATGTTATCTCTGGCAATTGCTCCACGTCTCCACGGCCTACAATCCATTTTTCACGGAATCTCTCAATACCTTTCTTTAGGTCGACGGTGATGTTAGGATCTGAGAATGGACCTGATGTGTCGTAGATGAAGACGGGAGCGTTTTCAGTCATTGTCTTTTTGCCATTGTCGTCAATCGACACTGTAGGTGTCAGATTCACCTTCTGCATTCCCACCTTTATATCTGGGAACATCTCGCCCTGCATGTAATATTTCTCACGCTTAGCGTAGTGTGTTATCTTTTTATTTTTATCTGCCATATTTAAGTATTTTCCTTAAAATAAAATTGATCGTATATCCATCTTTTGGGATTTTCTTTTATATAATCAGAAATAGTTGTGTACATTGAATCTGATCTGATTATATGTTCATAGTAGTTTCTTTGCCATAGCGGACATCCTTGAGTCCCATTCTTTTCATTGATTTTCCTTGAAGAAAAAGTTTTTAATGCTCTGACAATTTCCGACAATGGGTGTGTCGTAGGGGCAGGTTTCAAACCTGCCCGTTCATTTGATAATTGAATTATACCGTGTATATGATTTGGCATAATGCAAAAATCGTGCAGGACGATATTGTCGTAATGATTCGGCAAGTCATACCAACAATCCAATACTATTTTACCATTGTCATTTAGATTCATTTCCCACTCTTTGACAATTCCAAACATTGGTTTTCTGTCGTTTACGCAAATGGTTATGAAATACAAACCGTCGTTTGAATAATCGTAACCTTGGAGACGAATGTTTTTTCTGTATGGTAACATAATATTGTACTGTTTTTAATCAATGAATGTTGGGGACTGGAATATTCAATGAATGTCCTTGCGGGCAGGTTTGAAACCTGCCCCTACGCCACCAACCAATAGAATGTCGTTGTGGGCAAGGAAATACAATGAATGTCGTTGCACGGGTAGGTTTGAAACCTGCCCTTACAGACGTTAATGTCCTTTACCCCAAGAATGATGTTAGAGGTGAGCTTGCGACGGCTTCTCCTGCTGTCACGGCTCCAAGACCTGCCTCGTATGCCTCTCGTCCACACTTGACCGCATCACGGAATGCTACTGCCATACGGACGGGGTCGCCTGCCACTGCGATTGCTGTGTTTACCAGACAAGCGTCGGCTCCAAGCTCCATCGCCGCTGCTGCATGGCTCGGTGCTCCGATTCCAGCGTCTACAACAACAGGGACATTTGATTGCTCGATGATGATTTTTAGGAAATCTTCTGTGCGTAAACCTTTGTTTGAACCGATTGGTGCGGCAAGTGGCATGACTGTCGCAGCACCTGCTTCCTCCAGTCTCTTGCAAAGCACAGGGTCTGCCTGGCAATATGGCAATACCACGAATCCAAGTTTCACCAATTCTTCTGTGGCTTTCAATGTTTCGATCGAGTCGGGCAACAGATAACGTGGATCTGGGTGGATTTCAAGCTTAAGCCAGTTTGTGCCAAATGCCTCACGGCTCATCTTGGCTGCAAACACAGCTTCCTTTGCGTCGCGCACACCACTTGTGTTTGGAAGCAACTGTATGTTTTTATCTACAATATGTTTTAGCATATCGTCATTCGCGTCTCCAAGGGATATACGCTTCATCGCTACAGTCACCATCTCAGTCTCTGATGCGACGATTGAATCTTTCATCAAATCGTTGCTGCTGAATTTTCCTGTTCCGAGGAATAGGCGAGAATTGAATTCTCTGCCGGCAATTACTAGTTTGCTCATTTATATTGATTTTTTATTATTCTGTTTTATTTGATTAGACGCACGTTTATTTGATTAGACGCACGACCGTGCGTCTCTACCGTGCATATCTATTTTGTTTGTGTTCTAAATAGACGCACAACTGTGCGTCTCTACAAGAGGAACGTTAAAAACATTTTTCAATTATTTTCAGAATCTCTTCTGTCTCTGTCTTTGGATCCGCCGCAGACAAAATGCCTCCTGAAATAGCTATTCCGTTCGGACCGCTATGTAGCACTTTGCGTACATCATCTTTTGTGATTCCTCCAATTGCTACGATTGGAATGTTGATTCCTTGCTCCCTGCATTTCCACACAATCTCCTGATATCCCTCCAATCCAAGCACTGGAGCTAGTTTTTTCTTTGTTGTAGTGAAACGGAATGGCCCGCAGCCTATGTAGTCGACGTCGTCTTTGATGGCTAGTATGTCGTCGAAACTGTTGCATGTGCCGCCGATGATGAATCCGTCGCCAAGTATAGCTCTCGCGTCTTTCGGATTCATATCCATTTTCCCAAGATGCACGCCGTCCGCGCCGACCTCTTTTGCCAGCTCTACATGATCGTCGATGATCATCACAGCTTCATATTGTTTGCATAGTGGCAAAAGTTCAAGTGCCACTTTCTTCACCTCTCCCACGGGAGTCTCCTTCATTCGTAGCTGCACCCATTTGCATCCACCTTCGAGAGCAAGTCTTGCTCCTTCGATCTCTGATCTCCCGTTTACTGGATGGGTTATAAGTTGTAGCGAGAAAGCTCGCATCTGCATTAGATTCACTTTTGTCGAAATTTAAATTGTTTATATGCCACGGAGAGTCCAAATGATCCTGTCACTTCAGTGTCCCTGTGGCGAATTTATTCCATCATTTGTTTTATAATGTCAAGTTGGGCAATGCCGTCTTTCCATGCACTTCCTAGAATTGCCACTCCTCCGAATCCGTAGTCTCTCACTTGTGAGATTTTGTCGACGGTGATTCCGCCAAGAGCGATGACGTTTTCGTTTATGATTCCGTCTTCTTTGGCTTTGAGCAAATCATCGTTAGAAAAGTTTGAGGCGTAACCGCTTTTGCTTATGCTGTCGAAGATTGGACTCAGGAAGCAATATTCCATGTCTGTAGACGCTGCGACCTCGTCGAGAGAATGGCATGAACGAGATGTGCAGACGGAAGTGTATTCTGGATGACGTCCGTTCAGATGTTTGCCGCCGAGATTGTATTCGTCCACCAAGTTATAGAAGTCGTGGAGAACAATCTTTTTCCTCTCATCCGCAGTCAACCCTTCTATAATATGTCGTAGCGTCTGCTCATCAGCCTTAGGGTGACGCAGATGCAGACGGAAAACTCCGCTTCCTATCACTCTTTTTATCTGCTCCGTCTCCCCACAAAAAGGAATCTCAGGAGTGATGACCACAACTTTCCAAGTTTGGCACATGACATTTGACATTCTTAATTCTTAATTTTTAACCCTTAATTTTTAACCCTTCATCATCCTCCGCATGCTGCGCGAATCATCATCACTTCAGTTCCGTCAGCAAGTTTAGTGGAAGCCCACTCGTCACGAGGAATGACGTCGCAGTCGATGGCGAAGGCGACTCCTTTGCTGTCAATTTCGAGTTTGGCACAGATGTCTGTCAGCACAGCTCCATCATTTAATTCCAAATCTTCTCCGTTCAGTTTGATTTTCATATTTCAAGAATTATTTTGTTTCTACAAAATGGTTCAACGGTCCGTAGCCTTCAGTGATGTCAAGACCGACAGCCCCAGCGATAGCGCGGTTGACATATCCGTGAGCTATTTTCACCGACGTCTTCAGATCGTGCCCGTTTGCCAGGCAACTTGCGATTGCCGAAGACATCGTGCAGCCGGTGCCATGGGTGTTGGTGGTATGGATTCTTTCGGATGTGAACCTGACCTCTTCGTCTCCGATTTTCAGTATGTCGACGCAGATGTTGGAATCCGCGTCGCCACCTTTGCTTAGAATGGCGGATGGGGTTATGTCTTTAATTATTTCGGCTTCCTTCACATTGGGGGTGACGAGCAAGGCATAGCCACAAAGAGTTCGGTAGAGATCAATGGTCTCATCATCGAATTTGCGGTTGCCCAACGTCGCACTGATAATTGGATCAATCACCAAGTTTTTGGGGGTGTTTTTGTCGAAGAAATCGATCAATATCTTTAATTGAGATTTAGTGGCAATCATTCCGCACTTCATCGCATCCACACGGTAATGGTCGAACACATCGGAAATCTGTTTGCGAAACATCTCGTCGCTCACGGCTTCCACTCCATTGAATGATCTCGGATTCTGCGACGTGGCGGCGGTAAGCACAGACATTCCGTAGACACCGAACCTTCCTGCCACACGAATGTCGGCAAGAACACCAGCACCTCCTGTAGGGTCGAACGCACCTATCGATACCATCGTCTTCATAAACAAAAAATTGCGACGCAGAAGAATTGCCTCCGCGTCGCATTATCTCGACTATATATGATTGCATCACATATTCCAAGAAGAATGTTCCTACATCGGCATTACCCGCATCAGGTTATCAATTAAAGGGTATGATCTCAGCCTCGAACACTTCTCAGCACCCCTCTTCTTCTGTTTTAGTTTCTGCAAAGATAATTGTTTTTAGGATAGGGTGGATACGAAAAAAGATTTTTATTTCTTCCCGTCCTTTTTGAATTTTGCCCAAAAAGCTCTTCTTTTCGCTCTTGCCTCAAAGAATTTTTCACGTACATCGAGAGCCTCCTCTATGGCGAGTTGGATATCCATGCCCAAGATTTCCGCATAGCATCCTACGACCTGCACGAAAATGTCTTTGCTGCTAAACTTGCAGATGTTTTCCATTCTGTCGCGGAATGATATGTCTTTGTCTGTGAACTCCATTCTGTTGTTGTCGATCAAAGAGAAATGGTAGTTGGTGTCTCCGTCTTGATAGTAAAGGATATTTCCTCCGTTAAGATCATTATGTAAAATTCCTTTAGTATGCAGGTCGATCAGGAATCTTGCAAGAGACATTGCCAAGTGATCGTCAAGAGGTTTGTCTTGAAGAATAAGTGGCTCCAGACTTTTATGAGTTGTCTTCTCACAAGCGAAATAACAATATTCCATTAGCCCTGCTTTCTTCTGCTCCACGTAAGCTATTGGAGTAGGTGTGTCGATTCCCAACTCAAGAAGTTTAAGACCATTATAATAAGCTCTCTCAGCTTTGCTTTTCCTGAAAAATGAGTAGACGACGCGTTGCACAGACAATGGTTTCTTGTATCTCTTGATCACGACATCTCTGCCAAGTTCGGTGATGGCAAAACTTCTCACAGCGTTTCTGTCGAGGTGCAGTGTCCTGCCTTTCTGACGGTAGCGAGTGTCCAAATTTTCCAAGAAGACCACGAGCTCCTTGCAATTTTTATATTCGTCGTTGATTACTACTTTCATTGTTCAGTTGAATTTATTTTGCAAAAATAGATAAAATAGTTTGAAACATAAAGGTTTGGTCGAATCCATATCTTCAGTTTTAACATGATTTATATAAAAATGGATGGATTGATATGTTCTGCCATTTACAATTCTTGTCTGATTGTAAGTTTGATATGTATAGACAGAATTATGTTTTGCTTTTATTGGTGCAATGATGGTGAAAAAAAGACGGAAGTGAAAACTCCCGTCTTTCAGATATATACTACGATTTTGAATCATAATATTGGACGCACGACCAGATGACAATTAAATCATGATTTGTTAGACGCACGACATCGTGGTGTAATTGAATTCAATATGTTAGACGCACGACCGTGCGTCTCTACATGTCGATGAATTACTGTTTGTTGGCTTTCTTACGTTCTGTCTCGTCAAGGATGATCTTACGAAGACGCATGTGGTTTGGTGTAACCTCTACGTACTCATCTTCCTTGATGTACTCAAGAGCCTCTTCAAGAGAGAATACTACAGGAGGTATGATCTTTGCCTTTTCGTCTGAACTCTTTGAACGCATGTTTGTAAGCTGCTTGGCCTTTGTCACATTGACAACCAAGTCGTTGTCTTTGCTGTGCTCTCCGACTACCTGTCCAGCATAAACCTCATCCTGTGGGAAGATGAAGAACTTACCACGATCCTGAAGTTTGTCGATAGCGTATGCGTATGCTGTGCCGCTCTCCATAGCGATCATCGAACCGTTTGTTCTCTTCTCAATATCTCCTTTATATGGTTGATACTCTAGGAATCTGTGAGCCATGATTGCCTCACCGGCTGTCGCTGTAAGCACATTTGTACGAAGTCCGATGATACCACGTGAAGGAATCTGGAACACCAAGTGGACACGGTCGCCCTTCTTCTCCATTGAGACCATCTCTCCCTTACGTACAGAAACCATCTCAATCACTTTACCGCTAACTTCGTCAGGAGTGTTGATTGTCAACTCCTCAATTGGCTCACACTTCTTGCCACCAATTTCCTTGAAGATAACCTGTGGCTGGCCGACCTGCAACTCGTATCCCTCACGTCGCATTGTCTCGATAAGTACCGACAAGTGAAGCACACCACGTCCGTATACTGTCCATACGTCATCGTTCTCTGACTTCTTGACACGAAGAGCAAGATTGCGGTCTAGTTCCTTGATAAGACGGTCGTTGATGTGGCGTGATGTCACATATTTGCCATCCTTGCCAAAGAAAGGAGAGTCGTTGATTGTGAACACCATACTCATTGTTGGCTCGTCGATTGCGATTGGTGGAAGTGGCTCTGGATTCTCGAAATCACAGATTGAATCGCCGATTTCAAAGTTTTCTACACCGATCACTGCTACGATCTCACCACACTCTGCTTCATATACTTTAGACTGAGAGAATCCTTCGAACACTCTCAACTCTTTAATCCTGTTCTTCTGGATAGAACCGTCTCTCTTGACAAGAGCGATGTCCTGACCCTCACGGATCTTACCTCTGTGAACACGTCCGATAGCGATACGTCCTACGAAAGAAGAGTAGTCAAGAGATGTGATCAACATCTGAGTAGGACCCTCATTATAATTAGGCTCAGGGATATGCTCAATGATAGCGTCAAGCACTGGAGTGATATCGTCTACTCTTGGAGCCTTCCAGTCGGTGCTCATCCAGTTGTTCTTTGCAGAACCATAGATAGTAGGGAAGTCTAGCTGCTCTTCAGTAGCGTCAAGATTGAACATAAGGTCGAACACCTCCTCCTGAACCTCTTCAGGGCGGCAGTTAGGCTTGTCTACCTTGTTGATTACTACGATAGGTTTCAAACCAATTTCGATAGCCTTCTGTAGCACGAAACGAGTCTGAGGCATAGGACCTTCAAACGCGTCGACAAGAAGAAGCACACCATCAGCCATGTTGAGCACACGCTCCACCTCACCACCGAAGTCGGAGTGTCCCGGAGTGTCGATGATATTAATCTTATATCCTTTGTAACGGATTGATACATTCTTAGATACAATCGTTATACCACGCTCTCTCTCAAGGTCATTGTTGTCCAAAATCAATTCAGTTGGTTTCTCGCGATCAGAGAAAAGCTGTCCTGCAAGGAGCATCTTGTCTACTAGTGTTGTCTTACCGTGGTCAACGTGGGCAATGATTGCCACATTTCTTATCTTTTGCATACTTAATTTATAAATTTGTCGCAAAATTAGTGTAAATGACATTTTTACGCAAACAAAATGCCGATTATTTATGTTATATAACAACAAAAATAGAAAATGCGTGTGTTTCTTGTCTCTTTGTTTATGTGAAAACAAAAATTATTAAGTACTTTTGCCCAAATTAACGAATTAACGAAAAAGATTAAAATATCATTATGGATAAATTGAGTTATGCACTTGGCATGTCGATGGCTTCAAATATGAAGCAGAGCGGTTTGGATTGTATTAACGTTGATGATTTTGCAAGTGCAATCAAATCTGTTTTCAAAGGCGAAAAGATGCAGATGACACCTGAGGAGGCACAGACTGCGATTAATGAGTTTTTTGCAAAGCAGAAGACTGAGGTGATGTCGAAAAACAAGAAGGCTGGCGAAGAATTCTTGGCGAAAAATAAGTCTAACGAAGGTATAGTCACAACTGCTAGTGGACTTCTATATAAGGTGTTGGTTGCTGGTACAGGAACAAAACCAAAGGCTACAGACACAGTCGATTGCCATTATGAGGGCCGTTTGATCGACGGTACTGTATTCGACAGCAGCTACAGACGCGGACAGTCGGCTCAGTTCCCTGTGAATGGAGTCATTCCAGGATGGGTTGAGGCATTGCAGTTGATGCCAGTTGGCTCAAAATGGCAGCTATACATCCCGTCTGAATTGGCTTACGGAGAATATGGTGCTGGAGAAACAATCGAGCCAAATTCTACATTGATCTTTGACGTGGAGTTGTTGGGCATTAAATAAATATATTATGAAAAAAATATTTTTGGCGATAATATCGTTGTCGCTTGCGATAGGAACCTCTTATGCGAGAGGATCAAAAAAAGATGCGGGAGCGTTGGCTAATTCCATTGATTCAGTCAGCTATGCACTCGGTATTAATATAGGAATGAGTCTTCAGGAGCAGTTCAAGCAGCTTCCTGTAGATAACATTAATACTGCAGCATTTTGTGAGGCGTTGAAATATACTCTTGATAAAGACACTGCGAATTTGAAGATTAAGGCTTCTGATGCCGGCACTGTGGTCATGACTGTGATGCAGAGAGCTGAGCAGGAGAAGGCCATGAAGGATCTTGCTGCCAATAAGATATGGCTTGCCAACAACAAGACAAAGCCAGGTGTAAAAGAGACAGCCTCTGGTTTGCAGTATCAGGTCATTACTGAAGGTACAGGAGAAAAGCCAAAAGCTACAGACAAGGTGACAGTTACTTATACAGGAACATTGACAGACGGAACTATATTTGATAGTTCTACGTCTCCAATTTCGTTTGAATTGAATAAGGTTATCCCAGGATGGACAGAAGGAATCCAGTTGATGCCGGTCGGAAGTAAGTATAAATTGTTCATTCCGTCGGAGCTAGCTTATGGCAATCGTGCTACAGGCAAAATCAAGCCAAACTCAATCTTGGTTTTTGATGTAGAGCTTCTTGGTATTGAGAAAGTGCAGGCCCGCAGTTCAGCCAAGTTCCAGTTCAAGCCTTATCAGCGCACAATGTAATAAATTAAGGAAAGAAAAATAAAAACAATAATGAAAAAACAATTAATGACAGCAGTGTCAGTTTTGGCACTACTTGCGTCGACATCATGCCAGAAGCAGTCATCGATGTCGTCAAAGAATTTGAAGACAGATGTTGATTCTGTATCTTACGCACTTGGTATCAATGTTGGAGACGGATTGAAGCACGACTTGGAGAGATTCCCAGGTGATACAATCAACAAGGCAGCTCTAATCGCTGGTTTTACAGAGGCTATGAACGCTGCAGATGCTGAGAGCCTACCAATGTCTATTGAAGATGCAAGAAACGTAATGCAGGAGTATGTCACTAAGGTTCGTGACGTTCAAATTAAAAAGAACAGAGCTGAGGAAGAGACATTCTTGGAGGCAAACAAGTCGAAAGAGGGTGTTCAGGTTACAACATCTGGATTGCATTTCAAGTCTATAGTTGAGGGTAAAGGTAAGCAGGCTTCAGATTCTTCATTTGTGAAGGTCAACTATACAGGTAAGTTGATTGACGGTACTGTATTCGATAGCTCAATAGAGCGTGGAGAGCCAGCGATCTTCAATCTTAGAGGTGTAATCCCAGGATTCGCTGAAGGAATCAAGATGATGAAGGAAGGTGGTAAGGCAGAACTTGCAATTCCAGCACGTTTGGCTTATGGTGATGGAGAGGCAGGATCTATTCCTCCAGCATCATGTATCACATTTGAGGTTGAGCTGGTAGAGGTTGACCCTGAGTTGCCAAAGCGTTCAGGTATGCCTCGTAGATAAGGTATAGAATCATTAAGATTTCATATAGGAGACGTGAAAAACACGTCTCCTTTTTTATTTCTCTAAAAAGTCGAAATACATGATGCCGACTTTTATGTTTTTTTTAAGGTTTCATCTGAAAAAATCAACCTTTTTTATGAAAAGTGTTTTTATTTTTGTGCTTTTTTTGCCTTAAGTATACAAAAATAGTTAACTTTGCTTTCAAATAGAGTAATAATGATGTATATGACAAAGTCACAGATTTATTCCATAAAGATAGCAGTTTTGTTGCTTTTTTCGTTTTTCAATATCTCTTGTGGAAGAGTAGGCTCTACGAATGCAGAGGCGAAAGAATCAGAATCATTGACATCAAGTGCGATGACCGAGTACCATGCCGCAGAAATCATTAAGATGATTAAGAAAGGCAAACCGATACAGTTGATGAATTGTATGATTTGGGATGATTTGGATTTCACACAGTGTGGAGAACCAAGAATCACCTCAGGAATAGCGGTAGAGGTAGACGTGGAGGTTCCAATCTATTTCAACCATTGTTTGTTTATGGGCAATGTGCTTGGAAAGTCGAAATTCAAGGATAAATTCTCATGTAGTGCAAACTTCCGTCGCTCAGTGACATTTTCAGATTGCGATTTCAGAGGAGAGGTGGATTTCACTAAAGTTATGGTAGCTGACAATCTAGATTTCAGCAAGTCAACCTTTGGGGAAAGTGCAAAATTCGATTTGGTGGAACTTAGAGGAGGTATCAATCGTTTTTATGAAATTATCGCTGAAAAGAATTTCTCATTCACTTCAAGCTACTCCAATGGCAATATCTCGTTTATGGATGCCACATTCAAAGGTGACGCTAATTTCCATAAGTTGATTTGCTCGGAACTGATGATGAACAACACAACATTTGAGGGTGACGCGATATTCTCAAATCAGACAATTCGTGGTGCCGCTTTGTTCAACTATGCAAAGTTCAACCATGATTTTGATTTGTCTTATTCTAAATTCTTGGCTCCTGTGATCATGACTCATGCGGAAATTTTGGGCAAAATCACCCTTAATTATTGTGTGTTCAGTTCTCCAAGCCGTTTCTCAAATGCGTCAGCTTTCGCTATAGATATGAATGAGGCTTTGTTTTTCTTTGCTCCTGATATGTCCAACGTTAAAATTGAAAAAGTTGTGAATGGGGAGAGTGTCTACCGATTTGTATCCAGTGAAAAGCATGTTTTCCGCTTGGCAGATAAAGAAAAAGAAGATTCTGACAAAGAGAAATCTTCTGACAGAATAGATATTCAGAAAGTTAAAGAATAACCATTATTATATAAGATATGAATTTAAGAAATCTACGTAGTCGTGCCGGCAAACTATTTGTCAGTGGTGCACTTGCTACAATGCCGTTTTCTATGACTTCATGTGATGAGGCTACAACACAAGCTGTTTTTGATATTCTAGAAGCACTGCTTGATTGTATGGGTTATATTCCACAAAATGAGGATATCACTGATGAGACAACTGATGATGTTGACAATGATGATTCTGGTCTTCCTTCATCTGTGGATTGGACAAAATATACTCCTGCTGTAGGAAACCAGGGCTCCTATGGTACATGTGTTGCTTGGGCTACAGGTTATGGATTGAAGACTACGCTCAACAATATTGACCATAATTATACAAGCTACAAGAATACAGCTTCTTATCAGACTTCTCCTATCGACCTTTGGCATTTGATGAGAACTAACTATAGCAGCTCTACTTCAACTCAGTGTGGTGGATCTAGTTTTGATCCAGCATTTAAGGTCATGATCGCTAAGGGCGTCGCAAATATGAGTACTAAACCATTTACAGGTCAAAAAATGACGTGTGATGGAGTGTCTTCGACAGGAAACTCAAGCAACAAACTTGGAGCATACCGTTTGGTGGCATACACAAGAGAATTGTCTAACAGTGGATCTTATGGTATGACGGTTACTAACTTGAAGTCTAAATTGACAGAAGGTCCTCTTGTAGTAGGCGCTAAGCTTGGTGAGAATTTCATGCGTTGGAATAGCAGTGCTGTTATCACAAGTGATGATCCAGATTCATACAACGGTGGACATGCATATCATGCTATGATGATTGTAGGATATAGTGATGAAAGAAAGGCATTCCGTATTCAAAACTCATGGGGTACATCAGAGTGGGGAGATAACGGATACATTTGGGTTGGTTACAACCACTTCCTTACAAATTTTGCATTTGGTGTTTGGTCGGCATCCAATGATGCGAATGCGTACGTAAATAGTACTGCTGCAACAAGAGGAATTTCAGGTGTTGATTTGAAACTAGAAGTTATTGCTGATGAGGCTCTTGCTAATGGCAACCGTAAGTTGACTTACGATATTGTGAACAAGGGTTCAGGAGATGTGAATTTGAGCAATAGCGACGTCGTTTATTCTCTATATAAGAAGAAACATTTCCATGAGAAGGCTATTTTGGCAGACGTGAAAGTGGATGCGGTTCTTCCTGCAGGAGCTAAAGCCTCTTCGGTTTTGGGCAAGAGGTTGACAATCGAATACCAGTTGCCTTCTGTGTTCTGCAATGGAGAATTGACAGATGCTGAATGCTACATGTTCTTGGCTCTTGATCCAAAGAATGAGTCGGGCGACGACAATCTTGAAAACAATTTCGCTTTCATCACATCTTCTGAAGCAAAACCATTGAAGGTGTTCAACAATGAAATCACAAACGACGTCAAGATCCTTACTGCTGATTTGAGCAGCAAGATTGTAAATGATTATTCAGGAGCTGAGTTGATCGGCCGCTTGGCAAAAGAGTTGAAATAATCAGATTTGATTTTTTATAGGCAAGGTCGGGATTCAATCTCGACCTTGTTTTTTTGCAATTAATCCTTTTCACAGTAAATATGATTGGCAAATCCGAAGAACGGACCAAAATGAATATGTCATCAAAAGATAAAATAAAGCATTTCTTCAACCAGTACGTGCTAATGATAGCAATGGTGTTTGGCATTACCGCGTATTTGGTCTATCACAACCTTGATCTGCAGAGTTCCACTCGTGATACAGTACGTGCCATTGTGGATTTTTTAATCCCGACGATGGTGCTTGTGATGCTTTATGTGACATTCTGCAAAGTGAACCTGCGTCAGTTGAAATTCACCCGTTGGCATCTGATGCTTTTCCTGTTTCAAGTGTTGCTGATGTCGTTGGTGACTTTGATTGCCTACTTTCTACAAAACACTAAGTTTGTGGTTTTGGCAGAAGCCGCATTTATCTGTGTCGCCAGCCCTACCGCAACTGGCAGTGTCGTTGTGCTGACACAACGGTGGGGAGGAAACAGTGAGACAACAACCACGTATACTCTTATTTCCAACGTCATCACGGCTTTTTTCGTGCCTGTGATGATACCTTTTATGTCTTTGCAGGAATATTCGCTTTATGAGAGTTTTTTGATGATTGTGAGACGTGTCACCCCGCTTCTTATAGTTCCGATGTTGATGGCTTTGTTGACGCAGATGATATTCCCTAAGGTGATTGAAGTGGTGAAGACTTGGAAAGACCTTCCTCTATACCTTTGGGCGATTGCTATGTGTCTTGCGATATCCATGACTCTGCGTTATCTTATAACGAGTGAGTTTGGAATACCGATTGAGATTGCAGTGGCTTTTGTTTCCATGGTAGTCTGTGCTGTTTTGTTCTATTTTGGAAAACGAATAGGAAGAGGTTACGGCGAACATATCGGAGCAGGGCAGGGATTGGCTCAGCGTAACACTGTATTTATCATTTGGCTCGGCTCCACTTTCCTTCATCCTTCATGTGCTATAGCCGGCGGTTTTTATAGTTTGTGGCAAAACATGTTCAACACGTGGCAGATGCGAAAGTTTGAACGAGAGGGAAAAATATAATTTGTATTTCATAAATGCGTAATTATTTGTAATGTGTGGGGAATCCATTCATCTGATTGATTATCCTCATGTAGAGACGCACGGACGTGCGTGTAATAACAATGGTGTGTGATTTGCGTGTGTATGAACAGTATGCGTGGGATAAATGTATGGCATAATAAATAAATTTGTGTGCGTAATAAATTGAGATACGTGTAAAACTGAGACGTGTGTAAAAAAAAACTGAGACGCACGACCGTGCGTCTCTACATGTTGTTATTCTTTTTTCTTTTCTTCACGTCTTTTTCCAAACATTTTTTTGAATGGGGATATGTATGTGCTGATCAGTTCTTCCGCATTGTCGTAGTCGTGACGGTAGAGCAAACCTACTCCTTGCGTCTGGGAATTGAACCGACGCAGATAGCTGTTTGATGAGCGGTTGAATGCTTTTCCTCTGAATCTTCCGTTTGGTGAAATTTTATACTCAATGTCAAAATCCACGACTCCACTGGTTGATGTCTGGGCATCGGTTTCAGATATTCCTTCACGGTATCCGAAGTTTCCGTTCAGAAGCAGACGGTCGTTGAGCAATCCTGTGGATAGTGCGACTTCAAATTCGGTCGTTCCTGAAGTCTGGTCTTCTGAGTACGGACGGTAGTTCAAGCCGACATTCACGTCGTTATTGATTTTCGAAAGAAGTCCGCTGATTTCTGTAGACAATGCCGCAAATCCCACTGCTGCCCTGCTGGAAGATACAAAGTCGCTTGTGTTGAATGTTCCGAAAGCAAGAAGGCTGGCGACGTTTCTGTTCATCGCTTCGTCGGTGTTGATCACACTGCGTACTTTTCGCATCATGTCGTCGTCGATGTTTGGCATGTTGAGGTCGAATTTGACAACCGGACGTGAAATTGTGCCTGAGATATCCATCAGACAGTTGACTTGTGTCGTGGTGACATTGTCTTCTGACAGTATATCCCCGACGTATGCGTTCAATGTATATTTGGCATTCACGTCAAGGATTGCCGCACTTGGATCTCCATTCCATCGGATTGTACTTCCGTCGAGCAAATCAAATTTTCTTGCGATGATACTTTGGATGGTAAACAGATAGTCGCCTTTTGTAATCTGATATTGTCCGAACAGTTTGAATAGATCGTCCCTTCCGTCGTACGAGAACGACAGATTTCCGTTTCCTCTTGCACGTATGACATCTCCTAGTTTCTGGTCGAGAATCAGTGAAACTTGGGCATCAGGAGTGGCTTCAATATCAGCGTTGACATTCACAATGAGTGGATCCTCTTCCTCCTCCTCGTGTATCTTTTGTATCTTCATCCTTCTAGCCCTGCGCATTTCCTGCGTCGTCATCTTTGTGTTTTTCTTAAAGGTGATGAATCCCGCGTCGTCCACACCTTTAGTGCCATCGAGTGGCACGACAAACTTACTGTCTTTCTTTGTCTTTGCTTTGATGTCGATGTTCAGTTCATCGCCGCTTCCGGAAACTTCCACTTTGCCTCCGATGTATGCCTTTCCATAGAACAATTCGTTGTCTGTCTCATTTGTGTTGAGTGCTAACAGGTGTTCAGAGTCGACGTTGACTGCATATTTCCAGTGCAGGAATCCTTCATGAAGAATGAGTGCAGAGAGAAGACCGTCGTTTCCTTCCTGATCTTTTATCTTGATACCATCCATTCTGAACGAGTTCTGTGTCATCCACACAGTGTCAGTGAAGGTATACTTGACATCGGTATAGTCGATGTTGAAGTCAAAATCACGCACTAATCCCATGCCCTCAAGACCGATATTGTTGAAGTGTCCGAGTGCCAAGACGTGAGTGTTGAGCACACCTGTGTTGTTGCTCAAAATTCCGTCAAGATAGATGCGGAGAAATTTCATGTCAATGTCTCGAAGTCTACCGTCAATAAACAATGAATCTTCGTCAAAGTATACAGCACCGTCGATTTCACTTTTCTTATGTGTCTCATAGGCGGAAATCACATTTGTGCCGAAAATCAGAGTGTTGTTCTTCTTGTCGTAGCCGAATTCTGCCTGCATGTCGCCGAATGGATAATTGTTAAGGTAGGCATCGTATAGTCCTAGTCTTCCTTCGACGGTAGGGTTGCTGAACAATTTGGTCAAGTAGAAATCACCGTCTCCAATGCCGCCGAATGTTATGAATTTATTATCCATGATATTGCTGAAATGAGTCACGTCTAGATCTGTAAACCATATTCTCAGACTGTCGTCTTGCAAATCTGTTGTCCGTCCGAGTGCATGGAATTTCTGGAACTTGTTTTCAATCTCAAATCGTTTCACATCAAGCAGTTTCGGACGAAGTTCGATTTCTCCGGCACCGATGGTCCATACCGAATCTTTGATAACAATTTTTGAAGGTATGATTGAGATGTCAGCCGACAATCCGTTGTCGGAGTATCCTTTCAGTGCCGTTTTCAACGACAAATTTCCGCTGTATGTTACATTTTCCGAATTGCTGAACGACAACCGCAAATCGAAATTATCGTCTTTCGCGTTGGCATTTAAACTTATATAGTATGGATATCTGCGTTTGTCAGGGTCGGCATACGTAGTGCGGCACACAACTTTAAGATTGTCATGTGGATTTTCGACCAAAAGCAAAGCGTCTTCCACAATATTATCCTTATATATGAAAAGAGGAGCTTCGAACCTCAGTTGGAATTTTTGAGCATTGTCGTTGACAAATCCTTTCAATTTGCTTTTCTGTTGTATCACGACTGGGAGTTCAAAAATATCGTTGATCGGCTCTGTGTTTTCAATTGTGAAGTTGAATGTGAAATCGTTGGCATTTTTAGTTGTCTCTTTATTCTCGTCGTATTTGCTATCCATCTGTTTTAGAGTAGGCAGATAAGAATAGGCGATATGTTTCATGTTGTCAACCAAAGTCGCAAATGAATATTGACCCTCCACATTTCCGTTGATGTAGTCGGAGATGATGTTGATGCGTTTTTTGCCCTCTTTTGAAGCGACGGTGTTGAGTGTGAACAGATTCAGATATAGGTATCTGTCGCCACGAGTGCAGAGAAAGTTATCGAGTGTCACCGAACCTGACAAGTCGTCGATTGTTTTTCCGGTGCAGTTAGTTGTGATGTCGAATGAGACGGTGATTGGATCTTCCGACTCAATCCAGTTAAGTTTGTCAATATTCGCGTCTTTCACACTTGCCACAAAGTTCATCACCGGCATGTCTTTGTGTTTCATGTTGATGCTTCCCTCAAATTCACAGTTGATATTGTCATCCTTGAGTGTGAAATTTCCGGTGTAACTTCTATCGTTAAGCTTTCCGTTGATTGTCACACCCTGGTAGAGATAGTCTTTGAAGTATATGGTGTCGATTTTTCCGGCAAGCTCCATCTCAAACTTGTCTGCTTCGATTTTCTGGATGTCGACCTCTAGCTCAAATGCTGTTTTCCCAAAACCACTCTCTTTTCCAAACAGTTTGGTGAGATTGAAGTTTCTTGCAGCTGTGGCTCCTATGATATTGAATTTCTCATATTTGTTGTCGTCTGCTTTGATTACTACGTCGGTGGATATAGTTCCACCGTCTGTGGTTAGGTTTCCTTCTGCGTAAAGTTCTTTGAATTTTCCGTATACGATTCCTGAGAATCTTATCATACCAAGCGAATCAGCTACGGGAGGAAGATAAACAGGGCGGTCGATAATCAATTGCCCCAGCTTTTTTGCGTCGGAAGCAGTCAACGTGATTGATTTGAAGTCCGCGTCGATGCCAAGAGAGTCGATATTGAAAAAGTCTGTGAATTTGAAATCTGCGTCGAAAGTCATTGTTTCTCCCATGTCCATTTGGATGGATTTCAAATTCATTTCACGTCTTGTTCCGATTATGCTTCCGCTCAGACGTATATCGTCTTTTGAATTTTTGAACGAATGGAAAAGAGATGAGAAATCGGCAAGATGAATGTAGGAAGACCTTAATGAAAGGTCTATTCTGCCATCTTCCAATCTGTGTAAGTTTTCTCGTATTTTAGGAAGTGTTATGGATGCCTTCGAAAATGCGAGTTGGCTGTTTTGTGTTTGGGTCACAAACTCATCGAAATTGATTTCATCGTCGGATACAGTCACTGTGGTGGAGAGATTGCTCAATTCAAGTCCGGAGCGTTCCTTGAAGTGTAGACGGTGCAAACGGAATTCTTGAGAATTGGAGAACATAGATTCCTTGATGAACAAAGCTCCGTTGATGTCGGTTAGCGCAATATGTTGTGGGCAGAAGACACTGTCGACGGGAATAATCGCGTCGTCAGTAACAAAATCCATTTTGCAGTCGGTGAAAGCGAGCGACTCAAGATCAAAATCCCAGTCGAGCGACGTAGTGTCGTTAGGCGTAGTAAACGCATCTACGAGGAAATCATAGTTGTATTTATTACGGTCTTTCAGATATTTTATTCTTGCATCTGCCTCTGTGAACTGGATTGTTCTGAAGCTGATACACGATTTGAGAAGAGGAAGCACATTAAGTGTCACCTTTGCTCTGTCGACGTAAAGCAAAGTGTCTTTTTCTTCGTCAGATATGTAGAACTGGTTTATTATGAATGCGTTAGGAAAATTCCAGTCGATTCTGTCAAGATAAACATCCGCTCCAGTACGAGCTTCGATTTCTTTCGTTACTTTGCGTACAACCTTACTTTGTAGTTGCTCATTTTGCAATACAAAATACGCCGCAGTGAATAGAGTGAAAACAAGTGCGGCAAGAATAAGCACTATGTAAGTAAGTTTTTTTATCTTTGTATAAATTTTGCAGTCATTGAATAATGCTACAAAGTTAGTGATAAATAAAAAGATTTGAAAATGTCAATAAACATTTTAGCGATAGAATCTTCGTGCGACGACACTTCTGCTGCCGTTTTGCAGGACAATATTCTTTTGTCCAATGTGATTGCGAGTCAAAAAGTGCATGAAAGTTATGGTGGTGTGGTGCCTGAGTTGGCATCGCGAGCTCACCAGCAGAACATTGTGCCGGTGGTGAGTGAGGCAATCAAACGCTCAGGATTGAAGAAGGAAGACCTTCATGCTGTGGCATACACGCGTGGTCCGGGACTGATGGGTAGTCTTATGGTCGGCACCTCGTTTGCGAAGGGATTCTCTCTATCGTTGGGGATTCCGTTGATAGATGTCAATCACCTTCAGGCTCACATTTTAGCCCATTTCATCGAGGAAAAAGATGTTGAACACAAATGCCCTCCTTTCCCTTTCCTATGTCTGCTTGTGTCGGGAGGAAACTCTCAGATTGTGTTGGTGGAGAACTACAACAAGATGAATATCATCGGTCAGACGATTGATGACGCTGCTGGTGAGGCATTCGACAAATGCGCTAAAGTGATGGGGCTTCCTTACCCTGGTGGTCCAGTGGTGGATAAGTTGGCTAAGGAGGGTAATCCAGAGGCTTTCAAGTTTTGCAAACCTCATATCCCTGGTTTGGATTACAGCTTCAGTGGTTTGAAGACATCTTTCCTATACACATTGCGTGACGAAATTGCCAAGAATGAGAATTTTGTGGCTGAGAATGTCAATGATTTGTGCGCGTCGTTGCAGACTACAGTGGTGGAGATTTTGATGGACAAACTTCGTAAGGCGGTCAAGCAGACAGGAATCAGCCACGTCGCTGTGGCTGGTGGTGTGTCGGCAAACTCAGCGTTGAGAGCCGCATTCGAGGATCACGCCCGTCGCTACAAATGGAATATCTATATTCCTAAATTCGGATATACAACTGATAATGCCGCTATGGTCGGCATCACTGGATATTTCAAATACAAAGATGGAGATTTCAGTGATGTCTCGCTACCTCCATTTGCTAAGGTGACGATTTGATTATTAATAGAATAGTAGAGACGGAGTGCACTCCGTCTCTTTTTATGCGGTGTATACGCCGTCTCTTTTTATACTGTGTGCACTCTGTCTCTTTTATGTTGAAATATGATGAAGAAAGTTAGAAGTCCTTGGCTTGGTCAGGAAGGATATGATTGCATCGCTTGTTCCCCGACAAATCCCCTCGGTTTGAAGATGGAGTTTTACGTAGATGGAGAAGAGATGATCGGAATATGGAAGAGTAAACCACATTACGACGGATGGTGTGGAGTGGTGCATGGTGGTATCCAGTCGCTGATGCTTGACGAGGTTGGTGCATGGTGGGTTCACTACTTCAAACAGTCTGCAACTGTGACTGCCAGATTGGAGGTGAAGTTCATTAAAAGTGTGAAATCATCTTGGCCGGAAATTAAACTTAAGGCTACAAAGGTCAGAGATTTACGCAAGTTTGTGGCTCTACATATTGAACTTTTGTCTCCAGAAGGAGAAGTCTGTGGATCAGCAGAAGGAACATACTATATCGTGCCAAAGGAAGAGTCGGAAAAAGACTACGGCTTCTACGGATGCTTCTTGGAGGAAGATTGCAAATAAGATCACAGTTACGAGACAAAACTATATCATCTTCCACCGTTTGCGGAAGTGACAATTTGATTAAATTAGAAATAAATGCGGAATGCTAAATTATAGTGTTCTGCATTTTTTATTTAGCATTCAGCATTTAGCATTTAATACTTCACCAACTCCTTGACTATCTGTTTGATTTCTCCCTTTGAGATATATCCAACGCTCAAATATGGTTCACCTTCTTTAGGAATGAACATTAGAGTAGGCACAGATCTTACGTTGAATGCTAACGCAAGTCGTTCCTCTTTTTCTGTGTCGACCTTGTAAAAATCAACTTGCCCTTTGTAGGTTTTCGACAATTCCAACAAATTGGGCGCGATCTTTTGGCATGGCGCACACCATGTGGCATAGAAATCAATCACGATAGCACGGCCAGATTTGTTGGTCCATGTCTGTGTCGAATCGTGTTCGAAATCATAAATCTTGTTGAGGAATTCTTTATATGAGATGGATGGTAATTCCGTCTCTTTATTAATCTCTTCTTTGAATGATTTCACGCGTGCGAGAGTCTCAACACCATCTTTTGGGGTGCAGCAAGCAAGGGAAAGTAATGCGATTATTGAGCGAAATATATTTTTCATTTTGCAAACTTTTTAGTTTTCAATTTAGGACAATCATAGAAAGAGAATTCAGCCTCAGATTCTACATTTGCTCCTATTATCTCTATCAATGAATGGCAACTCATAAAAGTGCCGTCTTCAATTTTCTTTATTCCGTTTGGAAGGATGACACGTTCGAGTTTCTCACAGCCTGAAAAAGCTGCTTCTCCTATCGCCTGTAGCGACGGGAGATTTTGCAAATTTATGGTTGTTAGATTCTTACATCCATCAAACGCATTCACACCAATCTCTTTCAGCATGTTTGGCAGTGTGATTCTTGATAACTTTTTGCAGTCGGAAAATGCGCCATACGCAATGGCATTCATTGCCCCGTTCAACGATAATTCAGTCATGTCCTCACAACCGTGGAATGTCATTTTGGGGAGAGTGTCGAGGTCTGTTTCTACGATTGCTGATTTCAGTGAACCGCATCCGTTGAATACGTATTCGCCAAGTGAATCCACAAACGACGGGATGACCAGCGTCTCCAATCCGCTACGGTCGAAAGCATGGTCGCCTATTGATAGCTTATTGTTGCCAGACTCAAAATCCACGGATTTCAGGGCAAGGTTTTCTCCAAAAGCCCATGATCCGATATGACGGACACTCTTTGGAATATATATAGTCTGCAATGATCTGCAAGCGATGAAAGCATCATGCTCGATTGATTTCAATGAAGATGGTAGCTCCACTGATTCAAGTGATGCACAGAAGAAGAAACAGTGGTGAGGAATGACATCAACGCCATTAGGAATGACGATTGATTTCAGTTTGCTGCATTCAGCAAATGCTGTCGGACCGATAATTTTTAGTTTAGACGGCAATTTCACCGTCTCCATCTTGCCACATTTGGCGAATGCCTGTTTGGCAATTTTAGAGACTGCATAGTATTTGCCTCCATTCTCCACACTGTCTGGAATCACCACTGCTTTCGACAGCGATTTCTCAGCAGACAGAAGCGTAGCCTCTCCCGTCGTCTCATCAAAAGAGAATGAGAAAGGCGACGCGAATGCGAATATGTTATTCAGCAAAATGGATAATGTCAGAATAATAATTTTTTTCATTTGAGAATCAGAGCAATGATATTTTATCAATTTTCTGCAAACAATTGGCAAGATAGAAATTATATTTTAGATATGCAAGTAAGCAAAATCCATTTTTCAATATTCATACTTATGTGAGACTTTTACATTGTTTGCGAATTGATTTCACATGAATGTAATATATTGCAATCTGTTTTCCTGTATTTTTGCAACATGTGATTCTAAAAATTTAATTATATATGAAAAAAACTTTAAGTACAGTTTTGGGATTATTGTTTTGTGTTTGTGGTTATGCCATTAATGGAGATGGCAGTGCAGGCAATCCTTATCAGATAGGAAATGTAGATGAACTTTATGAGTTTGCGTCTATTGTCAATGAAGGATCTGTTGACGCAAATGGTGTTTTGACTGCGGATATTGTTGTCAATAATCTTCAGCCGGAATTGTTTGACGGAAATTATGAAGGTGTTAAACTTTGGAATCCAATATGTGGCAAATTATTAGAGAAGTATGATGGTCTCTTCGATGGAAAGGGCCATTCCATTTCAGGTCTTGTTGTCAGCCCAAACAATGATTTGTATAGTTTTGGATTTTTCGGAACTTGTTCGGAAAAGTCTATAGTTAAAAACTTGATAATCAAAGATTCGTATTTCTCCGCGAACAATGATATTGGAGTTATTTGTGGTTGCAACCATGGAACTATAGAGAATTGTGAATCATATAATTCCATTGTAGATGGACTTAATAATTCTTACAGTACTCCATATAGAGGTGGTATCAGTGGAGCGAATTTTAACAAAATCCGACAATGCTACAGTACAGCGACTATAAAGTCACCTGAAGAAGGCATTGGTGGAATTGCCGGATATAATTCTGGCTCAATTGCTGAATGTGGATTTAGTGGTGTTTTGGTTGCAAAAACAGCTAAGACTTCTGCAGGAGGAATTTCTTTTTTCAATACGGGAGTTATAGAAAACTGTTACAGCGCGGGATCGTTTGAAGGTGATTTCAAGGATGTCTGTGGAATAACAACAGTCTCTTTTGTAAAGAATTGTTATTATGATTCAACCAAATGCCATCAGACTCAAAAATTCAGTGTGCCCAAACCGTACAACACAAAAGATTTCACTTCTGGCAAAATATGTTTCTTGCTGAATTCCAATTCTACAGGTGGATCTGTTGTATGGCATCAGGATTTGTCAAAAGATACTCTCCCTTTGTTTGTTGGCAAAGAGGTGTATCAATCAAGCCCTTGTGTTGGCTTCTATTCTAATGAGAAAGATTCTTTGGAACACGATCATGAAATGGAAAACAATGTGTGCGTACATTGTGATTATCATGTCCATAAATATCAGAATTTGACATGTGAAATATGTGGAAAAGACCAACGTCTGGATGAAGACGGAACGTTCCTTATCTACACTGCAGATGATCTTTACGATTTTGCAAACCAGGTAAATGAGTGGCAGAATCTTACACTTAATGCGAAATTGATGAATGATATAGTTGTGAACGACGTGGATTTGTCAAATACGGATTCAATTGCAGATACATTGAGAATGTGGATACCGATAGGTGCTGAAAGTTTGGGTGTATACAATGCTTGTTTCGATGGAAACGGATACTCAATAAGCGGTATATTCTGTAAAAGTAGTGATTATTATTATCTTGGTTTATTTGCAGAGAACGGATCTTATAGCACTATAAAAAACTTAAGGATTGTCAATTCTCATTTTGAAAATGAGGATGTCTATGGCAATGCAGGTAGCATAACTGCAAATAATAATGGCGTTGTTATAAATTGTGAAAACTATGCGACGGTTAAAGGTAAAAAGGATGTAGGCGGAATTTGTGGAGAAAACAGACTGGCCACTATATATGGATGTGTAAATCACGGTGTCATAATGACAATGTCGGCTAGGGGAGAAGCGGGGGGAATCACTGCTCATAATTACCAGGGACTGATAGAACGCTGTGGAAATGAGGGTTCTGTAACAGGATCTGTTGCTGGAGGTATTACGGGAACATCCGGAAAAGACAAAGGTGATGGCCCTGTAAGTTATCCTCAAATTAATTACTGTTATAATGTTGGTGAGATTACAGGAAAAACCCATGCTGGAGGTTTGGCTGGTGATGATTTCTACAAAATAAGCCACTGTTTTAATGCAGGAAAAGTGAGTGGAGAACAATACTATGGGTCAATTTCTGGAGGAAAGTTTGAGTCATATCTTCCTGATCCAGACAGTGTGGAAGTGACCAAATGTTTCGTTTTAGTTGGGTGCGACAGCGTTTTGAATGGCGTCGAAGAGACTTCTATTCCAGAACCATACGACATTACGGTCGTGGATTCTGCAACATTTGCAAGTGGAGCTGTGGCTTTCTTGTTAAATGAAGGAACAACAGACGGCACACAACCGTTTTATCAGACAATTGAGGAAAGAAAACATGCTCTGAGAGCTATGGTTTTGCCTACAGACAATTTGGATTGCTTCCCAGTGCTGGACTCTCTACATGGTACGGTATATTATAATGAAGAGATTTCTGTTTATTATAACTATGAAATGGAACCGACAGGTTTCCAGATTGTCGATTCTGACAATTCCAATGCTGTGTATGTGTTTGGTAATCGTGTTGTGGTTCCAGAGATAAAAGATAAACTTATGGTCTACAGTATTGATGGCAAGATTGTCCGTTTTATGCCGGTGAAGACAAATGCACAAAACACAGAATTTGTTCTTAATAAAGGCATTTACATGATTGTTGTTGATGGAAAAACGTTCAAGGTAAATATCGCTAAGTAAACACTATATGTCAAATGAAAAATAAGGATGCTGCATGAAAATAATGCAACATCCTTATTTTTTTGGATCATAGATTAAAATACCTATTCAATAATCTTGTGATTAATCTTCGGTTTCTAAAATCTAGATTTAAAAACCACCATAATCTTTATATAGGTCGGAATAATCTCTGTTCAAGTATTTGCAGAATTGCTCTTTTGTCAAAGCTTCTGCCATTTCAAATTCTTCTTCGTCTATAGGTGCATAAACGACTGTGCCATCAATTTTGAGATCTGGATTCTCTTTCTTTCCATTTTCGTAAGCGGCTTTCGCTAATGTTTCATTTTGATAATTGATGTAAGAGGTAGCACTCTCTATTTTGTCGCCAGAAAAATGAAAAACAGTAATTTCGTTTCCTAGCACATATACTACATCGTCACCGTCGATCGAGGCCCCGCTTTTGCCTTCGTATTTCTTAACAATAGAAGATGAATTTGAAGATGATCCCTTGTCGTCATCGTCGTCATCGCCACAAGAGGCGAATGAGATTGCTCCCAATGCCAACATAGTCCATGAGAGCAGCATTAATAAATGTTTTTTCATATTGTAACTTAGATTAATATTAAACTCCTTGCAAATATATCATAATAATGTATCGGTTAAATGATAAATTCGGTAGATTTGATCAGCGTTTAACAATAATTAAGATTCAGAGCATTTCTGCCCTGAACCCTAATTATTCAAACAAATCTTATTTCTTTGTGATTTTAGCCACAGCGTCCATAATCTCCTTTGCCACTTTCTCTGCTTCTGCTTCAGTAGCTGCCTCTGAATAGATACGGATGATTGGCTCTGTGTTGGATTTTCTCAAGTGAACCCAGCTGTCAGCGAAGTCGATCTTTACTCCGTCGATGTCGTTGACCTCCTCGTTCTTGTATGCCTCCTTGATAGATGCAAGCACCTTGTCGACGTTGATGTCTGGAGTAAGCTGGATCTTGTTCTTTGAGATGAAATATAGTGGGTATTCCTTCTTCAACTCGCTTACCTTGATTCCCTTGTTTGCAAGGTGTGTCAAGAACAATGCGATACCTACCAACGCATCTCTACCGTAGTGGCTCTCTGGATAGATTACTCCTCCGTTACCCTCACCACCGATGACTGCGTTTGTAGCCTTCATCTTGGTTGTCACGTTGACCTCTCCTACAGCTGCTGCATTGTAGACTCCGCCACGACGCTTTGTCACGTCACGTAGAGCACGTGTAGAGCTTAGGTTGGAAACTGTATTTCCTGGAGTCTTGCTCAATACGTAGTCGGCTACGGATACCAATGTGTACTCTTCACCGAACATGTCGCCGTTCTCTGTGATGATTGCCAAACGGTCAACATCAGGATCGACAACAAATCCGACATCAACTTTCTCCTTCTTGCAAAGATCAGCAATGTCTGTCAAGTTTGCTGGAATTGGCTCTGGGTTGTGAGCGAAATGTCCTGTGGCCTCACAGTTCAAACACTTTACGTTCTTCACGCCAAGACGCTCAAGAAGCTTTGGCAAAACATTTCCTCCGACTGAGTTGACGCAGTCGATAGCGACAGTGAAGTTGGCTTTCTTGATCGCCTCTACGTCTACAAGCTTCAATGCCAATACCTTGTCGATATGGATATCGTCGTAATTGTTCACATATTTCACCTGTCCTAGATTGTCGACTTCAGCGAATGTGTATTCGTCGTTGTCTGCCATCTTCAACACTTCCTTTCCGTCTGCGTCAGAAAGGAACTCTCCTCTTTCGTTAAGAAGCTTCAAAGCGTTCCACTGCTTAGGATTATGGCTTGCGGTAATGATGATACCACCGTCTGCTTTCTCATTTACAACTGCGATTTCAGTAGTAGGAGTAGAAGCCAGTCCGATATTCACTACATTCACTCCAAGACCGACAAGTGTGCCAGTCACGATTGAGTCTACCATAGGTCCGGAAATTCTCGCGTCGCGGCCTACAACGATTGTCGCCGTCTTCTTTCCGTTTCTCTTGGCAATCCATGTGCCGAATGCTGCTGTGAATTTTACTACGTCAAGTGGTGTTAGGTTATCTCCTGTGCCTCCACCAATAGTTCCTCTGATTCCAGAAATCGATTTTATCAGTGTCATATCTTATTTATTAATTTTTTTCATTCAATCAATATTAAAGCAAAGTTATAACAAATTTTTAGTGATAAAAAGGATATATTTGCAAAACCTTTGCAGAAAAGGCTAAAAATATATGAAAAAAGCATATTTATTAGTAATAACAATATTTTTGATCTTATTTTCCGCCTGTTCGCCCGTGAAGTATGTGGCGGACGGAGATTTTTTGCTCGACGACGTGAAGTTGGACGTCAGGAATTCACAGTTGAAGGAGAACGACGCGAAGTCGTATATCCGTCAGCAGCCGAATTTGAAAATCTTCGGTCTTTTCCGAGCGCACCTCCGTCTATATAGTCTTTCCAGAAAAGATTCAATTAAGCGTAACGGTCGGGTAAGACATTTGGGACGAGCTCTTCGTAAAATGGGCGAGCCGCCAGTGATTTACAACTCGATGATGCGTATACAATCCGAGCGTCAGTTGGAGAAATATTACAGAGCCAAAGGCTTTATGAATGCTAAGGTTTCTTCCGACGTGGAGTTCAAGAAAAAACGTGCTGTTGTGACTTATCATGTCGACGAGGGGGTGCCTTTCCGAATTGAGAATATTGATTTCGATTATCGTGGAGATACCGCGATCCAAAAGATTGTTGAGACAGATAGATTTTATGAGTCGAAACTGAAGACGGGAATGCTTTTCGACAGCGATGAACTTGATGCGGAGCGCAATAATATGTCGAGCCTGTTGCGTCGACACGGATATTTTTATTTCACAAAGGATTACATCACTTACACGGCTGATACCACTGTCGGCGACCACAAGGTGGATATTACGCTGGAACTCAAACCGTTCAGCAAGACGCGTTCGGATGGAAGCAGAGTGGATGTGCCGCACACGAAATATAAGATTGGTGACATTTCCGTCGTGACTCTCGACAAACCGAATGTGTCGTATACTGAGGTGCTGGCTTATGACAGTGCCAGAACAGAAGAGGGTATTTTGATGAAGTATCTTCATAAACCGTTTCTTCGCTCCTCTGTGATTGAAGACAATGTCATGTTTAGCAAAGGGGAACTCTATAATTCCATGCGTTCAGATTTTACTTTGTCTAAGTTCAATTCTCTTGGTGTGGTGCGAGCCGCTTATATCAACTTCAACGACAAACATAACGATGCCAATGAGGTGGATTGCCAAATCACACTTTCTCCGACAAAGATGAAATCTATATCTGCCAATGTGGAGGCAACTACCACATCCGGCGACTTTGGTTTTGGCGGCACATTGGGATGGAGTCATCATAATATTTTCCATGGATCTGAGTGTCTGACATTCAAAATAAGTTATTCTCAGGAAGCAATCAGTGGAATGGACATCACTGATGACAAAATTCGTGATTATGGAGCCAGTGTAACACTTGCCATTCCTCGTGTTTTATTTCCGTTCTTGACTCGTGATTTCAAGCGCCGTATAAATGCGAATACAGAACTTCATGCGGCTTTCAGTGTACAGCAGATGGGATATAGGCGAGACCAACTAAGCCTGGGATGGAAGTATAAATGGCAACGTCGTCGCTTCTATAATTTTGAGATCGACTTCCTCGACTATAATCTTGTGAAAATGGAAGATGCAGACGCTTTTCGTGACAAGTATTTCAACGAACATACGAATCCGATTCTGCTCTACAACTATACAGACCACCAGATTCTATGCACGGGATTCACGTATACGTTCGATAATATGTCGAGCAAGAGATTGCTGAACAAGAAATTATTTAAGGCAAGCTTTGAGACAGGAGGAAATACATTTCAGCTTTTCAGTCATATTTGCAAATTCGATACGGATGAATTTAGTGGCAAGAATATGATTTTTGAAGTCCCATATTCTCAATATGTGAAGACGGAATTGGAATATGCTTTCAACCAGTATATCAACGAGAAGTGTAGGATTGTCTACCATGCGAAAGCAGGTGTCGCTGTGCCGTATGGAAATTCAGACGGAGTGCCGTTTGAAAAACGATTCTATGGTGGTGGAGCGAGTGGCGTGAGAGGTTGGGCGGTTCGTACACTTGGTCCCGGTAAATTTCCGTCTACTAACGACTATCTCGCTCAGACGGGAGATATTAATCTTTTGTTGAATTTGGAGTATCGCATCAAGTTGTTCTGGAAACTTGAACTTGCCACATTTGTCGATGCAGGAAATGTTTGGACTTTATATAAAGATAAAAACGAAGATCAGCAAGGTGGAGAATTCTTTATAAACGAATTCTATAAGCAGATTGCGTTGGCAGGAGGTGCCGGGTTGAGAATAGATTTCTCTTACTTCTTGATCCGTTTCGACCTCGGTCTGAAATTCCACGATCCATCTCGAATTGATAAGGGCACACAGTGGCGTACGGCACATGGCATGAATTGGGACGACGATTTTTCATTCCATTTCGCTGTAGGATACCCATTCTGATGAATTAAGAATTAAAAGTTAATAATTAATAGTTCGTAGCTCATTACGAATTATGAATTATGAATTAAATTATGTTGAAGGTAAATAAGACAATGGAACTCCGAGAGAGGGTTCGTAAGGTGAAAGAGATGCTTCGTCTGTCGATGGATGGAAGCACAGCGGCAAGATTGCGTCATTTGGGCTATAAACTGACGTTTGGTGTGACTTATCCTCGCCTGAGGGAGTTGACAGCGGAGATAGAGCCGGATGCAGAACTTGCTGAAAATCTGTGGGGATTGCGTCAGAGAGAGACTATGCTTATTGCCACAATCATTATGCCGACGGAATGTTTCACTCGTGAGGTGGCAGACAAGTGGGTGTCGGAAGCCTTCAATGAGGAAATTGCGGAATACTTGTCGAGAAATCTTTTGATCAGACTTGATTATGCGGAAGATATTGTGAAAAATCTCGCAGATGCGACGGAATGGCAGAAGATGCTGATTGGATACTCTCTTCATTCCCGTCTGCTTATGAAAGATATTGCAAACGACGAGATGATCGACAGATATTTGTCGAAATCCGTGGATGATATTCATAAAACGGATAAGAGGGCATTGTCTGCAATCGCCTTCTTCTTGAAGCAGGTGGCACGACGTGAATCTTATCTTGACAGAGTGAAATCAATAGTCGTCCAGCTTAAGGCTTCCGAGTCGATTCAGGCAAAATGGGTGGCGGAAGAGGTGAATACGTATATTGAGTATAGCCTGTGAATTAATGCATAATTCATAATGCATATTCATAATTATTTGGGGTAATCCACACATCTGGTGAACCTGCTCTCTCGTAGAGACGCACGGACGTGCGTGTCTGGATCAATTCGTAATGCGTAATTCGTAATGCGTAATTTTTGGGAAAATCCATCGTTGGGGTATTTTGACCGTAAGGGCGATCCCTTGTGGTTGCCTGATAAGAATATTCATAATGCTGAATTAATTTCATTTTCATAATGAATTGTAAAATCATTCATTATATTTGCATAAGAAAGAAAAAGACAGCCATTTATCATAATGCTGTCTTGATAACGACAAAAATATGCTTGAAAAGGATAGTACACAAGTGACAAGTGATGAATTGTATGTATCGATTTCATCAGTTTTGAAAAAAGCAAGACAAACAGTATATCATGCTGTTAATTTTGCTATGGTCACTGCGTATTGGGAAATAGGACGTTTGATAACAGAGGATGAATTGAAATGGGAGCGAGCCGAATACGGAAAACAGGTTTTGAAGAAACTTTCTCAAAAACTTACAGCTGAATTCGGAAAGGGGTTTGATGAGAGCAATTTGAGATATATGAGGCTGTTTTTCAAAACGTTCCCAATTTGTGACACACTGCGTCACGAATTGAGTTGGAGCCATTATCGCAGATTGATCAGTGTCGATAATGAAAAGGCTAGAATATGGTATATGAATGAGGCGGCAGATGAGGTCTGGTCGACAAGACAACTTGACAGACAAATCTCAACTCTTTACTACGATAGATTGCTTGCAAGTCAAAATAAAGCGGTTGTCATTTCGGAGGCAAAGGAGAAATTAAGTCAACTTGCACCAGAAGAATTGATAAAAGATCCTTATGTGCTTGAATTCCTTAATCTCAAGGACTATCCGGCTCTTCGTGAAAGTGACATAGAGAAAGGTCTTATTTCCAATTTGGAAGATTTTATGCTTGAAATGGGAAAGGGATTTTGTTTTGTGGCACGCCAGAAACGTATGCGTTATGAGGATGAGGATTTTTATGTCGATTTGGTTTTTTACAACAGCATCTTGAAATGCTATGTGCTGATAGATTTGAAGTTGGGTAAACTCACACATCAGGATGTTGGGCAGATGGACAGTTATATCCGAATGTTTGACGATTTGATGAAACAGCCTGACGATAATCCGACAATTGGACTGATACTATGCTCGGAAAAGAACGAAGCCATAGCTCGTTATTCCATATTGAACGACGCAAAACAAATTTTTGCTTCAAAATACAAATTGACTTTGCCTACTGAGGAGGAACTTCAAGCGGAGTTGAACAGAGTCAGAAAAATGTTGAACGAATAAACTATAGATAAAAAGAAACAGAAGATTTAGATACTTGACATATTAAATATATTGAGCTTTACGCTCTTATTCTCTTCACTGAAAATTCCCCAAATTTAAAAGTACACGAGAATGAGCAAGCGAGAGGTTCACGCCTTATGGCGTGAGCCGTTTCGTGCTTATTAGTGTACAAGGTATTGGGGAATACCGCAGTGAGTAATAGGCAACAAACGAACGGCTCACGTTTTTTTATGCTTATATGGGAAGTGGGGCGGCTAGCGAAAATTTTGGTTATAAATTTCAATTTGCTATTAAAGATTATGCCCACACTCAATTGGATAGGAAAGGATTCTGTGGTAAAGCATCATAATGATGTCCCATTCCGTACATTGGATAAACAATATACGTTTTCATCAGTCGGCAGTGAACAATCTGCTGATATCAAATCAGACAACAAAATCATTCATGGAGATAATTTAGAGGCTCTGAAAGCCTTATTGCCTGAATATGAAGGCAGAATAAAATGTATCTATATAGATCCTCCGTATAACACAGGTAATGAAAATTGGGTTTACAATGATAATGTCAACTCTCCAAAGATCCAGAAATGGCTTGGTCAGGTGGTCGGGAAAGAGGCGGAAGATCTCAGCCGTCATGATAAGTGGCTCTGCATGATGTATCCTCGCTTGTCTCTCCTTCGTCAGCTTCTTTCCGACGATGGGGCTATTTTTATCTCTATCGACGACAATGAACAAGCTAATTTGAAACTTATCTGTGATGAGATTTTTGGAGCCGGAAATTTGGTGGCAAATATTATATGGGAAAAGAAATATACGATATCCAATGATGCAAAATGGCTTTCTGATAATCATGATTTTATTGTTTTATATGCAAAAAATAAAGAATTATGGAGGCCAAATTTACTTCCGAGAACTCCAGAAATGGATGCGGCGTACAAGAATCCTGACAATCATCCTAAAGGAGTTTGGAAATCAACTCCTCTTCATGCAAAAAGTGGTTCAGAAAAAACAGCAAATTTTTCTTACGTTTTCAAGAATGGTGTAGTATTTATTCCTCCTAAAGGAACTTATCCAAGGTACTCAGAAGAAAGTTTAAGAGAAATGGAGGAAAATAATGAAATTTGGTTTGGTAAAGATGGAGATTCTGTCCCTTCTCGAAAAACATTTCTTTGTGATCTAAAAAAACAAGGTATACCATCAAAAACATTATGGAGGTTTAATGAGGTTGGGCATAATCATGAGGCGAGAGAGGAAATAAAAACTATATTCGGAGGCTCTGCACTATTTGATACACCAAAACCAACACACTTAATTAATCGTATACTTCAAATTGCCTCTGCTCCTGACTGCATTATTCTCGATTCTTTCGCAGGTTCAGGTACCACAGCACATGCGGTTTTGAATTTGAACAAGCAGGATGGAGGCAATAGAAAATTCATCTTGGTGGAGATGGAGGATTATGCTGAGTCAATCACTGCCGAGCGTGTTCGTCGTGTCATCAATGGATATGGAGATGGAAAAAATGCAGTGGAAGGAACTGGCGGTTCGTTTTCATATTATGAGTTGGGAGAACCCATCATGATTGGCGACTATATAAATGAGAATCAGCCTGTAGAAAAAATAAAGGAATATATATGGTATTCGGAAACTCATGTCCCATATTGTGGAGATGAGGACGACAAATACTATTTAGGCAATCATAATGGAGCAGGGTATTATTTCTATTACGAGAAGGGACGAATCACTACTTTGTCTTACGATACTCTTGATATCGTGGAAAAACGTGCAGAGCAGTATATTATCTATGCGGATCAGTGTTTGATAGATAAAGAAGATTTGTTGGCCAAGAACATTGTCTTCAAAAAGATACCGAGAGACATTAGAAAATTTTAATCATGGAACTAAAATCATATCAGCAAGAGGTGCTCAACGATCTCGCATCGTTTATGGAGCAACTGAATAAAGACAATAATCTGAGTCGTGCCTACAGCAATTTTTGGCTACAGAAGGGAATAAATGTGAACACGTTGGATTGTGATGTGTTACGCCCATACGACAACACAATCAAAGGCGTGCCACGTGTCATGTTCAAAGTGCCTACAGCAGGCGGTAAAACATTTATTGCGTGCAATGCCTTACGCACTATTTTTGATCATTCTCTATCTGATGCACCTCAGGTTGTTGTATGGTTTGTGCCAAGTGATCCTATCTTAGTGCAGACTTATAGGAATCTGAGCAATCCACAGCATCCTTACAGACAAAAAATAGATACTCTTTTTAATCATGCTGTGCAGGTTGTCGACAAGGAATCCGCACTCAGTGGACAGGGAATCAGACCCAACCAGATACATAATCAACTGACGATTTTTGTGTTGAGTGTACAGTCGTTTGCCTCAAATAATAAAGATGGGCGACGCGTTTATCGCGAAAATTCAAGTCTTGCGGAATATGCAAATTCATACGGAAATGATAATAAGATAGATGGAGCAGACGAAACATCTCTTATTCAGACCATAGCTCATCTCAATCCTGTTGTAATTATAGACGAAAGTCATAATTTTGAGGCGAATCTTCGTTTGGATATGCTTAATAATATCAATCCTCGTTTTATTCTCGATCTCACTGCCACTCCTCGTAAAAAAAGTAACATCATAAGTTTCGTGGATGCCATGAGTCTGAAAAAAGCCAATATGGTGAAACTTCCAGTTATCCTTTACAACAGAAACAGCACGGAGGAGGTTATTATTGATGCTATTCAGATGCAACGTAATCTTGAAAAAAGAGCCGTTGAAATGGAGAAAAATGGAGGTGCTTATATCCGGCCTATTGTATTGTTCCAAGCCCAGCCAAAGAATGAGAAAGACACTATTACTTTCGATAAGGTGAAAGATAATCTTGTGAAGGCAGGAATCCCAGAAGGTCATATTGCAATAAAGACTGCTGAAAAGAACGAGCTGAAAAATATAGATCTGATGAGTCGTGATTGTGAAATCCGATATATTATCACGGTCAATGCACTTAAAGAGGGATGGGATTGTCCGTTCGCCTATATTTTAGCATCGTTGGCAAATAAGAATTCAAGGGTTGATGTTGAGCAGATTTTGGGCCGTATTTTGCGATTGCCATATACTTTGCATCATGCAGATGATTTTCTCAACTTTTCATACGTGTTCACTTCCTCTTCAAATTTCAGGGAGACAGTGGAGAGTGTGATACATAGTTTGCATAATGCAGGATTCAGTCAGAAAGATTACAGATTGGCAGAAAACAGTGTGCTGTCGGATAATTCCGTCAACACTCCGACACAAATTTCAATTTTCGATCAGCCGACTACTTCATCTCCCAATGCTTTGTCTCAATTACAGAATGATAATAAGACAGATGAATCAGATCTCTCGCAAGAAGATTTTGATATAGAGCAAATCAAGACAGCGACGTCTTCCAATAATGAAACCGATAACAAACATGTAGAAGATATGCTGTCCAAGGCTCAACAACAAAATGTCGATTATGAAAAAGCCAATGCAGAAGAGAATTCTTGTGCTGAAATCCCAAATGAAATCCGAGATAAAGTGAAAACATATAGAATAAAAGATGATTTTGCTAATTTGGCAAAAACGATAAAGTTGCCAGTCTTTCAGAAAAAGATAAAAAGCAATTCCCTTTTTTCAATGGGAGATTATGTTAACGTGTCCAAGACAATGTTGGCAGAAGATTTTCTGCTTGATAATGCTGATAGTAATGTTGATTTCACCAGAACTGAACAAGAGACGGTGAAAATTGATTTGGAAAAAAGAACAGACAATGAATATGTGCCAAAGCAGTACTCTTTCAATAATCAGCAGGTGACAATATTAAGAGAGATGTTTGTTGGTTACAATGTTGAAAAGAAAAGAGAACAGTTGGCTGGGAAAATAGCCAAGCAACTTAATTTTGATGAGATTCATGAGCCTCATATAACAAACTATGTGAAGAAAGTGTTGAATAATCTTTCGGACGAGATGCTGGACGACCTATATGAACATGATATTGTAGCAGTAAAGGCGTTCCGAGGCAAAATAAGATCACTTATTTTGGAGCATCAGAAGAAGAAGTTCAAGGAGTGGATGGATGTTGGGTTGATAAAATGTAATCCACAATATGAGTTCGAAGATTCAATCACTCTTGGCAAATCAGTAGTTGGACTAAGTAAAGGTTTGTATACTGATGAAGGAGATATGAATGATTTTGAATACCGTGTCATTTCTCAGGTGGCGAATCTGGATAATGTGATCTTTTGGCATCGTAACCCGGAAAGAGGAAAAGGATTCTGTTTGAATGGATTTATCAACCATTATCCTGATTTCATTGTATATTTGGAAAGTGGTAAAATTGTATTGGTTGAAACGAAAGGTGATGATAGGGATAATTCCGATAGCCGAGACAAAATAGAGTTGGGTAGGTATTGGGCCAACAAAGCAGGAGACGATTACCGTTATTTTATGGTGTTTGAAAATGTCAAATTGGATAATGCTATTTCAGTACAGGAATTGATAAACTATTTGGGGCAGATGTGATTTTTAATTCATATTCATAATGCGTAATTGCGGGGAAACCCATCCGTGAATTTGGATTTGATCGTAGGGGCGATCCCTTGTGGTCGCTTGGTATTTTGCAATGCATAGTGCTATAAAACAAAAATAGGCGGAAAGATTTCTCTCCGCCTATTCTATTTATCTAAAAATCAGATTAGTCTTCATTCTTGCAACATCCAGCGATGCAGTTCCAAACTACTGCTGCAAGTGCAGCACCAGCAAATGGTCCTACGATGAATGCCCATAGCTGAGACAATGCATCTCCTCCCTCAAATACTGCAGGAGCGATTGAACGTGCTGGGTTGACTGATGTGCCTGTGTAGTGGATTCCTACCAAGTGAACAAGAATTAGTGACAAACCGATGGCAAGTCCTGCAAAGTTGCCGGCTCCCTTCTTTGAGTCTGTTGTGCCAAGCACTACAAGTACGAATACGAATGTCAAGATCACCTCTGCAATACATGCGGCAACAGGTCCGTTAGCACATGTGTTGGCTCCTGTCTGTGTGCCTGCCGCACCTACCTGGCTAACCAATAATGCCAATAAACCGCTTCCGATGAATGCTCCGATTACCTGGAACACCATGTACATACCAGCGTCTTTTGGAGAAATACGCTTTGAAATCAGGCAGCCAAGCGTGATCGCTGGGTTGATATGGCATCCGCTGATTCCTCCGATTGTGTAGGCCATCGCTACTACTGCCAAACCGAATGCAACGGCTGTTCCGACTACTGATGCCGTGTCGACACCACAATTCAAACTTACGGCTGTGCCGCATCCCATGAGGACAAGAACCATTGTTCCTATCATCTCTGCTAAATACTCTTTTTTCATAATTTTATGTTATTTAAATTCAGTCTCTAATATTCTCTTCAATACTACCTGAGCTGAGATCTCTCTGTTGGCTGCCTCTGGGATAACCAATGAGCGTGGACTCTCAATCACGTCGTCTGAAACAATCATGTTACGGCGTACTGGCAAACAGTGCATGAAATATCCGTTGTTTGTCAATGCCATCTTCTCTGTTGTGATTGTCCACGACATGTCTTTGCTCAAGATCTGTCCGTAGTTAGGATCCTGATATGCACTCCAGTTTTTCGCATATACGAAATCAGCTCCGGCAAGTGCCTTGTCCTGATCATATTCCACTTTCGCTCCTCTTACAAACTGCTCTGCCAATTCGTATCCCTTTGGATGAGTGATTACGAAATCAACATCTGCCTCGTTCATGAAATCAGCGAATGAGTTAGGCACAGCCTGTGGAAGTGCTTTTGGATGTGGTGCCCACGATAACACAACCTTTGGTCGCTTTACCTCTTTGAACTCCTCGATTGTGATTAGATCGGCGAATGCCTGTAGAGGGTGGCAAGTGGCCGACTCCATTGAGAAAACTGGTTTGCCAGAGTATTTGATAAATTGGTTGATGATTGTCTCCTCGTAGTCGAATTTCTTGCTTTCAAAACGTGCGAAACTTCTTACTCCGATAATATCGCAGAATGATGCCATCACAGGAATAGCCTCAAGCAAGTGCTCGCTCTTGTCGCCATCCATGATCACACCTCGCTCTGTCTCAAGTTTCCATGCTCCTTGGTTCACGTCCAACACCATTGTGTTCATGCCAAGGTTCATGCCTGCTTTCTGTGTAGACAAGCGTGTACGCAAACTGTTGTTGAAGAATACCATAAGCAAAGTCTTGTTCTCTCCAAGATGCTTGTATCCAAATCTGTTCTTCTTTACTTCCAACGCTTCCTTAACGGCTGCGTTCAAATCGCCAAGATCTTTGACGCCTGTATAATATCTCATTTTATTTTAAATTAAAATAACTCTTTTTTATGTTGCTCGCCCTTGCGGGCTCGCGGAGGGGATGAGGCAAGGACGTTCCGTCCTTTGCAATCCTCGTATTATTTCCTCACTTGTCCGTTTCCTTCAATCACCCATTTGTATGTGGTGATCTCCTCAAGTGCCATTGGTCCACGTGCATGAAGCTTCTGTGTCGAGATTCCGATTTCTGCACCAAGTCCGAACTGAGCTCCGTCAGTGAAGCTTGTTGGTGCATTCTGGTAGACGCAGGCCGCATCCACTAATTGCACATATTTAGCCAACGCTGCTGGATCTTCACTGATGATGGCTTCTGAGTGTTTAGACGAATATGTGCTCACATGCTCAATAGCACCGTCGATGTCGTCGACTGTTTTGATGGCCATCTTGTAGTCTTGAAACTCACATCCGAAATCATCTGCTGTAGCATGGTTTTTCAATTCGGATGGATATTGTTTAAGAGCCGCATATGAAGCGTCGTCGCAATATAGCTTTACGTTGCTTGCCGCAAGTGGCGCGCATAGTGCATCGATGTCACAAAGACGGTCTTTGTGGATGATGAGGCAGTCGAGCGCGTTGCAGACGCTCACACGGCGAGTCTTTCCGTTGTTGACAATTGCTTTGCCTTTCTCCAAATCACCAGCTTTGTCGAAATATGTGTGGACAACACCGGCTCCTGTCTCGATGACATTCACTTTCGCGTTCTCTCTTACGAATTTGATCAGACCAGCACTTCCGCGTGGAATAAGCAGGTCGACGTAATCGCGTGCCGCAAGCAAGTCTGCGGTTGCCTCACGTCCTGCAGGCATAAGTGCCACGATGTCAGGGTTGACATTGTGCTTTTTCAAAACGTTGTGGATCACGTTTACAATAGCAGTGTTGCTTTCGAATGCGTCGGTTCCTCCCTTCAGCACACAAGCGTTACCTGATTTCAAGCAAAGGCTGAACACGTCGAATGTCACGTTTGGACGTGCCTCATAGATAATTCCAATCACACCGAATGGCACACTCACGCGTTTGATCTTCAGACCGTTTGGAAGTGTGTTCTCCTTTGATGTTTTCCCAAGTGGCGACGGTAGGGTAGCGACGTTGCGGATGTCGGATGCAATTCCGTCTATACGCTCTTTTGTCAGCTTCAATCTGTCGTACATTGGATTGGCAGGATCCATTTTAGCCAAATCTTTTTCGTTGGCTGATAAAATCTCCGCGCAGTTGCGTTCTGCAGCGTCTGCCAAATCACGAAGAATATCGTTGATCTTACTTTCCGACAGAAGATTCAGTTCCGCTGATGCCTTCTGTACTTTTTTGAAAATATCTATATTGCTCATATCCTTTTATTTACCATTTGAAAATATCCTCTTTGCATAAAGGTCTTTCCTCTTCTCTCCAGTTGAATCCTCTCAACTTCTGTTCTTTCTCCGACATCTTTCCCGGCGGGTACATTTTGCCTTTTGATTCAGGTGTCATTTTGATCCTGTCCATCTTTTTGTCGACAAGGAAGATAGATAGCATCTGACCTTCACACTTGTTGATTCCGATCAGTTTGTTGTAGTCGTCTTGGGCATAGTATAGCGACATTGCGTTGCCAATCATGTCCAATCGGTCGAGATAACTATTTTTGAAGTAGCCTTTTGCTTCTCTTCCGTTAAGCTGGTCGTAGCAGTCTACCGCTTGTTGTTGGATCACAAATGCATTGCCACGGACGTGCATCCAGTTTGGCTTGTTGTCTTTTGTGAAGATCTTGATTGTGTCGCCGGTGATCTGGCTTTCGTCCGACCATAAGACAGGATTTCCATCCAGACGGATCAAAGAATCGAGTTCTATGTATGTCATTGAATCTCCCTTAGCCTGCATGTCGTTGCTGAAAAGTTTCACGTGATGGAAAGCGTAAAGCTCTCTTTTTGTTGTGTCGACGGGAGACTGGAGATACTTGATCGTGTCGCCGTGCACGAACATTGTGTCGTCCGGGTTGGAATAGTCCATCATGCATGCCCTGCCTACGATTATACCTTTGCCGGGATTGTTCTGCATCCATGCGTAGTCGCCGGAGAAACCTGTGTGTGAAGAGTCGTCGAGAGCCAACGCGTCGCCCCACATCTCCACTGTATTTGTCAGACTGGAGAAATAGATGGAGTCGGCAGTCATTTTGTCGCCTTTCTTGCTTGTCAGGACGGAATGGTTGTACAGACGTCCGTATCTGTCCACAGTGTTGGTCCACGCATGTGTGGTCTCTATTGTGTAGTCGGTGTGGTAGATAGTCGACGGACCGAACACAGATGATATGTTCTGTTTCTGGTCGAATTTCAGAGAGTCAGTGAGAATCTTTGTCTCTCCGCTCAACATAGTCACGTCTCCCTTGAAGAACGAGACTTTTGAGTTTGGATAGTAATAGCCTATTTTTGAGACGATGTCGAATTGAGGGTCGACGAGATGTCCGCCATCTGCGTAATATCCGTAGTTGGCGTCTCTGTAGAAATCAAGCCAGTCTGTTGTCAGTGTCATGCCTCCGTTGCGAAGCACTGCTCCACCACGCACTTTGATTATTCGAGTGTTCCCATCGTAATACATCGTGTTGGACACCATGGTCATAGTGTCCTGCACCACACGACAGTTTCCGAATGCGTCAAACGAATTGTTGGTGTCGTAGAAATATGCGCTGTCACAGTACATCACAGCATTCTCGTGACGGAATCTGACATTGCCGCGAAGAATCTGATAGTCGCGTCCATGCTCCTTGTCGAACGACAGTTCCTCGCTATTCTCTAGGATTACATTTGTCGCGGCATTGGCAGACACTGCAAAAATGCACAGCAGTAAAAAAATATATGTCTTTTTAATTAGACTCATTGTCGCTTAGTATCGGAATTTTATTTTATCCAACCGTCATACTCGAAGTCGCAGTTTTTCCAATTATCGTCGATGCGTACGTATGTTTCTTTCTGCTTCTTCGCAATCCAGCTGTTTAATTTTTCCTGTCTTTTGTGACCTTCATACATTTGCTTGAGCAAAGCAAAATCGTGGCTCATGTTTGCCTTGTGTGCTTTTGTCTTGCTTTTCAGCTTGGCAATGCAGTAGACTGTCTTTCCTGAACGGTCGACCATAAGGAAAGGTTTTGACACTTGGCCCTCTTCCAAAGAGTAGACTGCACGACCAACTTCTTGAGGAAGTTCCTGCATCTCATGTTTAGTCGATCCTGTCTGCATGTTTGTAAGAATGCCTGAACAATTACGTGTGTTTTTGTCTGTAGAGTAGAGTGCCACGCATTGCTCGAATGTGAATTTCTTATCGTCAATGACTTTGGCGATACTGTCGATTCGCGCTTTAGCCTTATTCATATTCTCCAAAGAAGCCTTTGGCTTGAGCAGAATATGACGTGTGTTTACTTTCTCGTCTTTCCTCTCAATAAGCTGTATCAAGTGAAATCCGAATTCACTCTCCACTATCTTTGAGATTTTTCCAGGCTCATACATTGCGAAAGCGACGTCGGCATATTCCTTCACCAATTGTCCTCTTCCCATGAATCCCAGCTCGCCGCCTCTTTTTGCACTTTCTGTATCTTCTGAATAGAAAATTGCCAAAGTAGAGAATGAGGTGCTACCGTCGTCGCAACGTTTCTGGAAATCACGAAGCTTATCTTTTACCTCTTCGATCTCTTCTTTTGTGATGAATGGCTCGACCGTTAGAATTTGCACCTCTACCTGGTTAGGGATACTAGGCAGACTGTCTTCTGGCAGATTGTTCGCAAATTTGCGAATTTCCGCTGGAGTCGACTGAATTGTTCCGACCACCTTGTTTTGTACCTGCTGTACCAATTGTTGTGTGCGGACCATCTCTTTCAACTCAGTGCGGATGTCTTCATAATCTTTCATGAAATATTCCGCAAGTTTTTCTTTGGAACCTATCTGCCCGACCATATAGTTGAGACGCATCTCTACTTGCTGGTCTACAGATTTTTCGTCTGCTTCAATACTGTCGATTTTTGCTTGGTCAAGAAACAACTTGGTAAGAGCCATCTGTTCAGGAATGTAGCAGTAAGGGTCTCCCTTGATCTTTTCTCCCTCCATTTGCATACGGATTTTCTGTTCCTCCACGTCGGATTTCAGTATGATTTCATCACCGACAATCCAAGCGATTTCATCAACTATGTTGTTTTGTGCAAATGCTGAAAATGCTATGTTCAGCAAAGCCATTATAGAAATAAACTTTATATTTTTCATTTTTTCTCGTTTCTGATCAAAGCACCTGATCTGATAGCTTCATTGTAAACATCGTCAGCCAGTTTGCGCAAGAAATTTGCCTTTTTCTGTTCTATCATCATGTTTTCTATTCTTTCCTTTACGTAGATGAAAGGTTGTCTGTCACCTACTTTGATGTGATCCTGGACGACAAGAATATAAACATTTTCCTCATCTGTGCTTTCAAAATGGTTCTTATGCTCAAATGAATGGGTGCGTGAAATATCAAACATTCCCAGACGCTGGACAGCTGCGATAGGAGTCCACTCGTTATCAAAATATTTGATTTTCAGTCCATATTTTGTTGCTACAGGTTCAATGGCACTGATGTTGATGTCTGCGAATTTAAGCAGACTGTTAATCTCATTTTTAGCCTGGGATTTTACAGGCATAGTGATGAAAATGCCGTTGAACAAAGTCTCATGAGCAGTGTAAAGATCAGGATTGTTGTTGTAGAAATCCTGAAGTTCAGATTCTTTGATCGGGTTGCTGAGTTTGTCGTGGATCAGGTGTTGCTGGTATTCGTATATCATCAAAGACTTACGATATTTCTCTACAAGTAGGTCCACCTCTTCTGTTTCTGTGATGTTTTCTTCGGCTTTTAAGTATAGAAGCTCCTCCACAGCCCAGTTGCGGATGTAGTTGTCGATGCTTTTGACGCTGTCCTCATACGACATGTCGGGATGAAGTACACTCTTCACTTCATCTTCGTATAATGGTTTGCCGTTCAATTCAGCTATTGGCTCGACTCCTTTTCCGAAGTATTTACATGACGAAAAGCAGCACATAGAAAAAAGTGCTGCTATTCCGGTCTGTTTTATAGTCTTTTTTATAAATAACTTTTTAGTGTGTGCCATATTTAATGGTTATTCACTGTTTTGTAAACGTCTTCTTTAATGACAACTGGATAGATTCGACGGTTGTTATTTATCCAATTTTTTTCCAACTCTTTTTGGTAGTCGGCAATTACTTTGCCCTTTACCGATGTGTGCCATTGAGGAATTTTAGATTCTTTTCCGTATATATACACAAGCGGAAATTTTTCAGATTCAACAGTTGAATCCGCTGGGATTGTTTTGAAATAGTACTTGTCCAAAATGGCATTTTCTCCTGCTACCCATGCACCTTTCTTTGAAGAGTATCCGCTGTGAACTTTGTCATTGACAAGATTGTGGAAATCAAAAGCGTCCAAATTAGGGTTCTTTGCGGCGATAGACTTGATCTTTTTCAATGTGTCTTTGTTTGCCACGGAATAGATGACACCTACCCATTTAGGATTGTCAAACTGATAATTCTCTTTCCTTTCACGGAAGAATTTTGAAAGACTATCTGCTTTTGTGGATTTGTGTCCCCATATATTATGTTCGCTAGCTGCATAAACAAGCAATCCGTCACTGTATTCTTTTAATGCGTATACGAATTCTTTATTGTTTTTAGCTATGTTTTTCAACTCGCTGTTCAAAGCATCGATGTCAACTTTACTGTAGATGAAGTTGATTAAGTTTTGCTTGTACGATAAGTTGGTGTCGATGGCAATTTCGGTTCTGATGAATTTGTCGACGGTCCTTCTTACATACGAATTGTGAAATTTTAGAAAGTCGTTTTTGAAAATATCTGTAGTTACGGCATCTCCGTTGTAGTAGTACCATGCACCGTCAATTTTTTTCAGAGAATCGCTCATTGCAACCGGATCTGTGTTTTTGTATCCAGATGCAAGGTCGATGATTGAGTCGTTAAGTAGGAACCCTCGTCTTTCACGGAGAGTGACAGCAACCTTACTTTTGATAGCCTCATAACGGTCTCCACTCATTACTTTCTTTTTTAATGCTTCATATTTGGCACTGTCGAGAGGTACTGCTGTTTCTATTTCGTTGACCTTGAATATGTGGTTGCCGAACGAACTTTTGAATTTTTGGATATCTCCTAAAGGCATTTTGAAAAGCTTGTCTACAATTTCCTGTGGATATTTTCCGTCGTTTTTTACAACTCCCATGTATCCTTTGTCTTTTTTCGCATTGCCCTTCATTGAGTATTTCTTTGCTACTTTGTCGAATTTTTTACTCTTTTTGGCAATGGCAAAAATAGAATCTACATAAGACTCTTTTGTTTCCAAAGGAAAGAATATTTCCTGTGCCTTCACGCTGATGGCTTTCGGACGACGATCGTGTATATATACAATGTGGTATCCGAATTGTGTCGTGAATGGCTCACTGAATTCGCCAACTGGTGTGTTGTACGCGGCAGTCTCAAAATTGTAAACCATGTCGAATGCTGAGAATTCACCAAGGAATCCACCTCTTACCGCACTTCCACATTCAGAGTTCTCTTTAGCTAAATCAAAGAATTTCTCTCCCTTTTTTAGACGGGAGTATATAGATTCTATTTTCTTTCTAGATTTCTCGTTCACTCCTTTTATAAGAATATGACTTGCAGTGACATATTCCTGCTCGCGCTTGTAAGCTTCTTTTATGAACTGCTTCTCTAACTCTTCGTCTATCAGGTAAGGATATGCCAAATGTTTAGTATAAGATTCTATTTCATTTGTATATGTGTTGAGCTTTAAGTCTGGGAATCTTTTCGTGGCATCAAATGCTTTCAATTTGTAGTTGATGAACAACTCTTTGTAGTCGTCCATGCTCATAGGACCATCCAATGAGATGTTGTTGTTCTTGTTGTACATGTATTCAAATTCACCTCTTGTGATTGTGTCGAATCTGTATGCTTCTGTACCTATAATCATAAGGACTGGATCATCTGACTTGTTGATCGTTTTCATCAAGCCAGGGACATCTATATCCATTGCTGATGCACTGATGCTTGTTAATGCGCATACAGACGCTATGTATTTTGCTACGTTCATTATTCCTTTGTTTTTGTTTTTTGCAAATCTATCACTTTTTTCTCTTTATTCATAATTAAAAAATAGTTTTGAACCTAAAACATTTAATGTTTTTGATGAAATAAACACATTTGTCACCTTATTTTCTGCTTTCCAACATTATTTGTCGACTTTTTTCTTTATATTTGTCGCCGATAAAATTATATATGCTAAATGGTTTGTGGCGAGGTATGTATCACTGTTGTAAAAGGGGGTGAGGATGTTTCTGCCATGAATATAATCCTTTTTTGATGGCAACATTCGAAGAATTGGGTTTCAAAGATGAAATCCTAAAGGCTGTTTCCGACATGGGTTTTGTCGAGGCAATGCCGATCCAAGAGAAGGTGACTCCTTTCTTGCTTAGTGATGACGATAGAGATTTAGTGGCCTTGGCCCAAACCGGAACTGGCAAAACCGCTGGCTTTGGACTTCCTGTACTTCAGCTTACAGATGATTCTCGCAATCAGATTCAAACGTTGATTCTTGCTCCTACACGTGAACTTTGCGTGCAGATTAGCAATGATCTTAAAAATTTCGCAAAGTATACTAAGGTCAAGGTCGTTCCTGTTTACGGTGGTGAAAGCATCATCCGCCAGTTTAAGGACCTTGATGTGCAGCCTCAGATCCTTGTGGCTACCCCTGGTCGTCTTATTGACCTTATTGAACGAAAAAAAGTGCATCTTGAAAATGTGAGGTTCCTTGTCCTTGATGAGGCTGACGAGATGCTCAACATGGGTTTCAAAGAAGATATTGAAAGAATTTTCAGTGAGATTCCTGAAGATCATCGCACTCTTCTTTTTTCGGCTACTATGCCTAGGGAAATTGCTAATATTGCGAAAAACTATATGAAAAATCATGTGGAGATCGCAATTGGCAAGAAAAACTCAGGTTCGGAAAACGTGAGTCATATTTATTATATGGTTGCGGCTAAGAACCGCTACGCTTGTCTGAAACGTGTGGTCGACCTTAATCCGGATATCTACGGAATTGTCTTCTGCCGCACTCGTCAGGAGACTAAGGATATCGCAGAGGCTCTGATGAAGGATGGCTATAACGCCGATGCCCTTCATGGTGATTTGTCGCAGGCTCAGCGTGACGCTGTAATGCAGAAATTCAGAATCAAGAATCTCCAGCTTCTGGTGGCTACGGATGTCGCCGCACGTGGATTGGATGTTAATAATCTGACTCATGTTATCAACTACTGTTTGCCAGATGATGTGGAAAGCTATACCCACAGAAGCGGACGTACTGGTAGAGCTGGTAAAAAGGGTGTCTCAATAAGCATCCTTCATCTCCGTGAGAAAAGCAAGATTCGTGAGATTGAGAAGATTATCGGCAAGGAGTTTGAAAGAAAGGATGTCCCATCCGGAATGGAGGTCTGCTCGGCTCAGCTTAAGTCTATCCTAAACAAATTGAAGACTGTCGAAATAAATGAGGAACAGGTGTCGCAATATCTTGATATGGCATATTCCGAACTTGAAGGAATGAGTCGTGAGGATATTATCAAGCATTTCGTCTCATTGCAGTTTAATCAGTTTATCGAATATTATAAAGACGCGGAGGACCTTAATATTACGGAGCGTCCAGAACGTGGTGGCCGTGATAAAAAGGGAAGACGTGGAGATGACGGTGCCGAAGGTAAAGAAAAGAAGGGATTGCGTGGCGGTTTCACTCGTCCCGACTATACTCGCTTGAAAATCAATAAAGGTGAGAATGTTGGTCTGACTCCAAAGAAGGTACTTGGACTAATCAATGATACTGTCAACGATAAGAAAATCAGTATCCGAGATATTGAAATCACTCCTCGCTATACTTTCTTCGATGTGCCGAACTCTCATGTTCAGAAGATGTTCAAGGCATTCAGCGAGGTACATCGTGGCAGTGATCTTGTTTTGGCTGAGGTGCAGGGTGAACAGCGTGGCCGCAGCCGCAACAGTGAAAGACGTACTAAGGATTTCGGAGACAAGAATTTCGGTGGCGGAAAACGCAAACACGATGATGATGAATGGGCCTACCAAAAGCCGCGTCGTGACCGCAAGGGTGCACCTACCGACAACAGAAAACGTAAGAAGGAAGGGCAGCGTCGAAATAAGTATAATTAACGATAGCTTATGGCTTTATGCCAACTGCTGGAAATTTCGCCAAGGCTTGTTAATAAAAGAAGAGTTTGGAAGACAAGTATCTGACAATCAATGCTCCGTCGGAGGGATTATACAAAGAGAAAGGCAGTAAGTTTATTGCCTTTGCAATCCCTGTGTCTAATGTGGAGCAGATAAAGGAGATACTTGAAGAAAAACGTAAGGAACATCACGATGCCCGACATGTATGCTATGCTTATATCTTGGGCGTCGATAAGGCAGACTATCGCTCAAATGATGATGGAGAACCATCCGGTACCGCAGGACGACCGATTCTTGGATCTATTCTTTCTGCCGGAGTGACGAATGTGTTGATCGCTGTAGTCCGCTATTTCGGAGGAACAAAGCTAGGGACTAGCGGATTGATAAACGCATACAAGGTCGCGTCGGCAGATGCATTGGAAAATGCGGAAATCATAGAGAAGACGGTGGACGAGGAAATCCATATCTCGTTTGATTATCTGGTGATGAACGACGTGATGAAGATAATCAAGGATGTGGCTCCACAGGTCATGTCGCAGCAGTTCGACAACAACTGCAACATGGTCCTCTCTATTCGTAAAGGGGATGCTCCGAATTTGATTGAAAGGTTGAAAAAAGTGGAATCTCTTATAATTGAAGAGTGATATGAGAAAATTTATTATTTTGTCTTTATTTTCTTTGATGACATCCTTTGCTATGTCGCAAGAGTCTCAAAAGAAGAAACCCAGTACAGCGGAAATTATAGCCAATATATTGTCGAACACTGGTGGCGGTTATTCCTACGACACCGATGGCAATGGAGAGTCGCAGGGCTTTTGGGTGAGCACAGGATATACATTCCATGTGGATGAGAAACTGGCTGTCTCTCCTCGTCTGGTTTACAACTGGGACCAGTTCAGTTGTGATGGTGGATATTCTGCAGAATATAAATCATTGCGAGTGCCGGTAAGAGCCGATTATAGCCTTGTCAACAATGGCACATTTGGTGTCGGAGCTTATGGCGGTATGGATGCAGAAAAGATCATGAGGGTGTCCAACAACAGTTATGATTTTGATGTAAGACCAGTCCAGTGCTCGGTGTTTGCCGGAGCTTCTATGCGAATCGCGAACAGAATTTCTGCTAATGTTGGATACCGAATAGGACTGCTATCTTTTTATAAAGATGGTACGGGAAGAAACAAAGGTTTTGAGTTTTCATTCAATTTCTAACAATAAAGAATCAGTTTTTGAAATAAAAAAACTAATTTTGACGGAGTTTTTTAATTAATTTAAGTCAATGAGTTTTAGTTCAGACGCAAATAAGATTTTTGATCAGGTTGTCACAGATTATCACAAGAGCGACGACGTCGATGCACAGATGAAGAATCCGTATCAGGCAGGTTCGATCGAATCGGTGCTATATTTGAAAAATTGGATTGATTCTGTTCAGTGGCATTTGGAGGATATCATCCGTGATCCACAAATCGATCCAGTCGAGGCGTTGAAGATCAAGCGTCGTATCGATAAATCAAATCAGGATCGTACAGACCTTGTAGAGAGAATAGACAGTTATTTCTTGGAGAAATATTCCTCTGTGAAGGTAAAGCCTACAGCTGTTATCAACACAGAGTCGCCAGCTTGGGCTATCGACCGACTTTCCATTTTGGCATTGAAGATCTACCACATGCAGGTTGAGGTCGACCGTAAAGATGTCGATGCAGCCCATATTGAAGCATGTCAGAAAAAACTTAATGTCCTTTTGGAACAAAGGGTTGATTTGTCGTCGGCTATAGATCAGTTGATTTCAGACATTGAGAATGGAGATCGTTATATGAAAGTCTACAAGCAGATGAAAATGTACAACGATCCTAATCTAAACCCAGTGCTTTACGCATCTGGTAAATAAATATGGCAAAGAGAGTATTGTTGATGAGATTGTCGGCGATGGGCGACGTGGCGATGACGGTGCCGGTTGTGGCTTCGTTCGCCAAGGCTTATCCAGACGTCAACATCACGATGCTTTCCACACCACGTTTCCAACCGTTGTTCGCAAACATACCGAATCTTACTTTTGTCGGTGTAGACAAAGCTGGTCGTCACAATGGAATCAAGGGATTGTGGAGATTGAGCAAGGAGATCACCGCTGATGGCAAGTTCGACCAAATGATCGATCTTCACGATGTTCTACGTAGCAAAATATTACGGACAATTATGCGTCTGAAAGGTGTCAAAGTGACCGTAGTAGACAAGGGAAGGGCAGAGAAAAAGGCTTTGGTGAATGGAAAAAACAAGTCTCAGTTGAAACAGATGGTCCGGCGTTATCACGAAACATTTGAAAAGGCTGGATATGAATTTGAACTCAACTATGACGGCTATGATACCGAAACAAATATAGATTTCAGAGATGATTTGAATCTTTCATCTCATATATCAAATATAGGAATAGCTCCGTTCGCCCAACATGACGGGAAAATTTACCCTCTGGATAAAATGGAGCAGGTCGTAAGGACATTGTCGGAACGCAACATAGGCATTTACCTTTTCGGAGGAGGTAAAAAGGAGGAAGACGTGTTCAATTCTTGGGTCGGAAAATATCCCAACGTCATCTCTCTCGCTGGAAAATATAAGCTGCAGGAAGAAATGGCTGTGATGAAATTGATGAATCTCATGCTCACGATGGATTCTGCGAATATGCACCTCGCATCGTTGTGTGGTGTAAAGGTAGTCTCGATATGGGGAGCAACACATCCGTATATGGGATTCTATGGCTATGGTCAGGATCCACAGAACGCGATTGTCGCCAATCTTGACTGCCAGCCTTGTTCGGCATACGGCAACAAACCTTGTAGATTTGGGGATTACCGATGTTTGACGCTGATCACTCCGGAAACAGTTTGTGAGAAAATACTGAATATTCTTAATTAAACAGAAAATTAAATTATCGTTTGCATAAAACGAAAACATAAGATAATAATGGAAAAAATAATATTAACAGGAGACAGACCAACTGGCAAATTGCACCTCGGTCATTATGTAGGTTCTTTGAAAAGACGCGTCGAGCTGCAGAATTCTGGATTGTATGACAAGATATTTATCATGATTGCCGATGCTCAGGCATTGACAGACAATGCAGATAATCCAGAGAAGGTGCGTCAGAATATCATAGAAGTGGCGTTAGACTATCTTTCTGTTGGTTTGGATCCCACAAAGTCGACAATATTTATTCAGAGCCAGGTGGCAGAGCTATGTGAGTTGGCTTTCTATTATATGAATCTTGTCACAGTGTCACGTTTGCAGCGTAATCCGACAGTAAAGACAGAGATCAAGATGCGCAATTTCGAGGCTAACATTCCCGTCGGCTTCTTCTGCTATCCAATCTCACAGGCCGCTGATATCACAGCGTTCAAGGCAACGACAGTGCCGGTAGGAGAGGATCAAGCACCTATGATCGAGCAGACACGTGAAATAGTCAACAGATTCAACCATATTTATGGTGAGACGTTGGTAGAACCAAACATTCTTTTGCCAGACAATGCGGCATGTTTGCGTTTGCCTGGAACAGACGGCAAGGCGAAGATGAGTAAGTCTCTTGGCAACTGTATATATTTGTCTGACAGTGAGGCAGATGTCCAGAAGAAAGTCAAGTCGATGTTCACAGATCCAACACATTTGAAAGTCTCGGATCCAGGAAAATTGGAAGGAAATGCCGTCTTCACATATCTTGATGCGTTCAGTCGTGACGAGCATTTTGCAGAATTCTTGCCAGAGTATGCAAACTTACAGGAGTTGAAAGACCATTATACAAGAGGAGGTTTGGGAGACATGAAAGTGAAGATGTTCCTGAATTCAATTTTGCAGGAGGAGTTGAATCCGATCCGAGCAAGAAGAAAAGAACTTGAAAAGGATATCGAGGAAATTTACAGGATCTTGAAGAAAGGATCGGATGAGGCAAGAAAAACAGCGGCTCAGACATTGGCTGATGTGCGTCGTTCGATGAAAATTGATTATTTCGACGATGCGGAACTGATCAGAGAGCAGGCGGCGAAGTATAGAAACGCAGAGTGATTTAGAAATATATCAGAAACATATAAGGGTCAGGAATTTGAAATTGTTTGGATTCTTGACTCTTTTTTTTTAATTTTGCAGTGCATTATGTTACCATTCGGCTAGAAATAGAGAAATTTATTAAGTCGGACAGTCTTTATGTAGGAAAGACTCGTTTGTCAACAGACATAAAAAGTCAATAAAAAATTATGGCAAAAGAAGTCGTTCCGTCGAACAACACTATTGTATATTACAAACACTAAATTCCATGAAACAATTCAACAGAAGTTAACATTTTCTGCAAAAATGTGTTAAAGAACATTTTTGCAAAATTCTTTTGCCATAATATGGTACACATTTCTTAGTAATTGAATATATTTGTCGCATTTTAGAGATAGAAAGTGAAATAAAAATTAATAATAATTAACAAAAGGTAAAGATGAGGAAAGTTTTATTATCTGTCGCAATGATGTCCTCAGCACTTACAGTGATGGCCGATAGAACCATCAAGGGTGTTGTGAAAGATGCGAAAGAACCTCTACCGTTCGCCAATGTAGTGATTAAAGGTACTACAATCGGTACAAATACCGACATGGACGGTAACTACGAGATTGAGGTGCCAGAAGGTGCCATTCTAGAGTTTTCTTACTCAGGTTATGAAACACAGACAAGAAAGATCACTGCAAAGACAGCTGGTACTCTTAATGTGACATTGTCAGAGGAGATGCTAGAAGAATTGGTGGTAACTGGTTACGGTGTTCAGAAGAAGAGTGATGTTACCGGTTCGGTATCTTCATTAAGCGAAGAAAAACTTAAGGAGAGCGTTGCAACATCAATCGACCAGGCTATGGCAGGTCGTGTGTCAGGTGTGAGCGTGTCTTCATCTTCTGGTCAGCCAGGACAGGCTACATCGGTGCGTGTGCGTGGTGTCAGCTCATTGTCTGGATCATCTGAACCATTGTATGTTGTAGACGGAATGCCAATTGGTGGTGGTGATGCTTCTCACTCTGCGTCTTCAAACCCATTAGCTTCAATCAACCCTGCGGATATCGTATCTATGGAGGTGTTGAAGGATGCGTCTGCTACAGCTATCTATGGATCTCGTGCTGCTAACGGAGTCGTTATGATCACAACACGTAAGGGTAAGAGCGGTGACGCAAAGATCACATATGATGGTACTTTCTCTGTATCTCAGTTTACAAAGAGATACGATATGATGAATCTAAAGGAGTATGCTCAATATGTGAATGACAAAGCGGTTATAGAAGCATTCAAGTCTGAACCAGATGTGCTTTTGACTAATCCAGATGTTTTGGGTGAGGGTACAGATTGGCAGGATGAGTTGTTCCGTAACGGTATTGGTCACAGCCATCAGTTAAGTGCTAGTGGAGGTACAGACAAGACTACATATAACATTTCATTAGGATATACTGGTCAGGAAGGTGTTATGCTAAGCTCTGACTATAAGCGTATCAATGGCCGTGTTAACTTGGAGACTCAGGCTAAGGATTGGATGAAGGTTGGTATGAATGTCGGTGTTACTCGTCAGGAGAAAACATCTATCCGTAATATCCTTGACTTGTCTGCAAATCAAGCTTCTATCGGAAACTTCGATAATATGGATGAGTCTATCATCATGCAGGCATTGCTTTCTCAGCCATCAAGCCAGCCATATGGTGTAGATGGACGTCCATTCGGACCTCAGACTTCAGATGGTGTGAAGATGAACCCTATCGCTGAGTTGAACATGTCTCCAGTAGAGAGAACCGAGTTCAATGTTTTGGGAACAGCATTCATAGATATGACTTTGTTCGATAAGAAGAAGGCTGATCAGGATAGATTGAATAAAGAGGCACAGGAGAGTGGAGCTACTGCAGAGAAGTCTAAACTTGGAGAGAACAGATTGTCATGGAGAAATGAATTTGGTATAGATGTGACAAATGCAGACGAAAGTTACTATCAGCCATATTATTTCATCAATTCAGCGTTCAACCGTAAAGAGGATGCAGCCACTCTTACAATTGGTGATTACAAGAACAATTCAATTCGTTTCTCTTCTTATGCTACTTGGTTGCACGACTTTAATAAGAAGCATAGTCTAACATTTATGCTTGGTACTGAGTTCAATAAGTACTCTTATGAAGGTATCGTGATGATGCATAAGGGATATTCTGATGGTGCTATCGAGACAGCAGCTGCAGCAACAGATGGTCATTCAGTTTCGTCTAACTTCATTGGAGATGGATCTATGGCCTCTTTCTTCGGTCGTGCTAATTATAACATTGCAGGAAAGTATTTGTTCACAGCAACAGGTCGTTTCGATGGATCTTCTAACTTTGCTCCAGGAAATAAGTGGGGATTCTTCCCATCAGTCAGCTTCGCATGGCGTCTTGAAGAAGAGGAATGGGCAAAGTCTAGTGAATCATTCCAGAAAATATTCTCAGCATTCAAGGTTCGTGCAGGTTACGGACAGACAGGTAATGCAAACTGTGCTCAGGCTCACTTGACAACAGTGTCTAACGTGGCTTCTTCAGGTATCTATGGTCCTGGACAGTACACTAACACAAATTTGACTTGGGAGACAAACTCAATGGCTAACTTAGGATTGGATCTTGGATTCCTTGGTGGTAAGATGAATGTTACTATCGATGGATATTACAAGAAGAACACAGACTTGCTTTTGAAGCAGGAACTTCCTACATATGTCGGTCAGAGTGGTTATCTAAATATCGAGCCTTCATATGTTAACGCAGGATCAATCCAGAACGTCGGTATGGACTTGCAGATTGGTGCTCAGCTTATCAATAAGAAGGTCACAGAGAGGACAAACTTTATTTGGGAGTCAGATTTGACATTCTCTCTTGTACGTTCTAAGGTGCTTGACCTTGGTTCTTCTTGTGAGGCAATTTGGAATACAGCAGGACATCCACGTGGTAGATACTTCTTGTTTACTAACGATTACAAGATCAATAAGACAGTTGTAGACGAGGCTCCTGGTAAGTTCTGGGGTTATAAATATTTAGGTGTTGCTGAGACTCAGGCTCAGGCAGACGAGTACAACAACCGTACAGGCAAGAACATTGGTGTCGGTGACATGATGCTTTCTGATGAGGAGACTTGGATTGGTGATCCAAACCCAGCGTTCACAGCAGGTTGGAGCAACTCATTCACTCTTGGTCAGTGGACTTTAGGTGTTCAGTTCAATGCAACTGTTGGTAACGATGTCTACAACCTAGTTCGTATGAAACTTGAGAACAACTCAGGTGATGCTAAGTGGTGGAATCAGTTGTCTGATGTCTTGAATTGTACAAAGGTTGAGGGTACAGGTGCAGACAAACATGTTGTAAGCAACTCTTCAATTCCTGTACCTACAGCTACAGATAAGGATCAGAAGGCAGTATCTGATCGTTATGTTGAAAATGGTTCATTCTTGAGACTTCAGAACGTAGCATTGTCTTACAAGTTCCGTCCAGAGGCAACTAAGAAGTTGCATATTGAGGGACTTCGTATTTCAGCTTCTTGCTCAAATGTATGCACAATCACTGGTTACTCAGGTTATGATCCTGAAAACCCAGGAAGTGCAATCCGTCAGGGTGTGGATGAGGCTCGTTACCCAACTCCACGCACTTACACTTTGGGCTTAGGCTTTAGTTTCTAATTCTAATGCAAGAGATATAACATATGAAAGCAATTTATAAATCAGTAGCTCTTTTATTTGGAGCAATGTCGCTTTTCTCTTCGTGTGAAGATTTCTTGACACGTGATCCTCAGGATTCTTATTTGTTGGAGGATTTCTTGAATTCAGACGATAAGTTGAGTGATTATACAAAACAGGTTTGCGGACCTTTGACTTGGAACGGATTTGACGACAAGTTCTCATGGTGTGTAGGTGAGCTTTATTCAGGTAACGTTTACCACAACTTCGCCGATGAGGGTCAGTTCCATTTTATGTCGTTTACACCTAACAACGCACATATCAGCAATGGTTATACATCATTGTACAGTGTGATTGCCAAGTGTAATCATATCATCAATGATGTCCCTGAGATAGCTAAGAAGAATGGTCTTTCTGAGAAAGTACTTAACACAGTTATTGGAGAGGCTAAGATGTATCGTGGTATGGCTTATTTCTTCTTGGCAGAGTATTGGGGTGCATCTCCTATCATTCTTCATAATAGCAAGACTGTCTCTAATGATTTGGGTCCACAGGTGACTAAGGCAGACAGAAAGTCTTTGTATACTTTGATCGAGAAGGATTGGAAAGAGGCTGCAGATTTGCTTCCTGCTGAACCAAGAACAAACAACCGTGCATGGAAAGCTTCCGCTTTAGGTATGTTGACTAAGCTATATGTAACTATGGCTTCTTGTCAGGCAAATTTGGATGAGCCAGGTTCTTATAAGTGCGATAATCCAGATGAGTACTACCAAAAGGCAATTGCAGTTGGAGAAGAAACAATGGATCTTTGCGGTGGAAGAGAAGGTGAGGGCCTAACTTCGCGTGAAGACTATGACAGAATGTTCCAGCCAGGAAGCCAGAGCCCAGAGATTCTATTCGCTTTGTTGTTCGAACAAGGTGTTTATGCTCAGGGATGCTCTCGTCAGATTCAGTTCGCAAGATCAAAGCATCTTGCTGCTGGTGGTAATGCATACGGTGGTGAAAAAGGTTTGACTACAAATCTTTTCAATTCTTATGAGAAGGGAGACGTTCGTTTGGATGCAACATCTTATTACATTGGTACTTTTGATGTAAACCATACAGATAGGATGACATTGGAAGAGATTGAAAAGGGTACAGCTCATTCTTATAACTTGATCGATGCTCCTGATGGAAAGAATACATATTATTACTTCTTGAATCCTAACAAGAGCTTGAAGCAGAAAGAAAGAGATGCATACTTTGGTAATGAGCCAAACTCAGCTGTCTTCAACCATTGTCGTAAGTTCGTTTACTCTGTAAAGCCTTCTAATTCAGAGTTTAGTATTAATTTGACTTTCCCACTTCTTCGTCTTGCTGATGTATACCTATTGGTCGCTGAAGCACAGATGGGAATTGAGGCAAAGAGTGTAGAAAACGAAACTTCTTCTGGAACATCTTATATCAATTATGTACGTAAACGTGCAGGTTTGAAAGATACAGCAAGGGTTGCATTCTGTATGCCAGACATCTTTGCGGGAAATGCGGATGTGGCAACTGCTACAGTTCAGGATCCAGATGGTAATGATGTGGAAATTACTGCAAGCTGTGATATGTATAGCACAACTTACGACTTGATGCTTGAGCGTCGTCATGAGTTCGCTCTTGAGAATCAGGGTTGGCTAGATATCAAGAGATTGTACTACCGTAATCCAGAGGCTGCAAAGAAATATATTGAGAGCCAGGATCGTGCTTATGTCTTTGGCGAGAAATTTGGTCTTGAGGGAAGCCCAACAAAGATGTCAGACTTCCAGCGTCAGCGTTTGATCCACGACCTTTCTGTAAAGGCTAATCAGGTTAATCCTGCTTATGCAGAGCAGGCTTCTGAGGGTGTGATTGAACTAGATAAACTTCAGTTCTTCTTGCCTGTTCCAGCTTCTGTAGCAAAGACTGCAAACTTTAATACAATTAATGATTACAGTGAGCAGATCCTGAATAATCAGTATCCATATTAATTTGTGAAAATTCATGATTATTGCGGTTGAAATCGCAAGAAAGTAAACCGCAATAATTTGTTTGATTTCAAAAAAGAATAAAATGAATAAGAATAAATTTTATACAATCGGTCTTATCGCAGGCTCTTTATTCGCAACTTCTTGTGACGACAGAGTGGATTGCGGTTGTGATTGTAACATGCCCAAGTTTGATAGTTGGGAAATTTTGAAGCCAGGTACGGCGAAAAACGCTGATGGTACAGTCGCTTCAGGTACTGCTATTGTGGTTTATGGTTCCAACCTGACTGATGTGACTGAGATCTCTTTTAATGGAGTAAGTGCTGAACTTCAGCCTGCATTTATGGAAGATGGAAAGATTATTTTCCAGATTCCAGAAGGAATATCAAAGGATTGTATAGCTCACGTGGCTACTGCCTCTTGTGCTCAGGGCTTTGATGTAGATTTGTTGAAGGTTGTTGTAGCTCCACCATGTGTTACAATGTGTGACAATGAAATGGCAGAGAAGACTTTGAACGTTTATGGTAACTCTTTGTTCGCTCCTCTTACAGCTAAGTTCTGGGATGGAGAAGGTCATACTATTGAGGCTTCAACAAAGGATGGTACAATCACTGTAGATAACAATGCTAAACGCGCTAAAATCCAGATTCCGGAAGGCGTCGTAGATGGTGGTACAATTGTATTTGAGACAGAAGCTGGTGAAAGTGAGACTAGCTTCAGATTCCGTGATACAAGAAATATGTTGATCACTCATGACGACCCAGAATATTTGGATTTGTTTAATCAGAATAAGCCAGATATTGATTTTGAAGAAAAAGAGGAAGCTATCAAAACTCCAGTAGATGAGGGCGGTCTATATTCTGTGAATAACACAACTAATTTCTCTGTTTTCTGGAGTAATCTTTATACATCGTGGACATATAGTCCAGTTGGTGAAGCAAATCCAGAGAAAAAGGCTCCTAAATATTCAACTCCATTTGGATGCTTCTCAGAGTCAATTGCAAATGGTGAAACTACATTCTATGATTATGTAATCAAGTTTGAGGTTCTTGTTAATGGTGAACATCCAATAAACGGAAATGGACTTGCTATTGGATTCTTTAATGATGACCCTTGGGGTGCTGTTAGACAGTATTGTGCATTCTGGCAGCCTTCTAAAGCTTCTTTCGCAAAGGATGCAGATGGCGTATGGCAGCAGACTTGTACTTGTGATGATTGGACTTCAGGTGGTGATTGGTTGACAATTACTGTGCCATTAGAAGAAATTAAATATGATTTCGCATCTGCTTCATATCCTCATTGTGCTCAAGATAATCGTGTAGGTGTCGATGATGAAAAGTACAAAGGATTTGGAGATAAGGAAAATGGTGTGGCATTCTTCGATCAGCCTAGTATTTCGAAACTTGCTGCTCAGTTGACTGGAACAAGAACAAAGGCAATTCAGAGCCTTGGATTTATCTTTGGTTCTGACGACCAACCAAATAAAGATCATAATCCATGGATTGGTATCGACAACTTGCGTATCGTGCCAAAAGATGATAACGGTGGTGTTTGGCCTTTGTTAAAGTGGGGTCAGTCAACACGTGATTTCTATACAAATCCAGTTTTGTCTTGTAAGTAATCTGGGCTGATATAGTTAATGAAAAAAGAGACATCGAAAGGTGTCTCTTTTTTGTCAATAATCAATTGTATGCTTTATATATGAGTTGTGCTTGATTATGCAGCAAAACTTTAAAAATGATGTTGTTAATCATGTTTTGTTGTTAAAATAATGATTTGTTTGTATTTTTTTTAAGGCATGCTGTATGATTATTGAAAAAGATAGTATATTTGAGAAAAATAATTTAATTATCGGTTATATGAACAAGTCGGAATTGGTAGATGCTATGGCATCAGCGTCTGGTCTAACAAAGACAGACAGCAAGAAGGCATTAGATGCTTTCATTAGTGTTGTTTCAGACACATTGAAAAAGGGTGATTCAGTCAATCTAACTGGTTTTGCTTCTTTGTCAGTTAAGGAAAAACCTGCTCGTACATGTCGCAACCCTCGCACAGGTGAGCAGATGACTACAGAGGCTAAAAAGGTTGTTAATTTCAAGGCAGGAGCTGAACTTGCAGATGTAGTTCGTTACGGAAAATAATCCTACTGCTATATGCAATCGAAATAAGAGGATGTATCAACTTGTTGATATATCCTCTTCCCTTTTTTATAAGACATGAGACGCACGACCGTAAATATAAGACGCACGACCGTGCGTTGATCCACACAGATGCGTACAATTCAAATTACACATTACGAATTGCTTTTTATTTCCTCGTTTATTTTGAAAATTCCATCTGTTTTCTCATCTTTACTTATGAAATCAAAAATGGAGAATTTGGCATCGGGGAGAAATTTGGGGATGTAGACGTGAATCCTTACGTCTACTGCATAAAAAAAAAGAGATGCGATTAATATCACATCTCTCTTGAGTAAGCGCTTCTTCTAAGGCTTGAACTTAGGACCCCATGATTAACAGTCATGTGCTCTAACCAACTGAGCTAAAGAAGCATTCCGAAACTGTTTTACATCGGTTTCACGATGTTGCGCTTCTTCTAAGGCTTGAACTTAGGACCCCATGATTAACAGTCATGTGCTCTAACCAACTGAGCTAAAGAAGCATTCTGAAACTGTTTTACATCGGTTTCACGATGTTGCGCTTCTTCTAAGGCTTGAACTTAGGACCCCATGATTAACAGTCATGTGCTCTAACCAACTGAGCTAAAGAAGCATTGTATGTTTTGCAACTCCCCTCTCGTGAATTGCGATGCAAAAGTAGTGTCTTTTTTGAAAATAAACAATATATTTGCTAAAAAATGTAATAAAAAATTGAAAATATTATGAAAATACTAGGTATAGGCAACTCATTGGTGGATATGTTGTGTCGATTGCCCGATGAGTCTATCATAAAAAAATATAATCTTCCCAAAGGAGGAATGCAATTAATCGACGATGAATTGGCTCTGAAAATATCAGATGACATCAAACATCTGGAGTGCCAATTTGTGGCTGGAGGCTCTGCTGCCAACACAATAAGCGGTTTGGCTAATCTGGGAGCTGAAACTAGTTTTCTTGGAAAAATAGGAAACGATGAGGTTGGAAACTTTTTTGAGACTGATCTGAAAAAGTCTGGAATCGAGGCTCAAATGATTCGCTCTGATCTCCCTACAGGTCGCTGCATATCTCTTATATCTCCGGATGGAGAGCGTACGATGTGCACTTGCCTTGGCGCGACGGGGACATTCTCTGCTGAAGATATTCGTCCTGAATATTTCAATGGCGCGGATGTCTGCCATATCGGAGGCTATCTTGTGCAGAGTCATGAATTGATTGAGAAGGTGATGAAGACGGCGAAGAAATGCGGAGTAAAGGTGTCTCTTGATCTTGCGAGCTACAATGTGGTGGAGGAGAATTTTGACTTCATGCACTATCTTGCCAAGAATTACGTCGACATCGCTTTCGCAAATGAAGACGAAGGTCATTCGTTCACTAAGTGCGATGATTTGAGACGTGCTGCGGAAATCATCTCTGAGGATATAGAAGTTGCTATTGTGAAGTGTGGAGCTAAGGGCGTGTGGACAAAGCGTGGCGACGAGATTGTGTTCGTAGAAGGCTTGAAAGGCAGGAATTGCATCGATACTACGGGAGCTGGAGACCTTTTTGCGTCGGGCTTCCTTTATGGCTTGATGGCGACTGGCGATATCACCGTCGCTGCCAAATACGGAACGATCGTTGGCGCTAATATTGTGGAGCATATCGGAACAAAGATGCCGGCTGAAGTTTGGAATAACATCAAAAGTGAGTTTGCGAAGATATGATCAAAGCGGCTTTCTTCGACATCGACGGAACTCTAGTAAGTTTCAACACACATAAGATTCCAGACTCGTCGTTAGATGCATTGAAGCGTTTGCGTGAGGCAGGGGTTCGTCTTTTTATAGCAAGCGGACGTCATCGCGCGAGTATGGACAAGATAGAGCCGTATGCCGACCTTTTTGATGGCTATGTGATGGTGAATGGCGGACTTTGCACTTTGGGTGATGAGATTGTGCATAGCACTCTTATGTCAAAGAAGGATGTGAAGTTGTGGCTGGAATATATAAAAAAAGAGCCCCGTTCCACATGTTTCGTGCTGCAGGACAAGATTGTGATCAACTTCATCGACGATCAGATGCAGAAGGTGTTTGAAGTACTGGATTTTCCTATTCCACCGTCTGCAAATCTTGACGATTTTGCTGATTCCGACGTCTACCAGATGATTATTTCATTCACGGAAGAGGAAAACTCGAAAATTTTGCCTATCTTTCCGAAGTGTTACGCGCCACGTTGGAGCCCTCTATTCAGTGACATCATTCCAAACGGCGTCAACAAGATGGTCGGAATCGAGAAAATGATTGAACATCTTGGCATCACAAAAGATGAGGTCGCTGCGTTCGGAGACGGTGGTAATGATATTGAGATGATTGAATCTGTGGGGTGGGGAATAGCGATGGGCAATGCCTGCGACGAGTTGAAACGAGTGGCGAAATTCACTACGGATGATATCGACAACGATGGCATTGCAAAAGCCGTCGGCATATTGTTTGAAAAAGGATTGTTAAAATGAAATAAGTCTAAGTGTTTTACATTCAGCATTAATAATTTGAGTTTGTTATGGCAAAAGTGATTACAGACAGCAGTTTCACTAGTGAACTGAACGAGAATAAAGTGATGGTGGTGGAAATCGGAGCTCCCGGTTGTGGACCATGCAAGGCGTTAAGCAAGACATTGGAGGAGATTGAACCATCGTTCGCAGATAAGGTGGCATTCTTCAATGGAGACATGGGCAGTGGCGACGTGGATGACCTCTGCATGGAATACAGAGTGATGAGTGCACCTACGTTGTTGTTTTTCAAGGACGGAGAATTGTCGGAGAAGATGACTGGAGCGGTCAAGAAGGAACAGATAGAGGCCAAACTGAATTCTTTGATTGGATAATGTTTTGACTGGCATGTCCCGTAAATATTTTAATTGATAATTGTAGAGACGGAGCGTGCTCCGTCTTTGCTTTATTAATTTCCGTCTTTGCTTATTATAAAAGAGATATGGGAAACAAGAAAAGATTAGTGGTGCTCACAGGAGCAGGAATAAGCGCGGAAAGCGGAATCAGCACATTCCGTGATTCCGACGGACTTTGGGAAAAACATTCTGTGGAGGAAATATGTACACATGAGGCACTGTATCGCAACTATGATATGGTGGTGCAGTTCTACAACGACAGATTCGCCCAACTTGCCACTGTGGAGCCGAATGCCGCTCATTTGGCATTGAAGACGTTGGAAGATAAGTTTGACGTGCAGATAATCACCCAGAATGTGGATAATCTTCACGAAAGAGCAGGAAGCAGCAATATAATCCACCTGCATGGAGAGTTGACAAAAGTCTGCTCGATGAAGAATGAAAACCTCATCGTCGACAGAAACACATTGCCGAATCCATTGATCACGGGCAAAGATGTCGCTCCCGACGGTGGAAAATGGCGTCCATTCATCGTCTTTTTCAACGAGGCTGTGCCGATGATCGAGCCAGCGATAGAATTGGTGCAGACAGCCGATATTCTGCTTATTATCGGAACATCTTTGCAGGTGTATCCGGCGGCAAGTCTTTCCATGTATGCTCCACGTAACGCGGAGATGTTCCTCATTGATCCAAAACCCAACACAGCTGGTTTCAATCGCCCTATAAATGTGATCGCGAAGGGAGCGTCGGAAGGAATGAGGGAGTTTATGGAAATGATGAATGCTAAATGAAAAAGAGGGTGTATCAAAATGTAAAATCAAGTTTTTCGAACTTACATTTTGTCACTTTTTATATGAACAAAGCCGTTTCAGAGCTTAAAAATTATAGTTAAGTCTCTGAAACGGCTATATTTTTGGAGAATTTAAAAATCAACTTACATTTTGATAGTTTGATTTTTGATAAATTGAGTTTTGATACACCCTCCTTTTTATCTGTCTCTCCATCTCACAAACTTGGCTCCGTCAGATAGGTCGAATGTCCATTGTGGAGTGTTGATCACTGGAGATTTCTCTTCGTCGATTTCAAACCATGGAGAAAACCACATTCCTTTTGTCCAGTTATCAGTCCAACGGTAATGATCTTCGTCGTTGGCGAGGATTTCAATCTCCTGTGCTGGCATATAGCTTTGGCTGAACATTACTTTCAGTTTCCCTGTCTGCTTGTTACGTAGCACATCCATCACTGTGACAGCATGACCCGGACTGCCTCCCCAAATAAGAATATCTCCCGGCTGAATGTCTGTTGATTTCACGGTCATCATCTCCTTTGCTAAAGTCGCTGTGCCACAATAGGTGAATACAAGTGACAGATATTTGCGAAATGTAGTGTAACTATAGTCCACACCTGCGTCTTTGCTCCACGATGCTTTCCAATTCTTGTCGAAGTGAACTCGATAGCCTTCTGCCCATTTTTTGTAATAGAACACAAATCCAGGGGCATTTTTGAAGTGGATCTTATCATACATCTTATGTTCCCATAAATACTCTGCCCATAATCGTATGCAGGCATCCGCACATTGTTGCAGGTCGGCGGGTTGCTCTTTGTTTTTTGAAAATGTGCCGACAAGGTCATATTTTAACACTCCAACAGATATTATCTTATTTCGTCCGCCGTTGTTTTGCTTTTCTTCTCCATTGTAATATCTCACTTTGTGATCGGAGGGAAAAAGCTTACGGTCGAGCAACCACCGTGCGTAATCTGTGTCGTATGGTCTTACCCAGTTTGTGTCGTTGTTCACGAATCGAGTAAGTATCTTGTCGCCATCAAGATTGATGGTGAAATTACTGAATGGCCTCTCTTGTATTTCAGGTTCGGATGCCTCTTGATTTTGTTGTTGCTTGCATTGTTGGTTGTCTGCCGCAACGCTACATTCGTTGAACAGTCCGATTGCCAACAACAAAATAGCATATAATTTATTGGGTGTGTTATTCATAGCTGTCTGTTTTTATTTTGTTTTACGACTGTAATGTATCAAATCCGGTCTGAATTCAAAGTGCATGGTGTCGTAGTGATACCAGCGTGCTCCGGAAATGAATCCGTGTTTCTCGAAAATCCTGATTATTTCTTTAGGAATACGGTTGACGTAGGTGATCTCGTCTGTCTCTTCTTTCCCTGGATTCTTCCATCTCCAGAAGTCAGAATATTTGGTGCAGATGTCTATAGCTATTCCGTAACTATGTGCGCTTAACCGATTGCTTCCTCTCACTTTTCTCCAGTTGTAGGTCGACGATTGATAGAAGTATTTATTATATTTTTCTGGGAGTGAAGCCAATTCTTTCTCTACAGCACGCAGACTGTCTGCGGCTCCGTTCTCCTTAGTGAATGGCAATTGCTGGCCGAACCATTTTACTTTCACCAATTTTTTTGAGACCTCTTGAGCCGTCGCTCCATACATATACTTCATGAGTTTTTCATTACGTATTCTTCCTGGGTCATAATTTCTTGATGGCATCCATACACTTGTGTCGTATGGTTGGGTGAACATGTCTTCTATGTCGGCATTGTCCATCCGTTCCGTGAATGTTTTTTCCTTTTTGTCGTCGTAGATGACTTCTTCACCATTTGAAAGAGTCAGTTTCCCGTCGGAATAACTTTTTATGAAATCTGGATAAGATGCCAATAATGCTCTCACACCTGATGGAATCTCTGTTGTGGATGGAATGCTGTCTGCTTTCTCAGTGGGAATGACGCTTTTGGATTCCTGGGCCTGCGTGCAAGCATTGATACAGCAGAGAGACGACAATGCGATTATGTGGTAGAGTAGACATTTCATTGACTTTGACATAATTTTCGTATTCCAGACATTGCAAATATAGATTTTTTATTGGCTTCTGGTGTGATGATGGTCGAAAAAGTATCTAAGAGGAGGAATATTTTGCCTCTGTCCATAAAATAATTAACTTTGCGTCTGAAGGTTAATATTAGAGGATATGGTAAAAAAGACAATTAAACATTTCGGACGTCTTATTTCTGCGTTCGGTCTGTTTGCTTTGGGGGCTTCTTCGTGTGTGAAAGATGAACTTCCAAATTCAGAATGTGACATAGAAAAGATTATAATTCATTATCCGAATCCAGACTCATTGTTCTATCGTCTTTCCGATTCAATTATGATTGTGCCTCCTGCCGACAGCGTGATCAAGTTTGAGGTGCGGTCGAATGCGGATTTGTCGTTGATGCGTATAGAGTACGTCCTTACGGATGGTGCCACTTTCAACAATATCTCGGATTACAAGTCGGATAATATCAGAATATTGACTAAAAGTGAGGATGGAAATTGGAGCCGTATTTACACGATATCCTTCTCTGTACCGGAAGAATCATTCACAAGTGAGAAGAAGATCATAGAGTTTAATTTTGAGGATCATAGTTTGGACAAGGATGGAAAATATAGCATTTGGCTTAATGGCGACGATGCCAACTATTGGGCATCTGGCAATCCAGGATTTAAGCTGAGCAAGTCGACAGCCAAACCCAATGAGTATCCTACAATAGTAGATGAGAATGGTTATGTTGGCGACGCGGTTACTCTCGTCACCCGATCTACAGGTATGTTTGGAGAGATGGTGGGAATGCCGATTGCTGCTGGAAATTTGTTCGTCGGATCTTTTGAAGTGAGTCAGGCGTTGAAAGACGCGATGGCTGCCACATTGTTCGGCAAACCATTCCAACTGCGTCCGATGAGGATCAAGTTTATGGCCAAATATAAGCCGGGCGACAAATACAAACGTAAGTCTACTGAGGTGTCTGGTATGGTGGATTATCCGGATATGTATGCGGTGTTGTATAAAAACACAGATTCAAATGGAAATGAAGTCACTCTTCGTGGTGATGATGGCAAGACAAATCCGAATATCGTGGCACGTGCATTTTTGAGTGAGTCGAAGGCAAAAAGTATTTCTGCCGACAAGTGGACGGAAATAAACATTCCGTTTGAATATTTGGAGGAGATAGATGATGCTCGTTTGAAGAACAGAGGCTACAATTTTGCCATAGTCTTCACATCAAGTTTTGCTGGTGGAGAGTTCTCAGGTGCTGTGGGCAGTACATTTACTATTGATGAAGTACGATTAATTTGTAATGAAGATGAAGAATAAATATATCAATATCATATTCTTTGTGGCGACGCTGCTGTCCTCCACATTCTCGGCATCAGCTGAAAATGAGACACAGAGGCAAGATTCACTCATGAATGAAGATTCGAAATCGGTAAGACAGCGTGATTGGAATGGCTGGGGATATGGCTGCCGACTTGGATTCACAATAGGTGGAATCACACCGGTGCCATTGTCGGCGGAAATCCGTGAGATGATGACATTCAGTCCGAATGGAGCCTTCATGCAGGAATTCTATGGATACAAACTGTTTAAGGAGAGGTTTGGATTCTATTTTGGCGAAAGACTTGCGATTGAAGGCATGAATGTGGAGGCAAGGGTGAAAAACTACCACATGAGTATAGAGCAGGGTGGCGACTATATAAGCGGCTATTTCACAGGTGTTGATAAGACTGAAGCCAAACTCATCTCCGTCAAAATACCGATTGAATTTATGGCAAGAGTCAATTCTCGCCTTGATTTACGTGTCGGCCCATATATCCAGATTAATCTTCACAGAGAATTTAAGGGAGAGGTTTACGACGGATATTTGCGTGAGAATACGCCGACGGGGCAGAAGATTATTTTCAGCGACGGTTCTAAAGCGACGTATGATTTTTCTGAAGATGTGAAGAAAACCTGTATAGGAGCTGAAGTGGCGGCTGATTTCGAGATAAAGAATAATTTTGGAGTGTTTGCCAATCTTGATTATGGATTTGGCAGCGTCTTTGCGGCTGATTTTGAAACGATCACGTTCAAGATGTATCCTATTTTCTTCTCTTTGGGTGTGTCTTACAGAATTGAATAGAAAAGACATTATGATGAATCATATAGTGGCGCCACAATGTGACGTCACTATTTTTTTATCACAAATCTTCCGACGATTTGAAAATCACTTTGTTCTTTGATTGGAACGACGTGAGCTGATAGTTAGACATGTCTTGAATCGCCATTTTGGTGTACTGCTTGTCGTTAAGTGATTTCAGGACAAACTCGATAGTCAGATTCTTGTATGTCACACCTGAGCTTCTTGCTTGGATAAAGTCTCTGAAATACTGTTGGTCGTTTTCTCCGAGAGAATGGCCGAAAAATGTCACTTTGTCGCCATTGCCCAGCGTGAGCAAGGAGTCGATGATAGCGGGTGGATTGAAGTTGTCGTCCATCGCCTTTTGAAGAAATTTGTAAGAGTTGTTTGTCTCATTATACTCTTTAGTTCCAATCACAATCGTGTCATCCTTGATTTTTCCGTGGACATATTGGACATCTGCTTTCTCTGGCCATGGGACATCTGTGTAATTGAATGTAAACACCTCAATTTGATCAAACTTGTCCATTTCGAAAATTGAATTCAGACGATTCCTCAACGCTTCATCATTTGTATGGGAAAACGGCTGGCTGAGCAGGTAATCTCGGAGTCCACTCTTGATCTTTTTAAAAGCCTCTTTGTCTCTGACCTCTTTGGATTCAGCGTAGACAGGATCCTTCAGATAATAAAGTTTCAAGTCTTCGGTTTGGGAAAGAAGATGTCTCTCCACCATCTTTTCCAAATTGCAAACAGTTTGCTTTAGGAAAAGTTCGCGTATCTCCACTTCTGGATTGTTGTATAATACGTAAACTTCGCCAGATTCGTTGGATGGCACGTATAGAAAGTCACTTATCTCATTTGCACTTACCGGACAATTCCGTTCCTTTATAAATGCAAGGACTTTATGCTCTTCCTGACTTATGGGATCTTTGATGTCGTGATTTATTTGTGAATAATTATATAGCTCTGTTTCGAAGTCAAACCATTTGACATCACTCAATCCCCTCGTCGGCTGCCACTGATTAAGATAGTCAATCAAAGGCGCAGGATAATCCTTAGGGCAATAGATATCGCTCTTGTAGAAATCGCTGTACTTGGTTTTTCTGCCAAGAAATAAGTCGAATCCGTTTCCTATTATGATTACGTGACGTGACATTTTTTTGCTAATATAATATACGCACGTTTATGCGTTTTGAATTTACATGATAGCTTTTACAAATATAGGAAATATCTGTGTTATTGGATTCCTAGAAACTTTTCAAAATGAAATTTCATGCCTATTCCGAAAAACTCGCCACTTTTTTGGAATTAATTCCGAAAATATCGCTACTTTTTCGGAATGTAATCCAAAAAACTCGCCATCACCCCAATTGCCTGTTGCAGATCAGCAAAAAAGAAAGACGGGGGAGATGTCCCGTCTTTACGATTTATTAATTGTTAAAGATTTCGTTTTTTTAGTAATTCCTTTGCAGGTATTTCCACGATGTTGCCGTCCTTATCAGAAAGAATCAGCGTCTCGTTGTTGGCTGCTTTTTTCTTCAGAAATTCGATTTCTGCAATTTTAAGAGCGGCTTTTATTTTTTCTAATGTCGGATTATTTTTCATGATTTCTAATCTTTTCAAATTTTTCTACACAACAAATATTGATTTCGTTTATGCCTCCCTCAGCAATCAGTTCTCGAGGCTCAACGCCATTGTCTACAATCATCCATGAATCGACGATGGGGATGAAGATGTCAAACAGGTTTTTCAATCCTTTCTCGTATCTTCTGTAAATGACGTCTTTAGGAATGTTATGACCTCCTTCGCTCACTCTTCTCGCAACACGTTCGACTGCTAATTCTGGAGAGCTTAACCAGAAATAAAGCAAAGTGACTTTATATCCTTTTTCTTGAGCCCTTTTTACTAATTCAGAATAGGATCTGGTTGCTAAAGTGGTCTCGATAGAAAAAGTTTCGTCAGCGGAAAGCAGTTCCTCAATACGCAGTAGCATCAGTTTGCCAGATTGAATCGCAACGCTTTCTGGACAGAAAGGTGATAATCCTTTGGCTATCTCGTCTGCGTTGACAAACTGTTTGCAGTCCAGAAGTTTTGGCAAAACACTATATGAAGCAGTTGTTTTTCCTGCTCCGTTACATCCGCTTATTATGTATAGATTCTTTTCTGCCATACTTCTATTGGTTTTTGCAAAGATATAAATTATAGAAACATTTTACATGTTTGTTAAAGCAAAAGAAATATGAGAAAAATAAAGACGGGGAGATGCCCCGCCTTTATTATGATGGAATTGCTTGACGACAAATTATGCATTACGAATTAAAATATCAATCCGTCGTTGGCAAATTTTGCTTTCAGACATTTTGCGGTGAATGACCTTTCATTCTTTATGAGCTCTTCTGGAGTGCCTGCAAACACAAGTTCACCTCCCTGATCTCCACCGTCCGGACCGATATCTATCACGTGGTCCGCGCATTTGATCACATCCATGTTATGCTCAATGATGACGACGGTATGTCCTTTCTCAATCAATGCGTCGAATGCTTTCAGCAGTGTCTTGATGTCGTGGAAGTGAAGTCCTGTTGTCGGCTCGTCGAAGATGAACACTGTTGGTTGTGCCTTTTCTTCTGCCAATATGGCGGCAAGTTTGACACGTTGGCTCTCTCCGCCCGACAATGTGGATGAGGCTTGACCAAGTTTGATGTATCCCAAACCTACATCCTGCAGTGATTTCAATCTCTTGACGATTTTTTTCTCCGTCGACTCCATCTTCTCTGAGAAGAATTCCACTGCTTGGTTGATGGTCATCTCAAGCACGTCATAGATGTTCTTGCCTCTGTAGCGCACCTCCAAAATATCTGGCTTGAAACGTTTTCCTTTACAACTTTCACATGGCAACACCAAGTCCGCCATAAATTGCATCTCGATAGTTGTTGTACCTTCTCCCTGACATTCGTCGCATCTTCCTCCTTCTGTGTTGAATGAGAAATGTGCGCTGCGGTAGCCCATCTGCTTAGACAACTGTTGGTCTGCGTATAGCTTACGAATTTCATCGTATGCTTTTACGTATGTCACTGGATTCGAGCGTGATGATTTGCCAATCGGGTTCTGATCCACAAAATTCACATCTTTCACCATATCTGTGGCTCCACTGATTGATGAGTGTAATCCTGGTTTTTCTTCCGATTCATCCAATTCTCTCTTTAGTGAAAGATAGAAGATGTCTCTCACAAGAGAGGATTTTCCAGAACCGCTCGGACCGGTCACCACAGTCATCACGTTGAGCGGAAATTTCACGTCGAAGCCTTTAAGGTTGTGCTGCAAAGCTCCTTTGATCTCTATGTAATTATTCCAAGGTCGACGGAATTGTGGAACAGATATTTTTTCGACTCCGTTAAGATAGTCTATTGTGTAGCTGTGAAGCCCGTCTTGCTGCTTTGCTTTTTTGATATCTTCTGGAGAGCCTTCGAACACCACTTTGCCACCATTGCGTCCTGATTCCGGACCAATGTCTATGATATAGTCGGCAGCACGCATGATCTCTTCGTCGTGTTCCACCACTACCACCGTGTTGCCTAGTTTTTGCAGACTACGCAAAACTGAAATCAAACGCTCTGTATCTCGGCTGTGCAGACCTATACTTGGCTCATCCAGAATGTATAGTGAGCCGACAAGGCTGCTTCCCAATGAAGTGACAAGGTTGATTCTCTGGCTCTCACCACCGGAAAGCGAGTTGGAAAGACGGTTCAAAGTCAGGTAGCCCAACCCCACGTCTACCAAGAAAGTGAGACGGTTTTTTATTTCTACCAACAGACGTTTGGCGATTAACTGCTCATGCTCTGTCAGTTGGATGTTGTCGAAGAATGTTTTCAATTCCGACACTGGCATATCCACCAGTTCTGTGATGCTCTTTCCTGAAACCTTCACCCACGAAGCGTTCTCCTTCAGACGCGTGCCTCCACATTTAGGACAGATTGTCTTGCCTCGGTAGCGCGCAAGCATCACACGGTATTGTATCTTATATTGCTGCGACTCTACAAATTTGAAGAAATCGTCGATTCCATGTGTGAGTTGGGTGCCATGCCAAAGTTTGTTTTTCTCTTCTGTTGTAAGTTGGAAATATGGCTTGTGTATAGGAAATTTGATTGCTTCTGCGTGGAAGATGAAGTCTTGCAGCCATTCTCCCATTTTCTCTCCTCTCCAGCACATCACTGCTCCTTGGTATACGGACAGCGTTTTGTCTGGCACAACCAGGTCTTCGTCGATGCCAACCACACGTCCGAATCCTTCACACACAGGACATGCTCCGTATGGTGAGTTGAAACTGAACATCAGTTCTGTTGGCTCGTCGAAAGTGATTCCGTCTGCTTCGAATTTGGTGCTGAACTGCTTCATCACCTCTCCCTCAGGAGTGTAGACTAATATTTGGCAAGACGCTCCGTCGCCCTGCCACAATGCAGTCTGAACAGAGTCTGAAACACGGTTTTTTGTCTCGTTGTCGTGTCGTACCACATATCTGTCCACAACGATGTAGACCTCTTTGCAACCTTTTGCCATTTCTGCGGTGAAGTCTGTTATCTTGACGACGCTGCCATCAACAAGCAGACGTGCGAAACCTTCTAATTTGGCTTTCTCCACCGTCTCCACAAGATTATCATTGGAAAGAGACGACAGAATCATACCTTTTGTGCCGTCGTCAGCAGAAAGAATATAATCCACGATGTCCGACACTTGATGACGTTTAACCTCCTCTCCAGAAACAGGGGAGAACGTGCGTCCGATGCGGGCGAACAGAAGCTTGATATATTCGTAGATCTCAGTAGATGTGCCGACGGTGGAGCGTGGATTTCTTGTGCTGACTTTCTGCTCTATAGCGATTGCCGGAGGAAGACCTTTGATATAGTCCACCTCTGGTTTGCTCATTCTGCCCAAGAACTGTCGTGCGTACGACGAAAGACTCTCCACATATCGGCGTTGACCTTCTGCATAGAGAGTATCGAAAGCAAGCGATGATTTTCCAGAACCAGAAAGTCCGGTGATCACCACCAGTTTATTGCGAGGTATTTTGATATCTATATCTTTGAGGTTGTGCACTCGCGCACCTTTGATAGATATGAATCCGCTGTCTGCCATAACTAAACTATACTTTGAGAGTTCAAAGGTACAAACAAATTTACTGAATTTGGCTATAATGGGGTTGGAAATTGAGACATTTCCTTCAACCTAGGAAATAGGCAGCGTGAACTGCAGTTATATTCTCACCAAGTTCTTTAGTCTCAATATCATTACTCAGCACAAAACTATGGATTAAAGGTTTGTCGTTTAGAATTTCCGATAAATCACGCAGATGTCTTGCGTCCGTATTTGCAACATGGTCTGCCTGTTTGACTTCAAATGCATAATATCCATGTTCTGTCTCGACGAGCAGATCCACCTCTCTGCCGTCTGCAGTGCGAAGATGGTAGAAATTGACATTAATGTCCAGTTGTTTTGCCTGCTTGTATATCTCCGATACGATTAAACTTTCAAACTCATTCCCATTTGGCATCGCCTGCTTCCCTAAAACAGCCTGGACTACACCATAATCGAGGAAATGTACTTTAGGTGTCTTCACCAGTCGTTTCGACTCGTTTTTCTCCCACGATGGCAACGACAGGGTTTGATAACTAAGAGAAAGATATTGCAAATATTTTTTTACCGTGGGCGTACTGACTGCCACTTTTGTAGATAGCGACGAGATGTTGCATAGACTGCCTGTTTGCAAAGCCAACACTTTTTGTAGTTTAGTGTATGGTTCCAAGTCGTTTATTGCTGCTAAATCACGCACATCTCTCTCGAGATAGGTTCTGACGTAGCCGGCCAACCACTCATATTTATCTTTTGTAGATCTTTCTTCGTTTACAAGTGCTGGATAACCACCGAATTTCAAATAATGATTCCATGCGTTCATTTTCTCCGCATGCTTGGAGTCTAAAACAAATGAAGGCAACAATGGAAAAACTTCTCCATTTATCAACACTTTTTGAAGTATTGATTCGTCCACCAATTCATCGAACGAGTTTGTCCTCAATTCAGGAAGAGTTAGTGGATACATCTCTTTTATGACGCATCTGCCGGCCAAACTCTCTTTTACGTTTTTTAGCAGCAAAAGTTGGCTTGATCCCAGCAATATGTATCTAGGTTCATCCCATTGGTCGTAAACAGATTTGATGCTTCTGATAAGGTTGGGCGTTTTTTGCACTTCGTCTAGTACAGCTTTGGGATAATTTGTTTTCCATTGTTTTGACGATAATTGAGATAATGCTTGTGACAAAACAGGATCCTCTATGGAAAGATACTCATAGTCTTCAAAGAGCGTTTTCGCGATGGTTGTTTTGCCTGTTTGCCTTGCTCCTGTCAACACAAGTATTCTTCCATTCAGACTTTTGGATGTCTTTTTCAAGTCGTTGCAGATATATCTCGCTTTCATAATTAGTATGATTTTTTGCAAAATTAAGGAAAAGTTTTAAAAATGGCGTAAATTTAAAACATAGAGTTTCGATTTTGGCGTAAAATTGAAACTGATAGTTTTAAAAATGGCGTAAATTTTGAAACTGACCACGTAAATTAATGTCAATTCGGCGAAATAGAAGGATGTTATAGCTGGAAAAAAATTATAGTTGGAGTGTCATAAATGAGGATTGTTAAGGGCGGAACGCTCTAATCCCTTCCTTAGTGCGAGCCGTAGGCGAGCACATATAAAAACACAGAGGATATAAATCCCTGAGAAAGTCTACGGTCTTTTGAGGAAACGAGACGGAAAAAGCTGTATCTATTGTATTGCCTTTCAGGCAAAATTTCATGGCATTGTTGCACCATCCCGAGACGTTGTCACGGGTTATTCTCGCTTTGCTCTGTAGCGTCTTTCAGACGAATTCCTCAGATGCCAGACAGGATTGAAACCTGCCCCTACGATCATGGGATTGATTGACTATTCTTCTTTATGAAAAGTTTTGTTAGAGAGTCTGCAAATCCTTCAGATGCTCTGTGTCGTTCCACATTTCGATGTTCCATATTCCAGCCTCTTTACGAATGTCGCAAAGGCAAGTGCTTTGTGGTTTGGGCTGGTTGGAAGCGTCCTTCATATCCCAGCGTTTGAAGTAGACGTAGAGGGAACGGAGCACTACGCCATGAGTGACGATGAGCACAGTCTGATTTGGATGCTTTCCCGCAATCTCTTCGATGGCTTTGGATGCACGACGCATCACGTCGCCAACAGACTCACGTTCATATGTGTTTGAGGTGAGATCCCAGAAATGTGCCATTTCATCTGGGTAAAGACGTTCGCCCTCTTCGAAAGACAATCCTTCAAGTTTGCCAAGATAAATCTCTTTCAGCTCGTCGACGGGAATGATGTCGAATCCACGGTTGCCAACCACAAGTCGTGCTGTATCCAACGCACGAGGCAGAGAACTGCTATATACAGCGTCGATATTGATGCCGTCGAGCCTTTCTCCCAGTCTTACTGCTTGACGTTTGCCAAGTGGGGTGAGGTCGGAATTGCTTTGACCTTGAAATCTGTGAGCCACATTCCATTCCGTCTGGCCATGTCGGCAAAGAAGAAGACGAACCATGTTGAATTCAATTGGTGAATATTTGACGAGACATCGGCACGACAAATATTTGCATTAAACATAAAAACCCCGAGTAGAAAATCTCTCGGGGTATTTATTTTCGATAAGCAAAAGTTTTTACTCCTCTACTGCTTTTTCGATTGCTACCTTACCACGGTAGTAACCACACTCACCACATACAGTGTGGAAGATGTGCAATGAACCACAGTTAGGACAAACAGCAAGTGTTGGTGCTACTGCCTTGTAGTGAGTTCTTCTCTTTGCTCCTCTTGTCTTTCCCTGACGTCTCTTAGGATGTGCCATTTTGCTTTATTATTTAATGTTATTTTATTTTAAAATTTTTCAGTGCTTCCCAACGCGGATCAATCTCCTTCTCACCTGCTGCCGTATCACTTGCCAGGTCGGCAGACTCGCTATCCTCATCATCTTCGCCGCTTTCGAAACACTCGTGCTTTCTAAATTCATCAGCCATTACTTCATCGCATTCGCCGTCTTCATGGACGTGGCGAATCGGAATTGCGAGAGCAATAAACTCGTATATGTGCCATGAAAGGTCAATCTTCTGGTCGATTTCAGAAATGTATATCAGCTCATCATCTGATTCGCCGTCGCCAAACTTGGCGTCGAAATGACCGTCTGTGGAAATTTCTTGCTCCATATCTTCAAGACATCTGTCGCAGGGTACAATCACCGTGCCATCTATCTCAAAGTCGAATGAAAAAGAATCTCCCGATGAGACTCTCATCTCCACGTCGACTTCCACATCTCCTCTTTGAAACTCTGAGCCTCCTATCGCCTCGAAATCCTCATCGGTCATCGAAAAGTGATAGTTGTAAACTCCTTTCTCGAGATGCTTCAAGTCTATGATAAATCTATCCATGGCTTTCATTTGGTTTGCAAAATTACAAATCTTTTTTCTTATTACTAAATTTTCGTTTTGTTTTTTCACTTTTTAAGTGATATTGTTGATAAGTCTTTTCGATTAAGTTCGGTTTTTGTCGTGATTTTGGCTTTTGACTACAACATTTTTTCCATTATTTCAACAGCTTTTGCTATGTCTTCAGCAAACATATTGTGATCTTTGAGAAAGTCTGTCCTGCCATTGGAGATCATATCCAACAGCTCTTTGTTCATTCCGTCTGCATAGTCGGCGATGGCGATTTCAATGTCGTCTTTCTGCCAGTCGAGCGTGGAATGAATGTATATTCTCTGTTTCTGATGCAAGAAACTGTATGCAGTCTCGATACTTTCTTTCGTTATCATTCTTATTTGTCGTAACCAATCGGACGGAATTGTCTTTGATTTTCGTCGTACACAAATCCATGTCCGTATAAATAGTCTTTTATCTTATCCGGATCGTTTCCAAAATTATAGCATAATGATTCCAAAGTGTCAAACTCTTCGTCTCTAAGAAGCATGTTGACGCTCGAAACTAATATGGCTGGATCTTTGGGTAGGTATTCCATTTTGTCAGAGTTTATTTTATGCTCATTGACGGGATTTATTTAGCTGATATTTTGCCCATACGTATCTTATGGATTTAATGGTATGGCAAAACGTCCGCAAAGGTAATCAAAAAACAAATGTCATTGGAGTTTTGTGGACAAATAAAAGGTCCTGTCTGGTTTTATAACTGATTTTACAATGATTGTGAAGGGCATGACTATCTACATTTTTCACGAACACAGAGAATGAGCGGTCAAAAAAACTAATTTGTAAGTGTTTGCTTCAACTTGCTTTACAAAGAAACAAGGGTCCAAAACCAATCAGATTTGAACCCTCGCAATTTTCTTTTTTAGTGGCTTTTTACACTTGCTGTTTTTTACAAATTCAGTTATCGAATTAGTGTAAAGTGGCCAAATAAATATGTTCTTTTTTCTTCGATATAAATTTTATACCAGTAGTCTGAAGAAGGCATTGGCTGTCCAAGGTATGTTCCATCCCAACCGTCGAAATCTTTACCAAGATATTCTATTATTAGTTTGCCAATTTCGTTATAGATTTGAACCTGAGATTTTGGATAGGCCTCTTTTAGTGCTTCTATCGTCCATTTGTCGTTCACTCCATCTCCATTTGGAGAGAAATAGTTAGGAATATGGAGTTCTGGTTCAAATTTGTCTTTATGTATACTGTCTTGTCTCTCGATAACGACAGATATAGAAGCGTTGTCACTAATGCATTGGTCATCATCCACTATGTATTGAGGTCTTTTATAGTCAACTGGATAAGCCACTGTGAACGAATATATTCCTGAATTTTCTACTATATTTGAACCTTTCTCATAAATGGAAGTTGTGGCACCAACTTCGGATGAGTTTGTGATTTCAAACCATTCGTTCAAATCAACTTTCTCTCCGTATTTGGCAGTGACATCATTAGACACTATCACTGGTTTTGGTAAGACGACAACGTTGATTACAGAAGGATCGCTTTCTGCTCCCGTTGTATTATCTTTTTGTGTTACGTAATATTGAGTTGTTGTCTTTGCATTATCAACGGCAATCGCCGAGGTGATGCCTGTTGAGAATGTTGTTTGACTTACGCTGTTTAGAGGCGTTGGATTGTTAGAGTCTCTTGGATCATCTGCCCCATACCACCTCAAACTATATTCAGATTCAGTTTTGCCAGAACCTTTCATGATGGATATGCCTGCTTCCAGTTCTGGCACTGCGTTACCCTCGCAGACAAAGACGTCCTTTACCTTAGGTGATAATACATCATTTATCTTCACGGTAATCTTCACAGTGTCACTTGGACAGCTATTACTATTGTCAATACGATATACATAGTAATACAATTCTTTAGATCCTCCATTTAATAAAGCTGTATTATAAACAGGAGTTGGAATTGTTCCTTCCTTGTAATTTTCAACTGCATCCGCCTCTGTATTTTCAGTCATGCCAGAGTAGTAGTATGTGTAACCAGATTCTTCCACCCATGGATCCTTGGCTTCATTGATGGCAGGAAATGTCTTGCCATTGCTGGCATCAGCCTTGGTGTACTGAATGGTTTGAGAAGACGGTGCCTCTGTTTTAGAGACAGTGATAGTGAGTTCAACAGGTTCACTCTTACAGAATAATGCAGCTGTTGTGTAAGTGGCACGCACCGTATAAGTTTCAGAACCAACAGAAGCTGAGTTTGGTGTAGGAGCGGTTGTCGTAGGATTATCTTCACCCCACAAGAATCCATTTGACACGTAATATTCATTTGCACTTGTGGTGGCAACTGCCGTCAACGGAGATGCATTTTCGTTCAAACAATAATTTATTGGTGTCTGAACAGATGGCTGAAGCACACCATAAGTAGTGACATCCACATGTCGCAAAGAACTGATGTTGTTGTGATTGGCATCATCCCATTGAGCGACGTAGTATGATTTCATACCTGCGTTATCGGTCGTGATTGTAGGGGCTGCATCCAATGGATTAGCTGGATAATCTTCTTCAGAAGCGTACCATACCAAAGAGTATGTTTTTGTATCAGTTGGTCCACCTGTAGTAGTTGCAGCAAAAGATGTAATTGGATCAGGTGTGTCATTCAAGCAGTAGGAAACTGGGGTGACTTCAGGACAAGGAGCACCTAATATTTTCACCTCTACTGTAGAAAGTTTACTTGGGCAAGATATCGTAGAAGAATAAGTGATTTGCTGATGTATAAAATAATAATATGTCTCATCTTTCGAATCGTTCACGTCGTCTGCCTTAGGATTTGCTGGTGTGTCTGAAGCATTGTTGATATCAGACGGAAGTGTCGGAGAATCTGACTGTCCAATCCATTTGACCGTAGCATTATCATCCGCTCTGCTTGCTACTACAGAGAGTAATTTATCCGTTGCGAAAACTCCATCCGTTGCACGTCCTTCTGCCTTTAGATATTGCACAGAATAATTATCCAAAGCATCAGGTGTTTTGTAGAAATCAGAATTGATGCTCTTCGGTTCGCTTTCACAATAGCCTTTTATTTTGGAAATGACGGAATAAGTGCCAACAGCATCCGATTCAGTTGTGAAGACGAGAGACTTGTCTTCCGTCCCGTTGTTCCATGTAGAGATTGCGTCGGAAGGTTCTGTTAAAACTGTAAGTGTCGTCTTGTCACATTCATTGTCCTTTATCAAATTCTGTTTGACCAATGGCTTAATGTAAAATTCATATTCTGATGGTTCGCTTGTACAACCATCATAGGACAACGTGTAATAATATACGTAAGGTGATGTGCTGCCAGCTAAAGTGGAAAGATCTGTATTTGCCGCATTGACAGAAGAAATGGTAGGAGATTTATACCAATTCACATCATATCCTTTAGTACTGATAGGTAATATAGGTGCTGTCGTGGCATCAATCGAAGATGAAATAATGCCATCGATATATTCACAGAATGGATCTATTTGACTCAAAATTTCACTGGGCGTCTCTTTGACGGTGAATGTGAAGGTATAATATTTACTTACAGCCTTAGTCTCCTTGTCCGTAACCGTGAAATAATAGACATAAGGTTCATAGCTGGCCCAGGCGTTATCCACATCAGGCTTATCTATTTTTATCGGAATAGTAGTGTCTCTGTACCATGTGATATCGTAAGTAGAAGGAATAGTAGCCAAAGTTGAATCCAAAATAGTCGCTCTTTGAGGGTCAGACTCGCAGAATGGAGCTATTGTTATGTCTTCGACCTCAGGTCTGTGCTCGGGTTCTGCGTATACTTTAATGCTTTTTATCATCAAAGCTTCCCCATCCCCCATGTTATCTATGTAAACATTAACAGTCAACTTATTGTCTGTTATGGGGGTGATATATTCCTGCTCCGTTTGCCCTTCTGTTTGTGACTCGATTATTGTTAAAAGACAAGTTCCGGATTTGCCAGGTAACGGCGTCAACTTTTTTCCACTGCTCGTTTCTGTGTTATTGACTCCCACTTTTAATGTCGAACGATAATTGTTGGTCAAATGTGGCGCATTGTTAGAACTGGAAGTGTTCAAATATGAATAAGCCAATGGATTGCAATACTCAATAGCTACCTTGTAATCCCCACCATTTTTAAGTCCTGATACTGTGTATGACAATATTTTGGCACCTTGACTAATTTTTTTTGTCCCTTTCCCCGCTGAAAAAATCAACCCCCATTCTTTGTCGGTGTCATTTGTAAATCTTAAGGAATCCAATTGGATAGGGTTGTTTGTAATCGCATAATGCGGCTCATCCATAAATTCAGATTCCGTCTCTGTAGACTCTGTGCCATCTGCTAAAGAAATGGTTTCCACAGAAATTTGAGGAATTATAGAGTTGCCAAATCCATCTATCATATCGACGGAATAATAGTCATTGGTGCCTTCCGCAACAGAAAAGTCAGTTTCAGATATTAATGGCAGTGCCAATGCTCTTCCCACAGAAAATATGCACAATATCAACAGAAATATTGTTCGTATTAATTCTTTTTTTTGACTTTCGCTTTTTTGCATATCGCATTCGTTAGCTAAAAACAATTATTTTTTAGAAAATGTACACATTTTATTGGTTTAGTGGTATAAAAACATATCATCAATGATGTGCACAATCCAATTGCAAATTTATGAAAAAATATCAGCCATTAGCGAGAGATTTGCTGAAAAATAAAAATGTAAAATGGGAAAAGGTCGCGGTGTTCAACTGTCACAACTATATTGTAGGATTCTTACAGCATCATCAAAATCAATATCAGTATTCCGCAAACTACCAACGGAGCGGGATTCATCTCTGTGTATTCTCCCAGTTTGATTTTTGGCAGGTTGGTGAACAGATTGAAGATAGGATCACAAATGTTGCCGACTACCTCAAGTTTCTTCAGGTTGGCGTCGCTGAGTTTGTTTTTGTATGGGATGGTTTTCCAATATAATATGACGATGAATAATGAGACTCCAGTGAACAATTTCAGTACCCACCTGATATGAAAATTGCTGCTCATTCCGATTACGTTGAGCAAAGCGACGATGATGAGTGCGATGACGGATATCTTTATGATCTCGGTTTTGTCCATGTTTTTATTCAGATATGAAATCATTTTGATATATGCTCGCCCTTACGGGCTCGCTTTGAGAGTAGGGTTAGGGCGTTCCGCCCTTAACAATCCTCAAGGGTAGTGTTCGCTAATTTAGCATTCCGCATTTCGCATTTAGAATTTCTTTAACGTGTTGCTCCACATGTTCCAGCCTCACTTCCACTCCGAATTTTTCGGCGATATGCTCTGCAGTCTTTTGTGCTGAGTAGACGGAACGGTGCTGTCCTCCTGTACAACCGAAACTTACCATCAGACTCGTAAATCCTCTTTCCATATAGCGTGCGACGTGGAAATCCACCAATGCCCAAACTGAATCAAGGAATGTGAGAATCTCACCGTCTTTCTCCAGAAAATCAATCACTGGCTTGTCTCTACCTGTCAGCTGCTTGTACTCTTCGTATTTGCCCGGATTATGCACCGCTCGACAATCGAAAACATAACCGCCTCCATTGCCGGATTCGTCGGCAGGGATGCCTTTCTTATATGAAAAACTGAACACTTTGACTACCAATTCCTTATTCTCCATAATGCTTTGATGCTTCTTTTATCACTTTTATAAGTTCCGGATAATCATTTTCAAACTTATCCACGACGTTGCTCAACACTTTCAATGTGTCTGGAATCTGACCTAGGAATGTCTCTTTCTTCTCTTCCAATCCACGTAGCCCGTAAGTGCCAAGCACCTGCACCATACGTGTCAGGATAAAAAACGAAAGATTGCCATAAAACTCGTCGTCGGAGATTTCGATGTATTTCTTTATCGCCTTCAGATAGACGGAAATCATTTGCGTCTTTATCGCTTCTGGATATTTCGCCCTCACTTGGTATACGAAAGAGACTAGGTCGTACCAGATGGGACCACGTCTTCCTCCTTGGAAATCAATATACCATAATCCTCCTGACTTCACCATCACATTGCGCGACTGGAAATCTCTGTACATGAATCCCCATGCGTCTTTGCGGACTTCACTCATCGTTGTCCACATCTTTTCAAAATCATCGTGCAGACGGGATTCCGAATATTCTATCGGATGCTTCTTTACAAAGTATGTCTCGAATTTCGCGAAGTCTGCCATCAATCCGTCTCTTGAAAATTCTGATTCTGGATAACATTTGGCGAAATCCACCGTCTTTGCTCCGACAAACTGTATCCTTGCCAAGTCTGACATCACTTTGCAGAGCATTCGAATGCTTGTCTTTGAATATTCGTTAGCTTGACGGAAACGGTCGAGCACTTTATATAATGAGTCGTTGCCACAGTATGTCTGCAGATAGATCATCTTGTCTTTGGAGACGTGGAATACTTTTGGCACGGATGCTCCGGCACGCTTCAATTGCTTGGCAATATATATGAAGGCATTGTTCTCTTCCACTGTTTCTCCGATAGTAGCCACGTATTTGCCAGACTCACCGTCGACTATGAAATATTGTCTGCCTGAACCAGCTTGTGCGATCGGAGTGATTGAAGTAGGGCGATGTCCTTGGAATTTTTTGTAGAGACGGGAGATCGTTTGCATGTTTTCCTCTTTCACCTCTTCCGGAGTCTTTGCCACAACTGGTTTCGGATGCTTTTCAAGCTCTTTCTTTTTCTTTTCGCGTCGCTCCTTTTTTTCTTTCGCACGTTGTTGTTGGTCCAGTTGCATCTGTTCCAGCACTGCGGAAGAAAGGTGGTCGGCAGGATTTATTTTCCCTTCCTCACTTTGGCTCAACGTGTTGTATATCTGAAGTGTGGCATTGGCGTCGAGTGCCGCATATTTAATTTGAGCATGGTCGAGAGGGTTTGCCTCCCAGTTGGAAGTCTGCTGACGTTTTGAGATCTGAAGCTTGAATATAATGGCGTAGATTTTCTGCAGACTTTTGTCTTTGATGCCGAATTTCTCCACATAGCTTTGCAGCTCTACGTAGTTCTCACATTTGAAGTCAGGCATACGTCTGCGCAGTTGGCGAAAATCGTCGTGAAGGCTAAGCCCTATCTTTGTGATGTTAGGGTTGGCGAAGATTTTAGCCACGGATTCAGGGATGTTCAATAGGTTGAGACGGAATAGATAGCAGCGTTGCTCCGAACTGATTTGCAATAGGGCAACCTGGTTGGTTTTGCCTTTCACGAAGACAGGCTTGGTTTCCGTGTCAATGCCAAGCACCTTTTGCTTGCTCAAATAGTCGACAGCCTCCTTCACCATGTCGAATTTGGACACGACGATGATGTCACCGTCGAAAGAAGCGAACGGCAACTGTTGTATTTCTTCTTTTGTTATAGATTCAGCAAACTGTCCCATTTGTTGTCAATCTTCTTCGTCGTCTGGGGCTGATATATATGAATGAAGCGCACCCAAGCTGCGAGTGAGACATTGTCCCCAGAAATCGTGGAAGTGATCCACACATTCTTTTAACGCCGCGCACATGATTGCATTGTCCGCACTCTGGATCCTGTGAGTCATATCTACGATATCCTGATAGATGTCGGCGATGTCTTCCGATACGTGAGCCACAATAGGTGTGTCGCTGTATTGCATATCGACGTGGTCGACGGTAAGAAAATCATCATGAGCACCAAGTTTGTCGCTGACAATCTGTATGACGGAATTATACATTGCTTCCGTCACCTTGCATTCAAGGTCGATGTAGTCGTAATCCTCCTCGTCGTATGAAGGAAGGTCGACGGTCGCGGCATACAAACCAGCCAACGAGCCCGCAAGTTTTTTTGCGAAATCCTTAGATGTGTCGTCGGCTGATTGCTCGATGACACGACAGAACAAAATCGCCGACTTTATAAAATTGATAGTCTCTTGATTGTTAATATCCATGGCATTTTTCAAAAAACTTTGCAAAATTACATTTTTTATCGCGATTTTCAAACCTGATTGTGATCAGTGTTAATTGGAAGAGCGTAAAATGACTGAAAAAATGTGACTTTTCGGAGAAACTTGATTTGCCGAATCATTTTGTGAAAAAAACACTGACTTTATTGGAAAAGAATTATCTTTGCACATGAAATAAAATTCAATGTTACAAATAGTAATGGTATGAAAGACACAGATTATATCAGATTTGACTGGGCCATCAAACGAATGTTGCGAGATAAAGCAAATTTTGCTATTCTAGAAGGCCTTATTTCCGTATTGCTTAATAAAAAAGTGACAATCATCGAGGTGTTGGAGAGCGAGAGCAACCAACAGACGGTGGAAGACAAGTTCAACAGAGTCGATCTTATGGTTAAATCCGTAGATGAGGAACTCTTTATTGTTGAGGTGCAGCTCACTCGTGATCTTTACTTTATGAAACGTATTCTCTATGGCACAAGCAAAGCTATCACAGAGCATATCAAACTTGGAGACTCGTATAAAAGCGTGAAGAAAATATATTCCATCAATATCCTTTACTTTGATTTGGGTAAGGGTGAGGATTATTTGTATCACGGTAAAACTACATTCACCGGCTGTTTCAAGAAAGACGAACTGATAATCAAGAAGAAAGAACTTGACGCATTGGGAGACAAAACTCATTTCGTCGACACGGACATTTTTCCGGAATATTATCTTATCAGAGTGAATCAGTTTAATGAAGTGGCAAAGACTCCAATAGAGGAGTGGATGGCATTCTTGAAAGATGGTACGATAAAAAGAAACACTACAACGCCAGGATTGAAAGAGGCTGAAGAGAAACTCCGTATAGCTAATATGGATGAAAAGGAATATAAGGAGTATTTTGCACACGTTGATGCAATTATGTCGCAGAACGATACGATTGAAACATATAAGGCGGAAGGAAGAGCGGAAGGAAGAGCAGAAGGAGAAATGAATTTATTGACAAGACAGGTGCTTGCAAAAAAGGAAAAAGGAATGACAAATGCAGAGATCGCAGATATGTTGGAGATTAAAACTGATGTGGTGGAAGAAATATTGAATGGTCATAAAATTATAAAAAGCTAATCATTAGCCTCATTTTTGGCTTTTGTCTTTTTATTCTCGATTTTTTATGCTACCTTTGCATCGCTTTTCTTGATTTTCGGCAAAAAATCATTGAGGAGTATTATGGGGGATTAGAAAATCTAATCCTGAGTATACTTAAAATTTTATTAAAGAAATGGAAAAATTTCAACTTTCAGGTGAGCTTCGTGCAGATCTAGGCAAGAAGGCTACAAAGGAGACTCGTGCAAACGGTCTTATCCCATGTGTACTTTACGGTGGTGGTGAAGTAAAGCACTTTACAGTTAAAGAGGGTGACGTTAGAAAGCTTATCTACTCTCCAAATGTATACGTTGTTGAGTTGACTATCGCTGGTAAGACAGTTACAGCTATCTTGAAGGATCTTCAGGTTCACCCAGTTAAGGATAACATTCTTCATATCGACTTCCTTGAGATTTCAGACAAGAAGCCAGTTGTAATCGAAATTCCTATCAAGCTTGAGGGTCTTGCAGAAGGTGTTAAGCTAGGAGGTAAGTTGTCTCAGCAGATGAGAAAGCTTCGTGTTAAGGGTATCTACACTAACTTCCCAGACAGATTGATCGTTAATGTTGAGAACCTAGGTATCGGTAAGTCTATCCAGGTTGGTGCATTGTCATACGAGAATCTTGAGTTGTTGAACAACCCTATCAACGTTGTTGCTACAGTTAAGGCAACTCGTGGTTCAAGAGCTAACGCATAATGAAATATCTGATTGTTGGGCTTGGCAACATCGGAGACGAGTATGCCAACACAAGGCACAACATAGGATTTATGGTATTGGACGCTTTTGCCGAAGCGTCCAATCTTGTTTTTAAGGACGAACGTTATGGTGCTATTGCCGAGGGTCGTGTTAAAAACAAGGAGTTTATCCTGTTGAAGCCTAACACATATATGAACCTTAGCGGAAATGCGGTACGCTATTGGGCAACCAAAGAAAAAATAGATATTGATCATATCTTCGTCGTCGTTGATGACTTGTCGCTTCCTTTTGGCAAAATACGTATCAAAGGTAGTGGTAGCGCAGGTGGTCACAACGGTTTGAAAAATATTCAGGAACTTCTTGGCACAGAGAAATACGCTCGCCTGAAATTCGGTATAGGCAACGATTTCCCAAAGGGCAAACAAGTCGATTTTGTGCTTGGCAAGTTTGGTGATGAGGATATGGCAGCTATGCCTGAGAGAAAGAAGATAGCTGGTGATGCAATTGCGTCTTTCATGCTTGCTGGCCTAGATATCACAATGAACCAATACAACAACAAGTAATGGCAAAAGAGGTAAAGGAGGAGGTACGCATCGATAAATGGATGTGGGCGGTCAGATTGTTCAAGACGCGAACATTGGCGGCTGAGGCTTGCAAAAAAGGTCATGTCATGATTGGCGGCAATTCCCAGAAAGCGTCGAAGATGATTCGTGTTGGGGATGTCGTCCAGATCAAACGTGCTCCTATCACATACTCTTTCAAGGTGCTTGCGTTGAGCGAAAACCGTATGGGAGCCAAACTGGTGCCTGAGTTTATGGAAAATGTCACTCCTCAGGATCAGATTGAAATCCTTGAACTTAGCCGTTATACATCTAATGGTCAACGTGACCGTGGAGCTGGCCGACCTACTAAAAAAGACCGTCGTGACATCAATGAGTATACAGAACCTCAGTTTATCAGCGATGATTGGGACTGGGATTTTGATTTGGACGACGATGATGATCTATATGATTAATGATTAACAATTGATGATTGTATATTATTATGATTGCGGCAAAACAGTTGAGAAATAAAAGTATATCGGAGTATGTGCTGTATATCTGGCAGATTGAAGATATAATCAGAGCTTTTGGCCTGGACATAGAAAAGATAGATCAGAACATAATTTCCCGATATGCTGATGATGTGGATAAAAAGGCGATTAGAGAATGGTACGACAATATGATTTCTGGCATGGTGAATGAGCAGAAACAGTCGTTCGGACATCTTCAGTTCATAATGAATGTTGTCGACGATATGAATGACCTCCATATGAAACTGCTTCAGACTCCAGAACAGATCTCATATAATGCGCTGTTTTTCCAGATATTGCCTGTGCTGCAGGAGTTCAGAGCAAAAAATAAGAGTGGGGCAGAGGTCAACGATGTCGACTTAGCTCTTACTGCACTTTATGGCACAACAATGTTGAAAATATCAGGTAAAGAGGTGTCGAAAGAGACTATGGATGCGATCCAGCAGTTGGCAAAATGGTTGAATCTCCTTTCTCAGAAATATAAGGATTGGGAGGAGGATAAGCTGAAATTTGAGGACTGAGGTTAGAGTCTGACCTTAGACTCCAGGAGCGACGTCGCTCTGACAGTTAGTAATACAAACTTTTTGTCTCTTCCCCGACAGTAGCATAACAAGTTATGCTACAATCGGATAGGGTTGACTAAAGTCAATGTGTCCCCTTCGGGGACGGAATCATTAACCTTCCATTACAAGAGTTTCCCCCTACCATTTCCATGAGACATACAGAAATTAATTATTGATGGATGTATATCATTCAATGGAAATTAATATATTTGTATTTGAAAAATGTTTAGTCAATTTGTGATTAGACATAGTACAAAAATAAAAACAGATAAACAATGGGCAAATACATCGATCTACGATGTGATTTCGGGTTCAAGTATTGCATGTCGGACCCGATCATCATGAAATCATTTCTAAATGCCATTTTGGATGGCGACGAGGACACAATCACAAGAGTAAAGTTTGAGAATGTGGAGAAAACAGCCTCCCAAAAGGACAAACGAGGAGTCACATTCGACCTTCTCTGCACCACAAACAAAGGAAATTCCATCTTGATTGAAATGCAGAACTCATGTCAGAAATTCTTCAAGACACGTGCCAACTTCTACGTCTACAAACTTATGGACAGCAAAATCAAAAGAGGTTTCACATGGAAGAAGATGAAGAAAGACATCCCTAAAATCATCGGAATCTTCATCATGGGCAAGAACATGGCTGATATCGACAAGGCGGTTACACGTACCGCAGAGTGTGATTTGGATACAGGAAAAATATTTTGGGACAGACATCGAAAATATTTTGTATCTTTGCCACAGTTCTCTTTGGATGCCAACAACATAACCAAAAGAGACATTTGGTTTGACTTCTTCAAAAATTTAGGACGTATGGAAAATATCGACCAATCAGTATACGAGCGAGCGGATGAAGGACTTCTTCGTCTTATCGAGAAGGCTAAGATAGGTGCTCTTTCAGAGAAAGAACACAGGATCTATGAGGCAAGTTTGAAAGCCCTTGAGGATGAGGTTGATATGGAGGAGGCTGGATATGAACGAGGTTTAGAAGATGGACGGAAAGAAGGCATCGAGGAAGGTAGGAAAAATAATTCCATCCAAATTGCAAAAGAAATGAAGAAAGAAGGAATGAATCCATCTCTCATAGCCAAACTAACCAAACTGTCTTTGAATGAAATAGAAACTCTTTAAGGATATAAATCATCTTAAATCAAAAGCGAGAATGTGCAAATGCATATTCTCGCTTTGTTTTTTTAGAGACAACCTCTTGTCTTAGTATGTCAAAATCTCAAGACCATCCTCTCTCATCACGAATGTATGCTCCCACTGTGCTGATGGAAGAAGATCGGCAGTACGGACTGTCCATCCATCTTTCTTGTCGAATGTGACGTTGCGGACACCCATGTTGATCATTGGCTCAATCGTGAACACCATTCCTGGCACAAGAAGCATTCCTGACATCTTCTTGCCGTAGTGGCAAACTTCTGGCTCTGTGTGGAATTTCAATCCCACTCCATGTCCACACAATTCTCTCACCACTGAATATCCGTTTGCTTTGGCATGCTTCTCAATCGCATTGCCGAAATCACCGACGAAAGTGAACGGTTTGCAGATGCTGATCGCCAAATCAAGGCACTCTTTTGCGACGTCGACTAGACGCTTTTTCTCCGGAGTCGTCTCGCCGATGATAAACATACGTGATGCGTCTGCGTAGTAGCCGTCGAGGATTGTGGTGCAGTCCACATTGACGATATCTCCATCTTTCAACACTTCTGTTGTGCTAGGAATACCGTGGCAAACGACTTCGTTGCGTGATACACATACACTTTTCGGAAATCCTTCGTAGTTGAGACATGCAGGAATGCCTCCGTGGTCGATTGTATACTGATATACGATATCATCAATTTCCTGTGTTGTCATGCCCGGACGAATGGCTGCTGCCACAGCGTCAAGCACTCCCGTATTCACAACTCCACTTCTACGGATTCCTTCTATCTGCTCCTCATTTAGAATCAACTCATTTTTAGGAACCAAGAAACCGCGATTTTGAAAGTTCAGAATTTTACGGTCGAACTCAGTTGGCTCGACTCCTTTGGGAACTCTCCAATTTATTTTCTTTTTTCCGAAAATCATCTCTTTTGCTATTGGTCAATAAAATAAATAGAGAGACGCGTTACAACGCGTCTCTGCAATTTGTCTGTATGTTTTTACAATTCCAAATCTCCGTTGAATACCTCAAACCAAGGAAGACCTTGTTTGTTGAGCTGCTCCATAAACGGATCTGGATCAAACTCTTCTACGTTCCAAACTCCAGCTTTCTTCCATTTGCCTGTCAGGAACATCATACCTCCGATCATCGCTGGCACTCCAGTTGTGTAGCTTACACCCTGCATTCCAGTTTCGATATATGCGTCGTGGTGACTGCAGTTGTTGTATACGTAGTATGTCAACTCTTTGCCGTCTTTGCCTATACCCTTGATACGGCATCCGATTGAAGTCTCACCCTCGTAGTTCTCGCCCAAATCTTTCGGATTAGGAAGCACAGCCTTCAAGAACTGTAATGGGACAATCTTAACTCCATTATATTCAACTTCGTCGATTCTTGCCATACCGATGTTTTGAATCACACGCAAGTGAGTAAGATACTCTTGTCCGAATGTCATCCAGAAGCGCGCACGCTTGATAGTAGGGTAGTTCTTGACCAACGACTCCAACTCTTCGTGGTACATCAGGTAAGACTCCTTTGGTCCGATATTTGGGTAGGTAAGTGGCTTGTGGATTTCAAGAGCACCAGTCTCAACCCACTTGCCATCCTGATAGTAACGTCCCTTCTGAGTGATCTCACGGATGTTGATCTCAGGGTTGAAATTTGTCGCGAATGCCTTATGGTGGTTGCCTGCATTACAGTCTACAATATCAAGATACTGCATCTCCTTGAAGTGATGCTTTGCGGCGTATGCTGTGTATACACCAGAAACACCTGGGTCGAAACCGCAACCAAGTATGGCAGTAAGACCTGCGTCTTCAAATCTTTTCTTATAAGCCCATTGCCAGCTGTACTCAAAATGAGCCTCGTCCTTTGGCTCGTAGTTGGCAGTGTCTAGATAGTTCACTCCGCATACAAGACATGCGTCCATGATGGCAAGATCCTGATATGGAAGAGCCACGTTGATAACCAATTCAGGGTTGTGGCGACGGAATAGAGCTACAATCTCATCTACATTGTCAGCATCGACGCTATCCGTCTCAAACTGCACTCCATACTTCGCTTTAAGCGTCTGGGCTAGGGCATCGCACTTAGATTTAGTGCGGCTTGCTAGCGTCACACTCTCAAACACTGAAATGTTTTGCGCTACTTTGTGAGCAACAACTGTGCCGACTCCGCCGACACCAATGATGACAACTTTTGACATTATCGTTAGCTTTTTATTGTTAATACTATCTCACATAGTGTGAGGTAACATGGTACAAAAGTATTTCTTTTAGAAGTCTGCTACAAATTAAATGGCAAAATTTTCTGGGTATTTTGCAGAGACTCCTCTGTAATATTCTTTGATTGCCGCTATATCAGCTTCAGCATCGTCTGTAGGAGTGAACATTTTCTTTATTCCAATCTCTTTTTTCTTATAGTCGAAATAAATCAGAGCGATCTGAATTTTAGCCTTTTGGGCAATATAGTAGAATCCTCGTTTCCAGTTGGGATTGGCTTTGCGTGTCCCTTCCGGTGTTATCGCCAGATGGAAATGGTCTGTGTTGTTGCAGACTTCCACCAGCTGGTCTACAGTGGAGATGCGTCTGCTCCTGTCGACGGGAATGCCTCCGACTGCTTTGAAGAATATTCCGAATGGAAAAGCAAACCATTCTTTCTTGATCATAAACTGTTTCTTCTTGCCTCCGATTGCCGGGTAAGCGAACAGCCCTACGAAGAAATCCCAGTTGCTGGTGTGTGGAGCTATGCAAAACACACACTTCTCCGGAAGTTCAACCTCTTTCTCTATCTTCCATCCGAACAACTTTAGTACGGACTTCGCTAATTTCTGCTTGAGCATGATTGATTAATTCGTTATTTCGGTTGCAAAAGTACGGATTTTATTTGATATACATGTTTCGACGGGAAAGTTTATCTCTTATATCTCAATTGATGGATATGTCATTGCTTGCAGAGAAATCATCTGCCGATGAATTTGGTTTTGTCGATGTCGAATCCCATCGACTCTGCAGCTTTGTCGGATGTGTCGTATACTCCAAATTGTTCGTAGGATTCTATTCCTTTTTTCTGTTTGGCGTAATAGACAGTTTCCAACTAGCAGTGACCAAACGCTCCATAACAGATGAATTCCATGTTGTCGGGTAACGAATATTCTTTTCCTGTTTTTTTTGCCGGATATTTAAGCAAGTATGCGCCATCTTTTGTGAAAAGAATGCCATCCTCTGATTTTAGATTTTTGTTTCGTTTGTCGACGATGATGGATTTCAGATTTGGAGTATAAAAGCATGCGTACATTATTGTGCAAATGTCGTGTGTCCTGTCGACCGTTTTGGGAATGTATAGCTTTTCCAATTTTGGAAGATATAGCTGGGCTACAGCTTTGAATCCCTTTGGAATCACCAAAATTCACCATTCACCACCATCATAACCGTAACATACACCGTCTACATTGGCTGTTTTTTCTGGGATTTCAGGTCGACACGCTTCTGCGAAAAAAAACAATCGAAAATAAAAACAATATTGATAAGAAGAGTTTCTTCATAATTCTGATATTTTAAGTTTGATACAAAAATAGTTATTGAAAAGGAAAAAGCAAAAAAGTTTGTGTAAGGTTATCTCCGAAAAATCGAATGTGAAACAATAAAATTATTATTTTGCTATTTTGTCGATATATTCTTTGTTTTTGCCGATGAAATAATCTATTTTTGTCATGAATTAAACAAAGTTTGTATGAAGAAGTATAAGGATTTTGTATGTGTAGGATTTGCATTGATGTTATCGACAACGGACTGTATGGCTAATGGAAATGTTAAAATCCACGTTTCACAACTAGGCTACACTCCAAATTCGGATAAGAAGGCGATGGTGGTGCCAGAGGGTAGGGTCGACTCTTTTTATCTTTGCGACGCTGCGTCTGGCAAAGTTTGCTACAGCGGCAAACTGTCTCCGAGAAAATATTGGAATTTGAGTGGGGAGGATTTGCAGTGGGCTGATTTTTCATCGTTTGACAAGGCAGGAGAGTATTATATAAGTGTGGGTGGAAATAAATCCTACAATTTCAGTATTTCTTCAAAAGCGTATGATGATTTGACTTTATGGGCTCACAAGACATTCTACTTGTGGCGTTGCGGTGTCGATTGCACTGAGGAGTTCTCGAATTTCCACGGACAAAGCTATGCCCATAAGGCTGGTCATCCTGACGTTAATGTGATTGTGCACCCGTCGGCTGAGAGTGCCGGCAGGAAGGCAGGCATGAGCGTTCAGTCGCCTGGAGGTTGGTACGACGCTGGTGATTACGGCAAATACACAATCAATTCTGCCATCGCGTTGGAATCTATGCTCATGGGCGCGGAAGTCTACTCGAAATTTTATAAGAATTTTGACATGGAGATTCCGGAGAGCACGAACAACACACCAGATGTGCTTGATGAGGCTATGTACAACCTCAAGTGGATGCTCACAATGATTGACACAGTCGACGGATGTGTCGCCCACAAGGTTACAACCAAGAGATTCGTCTCGATGGTTTTGCCGGCTGAAACTAACGACCAGAGATATATGATCGGAAAGAGCACAGCCACAAACTATGGATTTGCGGCAATTATGGCTAAAGCTTCGCGTCTGTACAAGAATAATCCTGATTATCCTGATTTTTCGGAGAAAGCGATGCGTTATGCCAAGCAGGCTTACGAATGGGCAGAGAAAAATTCCGGAATAATTTTTCATAATCCGGATTCAATCTGGACAGGCTCATACACGGCAAGATTCCCCGAACAATTTCGTTTTTGGGCAAATGTAGAGCTTTATCTTGCTACAAAAGAAGACAAATATGTCGATCTGACAGCGATAGACACATTTGATTATGATGTCCCTACATGGCAGCTACCTGCGTCGTTGGCATTGATGTCGTTGATCACAGGCGTCGACAATGGCACGGTGAAAGGAGCGTTGAAGAAGAAGACGGAATTGCATTTTTCAAAGTTGGCGACATTGCTTTACGATCGTATGGAGAAGAGTGTCGGCTGTTTCCCGTTGCATAAGTTTGAGTGGGGAAGCAATGGAAGCATGTCGAATGCAGGAAGTATTTTGCTGCTTCAATACAGACATACGGGAGACAAGAAGTATTTGAAAGCGGCTCAGGATATCACAACATATCTGATTGGTCGTAATGCGACAGGATATTGTTTTGTGACTGGTTATGGAAAGAAATCGCCGATGTTCATCCACGATCGTCGAAGCACAGGCGATGGTATAGCTGTGCCAGTGCCTGGATTGCTTGCCGGAGGTCCGACTCTAGATGCCATCAGAGACTGTGACACCTACGTCTACAACTATGATCATCCGAAGAGCGAATATCCTACTCGTGAATATTCCGCAAGAGCCTACAACGACGAGATTTGCAGCTACTCGACAAATGAGGTCGCGATCAATTGGAGCGCTCCGTTTGTGATGCTTCTTGCTGGAATCAACGAAGCCATGATGAATGCCAAATGAGAAATACTAAATGCTATACTATTATTATAAGTTAATTTGCTAATATCGTACTTGTGAGGGATAAACCCTTTAGATTTGAAACCGTGGGCGTGAGCCTACGGTTTTTTATGTTTATTGAGACAAAAGAGGCAAATGCAAATATTTTATCTAATGTTAAAGTCGTGTAAAAAATATGCTTTTCTTTTTTGTCCTGTTTTGGTATGGTAATTTTACAGCCGAAAACATAATAAGATTAAAACTTACAGCCATGCGTAAATATTTAATCGCTATTACAGCAGCGATGTCGCTTTTGTCAGCATCAGCGGAAGTGACGTACAAGTATGATGAGTCTACCAAAACCTTGACTTTTTCAGGCGATGGAGAAATGAATGTATACACAACGGATATTTTTGGAGACACGTATGTCAATCCGGAGTGGAGCCATTTGAAAGATGAGGTGGAGAATGTAGTTGTCAATGAAGGCGTGACAAACATTGGTAAACATGCATTCATGTCGTTCAGCAAATTGAAAGACGTTAAGATTGCCTCTACTGTAGAGATAATTCGTTTTAGATGTTTTAACAAGTAAAATGGTGGCGGGCGGTTGCTCTCCACCATTTTTTGTGTTGCGCTTGTAGTAAGAGCTGAATTAAACCGTCGTTTTATTTATAATTTTAGTAGATATGTTTAATATTCTTTGTCCATATCCTTATCTTTTTTATGATTTTTTAACATTCGTTTTTGTAATTTATTGAAAAATTATAAATTCGTTGCGTCTAATCTAATACTAATTAAGGAGAACATGAAAAAGTTAGCGTCTATTATCACTTTTCTGATAGTGTATGCTGTGTCTGCATTCGCTGGTAGAGTGGAATATGCTCATTTTTCCCATTTCTCTACTGATGACGGAATGATGACCAATAAATCGGAGTCTATCACACAGGATGACCGTGGATTTATTTGGATCGCAACAGAATTTGGCCTCGACCGTTTTGATGGAAGCAATTTCCGTCACTTTTCTAAAGAAAATTATCCCGAAATTCCAAGAGACAATTTTTTGTTCGTATCCCATGTCGGCAATGGTAAGATTGTAGCGGGTGGCATGAATGGTCTACTTGTGGAATACGATCCGTCTACAGACAAGGTGACAAACAAGATGCCTGCCGATTTCGACAAGACATATTATAAGATGACTCACGGTGTCACACTGGACGATGAAGGCACGATTTACGCATACACAAATGGTGGATTGTATATCTATGACAAAGAAAAACAGGAGTTTTCCAGTGACCATCCTGCATATAATGCGTTGACGGGAGCATTCATGCGTTCTCTTTATGTCGACAAAGAGCATCGTTATTGGATTGGTATGGTGGGAACCGTAAGCGTCTACGGAAAAAATGGCGGACAACTTATGGAATACAAGGATGTCCATACGGAAGCGGTTGTAAATTCTATATGCCAGCTGAATAACGGAGACATCGCAGCTTCATTGTTTTCCAACCAGTTGTGGATATTCAACAGCTCAAGAATCAGTGATAAACCTCGTGTGGTAAATCTTCCTTTCAACAATACGACACGTGTCATCCAAGCTAAAAATGGAAGATGCTGGTTTTCTTCTGATGGAGACGGCCTTTGGTATACAGACAATATAGAAGCCGAGCAACCTGATTTTGTGAATCTTCGTCCGTATGAGAACAATGGAGAGACGATGAAAAAGCTCTACACAGTGATTGAAGATTTCAATGGCGACATTTGGGTCTCGACACAAAACAGTGGAATTTGGTGTTACCATAAACAGCAGATACGAGGCATTTCATTCTCGTCCGAACAGGGATTCTCTAATCACGTATGTTCGGATTTTACCGAGGATCAGGATGGAAATCTGATTGTGGCCACTGATGGATCTGGTGTTTTCAAGAAGATGGATAATACGTTCAGACAGTACAAAGTCGGTTGCAACAATGTGCTTGGAATTGACTGTGACAAAAATGGCAATATGCTGCTTGCCACATGGGGAGATGGATTGCAGTCGTTGGATCTGAATACAGGGGTAAGTCATCGTGTCAAAATGAACGGTTTGGCTCAAATCAACAATATTTTCAGCATTTGTCAGCTCGCTGACGGTGAGACATTCTGTGGGTCAGCAGGTGACGGATTGTATGTGGCGGATGCAAATGGAGCGTGGAGCAAACGAATCCTTGCAGATGATTCGTTGGCAAAGATGCCGAATAAGTGGGTTTACAAAATAATAGAAAAGAATGACATTTGTTGGATCCTTACGACAAACACGATTTGGCGTGTGGAAAAGGGTGTGTTCAAAGCAATGATGAAAGATCTTGCGACAATCAAATCCGTTTGCCCGCTTTCTCTATATGATATTGATTGCGATGAACATAGCAATCTGTATGTCGGCACAAACGAGGGCGTTTTGAGAATAGCTTCTGATGGTTCGGAAGTGAAGAAAATAACGGCGATAGACTCTTGTGAATTCCGTGTCGTATGCTCAGACGGAAAAGGCAAAATATGGTTTGGCGGATTGGGCAAAGTGTTGTGGTACGATCCAATTCACAATACGTCAGGTTCGTTGCCGGGCTATTATGGAAACATGTCTAAGTATCTGTTCTATTCCCGATCTGGATTTTTGTCGAAAGACGGACATGTGTATATGGGAACGAACACTGGATATCTATGTTTTGCTCCGAATGAGATTCAGGTGACGAAGAACATCAAGTATATGGATTTCTCAACGCTCTATATTTCGCAGGAGAAGCAATACACGCTTCACAATGTGAGTGAACTGACGTTGAAGCATAACCAGACTGATATCGCTATAGACATAGATTTGGTGGATTATTCCCCAACAGGAGCAGCTGCTCTTCGTTATCGTTTGAAGGGATTGAACGACGACTGGAAGGAGATGGGAAAAAATCGCAGAGTCTTATTCAACTATATTCCAGAGGGTGACTATATTTTGGAGGTTGAGGCTAAATCCGCCACTTCATTCACCTCTGTTCAGACCCTTACATTGCCTTTGAAAGTATTGCCTCCATGGTGGAAGACATGGTGGTGTTATTTGTTAGAGGTGGTGTTGTTGGCAGCGATAATATTCGTTGTGTATCGCACAAAGATGCGTCAGCAGGAGGCATTGAAGAATGAGTTGCGACAGAAGGTGGCTGAGCGAACAGAAGAGTTGAATGTGGCGTTGAAAGAGAAAGATAGGCTTATTTCTGTTATCGCTCACGACTTGCGAAATCCGATGTTTGGAATTGTAGCTTCTCTGGATTCGGTATTGTCGCAGGAGATGGTGAACATCAAGAAAAGCTCACTTGTGGATATCAGAAACGCAGCGTCGATGTTGCAGGGCGAAATGCAGAAACTGTTGGCATGGGCACAGTCGAACACCAGTCAGTTTGCGGTGCGTATGTCGGACGTCGACTTGAAAAGGTCTGTGGAGAATGAGGTTCGTCTGCTCAACGAATTGCTTGTGGCAAAGAAAATAGATGTGGTCACTGACATAGATTATTCTTGTTGCGCGAAGGCTGATATCCGTCAGCTTGAGGTGGTGGTGAGAAATATTCTTAACAATGCTCTTAAATTTACCAATGAAGGAGGAAGAATCACCGTCGAAGGAAAAGAATTGCAAAATGAATTGCTGTTGAAAATTTCTGACAATGGAGTGGGAATGACACCCGCTCAGTTGGAAAACCTTCTTTCAAATGGAAAGCATGAGTCGACGGAGGGCACAACCGGCGAAAAGGGCTCCGGACTTGGATTCTCACTTTGCCAGGAGTATATGAAGCAGATGAATGGAAAGATTGGTGTCGAGAGCAAGGAGGGTGTCGGCACTAGCATAAGCCTATATTTCAAGAAATCGACAGCCAAGGTAAACAACCAGATCATGGCAGAGGAGACAACGGAAACTCAATATATCCCGCAAGAAGATTCTGCTTTGAACGAGAGTGTCATACTTGTTGTCGACGACGATGATATGGTCTTGAAAAGCATTGTCTCGATGCTAGAACCGTATGCGACGGTACTGACAGCCAATGACGGATCCGCCGCACTGAATATTTCAAAGAATGATCAGCCTGACGTGATCGTCAGTGATGTGGAGATGCCGATAATGGACGGATTCACGTTGAACAAATCTTTACAGGCATCTCCGGAGACCAGCCATATCCCATTGCTGTTTGTCTCAGCGCGTACGGAGGATGAGATGCGTCTGGAAGGACTTGGCACGGGTGCTGTGGATTATATCACGAAGCCATTCAGCCAGAAAGAGTTGCTTCTGAAGCTTCAGAGTATCATCAATGTGAAGCGAAACACTCAAAATAGAATCCTATCTACGATTGTCGAACCGGACGCTATGGAGAAGACAGAAGAGATGGATCCGTTCTTGAAGAGAGTGATAAAGGTGATTGAGGAAAACTATTCCGACTCAGACTTCAGCATTGAGGTGTTGGCAAGAGAGTCTGCGGTAAGCCAATCTACTTTGACAAGAAAAGTAAAAGTTTTGACGGGCAAGACACCGCTTGAAATCATCACAGACTACCGTTTGAACATGGCTCATTCGTTGTTGACTACAGAGCGTATTTCTGTGGCAGATGTCGCATATAGGGTAGGATTCTCTGATCCTGCGTACTTCACAAGAAAATACAAACAGTTCTTTGGACGAGTACCGTCGCAGAGATAGAGGAAAATTAAAAATGCTGAATGCAAAATTCAAAATGCATAATTGCGTTGAAGAAACGATATGAAAGAATTAAAATGTCCAAAGTGTGGAAATGTATTCCAAGTTGATGAGGCTGATTATGCATCTATTGTCAGCCAGGTGAAGAATGCGGAGTTTGATGCGGAACTGAACCGTCGACTTGCTGAACTCAGCAAAAATCAAAAGGCGGAGCAGGATCTTGTAACAGCTAGGACTGAACAACAATATCAGAGTGCATTAAACAGGAAGGATCTTGATATCAAGGAGAAGGAATCTATAATTGCACAGCTGCGTAATGAACTTCATGTCGCTGAGGAAAAGAAAACCGCAGAAATCAAACTGGCTATTGCAGATAAGGAGAAAGAAATTGCCGCATTGCACTCTTCTATTCGGGATGATGAGAATAAGATGCAGATTGCGGTCATGAATGAGCAGAGAAAGGCTTTGGAACGCATTAAAGATAAGGATGAAGAGATTGCTCAGCTGAAACTAAATGTCCAGATGGTAAAACAACAAGCTGTCAACTCTGAAAATTCTATCAAAGAACAGTACGAGTATCAACTAAAGATGGCAAAAGAGCAGGTGGATTACTATAAAGATTTGAAGATCCGCATGTCGACAAAGATGATAGGCGAGACGTTAGAAATCCATTGCTCCACTCAGTTCAACCAGATGATGCGTCCTGTGATGCCTAATGCATATTTCGAGAAGGATAACGACGCTTCTGGAGGTAGCAAAGGCGATTTCATCTTCCGTGATTTTGCCGATGATGGCACAGAATATGTGTCAATCATGTTTGAGATGAAGAATGAGGCCGACGAGACTGCTTCCAAACATAAGAATGAAGACTTCTTTAAGAAGTTGGATGCCGACCGTAAAGCAAAAAAGTGTGAGTTTGCGGTACTTGTTTCTCTGCTGGAGCCTGAAAATGAACTCTACAATGGAGGTATAGTGGATGTGTCGTACAAGTACGACAAAATGTATGTTATCCGACCTCAGTTCTTTTTGCCACTCATTTCTCTGTTGGTTCAGACATCAAAGAAAAGTTTGGAATATAAACAGCAATTGGCAATAGCACAGAGCCAGTCGGTCGACGTGTCAAATTTCGAGAATCAACTTAATGATTTTCGGGATAAGTTTGGAAAAAACTATCGTCTTGCAAGTGAGAAATTTAAGACTGCTATTGATGAAATTGATAAGTCAATTCAGCATCTTCAGAAGATCAAGGATGCTCTTATAGGAAGTGAGAACAATCTTCGTCTCGCCAACGACAAGGCTGAGTCTCTGACTATCAAGAAACTTACACGTAATAATCCAACAATGAAACAGAAGTTTGACGATGCACGAAAGGGTAGTGAGTATATTGATGTAGAAGATGATTGAGATTTATATTGTACCAGGTTTTATAAAACAAAAATGGTTCGACTTTCGCCGAACCATTTTGTTTTTCTAATCGTTGGAATTATTACTTCCAAGCCTCGATGATCTGCATGAAATCAGCTGCCTTAAGAGCGGCACCACCGATCAAACCACCGTCGATATCTGGCTGAGCGAACAACTCAGGAGCGTTGCTTCCCTTGCAAGAACCACCGTAAAGGATTGATGTGTTGTCTGCTGTAGCCTTGTCGTACTTAGCTGCGATAGAAGCACGGATGAATGCGTGAACCTCCTGTGCCTGAGCTGAAGTTGCAGTCAAACCTGTACCGATAGCCCAAACTGGCTCGTATGCGATAACAACCTTAGCGAAATCTGCTGCAGAAAGAGTGTAAACAGCTGCCATCTGACCCTCGATAACTGACTTGAATGTGTTAGACTCACGCTCTTCCTTAACCTCTCCTACACAGAAGATTGGAGTTAGACCGTTAGCCAAAGCCAAGTTAAGCTTCTTGATAAGAAGTGCGTTGTCCTCTCCGTGGTACTGACGACGCTCTGAGTGTCCAAGAATACAGTACTTAGCACCTGTTGAAGCAACCATGCTTGCAGAAACCTCTCCTGTGAATGCGCCCTTCTCGTTTGCTGAACAATCCTCAGCTCCTACGCCGATAACTGATCCTTTTACTGTCTCAGCAACTGCTGCAACTGAGATGTATGGAGTACAAACTACTACATCACACTTTGGAGTCTTGCCTGCCAATGCGTTCTTCAAGTCGTTTGCCAAAGCGATACCCTCCTGAAGAGTTGTATTCATCTTCCAGTTTCCTGCTACGATTTTCTTTCTCATTTTCGTTGATATTTAATTTATGTTTATTCTAAATTCAATTCGTGTACAAAGATAATACATTTGGGTGATTATCTAAAACTTGTTAAATATTTTGTATTTGTGTCGACGCGAATTTTTATCCACCCATTATCGAAACGGTTTATGGACTGTCTAATTTTAACGTGAGTTCGATAAAAAATAAGAAAACAGATAGACTGAGTGTCATAACTGAGGATTGTTAAGGACCCATGTTTGATTGATATTGGCCCTAACCCCTTCCCACGTGCGAGCCGTAGGCGAGCACATAAAATTTAATAAAACTACAGAGAGAAAAGTTCACAGAGAAAGACTTCGTCTTTTTATGAGAAAAGGAGGTTAAATATTAATCAGAAAGTGGAAAATGATTCACAGATTACAAATCATCGAACTCACGTTAATAAAAAAATAGAAGCACAATGAAACATTTTTTACCGCTCGCCCTTTGGGCTCGCGGAATGGAATGGGTTAGGGCGTTCCGCCCTTAACAATCCTCGAAAATCATTTGCTAAATGGTACAGTGCCATTCTGTCTTTGTGCCGATGCGAATTTTTATCCACCTTTTTTATGATTCTGTCTCTGCTGTCTCTTTCTTCTTTCGCTTCGTTTTCCAAAATCTGTAGAGCAGTTTAGCCAATTCTATCAGATAATCGTATATTAGTATGATTATCAGTGGCACACCGAAGAAAGATATGCTTTTAGCTACGTCGTTCCAGCCTTCGGAAACTTCTGTGTTTTCTTCTTCCAACGGTTTCTCGTAGGTGGGTATCTCATAGCATGAAAATTTCTTTTCCACAATTCCGTCTTTCAACAGAAATAATTCTGGATTTGATCGGACAAAAGCGTCTGTTAGTTCACGTCTGATTTGGAGGAATGGGTATTCGGCTCCAGAAGTCTCTATTATATATTCATCCACTTCACGGCTGTTTGGGTCGGCTGTGGTGAGCATTGCAAAATCATAATTGTTGTTTTTGCAATATGAGTATAGTTTGTTTAGTTGTTTTCTATATGTTGTGCTTGCCTGTGTGATGTCTGGGCTTACGAGAATGAAGGAGTATCCTTTCTTAGACATCGCAGCTTGGGTCTTCTCGTCGATTTCAATCTGGTGTTTCTCTGCGTATTCGATCACATTTTGTATCGGGTCTCCCTCTTTGCAGACGGTGAGGTCTAGAATCGGAAGTGAGAAATAGCAGTGGATCGCCATCACGACTGAAAATGCGAATCCGTAGATGGAGATAATCCACTCTGTACGCTTCGTATATAATGCTAAATTATAATTTCTCCAATGGAATACCAGTGACGCCAATCCCAGCAACATTATATTGTGGGCGATCGAGCTGCCGAATGTATGTGCACTGATGGTGCGGGTGATTCCGTCGTAGATATCTGGACATTGGTGGATTGTGGTGGCGGACGTGATGATCTGTACGGTAAGGAATATAGTTGCCATTATAGATGTCCATTTGATTTTGGCTCCTAATGTCATGCAGACTCCGATGACGAACTGGAGCGACGAAATGGAGATGGATATTATGTATGATAATGGCAGCAGCACGTCTAGTTTGAGACAGTGCAAGTATCTGTCACACAAAATGTTCGAACCTACAGGGTCGACGATGGATTCGTATCCTGGGATGAGACAGAGCAATCCTACGATAAGGCGTGACACAAAAACCAATATTTTGCGCAGCGTCGTGTTTCTAAGTTTTTTGATAAGGATTGACAGCTTCTTCCTCATTTGTGAGATTCGAATTTATGTTGTATGGTTGATTCGCCTGGCATATTGTCAGACTGTATGATAATATTAATGAGACGGGAATGCCTCCCGTCTCCATAATGATTATTTGTTTTCAGCCTCGTCGATTTTGATCAGGCCGAAAATGGCATAGTTCACCATGTCCATATAGTTTGCTTCAATTCCTTCGGAAATGATGGTTTTGCCGTTGTTGCTCTCGATTTGCTTTGTGCGGTATATCTTCATCAGAATCAAGTCTGTGTACGACGTGGTGCGCATGCTTCTCCACGCTTCATCATAGTCGTGGTTTTTAGCGAGCATAAGAGTGCGTGTCTTTTGCATATACTCGTCGTAAAGACTAAGGGCTTCATCCACAGTGATGTCGTCACCGTCAGCAAAACCTTTGCTTAGCTGGATCATACCTATGATGGCATAATTGACGATGCCTATCAACTCTGGCTGGATACCTTCGTCCACACGGTGGTCTCCCTTCGTCTCCAATGTGCGGATACGATTGGCTTTGATGAAAATCTGGTCGGTGATGGAACACGGACGCATAATCCTCCATGCAGCACCGTAATCCTTCAGCTTCTTTGAGTAGACGTCGCGGCAAACTTGAATCGCTTTGTCGAATTGATCTTCTGTTTTAGCCATGGTTATACAGTCTTGACATTGTATCTGCATTTCACTTTGCCTTTAAGCATGGCATTGATTTTGCTACGGTTCATCTGACGGCGGATCGGAGAGATCCTGTCGATGAACACCTTGCCTAGCAAATGGTCGTATTCGTGCTGGATGACGCGCGCGAAAAAGTTTTCATACTCCTCGTCGTGCCATTCAAAATTCTCATCCTGATACTTGATACGTATTTTCTTTGATCGTTTTACTGGTTCTGAGATGCCTGGCAGACTCAGACATCCTTCTTCTCCCTTCTCCTCCTCTTCGCTGTAGAAAGTGATCTCTGGGTTGATGAATGTCTTCTTGAAATCTTTGTATATAGGATTCTCATCAGCCAAACATGTCAGATCAACAATGAAAAGTTTGATAGACAAGTTCACCTGTGGGGCAGCCAAACCGACACCTTCGGCATGAGTCAATGTCTTATACATGTCTTCGATTACCGTTGATAGATTTGGGTAATCGGGAGTGATTTCTGAAGCAACTTTTTTAAGAACGGGTAGTCCGTACACTGTGATAGGATATATCATGTTGTTTTATCTTATTTATAGGAATTTCATTCTTTGACTTTCAAGATATGATTGAAGAATAATCACCGCGCTGACTTTGTCGACCAGCTTCTTGTTTTCTCGACGCTCTTTCTTTTTCACTCCGCTCTCCAGAATGGCCCTGTTGGCAAGGACGGAAGTGAATCTCTCGTCGTGGAATTCAATAGGCATGTTGGGAAACTTCTTTTTGAATCCTTTCACGAATGGCTCAATATATTTCATTGAGGCGGACGCTTCACCGTTCATGTTTTGAGGTTTGCCGATGACGACTTTGTCGACAGTCTCTTTTGCGAAATAGTCGGATAAAAACTGGAATATTTCATTTGGCGAAACGGTATCTAATCCGTTAGCGATGATTTGCTCCGGATCTGTGGCGGCGATGCCGATACGTTTCTGTCCATAGTCGATTGCGAGTATTCTTCCCATCTTATACAATTCTGACAACAAAAGTAATATTTTCTTGTCAATTAAGCATTATGAATTAGGAATTACAAATTGACAAACACCACCTCTTTGAATGCAAATTTCATTATTTTCCCGCTGTCACTCTCCATAATCAGTCTGCCTTCAGGCGCGACGTCGATGATTTTCGCTTTGAAAATAGTATCTGTAGACGGGAGTTTATAGTCTGCCATTTCATTGAAACGATAAAGTCGGGAGATGTATTCATCACGTAGGGTCTCCATATTCCCGTTTGCCAACATGGCGTATCGGCGGAGTAGGGCATTGCATAGCAGAGTCATTTCGGTCGACAGATCGTATGTCTTGTCTGTTATGTTAGTGAGTGAAATTGGATTAGGAGCATCGCTCACGAATTTCTTTTGATTTATGTTCAATCCGATGCCGACGATGGAACTGTCGATAGTATGACCAATGATACTGTTTTCTATGAGTATTCCGCAGATCTTGTTGTTGCTGACGTAGATGTCGTTTGGCCATTTTATGCAGACTCCATTGATGCCCTTGCTTATAAGATAGTCTGTGATGCCGAGCGACATTGCGATTGATATGTAGAAATGGTCGACTATGGAAAGGAAATCAGGACGGAGAAGAAGACTCATTGTAATATTCATTTTTGGCTCCGACTCCCAATGATTTCCAGGTTGACCTTTGCCAGCGGTTTGTTCAATAGCTCTTACAACTGTACCTTCTTCAATGTCAGGCACCATTCTCAGCAAATCAGCAAGCGTAACGTTGGTGCTGCTAAGACTCTCTTTTTCTATTAAATGAATCTGCACAACTTTTAAAATTAGGAATTAGAAATGCGAAATGCAAAATTTATTTTAATTTTTTTATTTAGCATTTAGCATTTAGCATTTAGCATTTAGCATTTAGCATTTAGCATTTAGCATTCAGCATTATAAAAAAGGAGACGTTGCCGTCTCCTTTTTATTATTGGCGAATCAAAGTAAAGTGACCTGTGTAGGTCTTTTTTATCTCTTTGATTTCAATCTCATACCAGTAGTCGGTAGATGGCATCTGTACACCGTTGTATGTTCCATCCCAATCCATTTCTGCGTTGCCAGCCTTGTAGTCAGCAAGTTTCTTACCCCAACGGTCATAGATTCTGATATTGGCGTCTGGATAAGCGTCTCTTAGTACTGGAATGTTAAATGCATCATTTATTCCGTCTCCGTTAGGAGATATATGGATAGGGAATTCCAGACCTGGAGCATGTGTGACGAAAGAAGAGTCGATCAGACATCCCGCAGCATCTATGATTTTGACGTTATGATTTCCGTATTCCAAATTGTCTTTTATTGGTTCACCGATTTTATCATCATAGTTGTCATCGACAATGTATTGGAAAGGAGCGGTTCCTGTATTCGACTGCAATACAATCTCTATAGAACGGAACGACAAAGAGTCGATTCTGTCGAATCTTGGCGCATATCTTACTTCTATAGTGGCATCAGCTGTTTGTGTGCAGGCACCTCGTTTCATTTCGACTATGTATGATGCGTAGCCTGGCTTTGAAACCACATTGATGGACGGACCGGTCAATGTGACTCCTTCACCTAATTGATCAGTTGAACTCCAAACATATTCTGTTGCTTTGAAAGGTGACGCATCCAATGTGGTTGTATGTCCTTCACAGACAAATTCAGGGGCTATGATGTTTCCTTCTATTGCCTTATCGATTGTAAATTCCGGATAAAACTTCTTGTCTGCACAAATTCCTCCGTTTGAAGCTACTAATGTCATTGCTTTTTTAGTGACCAATCCAGATCCAGAGAAAACAGCCTTTACATTTGCTCCATTTTTTGAACCATTGATCAAACATTCGTCAGATTCCCAAGTGAGTTCGATTTCAGATGCAGGCTCTGCTTTCGTGATTTGGATGAATCCGGTTTCTCCATCACATAAGCGTACGTCACGATCCCAATCCACTTCGTAAGCAGGATGAACGGTGATTTCTGATGCTTTTGAAGAATCTTGGTCGCCGATTTCATATTTGTATACAATATCATATTTGGCCGACTTTTTAGGAGAAATCTCTGCAAATAGATAATCATCCTTCTTAGCCAATTTTATATCTTTCTTGACACCATCGATTGTCTCGACAATCTTGAATGTGAATTTGTCAGGATGAAGAATGTTCCCTGTTCCTGTTGTGTCAATTTTAAATCCGACGCCTTCTTCGTTCAGACACATGTCTTTAGTCAGTTTTCCTTCTGCGTCGATAAGATTTGCTTCGATAGTCAGAAGTGCGTCTGCTTTTAGTGTGATGTCCAATGATGTTCCGCAAAACTCTGAGTCAGAACCTTTATCTCCGTTTGCAATAATAACGTTATATTCATGGTCTGAATCGACACTTGCAATAGTCAGCTTTTCTCCTATGTTTACCTCTACACCTTCTTCTTTCCAAATAATCTTATCCTTTAGCTTTGTCATGTCTATTCCTACAGATTGAACAATAGGAAGAGTGATTTCTGTTGGTGTAGTACGGACTGCTTCATAAATGCCGTCCTTAGCAAGAAGTGATTCGTTGATTTTTACCTTTGGCTTTGATTTGAAACTTCCTCCCATCGCAATCTTGTCGTGATAGACACATCCTGATGATGTCACGGTGTAACTGTATGCTCCATTGTCGTCTGGTGTCGTAGACGGGATATTCAGTACTTCTGTATTATAATTAGGGAGAGTGACTCCATCTTTCTGCCACTCAATCTTATGCTTTTTAGGATCATATGCAAATGGTGTGTAGACAACGTCATTTAAAATCTTGATTGTAAGCGGTGAGCCTTCACATACTGCCCAACTTGATGGTGATCCGATAATGTTCAAAGATTTATCTTTTACATCAAATTTGAATGATGTGGCACATCCATTGACATAAGAAACTTCATAAAATCCAGCTTTGATATCAAAATGACCTTCTCCATTGCTGAATTTTCCTGTCTTCTTTTCTCCAGTTTCCAAGTTTTCATACGTGAACTCTTCTTCTGTATGCTTGACATTAAAGAGAACGTCTACTTTGCTATTACATCCGTCGAATTCAACAATACCGTTCTTTGACAATGTGTATGTTCCTTTTCCACTGTTGGTGTTATATTGTTCGTCGAACTTGATTGTTCCGTCAACACCTGGATCATCGACTGTGATAATGTGAGCGTCGACTGGCTTCTTGCCTTTACATGCACCCATTGACACTTCAAGGTTGACTGTTATCTTGTCTCCCTTCTTATTCAATCCTTCGGCAGAAGTATTTAATGTCTCCATTTGTCCTGTGACTCCTGTCGGCGATACGTTCCATGAGTAGCTTGGCACGTCGTTTGCATCCATATTTTTAGATGTCAAGACTGCTGTCAAATCAACACCTATTCCTGGACATGTTGTGTTGTCTCCTTTAATCGCAACCTCTAATTCGTTGACTGTCACAAACACTTCCTCAAATTTTGAAGCACAGACTTCGCCACTTGATAGAGTAAACCATGCTCTACTCTTGTATTTGCCGTGCTCTGTCGCTTTTGATGTCTTGACAATATCTCCACTTGTTCCAAAATATTCAAGTTCATATTGTTGGTTGGAAATTCTGTTTGAAATCGTATACAAATCTTTCAAGTCTACTTCTCCACCCAAGCAAATAGGCTTAGGCTCTGAAGTTTTCAAAATTGGCTTTGAATATATAGTGACTAGCAATTCCGCTGCAGGGCTCTGTCCTCCTCCTGGACCATTATATCTCTGGACAACCCAATATTTGAAATCTTTCTCTGTTTCAGTGGTTGCATCGTATGATAGATCCTCTAAACTCAAATCAATGGTTATGAACTCCTCTGCTCCAGGATTTGCTTTTGGATCCTGCTTATACCATATAAGTTGATAATCACCCGCTGCGAATCCTCCCTTTGTACTGATTGTTGCAGTCAATGGGTATGGTGATTTCAATTCATTTGACTCCTGACAAAATGTGAGAGCTTTCACCTCTGGAGCAGGGAACGAAGAAATAATCGCTGTGACTTCTTTTAGCTCACTTTCACAACCCGTTGTAGAGTTGATTTGTGAAACGTAATATGTCACTTTTCTTTCTCCTGTCTCATTTGCTATGTACTCAGGAGCTGGTTCCGCACTTAGCGGCTTCTTGTTTTCGTCGTACCATTTTAATGTGTGACCTGCTTCTGCTTTTACTGCTGTGTTGTCTTGGTCAAGAAGAGTTTTGAATGAGCCTGTTGCTTCTCCTTCCACCTTCAAATACTGAACTGTAAAGTTCGTTTCAGAATCAGGTGTCTCTGTCTTATTTGTTGTGACAGTGATATCCTGAATTTTTCCGTAGCAGACGGTGCTCGCATATTTCTTTTGAGCATCTTTATTTGTATATTCCGCTTGTGCGTAATATGTCACATCACCTTTCTCGTCTGTTTTTGGAGTCAATGAGGCTGTCGCATCAGACATATCAGATTTTTTCGACCAATTAGCTGTAGTGAAATCACCGTCGCTATTGGCTTTGAATGTCAGTTCTTCAGCTGTCTCATTGATACAATACTCTGTTTTGTTGGCAGACAAATCAAGTGTGGAAGCCTCATGAACTGTGATTGTCAAGGTCGCTTTTTCACTTTCTGCTTTTGTCAAATTGTTGGTCTGGCTGACATAGAACTTGTATGTTCCGGCTGCAGTCGCTTTGAACGACGGTGCTGTTTGGCTACCTGTTCCCTTTGCTGCCGCTGGATCGTCATACCAGTTAAGCTCGTGGTCGGAGTCTTTTGCCTTGACATATTCCGATAGATCAGGGATCTCATTGTCAAGACACAATGATTCGTTAGTGACCTCTGGCACTGGTGCATCATTGATTATGATCTCTACTTTTACTCGCTCGCTTGTACATTTTGTTACGGTATTGTATTGCTCTGCCCAAACTATTATAGTGTCAGCTTTGTCCAATGGAATGCTTGTGTTTGTCATTTCCGACGTTGCAGTCTCCGACTCATACCATAGGATTTCACAGTCTTGGTCAACGCTGTTTTTTGCTGCAGACAGATTGTATTTGACAGACGGATCTTTTAATAGGGAAATCTGTTCCTTTACGTCTGGTTTGCCAGTCTTGTCGACAGATATAGTCAAAGTGTGCTCTACGCTTTCACAACCAGTCTTGTTGTCAACAACTTTATATTTATATGTGTACTCTTTTGTGCCGGTTCCTGTAGCCGGACCAGTCAGGTCGACAACATTTGTAGGCTCATCAACCCAGTTGATTGTCATGTCTGCGATTTCAAAAGTAGGCTCTGTCGCCAATGATCCCTCGCAGAACTCCATCCATTCAAGAGAGTCTATAGGTGCAGGATGAGCAATCACTTTGATGGAGTCGTAATGTATACAGCCAGGTTTCTCATGGTCGTGAACCTTCACATAGTAAACCTTTTCGACGTCTTTCTTTATATCCGCTGCTCCTGCCACAGTAGCCCAGTCGGTCTTTAATTCAAGAGTTGTGGCATTTCCTGTTTCATCTTCTTTTATCGCTTTTGCGGTAGCTGATCCTAAAGGATTCTCGTCATACCAGTGAATGTCGAATTGTGCATTTGGATCTTTCTTGCCTTCCAATGGCTCAATATCCAAAACCAACTCGTCGCTCTCCTTACATAGCTCAACCACTTTTTTGTAGTCGGCATCCACATCATTTTTGATTGTCTCGCTTGCAGTAATCTCCAAATTCTTTGGATCATTACATGGAGGACAATAATATTTAGAAGACAACATGATACGACCACAGTCGTAGTCGGTCAATTTGCCGAATTTGATATTGACAAATGGTGTCGCTCTATATCCTTGTGCACTTCCGCCAGGTATAATGCTATTTTGTGTCGCACCGGTAATAGTGATTCCAAAACCATCGGGGTCCTCTATAGGATCTGTAAAGTAAATAGTTGTTCCTGGGTCAGAATAAGGCATTTTGTAGATGTTGCATCCGTCTCCGTCCAATTCCAAAGCCAACAAATACTCTGTTCCTCTGGCTGCGTTTGCCGGAAGTTTGACTCCAACATCTACCAAACATAGTGTAGGAGTGGTTCCAATGGTGAATGACTGAGTCTTTCCTTTTGAATATACATTGCCTACTACGTATTGTCCGTCTTTTGTTTTTCCGGCACTTAATATGATTGGCGTGATTTCTATTGAAGCCCCAGGATTGTATCCGGAAGCATATATTTCAAAAGACATTAATTCAGCAGCAGTGGACAATCTTAATAATGTACCAAAAGATTGATAGCCACCATCTGCTTTTGCTGGAGTATTCACCTCATTGAGAACTGTCTCGAATTTCGTGATGTCCTCTAGCCATATGTGATAAAGAGTATCTTTGCCTGTCTCTACTCCAAGGGTACGGTCTATTTTGTCTCCTGTGATGCAGCACATGATCTCTCCTCCATCTCCAGCAGTATGGAAAACTTCAAGAGTATCTTTGCTGTCTGGAGTAGAGAAAGCAGCAAATGTCACTTTGTCCTTAGCGGAATAAAATTTATTGTTTACAACTGCTTTGAAACAGATGTCATCTGTTTTACTTGGCTTCAAAGTGTCCACCACACAACTCAATGGAATAGCTGTATCGATTGGCATATCCATGTCGATAACTTCAATCTCACCTTCTGCTGTTTCGCAATTTGTACAAGGAACGTTGTTGCCAATATAGAATATTTCAACCTTGTAAATGCCAGGGTCTTTTATCTCGACAATCCAGCTGTTCCAAGGATCTGTCTCTACTGCATTCTGATCTGAGGCTGACGCAATTTTGTTGGCTACATCTTCTGCCTGTTTTAGTGTAGATTCATTTAGTACTACACCATCCAAACTCCATCTGAAATAATAATGCCTTATAGATTTTGTTGTTGGTGTGAATCCACAATAAAGAGAGTCCGTTTCTCCTGGACATTTTTTTCTGGGTCCTACCATATATATTTTTGGACACTCGTCTTGAGGCTCACAGTCCAATTCTATTTTAGAAAGACATGTTCTGTATCCTTTGCCTTCAGGATCGTCAGCCGCACCATTAAATCCGAGTCCTAGAACTCCAACTTCAGCAGGCATGTCGTCGCCTGGACATTTTGAATTTCCCCAAACGTAGAAATCTCCATCTTTATTCACCATAAATCCAAAAAGGTCGCCTCTACCGATAGCCGCAGCGTCATCTACAATGACTTCCTTGCTTGGATCTTTTTCTCCTTTACAGTATTTAGCAAATATAGGTCCAGGGTCATTGCCTGTTCCGTTATTAAGTTTGGTGCTCGCCGCCCATTCTGAACTTGGAACTATACCTCCATCTCTTCCTGAAGGGTTGTGCCCACCCATATACAAAAGATAACCATCTTCTGTAACCAATGCACCATATCCATTTCCTCCAATTACTTGGTGCACATTGGTCATGTATGCTTCTTTCGAAATCTGAGAGTATTCACCAGCAATGACTTTAGATGCATAAGTGTATGTTTGTGTTTTCTCTGATCCAACCATACCTCCCCATCCGTTGTTTCCCCAACTGTAAAGGAATCCTTCATTTTCATCGAATGCGAAACCTCCTGCGTCGGCAATTCCTGATGTCTTAACTGCATTTAGTGTTTTATTGTCTGCGGATGGCTCCTGTCCGTCATTAGGGTCTGCAATAATTACAGGCTTGGCAACAAAACAATCACTGCCTGGTGTTGATCCGTTTCCTCCTCTACCATTCCAGTTTCCCATGGAATACACTGTTCCTATCATGTCTGTTGGTGATTTTCCAACTATTATGGTTAGGTTGTTGTCTCCTCCTGAAATATCGATGATATTTTCAAGTATTTTATTGTTTTCGTCGCGTATATATATAGGTTCTGGAGTCTCTGTCTTAAACAATGGGGACGTTTCTGATCCTTGGTATCTTCCATTTCCCCCCCACATCACAGCAGTTCCATCATCAAGTAAAGCTAATGATGCGGCAGTCGTGGCTGCGATCTTTTTGACATCACCTAAATATTTTCCCTTGGTGACTCCATCTTCTTCGTATCCATGGTCTGTCGCTTCTCCACATAATACAGGCATTGGTTTTGAGACAACGTCTCCTGTCGGTTGTCCTGCTTGATATTGCTCGTTTTCTCCCCATGCGTAGACAACCTTTTTACATGAAAGAGCAACTGTGTGAGAACCAGATCCTGCTGATACTTGAGAAAATGTCAGTCCTACAGGAATGTTTACCAATTGAGGCTTATTTACAACCGTTTCTGAGTCGTATGGCGGCATTAGTCCTAATCGATTCCCTTTGTTGTTTCCCCACGCAAATATCTGTCCTTTATTACATAGAGCCACTCCATGGTCGTTACCTCCGGATATAAGCATGGTCTGTGAGAAAACATTTCCCACAGCAGAGGCGATTATTAAAAGTGCTATAAATAATTTTTTCATATTGTTGTATTTCCCTATCATAAACTATGTGATGTATGTCCTAAAATTAGACAAAAGTAAATATTTAATCGGAGTTGGCAAAATTTTGAGAAAATAAACTCCTTTTATGCTCATTAAAGAATGGCTTGTGATGATATTTGGTTAGAATATACCAAAAAAGACGGGAAAATTCCCGTCTTCTGATTATTTATGCTTTATTAGTAATGGTATAGCTCATCTATCGTTCTTTTGTAGTCTTCGATCACGCTATATGAATTGTGGTCGCTTAGCCCATCAAGGAAATCATCGACGTCGTAGATGTCTTCTCTTCCTCTGCCATATAGCTTGATGTCATCTTTGTGTCCGTGTGAGATTATCTCCCAACGTCCTGACTCTATGCTGAATCCGGGGCCTGGAGCTCTTACATCATCTTCGTAAAACCAATATGTGTACGACCCGTCATTGTGGAATTCGTAGCATACAAAGTAATAGTAGGAGTGTGGACTCTCTTCTATTCTCGACCATGTCTTTCCGTTGAATAGATAGTATGCATCGTCTTCGTCATATGTGCTCTCGAAGTCACACGATGTCGAGATTAATGCAAATAGCGCAATGATAGTTGCTTTTATTAATGTTTTCATATCTCTAAAGTTTTCGCGTTCGACAAATATATCTCGGCATATTGCCAATGTCGACTCTGGGTTCACCAAAATCCTTTTATGTCTGCAAATATAATTCGTGCTTTAATAAAAACTATATCCTTTTGAACTTTTTATTTCAACAAATCTTAATAAAACTAAAATATATTATCTCATATGCGAAAAACGCAATGATAGATGTATTATACCTATATGTAATAACTACGTGATTTTCCCTTAATGTCAGCATGTGATCACAACGATATACACAGTTGGACGCCTTATATTGATAAAAAAAAGAGATTGCTCTTTCGAACAATCTCTCTTTCTGGGTGGGTGAAGGGGATCGAACCCTCGACCCTCAGGACCACAATCTGATACTCTAACCAACTGAGCTACACCCACCATTTCTGAATTGCGATGCAAAAGTAGTGACTTTTTTTTATTCTACAAGGGATTTTCGGAATTTTTTTGAGTTTGGACACTATTTTTTTTATGGACTGTTCAAGTTTAATTGAAAAGAGGTTTGAAATTGCTACGGGCGAAATACCCGAACTCCTCCCCCAAGTGCGAACCGAATGTGAGTGCAAACAATAACAGTAGTAGTAGAATGAACGCTATTTTTTCCGCTCGCACTTTGGACTCGCATAGGATTGTATGGCAGTGACAATCCTCAATAACTATAACCAAATTCTTTATTGGGTTTCAGCAAAAAAACTGCTTCTAAGAATATGTTTCCCATTTCTTTTGCATGCTTAATCTATAATTATGGTTTACGAATTACGAATTAATTCGTCAAATCGCTTTGCAAGTAATGCAATTTTTATACTTTTGTGGAAAATTGTATTTTTTATATAAAAAGAATTTAGTTTTAAGTAAAATTATAGATAATGTTAAGGCGAATTTTATCAATCGCAGGTCGCCCAGGACTATTCAAATTGGCGTCGCAGGGCAAGAATATGCTTATCGTTGAGGAGTTGGCTTCAGGAAAGAAGACTCCTGCGTATGCAACGGAAAAGATTATTTCTCTCAATGATATAGCTATATATACAGACGAAGGTGAAGTCTCTTTGGCTTCTGTGTTTGATTCAATCAAGAAGAAGGAGAACGGTGCTGCTACTTCTGTTAAACCATCTAACGATGCTGAGCAGATGCGCGCATACTTCGGTGAGGTGTTGCCAAACTTTGATCGTAGTCGTGTACACGTAAGTGATATCAAGAAAATTATGGTTTGGTATAATCTTCTTGTAGGTGCTAACATGACTGATTTCGTAAAGGAAGCTAAGGCTGAGGAATAATATCGAAATAATATGATTATGTAGAGACGTCGTATTACGGCGTCTCTTTTTTTGTGTCAGTATATACCTTATATCCTGGTGGCACCTGTGCATAGCCGAGGACACCTGTGCATAGCCTTGAGGCACCTGTGCATAGCCGGGGTGCCTGTG
>DGHQ01000033.1 GCA_002392915.1 Bacteroidales bacterium UBA3844 | reverse complement strand
AAAATTCATAAGAATAGATAAGAAATAAATCCAAAAGAAAACAATTCAATGATTACATATTTATATCCCGGCACAAAAAAGAGGGACGAACAATTTGTCCGCCCCTCGTGTGAGATATAATTTGTAAAGAAGTTCCTAAGAACAACTATACATAAATTACTTCTTGATGATCTGACCTGTGATTACACCAGCCTCAGTGTTAGCCTTAACGACGTAGATACCCTTAACCAAGTTTGCTACGTTAACTACGTTAGACTCAGAAGAAGCAACCAAAGAACCAGCTACAGAGTAAACAGCCACGCTGTTAACACCCTCGTTAGTTACAGTGATAACATCAGTTGCAGGATTAGGATAGATAGAGATCTCACCCTTAGCAACAATGTTCTTAACATCTGAACGGAATCCAACTGGAATCTTGTAACCAAGATAGTCCTCACCTAACTCATAGTCACTAGCCTTCTTTGGCCAAGCATTCTTGTCACCAGTCAAACGGATATCTCCAAACATGTAAGAGATTACATCGTTAGGGATGAAACGCAATGTGATGTAAGAATATTCCTGTGAAGGAAGCTCAACATCACCATAAACCATAGACATCATAGTAGGGATAGAATCTACAGTGTCAGTACCACCCTTAGTGTATGTTGGTGTGAACTTCTTCCACTCTGTCTTTGCTGAAATTTTCTGTGCATCACCTGCCTCGAATCTGTACTCTACAGGGAAACGGATATCATTAGAACCTGTAATGTAATCCTCGTATGGAACAGTACCACCAGTAGTACCAGCGTTGTGACCAAGACGCATAGCGATAGAGATAGTTTTCTCTACAGCGTCACCCAATGGAATACGAAGCTGAGCATCTGCAACAATACCGTCAATATCAAGACGTCCGTTACCATCTGCCTTTTTCAAATATGGAAGGTAACCATACTCAGTATCATAGAAGTCTGCTTCACCCTGCTCTCCGTAATCGCAGTACATACGGTCGTTCAAAATTTTGTTAGCGTCACCCTGTGGGCTATTAGATATGAACAACTGCTGTCCGTACATCTGAGTAGGTGCCTCCAAAAAATTTCCATCCATATACTCCAATTCTCCTACCGCTGCGTCTTTGTGAGCACCACCATTAGTTCCATAAACGTAATTAGTGAAAGCAGAAGTATGGATAGTACCTTCACCTCCAAGGATAGACATCTTATCAGCATAGAACGGCTTTGTTCCATCAGAAACGAACTTCAAGTTCTTGATATATCCTGTGATCACAGCATCAGCTGCAGGAAGCATAGAAAGGTAAATAACCTTAATTTTATTACCATCACCTCTTTCAGCAACCTCTTTTGGCAACAACGGGTTTGAGTATATATACTTAGACACAGTTCTTAGCTTGCCAACTCCATGGTTGTCCAAAACAGATTTTCCATTTGTATACGAATAGAAATCACGGAACCAAATATCAAATGACGCATGTGCAATACGATACTGTGACTGCTGTGGATCATATTTAAACTTTGCTCCATTTACAGGCATAGTATCTGCCAAAAAGTCGAATTTCCAACCCTCACGCTTATAGCAACCATCTGTAAGTTCTGTACCTTCCTCAAAATAGTATTCAAGTACAAGATTCCAAGTCTCGCTCAAATCGATTGCTTCTGGCAAATAAAGGAAAGCTGACTTGTAAACAGTGTCAGGATTCTTTACAAGAACCATATCCTCACCCTTTGAGTTCTGTGACTCATAAACCTCATACGAGTTCTCTATTGGACTTGTGGTAGATTGGATAAAATTACAATTTACCATCTTACCGTCCTTGATAACGTAGACTTCCTTCTCAGCTGCGTTTGAAGCAACGGCAAGAGAAAGAACGCTACTAGCAAGTAAAAATTTCTTTATCATACTCTTTTCTTTTTAATTAATATTCCTAACTATAAAACCTTATTCCGCATTCTGCAATACGAAACGCCACAAAAATAGTCTTAAAAAATAAACCACCAATTTTTCAGCATAAGAAAAATGGAGCATTAATACTTTTTTAACTTTTGCAAGACCGTTTTTATGTCATAAAACATATTTTACAGACTCCACTCAAATCCGTCCTTGGTGTCTTTGATTTTAAAGCCAAGACGAGCCAACTCATCACGGATTTTATCACTTGTTGCCCAATCTTTGTTTGTCTTCGCCTGTTTTCTGATTTCCAAAAGCAAATCGACAGCTCCTTTGTAAGCATCATTTGCAGCTCCGGAATTTTCCTCTACTCTCATTCCAAGAATATCTATCAGATACAAGTCGAACACCTCTTTCAACTCCTTCAAATCAGCCTCAGAGATTGTAGCTTTGCCGTCTGCCACCGTATTAATGATACGTGTAGCGTCGTACAGATGAGAAATCACAATTGGAGTGTTCAAGTCGTCGAGCATTGCGTCTTCACAAAGCTGACGGTAGTTCTTCATCTCCATCGATGTCTCTTTCGACGGTGTAAGCTTCTGCAGACGTGCGTAACTCTCACACAATCGTGCGAATCCCTTCTCTGCTGCGATCAAAGCTTCGTTGCTGAAATCCACAGTGCTGCGATAATGTGCCTGAAGAATGAAGAAACGGATTGTCATCGGTGCGTATGCCTGAGTAAGAAGCTTGTGGCTTCCTGTGAAGAACTCATCCAACGTGATGAAGTTTCCAAGAGACTTACCCATTTTCTGACCGTTGATAGTGATCATATTATTGTGCATCCAATAATGCACCGTCTCCTTGCCAAGGGCTGCTGTGCTCTGTGCGATCTCACACTCATGGTGTGGGAAAATCAAGTCCATTCCGCCTCCATGAATATCAAACTCTTCGCCAAGATACTTAGTTCCCATTGCCGAGCACTCCATGTGCCAACCAGGGAAACCGTCGCTCCATGGTGACGGCCAACGCATGATATGCTCTGGCTGAGCCTTCTTCCACAACGCGAAATCTAGAGCGCAATGTTTTTCACTCTGTCCATCAAGTTCACGTGTTGTCTCCAACAAATCCTCGATATTTCTACCAGACAATTTACCGTAGCGATGGTCTTTGTTGTATTTCTTCACGTCGAAATAGATAGATCCTTCACTCTCATAAGCATATCCAGCGTCAAGAATCTTCTTGACAAATTCGATTTGCTCGATAATATGTCCCGACGCGTGAGGCTCTATGCTTGGTGGCAATACTCCAAGCTTCTCCATCGCAGAATGGTAACGGTTAAGATAATATTGCACCACCTCCATTGGTTCCTTCTGCTCAAGACGAGCCTTCTTGGCGATTTTATCCTCGCCCTCATCCGCATCATGCTCCAAATGTCCCACATCTGTGATGTTACGGACATAACGAACCTTGTAGCCAAGGTGAGTCAAAAATCTGTATAGGATATCAAACGTGATAGCCGGACGTGCATGTCCAAGATGACCGTCTCCGTAGACAGTCGGTCCGCACACATACAATCCCACATATGGCTCTTTCAACGGTTTGAAAATCTGTTTTGTACGTGTTAAAGTGTTGTATATCGTTAATTTATGTTCCATATATTATAATGAAATTGGCACTTCTCTTTTAATACTCATATCCAAGGATATCAAAGTTTCTGTCGACATTACTCCTTTGATACTCTGGATTTTTCCGTTTAGAAGATCCATAAGATCTTCATTATCCTTCGCATAAAGCTTAACCATCATTGTGTATGGTCCTGTTGTAAAATGACACTCTACAACCTCAGGGATTTTCTCCAATTCAGGCACAACAGTAGCATACATTGATCCCTTCTCTAGCTTGATACCGATGTAGGTACAAGTCTGATAGCCCAAAGTCTTTGGGTTGACGTGATAGCCCGAGCCAACGATCACTCCTGTGTCAATAAGACGCTGCACACGTTGGTGGATTGCGGCTCTCGATACCTCACAATCCTCAGCTATATCCTTAAATGGGATTCTGGCATTCTTAGTGATTATATTAAGAATTTGTCTGTCCAAGTCGTCGATTTTTTCCATCTTTCAACTTTTTTATTCTTTTTATCAAATTTAGTTCAAAATTAGATTTTTTCTTTCACTTTTTTTCAAAAATGCCGATTTTTTTCACAAAAAGACAAAAAAAAGCGTTGCCCATATGAGCAACGCCTTATTTCTTATCGATGCGATAATTATTCAGCAACAACACTGAACTTAACCTCTGCTGAAACCTCCTTGTGAAGACGAGCAACTGCAACGTACTCACCGATAGATTTAACAGACTCCTTAACAGAGATGATCTTTCTGTCTACATTGTATCCAGCCTTCTCAAGAGCCTCTGCGATTTGGATGTTAGTCACTGAACCATAGATAGCACCTGTCTCCTTGTTAGCCTTAGTTGGGATAGTAAGTGAAACTGCGTTCAACTTAGCAGCCAATTCCTCAGCATCAGCCTTGATCTTAGCAAGCTTGTGAGCTCTCTGCTTCAAGTTCTCAGCCAATACCTTCTTTGCAGAAGGAGTAGCAACGATAGCCTTTCCCTGAGGAATAAGGTAGTTAAGACCGTATCCGTTCTTTACCTTCACAACGTCATCCTTGTAACCAAGATTAGCAACGTCTTCTAGCAATATAATTTCCATTGTTATTCCTCCTGTTTATTACTTCAACAAATCTGTTACGTATGGTAGCAATGCAAGGTGACGTGCACGCTTAACAGCCTGAGCAACCTTACGCTGGAACTTCAAAGATGTACCAGTTAGACGGCGAGGCAAAATCTTACCCTGCTCGTTAAGGAACTTCTTCAAAAATTCAGGATCCTTGTAGTCGATATACTTGATACCGTTCTTCTTAAAACGACAGTATTTCTTTCTCTTAACGTCTACTGTAGGAGGCGTCAAATATCTGATTTCTGATGCGTTCTGTGCCATGTCTTAGTTCTCCTTATTTTTGCCGTTCTTTCTCTTTACAGCATATTCAACTGCATACTTGTCCAACTTAGTAGTCAAGAAACGAAGCACCTTCTCGTCACGACGGAACTGAAGCTCCAATTTCTCTACCATTGTAGGCTCTGCCTCAAACTCGAACAAGCAGTAAAAGCCTGAGCTCTTCTTGTCGATTGAATAAGCAAGCTTACGCATACCCCAAAGCTCCTCATTAACGATCTTTGATCCTTCGTTAACAAGTACGCTCTTGAATTTTTCTGCCGTTTCCTTCATCTGTTCGTCAGACAAAACGGGAGTTAAGATGAAAACGACCTCGTAATGATTCAACATAACTTGTTTATTAATTAATTAAAATAATTTGCTCTAAAAGCGGTGCAAAAGTAGGAATAATTTTTCTTCTATCCAAACATTCATCCAAAATTCGGAAAATTGTTGATAAATTACCATAACGTTGTCGATCTCTTTGGCATTTATTTTACAGAACTCCTCTGAAAACTAATATTCTCTGTGTTTTTGTTTTATATGCGCTCGCCTTCGGCTCGCACGTGGGAAGGGTGAAGGACGTTCCGTCCTTTGAAATCCTCTTTTATGACACTTCAACTATCATTTATAATCCAACAGAATATTAAAAAAATGGAGACGCTAATCTTCACGTCTCCATTTTTCATTATGCATTATGCATTTTAATTCATATTAATACTCGTCCCAGCTCTTGATCTTAATGTCCTCAAACTTAAGTTCGCAAACCGAACGGATGAATGCACTTGCTAGACGTGCATTGGTAATCAACGGAATGTTGAAGTCGATAGCTCCACGACGTATCGCATATCCGTTCTTTATCTCTCGCTCCGTATTGTTCTTTGGTATGTTGATCACCAAATCAAACTCTTTGTTATGGATCATCTCCATGACATTTTTCTTTGCATTTGGTTCATCCGGCCAACCTACTGGTGTAGACTTGATTCCGTTCTCATCCAAGAACTTGTATGTTCCATATGTGGCGTAGATATCAAAACCGTTTTTCTGAAGCATCTTGCAGGCGTCAAGCAAATCTACTTTCGATTTTGCCTCTCCTGACGAAATCATCACGTTCTTCTTTGGAATCTTGTAGCCTACCGACAACAACGACTTCAACAATGCCTCCGACAAATCATCGCCTATACATCCTACCTCTCCTGTCGAACTCATATCCACTCCATGCACCGGATCCGCTTGCGTCAGACGGGCATAAGAGAACTGCGATGCCTTAACTCCTACATAATCAAGGTCGAACGCACTCTTCTCTGGCTTCTCCACTTTCTGGCCCAACATAATTCTTGTGGCAAGCTCAATAAAGTTGATCTTCAACACTTTGCTGACAAATGGGAAGCTTCGTGACGAACGCAAATTACACTCAATAACCTTGATTTCATTGTTCTTAGCCAAGAACTGGATGTTGAATGGTCCGGAAATATGAAGTGCGGCTGCAATCTTTCGCGCGATCGCTTTGATTCTGCGAACTGTCTCAACATATATCTTTTGTGGTGGGAACTGTGTCGTCGCATCTCCTGAGTGAACTCCGGCAAACTCGATATGCTCACTGATTGCGTAAACTACAATCTCTCCGTTCTGTGCAACCGCATCTATCTCGATTTCCTTGCATCTCTCCATAAACTCAGAAATCACAACCGGATGTTTCTTTGATACGTTGGCTGCCAACTTCAAGAAGTTCTCAAGCTGTGACTTGTCGTAGCAGACATTCATCGCGGCTCCAGACAACACGTATGATGGGCGAACCAACACTGGGAAGCCGACCTCATCAACAAATCCATAGATATCTTCAAGACTTGTCAACTCACTCCAACGTGGCTGGTCGATTCCTAGTTCATCACACATAGACGAGAATTTCTGTCTGTCCTCAGCACGGTCGATGTCAACAGCCTGTGTGCCAAGCAATGTGACTCCAGCGTCTGACAACTTGACCGCAAGATTGTTTGGAATCTGTCCTCCCGTCGACACGATTACTCCCTTAGGATTCTCCATCTCTATGATATCCATCACACGCTCGAAACTCAACTCGTCAAAGTAAAGTCTGTCACACATATCATAGTCAGTCGAAACTGTCTCTGGATTGTAGTTGATCATGACTGAGCGAAGTCCTTCCTTGCGGATCGTGTTCAACGCATTTACTCCACACCAGTCAAACTCTACAGATGATCCAATACGGTAGGCTCCTGATCCAAGCACAACAACCGATTTGTGGTCACCGACATACTTGACATCATTTGCCGATCCTGAATATGTGACATATAGATAGTTGGTCTGCGCTGGATACTCAGCAGCAAGTGTGTCTATCTGCTTGACTACTGGCACAATGCCTCTGCTCTTTCTGTGTGCACGGACATTCAAAACCTCTTTTTCAATCACATCGTTGCTACACTTTGTAACAAGACGAGCGATCTGGAAGTCGGAGAATCCCAACTGTTTTGCACGAAGAAGAATTCCGTCAGGCAACTCCTTCAATGAATTGAATCCTGCAAGGTCTTTCTCCTGTCTGATTATATTTTCTAGTTTTTGCAAGAACCACAAATCAATCTTTGTCAACTCGTGTATTCTTTCTATTGAATATCCTTCGTGAAGAGCCTGAGCAATATAGAAAATACGCTTGTCTGTTGGCTGTGAAAGTGCCGAATCCAAATCGTCTGACATCAGATCTTTGTTTGCGACAAATCCGTGCATACCCTGTCCGATCATACGTAGACCCTTCTGGATGCTCTCCTCGAATGTGCGTCCGATCGCCATAATCTCACCTACCGACTTCATTGAAGATCCAAGCAGACGGCTGACTCCATGGAATTTACCAAGATCCCAACGTGGAATCTTACATACTATATAGTCGAGTGCAGGCTCAAAGAATGCTGAAGTCTCCTTAGTCACAGAGTTTTTAAGCTCTGGCAAAGCGTATCCCATACCAAGTTTTGCAGCGACAAAAGCAAGCGGATATCCCGTCGCCTTTGAAGCCAACGCAGAAGATCTTGAAAGACGGGCGTTAACCTCGATCACTCTATAATCTTCACTCTGTGGGTCGTAAGCGTACTGCACATTACACTCGCCGACAATTCCGATATGGCGGATTATGCGGATTGCCGTCTCACGTAGTTTATGATAATCTTTATTTGAAAGTGTCTGCGACGGTGCGACTACGATACTCTCTCCTGTGTGGATGCCAAGTGGGTCGAAGTTTTCCATATTACATACTGTAATACAGTTGTCGTACTTATCGCGCACTACCTCATACTCTACCTCTTTCCATCCCTTCAACGACTTCTCCACCAAGACCTGTGGTGAGTAAGAGAATGCCTTCTCCACAAGTATTCTCAACTCGTCGTCGTTGTTGCAGAATCCAGAACCAAGTCCACCTAGTGCGTAAGCAGCACGCACGATCACAGGATAACCAAGTTCGTTTGCTGCCTTCAATGCGTGGTCGATATCTGTAACTGCCTCACTCTTAATATAGTTGACGTTGATTTCTGCCAACTTTGAGTTGAATATCTCACGGTCTTCTGTATCAATGATTGCCTGGACTGGTGTTCCAAGCACCTCTATATTATATTTCTCAAGGATACCTCCTTTATATAGAGCCACACCACAGTTCAACGCTGTCTGTCCACCGAACGACAAGAAAATACCGTCTGGACGCTCTTTCTGGATGACTCTCTCAACAAACTCAGGAGTCACAGGCAAGAAATAAACCTTGTCAGCCACACCCTCAGAAGTCTGGACAGTTGCGATATTTGGATTGATAAGCACCGTCTTCACACCCTCTTCACGAAGAGCCTTCAACGCCTGTGAGCCAGAGTAGTCGAACTCTCCTGCCTCACCGATTTTCAATGCTCCTGAACCAAGCAACAATACCTTGTTATACTTCTTAGGTCCTGTGAACTTGCCCTCGTCTATGATGCTCACAGGCTCTTTGCTCTGCTTTGCAACCATATCCACAAACGTGTCGAACAGGAATTCTGTATCAGTAGGACCTGAGCTTGCCTCTGGGTGGAACTGAGCCGAGAAGAACGGTTTAGACTTATGACGGATACCCTCATTTGTACCGTCGTTCATATTGATGAACAATGGCTCCCAATCAGATGGGATAGTCTTATTGTCGACGGCAAATCCGTGATTCTGCGAAGTGATGTATGCACGTGTGCTGCCTACCATGCTCACTGGCTGGTTGTGGCTGCGGTGACCATACTTCAATTTATAAGTTTGGGCTCCCGCTGCGATTGAAAGCAACTGGTTACCCATACAAATACCAAAGATTGGCTTATTTTTCTGCAATGCGACACGGATGTGCTCCACTGTTTTTCCACAAAGAGCTGGATTACCCGGACCGTTAGAGATGAATAATCCATCATACTCAAGAGTGTTGAAATCGTAGTCCCAAGGCACGCGAGTTAGGGTCACATCTCGTTTCAACAAACAACGGATAATATTGTTCTTGACACCACAGTCGACCATCACGATCTTGTACTTACCCTTTCCGTAAGTGACAACATCCTTGCAGCTTACCTTAGCCACAAGATTCTCTTCATTCGGATCGACAAATGGGATGTCTTTATTTTCATCAGGGAACACCAACTTACCCTTCATTGCTCCCTTCTCACGAACGATCTTCGTAAGTTCACGGGTGTCAATGCCACAGATGCCTGGAATTTTCTCTGCCTTTAGCCAATCACCAAGGCTCTTCACAGCGTTCCAGTGGCTGTAGCGGTCGGAGTAGTCGGAAATAATGATTGCGGATGCCTGAATTTTGTCAGACTCATAAAATTTGGAAATACCGAACTCATCCTTTTCGTCGTTTGGCACTCCATAGTTGCCGACGAGTGGGAATGTGACTGTTAACAACTGGCCTGCATAAGATGGATCCGTCAAGCTTTCAGGGTAACCTACCATAGCCGTGGCAAATACCACCTCTCCAGAAACAGGAGCCTCGTATCCGAACGATTTTCCTTCAAACACGGTACCATCTTCAAGCACCAAATTAAATGGTCTGTATGCGTGCATATTCTTTTATTTTTTTCAGTTCTTAAAAAATCGCACAAATTTCGTGATAATTTTTGATTATAGAAAGAGAAATTTGAAAAAATCCGCAAATTGTGAATAACGATAGGCTATTTCAACAAAAAATGACAGCAAATATGAACTTATGGCAGCAATATGTTATTTCTCGACTCATTACTATAAATAATACAACGACTATATATAGTAATAGTAGATAATAAAAAAAGACGGAGCTGTCCGCCGCTCCGTCTTCTCTTGACTCAAGAACTCTAATCTCTAAAATTTTGAGCTATACTTCTATTTTTTCTTATCTTTCTTTCCATCTTCCTTCACTTTACTTTTTCGATCCACGAAAGATTCCTTATAAAGTTTAGGATCCTTGATTATTTCAACAGCCTTTTTCACCACGTCACTTTGGGTGTTCATGATCTCGTAGTATGTGCCACGTCCCCAAAGGTCGCTGGCGATCAAAGCCTTGATATTGATCTTCATGTGTTCGCGAGATCGTTTGATCTGATCCTCATCTCGTTCGATCTTGGCTTCGTCCGCCTGCTTCAACATATCTTCCAGCATATCGTCTGTCACAACAAATGTCTTGTTGAACTCGGCAAACGATCCTTCCTGCTCATAATCATACTTACCATTCAGTTTCTCACGGTTTCGCTCCACATATTTCAAGCAATATTTGTTGAGCACTCCCTTGCCGATCACTTTTCTGTAGTAGGCAGTGTTGTAAGTAGTGTCAAGCGGCACGAACACATCCGGCATGATACCTCCTCCTCCATAGATTGTACGCTCCTTATATAAAGTAGTGTACTTCAACGAATCTGGGAACGAGATGCTATCTTCATGCATATATTCACCATGAGCCCATCTGTCGCTCAAATCCTTTGCATAGTCTTTGTTTCCCTTCTTCTCGTATGGCTTCTGCACACATCTTCCTGCAGGAGTATAGTATTTGGCGATTGTAAGACGCATCTCACTTCCATCTGCAAACTTGAACGGTTTCTGTACCAAACCTTTTCCAAATGTACGGCGGCCTACAATGACAGCTCTATCAAGATCCTGCAATGCTCCAGCTGTGATCTCCGAAGCAGAGGCTGAATTCTCGTCTACAAGGATAACAAGTCTGTTTTTTTGCTCAGCAAGCGTAGTCACATTCTCACGGAATTGTCCCTCTTTTCTTTTTGCTGGTGTCATCATTGCTCCGTCGCCATCAAAGTATCTGTCAGACGAACGAAACTCCTGCCTTGGCTGGTGCACGCCCTCTGTGTAAACCACCATCGAATTATCCGGCACAAACATAGACACAAGGTCTTTTGCCGTATTCAAGAATCCACCACCGTTGCCCTGAAGGTCGATAATCATATACTTCATTCCCTGCTTTGAAAGTTTGTTGAAAGCCTCAACATACTCATCCATAGTGGTGCGCGCATAACGGTTGATCTTGATATAGCCCACCTCATTGTCTATCATATAAGATGCGTCTACACTATACAATGGAATTTTGTCTCTGGTAATCGTAAACTGCAATGGTCCCGTCTCACCACCTCTAATGACTGTAATATTCACATCCGTGCCACGTGGACCACGCACACGTTTCTGAATCTCGTTAGTGCTCATCTTAACGATGTTCTCTCCATCTACAGACACTATTTTATCGCCTGCCATGATACCCACCTTCTCTGCAGGAGCTCCACTGATTGTCTGCATCACCACCATCGTGTCTTCCAACATCTGGAATGTCACACCGATTCCGTCGAAATCACCGCGCAAACCTTCATTGGCTTTTTCTACTTCCTCCTTTGGAATATATGAGGAATGGGGGTCGAGCGACTGCAACATCGCTGCGATAGCTTCGTCGGCAAACTCTTTCTCGTTGACTGTATCCACATAATTGTTGATCACAAAATGAGAAGCCCAAATTATTTTCTGAAGGTCAGGAGACAATCCTGATTGCTGCGCGTTCACATAAAAACTTGACATCAACGACATCAAAACAGCAAAAAATGCTTTTATTTCTTTTCTCATCACCTATAATTATCAAATCCAAATGCGAAATTACACATTATTTTATGCATTACCACCCTACCCGCATCAATTATTTCCAATATTTAAGAATTTTTAGCAAAGAAAAAAGGCTTCACCCAAACGGATGAAGCCTTATGTTTTCAGCGTAAAGTTATTACTTTGCAGCCTCAGCAGCAGCCTCAGCAACAGCCTCAACAGCGTTAGCAACTGTGTCACCAGCAGCCTTAGCAGCAGCAACTACAGAATCAGCAGCAGCAGCTACAGCAGCAGCAGCTGAATCAGCCTTTGCAATTGAATCAGCGATTCTGATAGAATCAGCCTTAGCTGCCTCACAAGCAGCCTTGTCACACTTAGATCCACAGCAAGATGCTAGACATAGAGCAGCACCAGCAACAAAGAATAGAACAACTTTTTTCATTTCTCTTGTATATAATATGAATTAAACAAATTCGTTTTTTGAAACCGATGCAAAATTACACTTATTTTTAATAACATGCATTAAAAACACGTTTTTTTTCACTTTTTTTTGCTATATTTTTTTCACAATGTAAGTGACGCAAATATTACGTTGACAAATTGCAGTATTTTTCACGTTTTTTCGACTCATTTTCACACCTTAAAAGGGAATACTTATACAAGATTGATGGCTGGCGATTGACTAAATGAAAATAAAAAAAAGACGCACGACCGTGCGTCTCTACGTAATTTTGAATTTAGCATTCAAAATTATTCCTCGTCCTCATTGTCTGTGAAGACTCCTGTTTTGTCGCAGTATCCGTACTCTCCCTCAAGCACATCTGCAATACGGTCTTCATCAAACTTCTGAGCCAACTTTTCTCCTGCTTTCTTGTCTTTCTCCACCTGATCCACTACATACTGAAGGATATCGTCTTCATCTATATCAACTTCGTCGTCTGAATCTTCATCAAAGAATCCTTGCTCTTCGTAGTAATCGTAAAGGATATCGAGGATGTATTCCACCTCCTCTGCTGTCGTGTCGGCATACTCTTCATCCAAGTTTGCCAAAATAAAATCCACAGCTTCCTTATCGTCGTATCCGATTTCGTCTTGTGCCATAATATATTGTTTTTAGTTTATAATTTCATTTTTAATTTGGATGGCTTGAACCCCTTCCTTCAATCCGATTCGAATTGTGTCAGACACTCTTCTGTCCCCTCCTCAACACGAATATCTTATTCGATGTCTTTTCATCATTGTCCGTAATCTCAATATCCAAACCATTATTTTCAGCAAAGGTTTTCATTTCTTCCGCATCAAAGAAATTGATATTGCGCGACACTTTGTTGAAATGGATGACAGAGGATGTCGAGAACCATTCCGTCAACTTGGTGATTTTATGCGTCTTCTCCTGGTTCTTGTCTGCATCCCTCACAATGATTTTTCCTCCTTCTTTCAATTTTTCCAGACATTTGCAAAGCACTCTTTCTCGATCTTCCGATGTCATATAATGCAACACGTCGTTGAGGATGAAGACGTCGCTCTCCACAAAATCCGCACTGACAATATCTTCAACACTATATGTTTGGTTTGATGAGACTGAGTAGCAATGCTGAGCTATCTCAATTTTATCCTCGTCATAGTCGTACGAATGTATCTCGGCACCCGGCAGAGTGTGGCTCAACATAAACGACAGATAGCCATAGCCACATCCCAAATCTGAGACGACGGAATTGTCCGGAATCTGTTGCCAATATTTCAGATAATCATTCTCCAATCTGATTTTGACTTTGGTGTAATACTCAAGCACTGGACCTTTCAGAATAAAGTTCTGCTCCAACAGATGACGGAAATATGGATTCTTTGGTGTATCAATGTCTCTGCAAAGCTCATCATACTCTTTCTTTATCATCGCTTCATATTCTGCGGCATCTTCCTTGAACAGTCTTTTCGCTCTGTCGGACGGTGCGCAAGCTCTTCTTTCGCATATCTTCATCGCTATATTTGTGCGGCCTACATATATAATATCACCTTTGCGGATTCCGTAATGATGGCCGGCGAAGACAACTGGCAGAATGTCGATGCCAAGCTCACTCGCCAAGAAAAATGCTCCAGGATGAAATTTTGTGATTTTTCCGTCGACACTTCTCTCGCCTTCTGGAAAAACACAGATGCTATAACCGTTGGCAACCAACGATTTTAGCTGTGGTATGTAGTCTTCGGTAGCGTCGTCGCTACAAAAAAAGCCTGACAGATGAAGAAGTATTCCATAGACAGGTGAATTCCAGTTGGTCTTCTTTGCCATAATCACCACTTTAGGTGTCAATGCCATCACTCTAACGATGTCGAGCACCGACTGATGGTTGGCGATTATCATCGCTGGCTTTGAAAAATCCTCGTGCGTATTATCCGCATCTTTTCTGGTCAGACGTGGAGTGGCTATCCACAGCAACCCTCTGCAGAAATAGCAGATCAGATAATGGAGCAAGTTGTACCGCCATATTTTTTTCAGCGGCAAACAGTATGACAACATTGCTACCAATGAGAGCAAAATACCAGCTAGTCCGAAACTGCCTATCAGAAGTATTGTCCAAAACAGGCTATTGATTGTGATTGGAGACAATCCTTTCTCTGTGCGTCGTGTGACAAACAGTCTGAAAATCAATGGCTGCAACACGTATGCTATCAGCACCGTCGCAAACATACCTATTAAAGATGTGTAAGCCACTGTCAACAACGACGGATGATCCGCAAACACCAACACTCCCATACCAAGTATGGATACAAGAGATGAAAAAAAGATGGCTATCTTGTGCGACAACAATGTGTGCCTACCCCTACTATACTCATCCACCAATCCATCCGTGATGAAAATGCTGAAATCATCTCCGATACCGAAGATAAATGTTGAGATTATGACACTTACAATATTGAATGACAATCCGAAGATATGCATCACTCCAAGGATTATCAGCCAAGCCAACGCCATCGGCATAAAGCTCAGCAGCGCAGTCTCCAACCTTCCGTAATTAAGCAACAGGCCAAGGAATACAATCAGCGACGACACTCCCAACACAAAGTTGAAATCATCCTGCACACTTCTCATATACCCCTGTACAAAATGAGGTTTGTCGAGAATCACAACATTCTTACTTCCAGCAAACGAATCATAGACTTTCTGTTTTGCCTCCGACTTCATCACGACATTGGATATTGCCATCTTCATCCCGTCCTCCGAACAAAACCAGCTGTTTATATGCTTGCTTAGAGGAGACTGCGGAACTTTCTCGAATGCAGACAACACACCGTCTGACTTATATTCTGCATTGACAATTTTGACGAACGGCTCGAAAGCTGACGGCTCGAAACCATATTTCTCCGCAGATTTTTTCAATTGCTGCTCCACATTTCTTTTTCGTGCATCAGTCCAGAATGAATTCCATTTTTCAATTTTCTCCTGTTGCTCTTTGCCCGACACAAGCAGTTTATCCAAATGAGAATGACGCACGATGTCGCCAGAGCCAAGCAGAGAATCAAGAGTATGATTCATTTTATGATATGAGACGAGAGCCTCCTCGTCTGTCTCTCCAGCTGAAACAAAATATATCGACACTTCCCCATCCTCACACGTGGAACTCTGCAATCGTTTTTCCACATCAAGTGTTCCTTCTGGATAGTAGCAAAGATGGTTCATGTCGGCATCAAAATCGACATCATTGTAGTGATACAATCCGTAGCCGGAAAGCAAAAGTATCACCACCACCAAAAATGAGACATTCTCTATCTTATACGAATTAACAGACTCTATCCATCGTAAAAGTCTGCGTTTCTCCCCCGTCTCCCCATAACTCATGATATGAGGAAGATAGACAAGGCAGAAAATCATCGCTCCAATTATCATATTAGACGCGAGCAGTCCGAAATCCACAAGCAAAGAAGACGACGTGAATGTCAGACTGAAGAAAGCTCCGATTGTGGTGAGGCTACCGATAGTCAATGGCGACGACAATTCCTTAATCAACTGCGGAGCATCCTTGCAGTGTTCTTTATGCGTCACCACATGGATTGCATAACTCATCACCACACCCATAATCGCACTGCTCGCCCCCATCGCAATCAGAGAAATCGAATTCTTGAACAATGCCATCACCGCCATCGAGAAAAGGAATCCGAAACTGCTCGGCAACAATATGAGAAAGACACTCTTTCTGTCACGGAAAGAAAAGAATATAATCATGCAGATTGCCAAGATGCCTACTATAATTGTCAGACGCATATCTTTCTGGATGCAACGTGAATTGTACACGCCCATCACAGGTCCGCCGAAGCAATCTATTTTTGCTTCTTCATGCCCCGACACCACCTTCTCCAATATTTCTGTAAGCCGTTGTGATGCATTAACATCGCCAGCCGGGAAAGTGGGAGTAATGGTGACAATTGCTGTGGAATCCGTGGAAAGGTAGACACCGCCGTCGATTATAGAATATTTCGATGACACTCGAGTATTGGCAAGGCTTTTCAATGCTGGAGACGCAAGTCCGAACGGATCTTTATAGATATAGTCTGCCGCAAAATTTCCAAACAGTCCATGCAACGACTCATAGTTTGCGGCCATTTTCCTATCAATGGCTTCCGCAGAAAAAATAGAATCAAATGCCGAGTAGACGGAATTGTCTATATAAATTGGTAGATTGCTATAGATAATATCAGACGTGGATTGCGCGTCATCTGGATCAACTGAAAAATCCACGCTTTGGGCAAGTTCAGGCACAAGAGCTTCATTCAGTTCTTTTTCCAATGCCAAAGCACATTTGTGGACAGACGCGATATTTCCATCCTTTGCGCTCACCATCACAACGACATTATCCTTCACTTTAAGTTTTTCAAACACCAGTTTCTGGACTGCATTGTTTCCATTGTCGGGCAGGATCTTCATTATGTCCTGCTCCACATTCAGACGTGAAGCGGAGAATCCAAGGAGGACAACAAACACAACAAGCGACATCCACAATAGTGAACGCCGTTGCTCAAAAAAGTTATATATCGATAAAAATATCCTATCCACTTACTTATATAGTTAATAATTAAGAGTTAAGAATTAATAGTTGGGGCATCGCCAACAAAGGAAGAGCCAACTAAAAATAGTCAACCACTAATTATCAACCATTAACTATTAATTCTTAATCCACCACATCATCAGCGATGTCGTCGTCTCCGTCATAATCATCGTCTGTGATTTCTATATCAATGATTGGAGCCTGACGTTTGAACGCCTCGTTAAGAGAAATGATTGTCTCTGTGCTTGATATTCCCTTGATTGCCTGCAATCGTTCGTGAATCAAACGCAAGAAATCACGGTTGCTCTTTGCGTATATCTTGATGAACATCGCATACTCTCCGGTAGTGTAGTGGCATTCCACCACCTCAGGGATTTTATACAACGCATCCACAACATCCTGAAAATCATTTGCGTCTCGCAAGAAGATGCCCATGTATGCACATGTGTTGTAACCGATCTTCGATGGGTCAAGGACAAACTCCGAACCTTTGATTACTCCGATCTTCTGCAACTTCTGTATACGCTGGTGAATAGCGGCGCCAGAGACATTACATTCTCTCGCCACTTCCAGAAATGGCATACGCGCGTTGTCTGAGATCAGCTTCAAAATTTTCTCATCTAATTTGTCAATGTGTTTCTGTCCCATATCTTTCGTTGTTTAGTGATTAATGTTTTTTTCGATAAACTCACCCGCTTTCGCCAAAGCGTCCACTTTCCCGACATCAATCAGCTGCAAATCTGTCGATTCATGGAGTTTGATATTATGAGACGTTGCCATATCCAGATAAAAATCTATGATCGAGAATTTATCAGGATACCCAGACATCTCTCGCAAAAGTGATGGATTTATAATATGTATTCCGGCAAACGCCAACTGATTGTTTGGCTCATCAAACACAGCGACGTCGCCTTTTGTATCTCCAGTTTTTAGATTTTTCCAGGCACGCAGTCTGCCATCTTCCGATGAGATCAACTGGCGTGAAGAATCACGGTGTGAGCACAACAATGTAGCCTCTGCATCGCTCGCTGTATGAGCGTCGTACAACTCCTTGATATCCGCGTTGGAAAAAATATCCACATTATGGACAATGACAGGCTCGTCACCGCCGAACGTTTCAAACGCGCGTTTCAATCCGCCGCCTGTGTCGAGCAGGAAATCACGCTCGTCGGATATTTTCACGTCTACGCCAAAATCATTGGATTTAAGATAGTCTATAATCTGTTCTCCAAAATGATGTACATTCACCATAAAATCCGTCACGCCAAAACGTTTCAAATTTTCTATGCAATGGTAAAGCAACGGTTTGCCGTTAAGCTCAACCAACGCTTTGGGTTTATTATCGGTCAGCGGGCGAAGACGTGTGCCAAGTCCGGCAGCGAAGATCATTGCTCTCATTTGCTACTCTTTTTAGACGTCGACAAAATAGAGTCGTATGCTTTCCTGTCACGTAAGATGTCAGAAGCTCTTTTTGTCTCCTTGTCGTACTTCAAGTTTTCCTCAGATGCACCTTTTTGGAAATAATAACGTTGAGCCAAATCAGTGGAAATCAATCTGATAATCTCCTCCTTATTATTGTCTAGTTCCTCATCCTGACAACGGAACAGAGCCATCTGCAAAGCATCATACTGCTGTTTTGCAGCCTCGTATGTGCTGTCTTTCTTCGCTTTCTCCACAAGAGCGTCAAAAAGTTTCTCTTTATCAGTCTTGTAGCTGAAATCTTTGCTTACAACAAAATTCTTGAAATCCTGCCAATCCGTGAATTTGAAATCTTGGATCGACGGAATTGTCGGATGTTCAGACGCCCACTTCGTACAATAATCAAAGATTATATTCTTCACAAAAAGCTGATAGACAATCTGAGCTGGAATGCTGTCACCCGTATAGACAGTGTCCGGCATCACACCGCAACCATCTTTCACGATTCTTCCTTTCTTTGTCTTAAACTCATGAGTCAAGCTATCAGGAATGACGAATTTCTTTCCTTGTTCACGTGTACGGGCGTAGTCGATAGCCTGGATACAACGTCCAGAAGGAATATGATATTTAGAGATTGTAAGTTTAAGGCTGCCACCGAATGGAAGGCTACGACTTGTCTGCACAAGTCCCTTTCCATAAGTGCGTTCACCCAAGATGACTGCTCTATCCAAATCCTGCAACGCTCCTGAGACGATTTCAGCAGCGGATGCGCTCTCTCCGTTCACCATCACCACAATTGGGATATCCAAGTCGACGGGATCTTTTGTTGTGGAGAATGTCTCATCCCACTCCTTAACCTTACTCTTAGTGTAAACCACCTTTGTACCCTTATCCACAAAGCATCCGACAATGTCGACTGCCTCAGACAAAATACCACCAGGGTTGGAACGCAAGTCGATGATCAACCCTTTGATGCCAGACTGTTTAAGTCGCTTCAGTTCTGTCTTAAACTGGTCTGCTGTACCGGTGGTGAAACCCGTCAAATGGATATAGCCGATGTTGTCACCGATATTTTTTGCCAAGTTGACGGAAGATATTGTGATATTATCACGCACAATGTTAAGAGTCACTTCCTTATCGGCACGCTTTACAACCACCTTGACCGATGTGCCTGCCACACCACGCAATTTCTTGCTGACATCAGATGTTGTGCTGCCGACAGCTTTCTCACCGTCGACGCTAAGGATCACGTCGCCAGCCTTTAGTCCATATTTATGAGACGGAGAATTTTCGTACACCTCCTGGATAACCACAAAACTATCACGCTGAGAGATCACCGAGCCGACACCAGCGTAAGTGCCGGTAGTCATAAACTTAAGGTCATCCATCTCACGCTCCGGAATATACATAGTGTATGGATCTATCTTGTTGAGCATGGCATCGATTCCTGTCTCCACCGTCTTCTCTACAGAGAAAGTGTCGACATAGAACATATCAAGTTCACGCAACAAAGTAGAATAAATTTCCAGGTTTCGAGATACCTCAGCATTTTTATTTGCCAAGACAGATGTTGGGCTCACGGCAGCCAACAAACCGACCATAGCCGCATATATGTTTCTTTTCAATCCCATATTACGAATTCAAAGTTATTAATGCAACAAAATTATCAAAAAGGATAGAAAACTCAAATTAGAATAGAGTTTAATTTTTCATCTCCGACAAGATTTCCCAATGTCCGTTTTTATTTGCGCCCACATGTCTGAGCACCCCCTCGTCGACAAGCCTTTTAATATGCCATTCTACAGTTTTGCTTGATTTTCCGATTATTCTTGCTACACTTGCTTTTGATAATGACGGATTATCCCTCAACACCAACAATATATTATCTCGCGTCTTTCTTTCAATACTGACTCTTTTATCACCTGATCCGTATATGAAACGAGGCTCATTCAACACTCCACAATTCGGATCATTATCTATAGCGTAATAGCGGCTCAAATCGTATTCAAATGGAATCGAGACTCTGATGAAATAGTCTAAAAACTCAAAAACTGATTCTCCATATTGACTTGTCACAAAAGGGATTCCATGACCAGTCTGCTCCACCATATTCAAACGGATTAAGATTTTAGCCAACTCTTCATTCACCGGTTTCGACACGCCAGCAAAAAAATCATTCCTACTCAAATTATTCGGCAAACCTCCCGTGGAAATAACCTCTATTCTGTTGTTGAATATATAAATAGCGGGAGGAGTGCCGTCGACCCAATTATTATGCAAACAGGCATTGAACCACACCTCTCGAAACGCATCTTTATTAAACAATGGAATGTTCTTCCTTATTCCACGAATAAATTCCGTACTCGTTTGGTTGACCACATCAGCACAATAGTCGAAAGCCTGCTGCATCGCCACGACCAAACATTTTTCACCATATTCATTACGCAAAATAATCTTTGATGATTTGTCGTTGCCTGCAAATCTCACCACCTTTATCGAAACATCATTCTTGTCGCACAACAAATCGCTCATTTTGTTCCATTCACCAGATTCATTCTGTAAATGAAAATTCTGCACGAATGTTTGCTCGTTGATATTCAACCCACTTTCAGAACAAAGCAATTTCAAATATTTGAATGTAGGGTTCGGTACATCCCCACGGACAGAGGTTATTTTCGCCTTTGCTGTCAAAGTCATTGAATGAGTCTTCTCTATCTCACTTTCATTCATGGATCGACATGTCGTGCCTATCCTACGGAAACATCCCTGTGAACTTCTGCCAAAACGTTTGATGTAGAACAAACCCTTTCCTTTTTTTATTTGAATCTCAATAACTATTTTTCCATCCAAGTATTTAGAACCCAATTGGATATATTCCTTCGCACTTGGCAAAATGGAATCCATAATGACATCGGATATTTTCTTAAATGTTTCGTCTACTTTTTCTACTCCGACTACAGTACCGTCGTCTTCCACACCTATATACAAAACACCTCCTTCTGTATTCAGGAACGCAACAATCTCCTTTTCGATCGCATCAGTGTATTTTCTCTTCAATTCTATTTTTTCTGTCTTTACAAATTCCATTTCCCTAACTTTTTTATATGGCACAAAATTATATTTTTCACCATTTCTCAAATGTTTTTCACCTAATTTTTTACCTAACATTTTGGTTTTATCACCTAGTTTTTTTTACCGATGTGATTATTGATGGCAATGCACACCAGATTATCAAGAGGTAACACGCACAATTTAATATAGGCAGGGCAAAAAAGCACGGGCAGGTTTGAAATCTGTCCCTACTATTCTGATGAGACGGAATTTTATTCATTATACCGAACAAATTCCGCAAATTTTATTCAGTATGATGAACAAAATCCAGAATCCAATCCAAAACAGGCACTACCTCAATCGATATTCCATCTACTACAAGATGTTCTTTTTCTTCCCATGTGACAATCATCAATTTCACATCCCTATTTGTTTGAGCATAACGATACAAAGCATCGACTTCTCGATTTCTTGTACTATCATCTTTTATTGAATACGAGACTTGGATGGCAGTATTTGTCTCATCAATGTAGAAATCTATTTCCTTGTCTCCCTTCAGATATACAACATTTTCCCTGCCATACTTCTTGCACAGAGTGACAGCAACAAAATTTTCAAGCAGAGATGTCTCAGAATCGACAAGGAACAAGTTTAGTATTCCATTATCTATAAAGTAGTATTTCTTTACACTTTCACGTTCTCCTATCTTTGCAAAACCATTTTCAATAGGCAAAATCAGCCATGAATCCACAGCAAATGAGAGATAATCTATCACAGTATTTACAGTAACTGACTGACCTGTCGATTTTATGATATTTTGTAATCTATTGTAGGATGTCGGTTGTTTTACACATTCAGCAAGTTTCTTTATCAACAATCCCATAACCTTGGAGTTACGGATATTGTTTCGTGCACATATATCGCCCAAATAGATTTTCTGATACAGACTTTGGAGCATCGATCGTTTATCTTTATAATTGATGATTTCAGGTAATCCGCCGTACTTGAAATATTCAGAAAAGTAAGCATTCATCTTAGATTGCTGAATTGTAGAAAATTTCCAATCCTCATCTATATCTACATTCCTCGCTTTCAATTGTTCTTCAAAAGAATATGGGAACACATCATAAATTAAGAAACGGCCTCCCAATGTTGTAGCGACGTCGCTACTTAACATCTTCGCATTACTGCCAGTAACATATATTGTATATTTGGAATCAGCCAAACGGCGTACAAACTTATCCCAATGATTCACATTCTGAATTTCATCAAAAAAAAGAATCGGTTTGATGTCGGAACCTGACATTTCATAATGGACCTCCAATATTGAATTCAGATCGTCAGATTGCATTTCTGATAATCTTTCATCTTCAAAATTCAAAAACAAAATATCTTTTCTATCGATTCCTTTTCTAAGCAGCTGATTCAAACGCTGATAAAGCATATAGGTTTTTCCAACACGACGAAGCCCTACAAACACATAGTTTGCACAATCTTCAAACACAAACGGTCTCTCCACAATATCAAGAGATGCTATTTCCTCACGTTTGTCTATTATACATTGTCTTATTATGTTTCTATTTACGCTCATATTTTATTCAGTATAATGCACAAAAATAGAAAATTTTATTCAGCATAACGAACAAAATTCAAGATTTTTATTCAGTATAATGAACAAAAAAAACAGCATCATTCCTTAAGACACTAATTATCAGCAACACAAAGCAAAAATCCCGACTCTTTCGAATCGGGATTTCTATTTTTATTGTCGGGAGGGTTTGAAACCCTCCCCTACGTAATGGTTTGCTTCAACTAATTATTTGTAGATCTATAATTCAGCATTCCACATTTCTAATTTAGCATTATTAATACTCCTGCCAAGTCTTGATCTTGATATCCGCCATACTCTTTATAGACAAAGCACGGATATATGCACTTGCAAGACGAGCGTTTGTCAACAATGGAATATTGTGGTCGATTGCCGAACGACGGATCTTGTATCCGTTTGTAAGCTCACGCTTTGTCTGATCCTTTGGTATGTTGATCACCAAATCAATCTGATGGCTCGACATCAACTTAGTAATGTTTGCCTTTCCGTTCGACTCCTCATCTGGCCAGCAAACAGCTGTCGCCTGAATACCGTGGTCGCCCAAGAACTTCTGTGTTCCGTCTGTAGCGTAGATCTTGTATCCCTTGGCAGCCAACATCTTGCATGCGTCAAGAAGCTCTACTTTTCCACGCACATCTCCAGATGACACCAAAATGCCCTTCTGTGGGATTGGATATCCTACTGAAATCATTGAAGTTAGCAATGCCTCCTCGAAGTCTGAACCTAGACATCCTACCTCTCCAGTCGACGACATGTCCACTCCAAGAACTGGGTCTGCCTTGTGAAGACGTGCGAATGAAAACTGTGATGCCTTAACTCCTACATAGTCAATATCAAATGTTGATGAATCAGGTGTCTCAACAGGGACATCAAGCATAATCTTTGTAGCTGTCTCGATGAAGTTTCTCTTCAACACCTTCGACACGAATGGGAAGCTTCGTGATGCACGCAAGTTACACTCGATAACCTTAACATCATTGTTCTTTGCAAGGAACTGGATATTGAATGGTCCACTGATATTCAACTCCTCAGCGATCTTCTTACTGATTCTCTTGATTCTGCGGGCAGTCTCCAAATAGATGTTCTGTGCTGGGAAGACAAGTGTAGCGTCGCCTGAGTGAACTCCTGCAAACTCAACATGCTCAGAAATAGCGTACTCGATCACCTTACCGTTCTTTGCAACCGCGTCGAACTCGATCTCCTTAGCCTCCTGCATGAACACAGACACAACAACAGGATACTCTTTAGATACCTTTGCAGCAGCCTTCAAGAATGTATGCATCTGCTCTTTGTTGTGGCAAACATTCATTGCAGCTCCTGAAAGCACGTATGACGGACGGATCAGCACTGGGAATCCTACCTCGTCAATGAAGGCGTCAATCTCGTCGAAGCTTGTCAACTCTTTCCATCTTGGCTGGTCGATTCCAAGCTGGTCAAGCATTGCAGAGAACTTGTGACGGTTTTCTGCACGGTCGATCGAAACTGGAGATGTACCAAGGATAGGAACATTCTGACGGTGCAACTTCATCGCCAAATTGTTAGGAATCTGTCCACCTACAGATACGATCACACCCTTAGGTGTCTCCAAATCCAACACATCCAATACACGCTCGTAGCTCAACTCATCAAAGTAAAGTCTGTCGCACATATCATAGTCTGTAGAGACTGTCTCAGGGTTGTAGTTGATCATTATCGACTTGTAGCCCAACTTTCTTGCTGTCTGAACAGCATTTACCGAACACCAGTCGAACTCTACAGACGAGCCGATACGGTAAGCACCCGATCCAAGTACAACGATTGACTTCTCATTCTTGAAGTGATAATCAATTGAGTGCTCTGTAGCACCGTAAGTCATATATAGATAGTTAGTCAACTCTGGATGCTCAGAAGCGACTGTGTTGATTCTTCTAACTGCAGGAACGATATTGTTCTTCTTACGAGATGCACGTACACGTAGGATCTCCTTCTCCATGTTGCCAGATGGATTCTCGCAGTAACGAGCAATCTGGAAGTCGGAGAATCCTAGACGTTTAGCCTCACGCAACACGTCTGCTGGAATATCCTCTATTGTCTTATATTTAGCGATTACCTTAGTGTAATCAACGATATTCTTCAACTTGTTCAAGAACCAAACATCGATCTTAGTCAACTCCTCGATTCTCTCCACTGTGTAACCTTTCTCCAAAGCAGCGGCGATAGCGAAGATACGCAAGTCTGTAGGATGAGAAAGTTCCTTATCCAAGTCGCCAAACTCAAGGTCTCTGTTGCCAACGAATCCGTGCATACCCTGTCCGATCATACGAAGACCCTTCTGGATAATCTCCTCGAAAGACTTACCGATTGACATGATTTCACCGACTGACTTCATTGAAGAACCAATCTCACGGTCGACACCAGCGAACTTAGTCAAATCCCAACGAGGAATCTTGACAATCATATAGTCGACAGACGGTGCGACGTATGCTGAGTTAGGTGTACCCATCTCACCGATCTGGTCAAGAGAGTAGCCCAATGCCAACTTAGCGGCTACGAATGCCAATGGATAACCAGAAGCCTTAGAAGCCAAAGCTGAAGAACGGCTCAAACGAGCATTGATCTCAATGATACGGTAGTCGTTAGTCTGAGCGTTGAATGCGTATTGGATATTACACTCACCAACAATTCCGATGTGGCGAACAACCTTCTTTGCAACCTCCTGAAGGAATGTGATCTGATCCTGTGTCAAAGAGATGATTGGAGCGACTACGATAGACTCACCTGTGTGGATGCCAAGTGGATCGAAGTTTTCCATTGGGACAACAGTGAAGCAGTGGTCGTTCTTATCACGGATAACCTCAAACTCAATCTCCTTCCAACCCTTCAACGACTCCTCTACAAGGATCTGCTTTGAGTGTGCCAACGCACTATCGCAAAGTTCACGGAATTCAGCCTCGTTCTCACAAACTCCTGAACCAAGACCGCCAAGAGCATAAGCCGAACGAACCATTACAGGGAATCCAATCTCGTGAGCCACACGAAGAGCATCCTCCATCGACTCTACAGCCTCAGATTTAGGAGTAAGAGCCTTGATCTCATTCAGTTTCTTAACGAATAGGTCACGGTCCTCAGTGATCATGATAGCATCAACAGATGTGCCAAGCACCTTAACTCCGTATTTTTCAAAAATGCCCTTTGTGTACAACTCAGTACCACAGTTAAGTGCAGTCTGTCCACCAAAAGCAAGCAAAATGCCGTCTGGTTTCTCCTTCTTGATAACCTCCTCTACAAAATATGGAGTGATTGGCAAGAAATACACCTTGTCTGCAACACCAGCAGAAGTCTGGATTGTTGCGATGTTTGGATTGATCAACACTGTGCTGATACCCTCCTCGCGCATTGCCTTCAATGCCTGCGAACCTGAGTAGTCAAACTCACCCGCCTGTCCGATCTTCAAAGCTCCGGATCCAAGCAGAATGACCTTTTTGATTCCTTCTATCATAACCGTATAATAATTTATTTCTTTTTTCTAAAATGCAAAAAAAATGCGTCGGAATCAAGAACCAACGCAACTAAAAGGAAAAAGTAAGACGACATGCGGATGTATTGTCCGCAACTGCCATTTGCTTATGTACATAGACCATCGTCATACCACCTTCTTTTTGAATCGTGCAAATTTACATAAAATTCCGTCTACTTTCAAAATTTTGACGGAAAGAATTGAAATATGACTTTTCAACAAAGACAAAAGAAGGTGAAATCCCAAAACAAAAAAAAACGTGACATTGCGACGCTACTGAACGAATTTAGCTAAAATAACGTCAATTCAAAATAAGAAAAATATTATAGTAGGGGAAAAATGATAGTTGGAATTGTCATAAACGAGGATTACAAAGGGCGGAACGCCCTTCCCCCTGCTAAAGTGCGAGCCGAAGGCGAGCATAGAGAATTAAACAAAACCACAGGACACAAAAAGGCTTTGTCTTTTTCTTAGAAAATGAGGTGAGAATTCAATCAGGAATGGGAATGTCTTTCGAATGTTCGTCATTTCGAATTAGTAGATTGTAATTCATCAGAACCATATTAAAAACAATTCAATGCAACTGAACGAATTTAGCTAAAATCATTCAATGCGACTGAACGAATTTAGCTAAAATCATTCAATGCAACTGAACGAATTTAGCTAAAATCATTCAATGCGACTGAACGAATTTAGCTAAAATCATTCAATGCGACTGAACAAATTTAGCTAAAATCATTTAATATAACTGAACGAATTTACGTTAATTCGTTCAATTTAACTGAAGAAATTTAGGAAATTCGACACGTTGTCAACAAATAAATTTTATATTTGCAGGTAAATCAGGTTGAAAGCATTATGGGAATAGAAAGAGAACTCAAAAAACAAATCACAAATAGGATAAAACCACAAAAGGTGATGCTCATATATGGAGCTCGTCGCGTCGGGAAAACTCTTCTTCTTAGAGAAATATACGATGAATTCAAAGGAAAGAAAATAATCTTGAATGGAGAAAGTTCCGACACTGTACGTATGATCGCAGACAAATCCATAAGCAACTACAAACGTTTGTTTGCAGGAATAGACTTGTTGGCAATCGATGAAGCTCAACATATTCCTGATATCGGTATGAAATTGAAACTTATGGTCGACGAGATACCAGGATTGGCTATAATAGCAACTGGTTCTTCCTCATTTGATCTGCAAAATCAGGCAGGAGAGCCTTTAGTAGGACGCTGCACACGCTTCATGCTCACTCCTTTTTCCATTAAAGAATTGAGCAGTCAACAATCAGCATTTGAAACGATCTCCAATATTGATCACTATTTGGTGTATGGCAGTTATCCAGAACTTATAGGCATAGAGACATCAGGAGAACAAGCTCATTATCTTACTGAAATTGTAGATTCATATCTACTCAAAGATATCCTTGCCGTCGACGGAATTAAAAATGCTCAGAAAATGCACGACTTGTTGCGACTGATAGCATACCAAGTCGGTAGTGAAGTGTCGATTGATGAACTTGGCAAACAGCTCAGCATTAGCCGCAACACGGCGGAGCGATATCTCGACCTCTTGCAAAAAGTGTTTGTGCTATATAAAATAGGAGGTTATTCCAAGAATCTACGTAAAGAGGTGACAAAATCATCCAAATGGTATTTTCAAGACAATGGAATCAGGAATGCAGTACTGAATGATTTTCGTCCTTTTGCCGACAGGTCGAGCGAAGAGAGAGGAGCATTATGGGAAAACTTCATCATAAGTGAACGGATGAAAATGAAACACAATGAACTGTCAAGCACCAATCTGTACTTCTGGCGTACCTACGATCAGCAAGAAATCGACTTGATTGAAGAGAACAACAACATTATCACAGCCTTTGAGATGAAAGCTGGCAAGAAGAATCCGAAAGCACCCAAAGCTTTTGCCGACGCCTACCCCGACGCCGTGTTTAATGTGGTGAACAAAGACAATTTTTGGGAGTATGTGATGTAATAGGAAAGGGCATACCAGTTTTGATATGCCCTATATACATTTCTCCAACAACAATACTTGTTTCGCAAGAAATACACGATTTAATTTCTAATCCAGAATTCTCTTAACAGATTCTCAAACTTTTGTTTTCCATTCCCATTTCGATGATTCCACGAAAAATGAACAGCAGGATGATTGACGAAATCAATATGAACACCCATATCGCAATTCTTCAATTCTATATACTTTTTGAATTCATCAAATGCATACTTACTTATGAATATCACAATATCAGGTTTATCCAATTCTATAATTTCACATAATGCGATTCCTGCGATATCACGATCCAATTGTGTACAATCTTTTTGAAATGATTTGTTGTTGTTGCGAATTGTTGCGGGACGCAAAAAATAGTTATAGAACATTGCTTCTTCATATATATTGTCACAATGAAAACCATTTGATACTCCATTTATTGACTTACATAAAGTATTAAATGTTCTATAGCCACCTTTCCAATTGTTCACATCTCTCTTCTTTTCTTCAGGCACTAAATGTTGTGTGTCATCTCCACTATACCATTCCTGAGGACTCTTAAAAACACTATCGAGTCCGTCCTCGAAATAATTGCTTTCTCCAACAATCAACAGTTTTTTGTGAAATTCACTATTCGAATAATTATCTGTACTTGCAGGTATCAAATCCGGGAATCTCACAAAAATACCTTCTTTAACAACTCCATTTCTTCCTATATTAGAATATCTATCTGTCGCCATAATTAAATACCATTAGTCATTATACTTTTTCAAACATGAAAACAAATTCAAAAAATATAGCAGCAACCTCTTGTATTGTTTTCATAGTTTCAGGTTCCTTAAATGAATTAGGAGAATTAAAAGTAACATCAAAATTCATTTTAAACCACACCCTTCCTTCCTTCGCATGTTGTTCTGCCCACATACGATAACAATCATAATTTTCAAGCTTCTTTTGTTTCTTCTCAAAATCATTAAACAAGTCTTTATACACACAATCAAATTGAGATATATCTTGGAGCATGTCAGAATTCACATTAGTATCTGTCGAAGATTTTTGTGTTGTAGAAATACGAAACCGATACTGAATTTTTGATCCATTATCGATATCACATTGCATTAAATAAAGTGTAGGATATCCTTTTGAATGAGGTATGATCTGACCGCTACATTTTTTACGAGGCATTCCAAAACCTGTAATATTTTTGAATTTTGCTCTCACATACTCGCATACATTAAAATGGACATATTTGAAAAGTGATAACTTATCATATTCCAACGGTGCTGAATCCCCAGCAATAAGACCTGTAACCGAAGACTTGTTCAGTTGTTCATGAATGAGTTCAAGAATCAAATCATCTTTTGAAGATTCAGAATCACCACTATCACCGAGGCTATCATTTACATCCTTACTTCTCAAAATTTCATCACGCAACATATTGAAGAGATTCGAAAGATTAATTGAATTTTTGTGAAGGTATTTGTCGGTCAAACAAAGTCGATAAAGCACTTGTTCCCATTCTTCGTCAAACTCCTTAAATTCTTTCAATCTATCAACGACATCATGGTCAATCCGAGGCACATTCATCTTAGCAGCTACTGTTTCATCCCAAAGAGTAAAGCCAGGCTCGACACATAACATTTGATATACCACAGGAAATGCTACTTGTAATCCAACAATTGCGACATTTAACAACGTTGAAATCGCAGTGTCCGACTCTTCTTCGCACTGAACATTTTTGTCATCAACCGAAAGACGAGCCTTTCCGATACAACTAATCAAAGACAATGTGTTCAAAAATCTCTTCATTGAACGAGGATTAGAGCCAATAGTCCACTTTTCTACATTCTCTATATTCTTGAGTAAAACATCGTTTTTTTCATTCTGAGAACTAATTACCCCAATTCTTTTCAATTCTCCAATAAAATAATCTCTTGTTTGATACTGAGCGACAGGCATCGAAAATGGAACTTGAATAATCTTATCAAAAAAAGATCTAAACTCACGTTCATTATTATTGTTCATATCACCGAATTTCGGTTTAAGCCCCTTGATGACAACATCATAATCAATTGCCAGAACGAAAATGCAATTCTCTAACGTAAAAATATTTTTCAAAAGTTCAAGCAATTCTACAGCCACAGGAGGATCTATACGATCTAAATCATCAACAAAAAAAATGAATCCTTTTTTTTCAGGATGCTCACCTAAGCTTTCATTAATTTGAGATTGTAATGCATTACGCAAATCAGCTATTCCATTTTCAACATTTTCTGTTAGAAATTCCTCGATTTTATCCCCTGCTCCATCCAAATAAGTGTTTGCAACTGATTTAACAACAGTTGTTCCTAATCCCCATATTCCTTTTATTAATGACTTTGCAACTTCTTTGTTTTTTGTTGAGCAACAAGCCATAACCTCTTTTGTCATCTTCAAAAGAATCTGCTTCAACGCTTCCGACGGATCTCGCATCAACGAGAACTCCCAAGTGTTTATCCACACTGGAAAATATTCTCCTGTTTTACCCTCTGAATCACCACAAAGATTAGCCTGCAGCACATTCATTAGCGAAGTCTTTCCGCTTCCCCATTCCCCCTGCAAAGCAATAGTTATAGGTGTCTCAGACCCTCTCAGAAAAAGTTCCAAACCTTTCTCATAAGCGTTCAACCCAAATTTATCTTCTTCCGTCGCCTTTCTGGGAATATCTGTTATTGTTGTCCTATTCGTCATACTCTAAGAATTTATTTTAATGTATCATGAAAAATATAAAGAGACCGACATTTTGCCGGCCCCTATTTTCTTCTACTTTTTAGGAACAAAAGCATAAACTTTTGAGCTGATCATTTTCGCTTCTCCTCCTAATAATCTGGCTGCATTTCGTAACTCTCCTTCTGATGCATACGTTTGAACATTCCCGTTCGGAAAATTTAGCTGATACATAATATTTAAATTTAAGTTTCGCCTCCACTTTTTGGCTTTCGGCATCTCCAACAAATCCTTTTGCTTGTCATCCGTAAAATTAAATCGAAAATAAAATCAACACGAAAGGATTGTGTGGCTGATATTTCCACATGTAGAAACATCAGCCACACCCAAATATGGTTCTCTGATTTAAAACATAAATTCAAACATTCTCCAAGCATTTATTGTTTTATCTCAATCCTTTTCCTTTGCCATTTTTGAAATGTCACTGAAAAAATCATGAGAAAGTACGGAATTTATACGCAAAAGCAAATCTGTATCTATGCTGGATCGACTATATATCTTATATATGTTTGTCCTGTCGCAATTCAAAAGTTTTGCGAATGCAACCACCGTCAATTCTGTATTATTTTCCACATAGTCTTTTATTATCTGACCTACATGTATCATAAGTCCAATGCATAACACTTCGAATCTCCCAATTCGAACAATAAAAACAAAAAAAGCGTGGGAGATCTCATTTACTCGTCCACGCAACTGAAGGTCTTCGCATTACCCGATCAAAGTATAGACGAGCAACGCAGAAGCCCACGCATAAGTATATAACCCCATGTGCCATGATTCATACCAAAGCACAATGAGAGTAAATACACCCACCGTAGACATCTATCATTGCTTTTATCTTTGACTTTGATCGAAAAGTTGCGAAGTTTTCAGTTGCCAAAAGACAAAGCGCAAATAAACGCCTTTCAAAATATGTCACTGATATTTCCTTCCACCATAAGGTCTATGCAAGAAATATCATTACAAAAATACCTTTTTACTTCTTAAAAAACAAAATGAATTTGAGGTTACTCACAAATTCATTTTCCTACAACGATTGAACTACCTATGTTTCCCATCATTTCACATCATCGCAGCCACTTTGCTTTCCACAGCTTCTCGAATAAATGCGTTTATAGAAATGCCTGCCTTTTTTGCCAATGTCGCCACTTGACTATGAATGCTCGGCGTGAGCCTTACATTCAAAGAACCGCTGTAGCTTTTTTGTGGTTCGATTCCCTTTTCCTCACAAAACGCAAGGTAGTCATCCACAGCTTCATGAAAAGCCGTCTTCAATTCTAAAACACTTTTCCCTTCGTAAGTGACAACACTTCCAATTCCCTCTATCTTACCAAATAAGATATCGTCTTCCTCACTAAATGCGACACTACCGATATAACCTTTATAACTCATTGTGTTCATACTTCCTAATTTTTATTTTTTATATAACCAGCTGCAACTAATGCATCATAGATTATCCTTAACGCATACCCTTTGACTACATTTCCCGGATGTGGCTTATGAATCAATATATTGTTCTGACTTTTATGTTCAAAGAGAACCCTCGAACCAGAAGTTTTGCCTTTATTACATCTGACATAGCCAAAAATAGCTAAAAGTTTCTCCAACTCTTCAAATGTAAAATCTCTAGGAATTTGTCTGAATCTTTCTATTAGCTTTTCATTTTTACTCATAAAAATACTATTATTAATCCTACACATGCAAATATACGATTTTTTCTTCATGCAACTACAAAACAGTTGCATTTTTCTGCATTTAAATCAAAAGAAGACGAGATTATTCCCGTCTTCTTACTATTGTCATATTTGACTTTCGCCCTTCGTCTTTCGCCCTTCGCCTTTCGTCTTAATACCCATGCTTGGCAATAATGACACTCCAATAATGCTTGTATTTGGAGTCGGCATTGTAGGCATAACCAATTCCGATGTCCGTACATGTGCTGTTCCAATCTGAAATGCCAAGCAATGAAGACCGATGCCCTGCCGACGAATTGTCTCTGCCTCCATCGTAGACCAGTTGTTTGACCATAGCATCTGCTGTAGCATTGCCTGCCGCTATGTTCTCAAAATAGTTGCTGCTTTTGTCGGAATACCAACTTGCAGGAATCTCATAACCAGCCTTATAGATAAAGTAGTTCACTCCATATCCATCAAGGTCGACGTGGCTGAAATAATTTCTGTTTGCCATATCTTCTGCCTTTGCCTGAGCTACTTTAGCCAACGCATCATTCCAAGTCAACGCCGTACGTGCAGAGACTTCAGACAGGTTGACCCCCATCTGTGAAGAATAAGCCGACGGATTCTTTCGTATATCATTGATCAGTGAGGCTGCCTTCTTGGCCTCTGGGTTTGCGATAGAATCATCATTATCGTCGTCGCTACAAGCAGGTGTAAGGCACAACAAACTTGCAGCCATCAAAATCCATTTATTCATAATCCTTTTGTTTTTTCGGTTAATGGGATAAAGATAATGATTTTTTCAAACACATATATAATCTTATAAAAACTAAAATAAAAAAAAGACGGGATGGTCTCCCGTCTCTACATCATGCAAACAATATCTTGAATGCGTCTTCCACTTTTTCCGCCGTCAAAACTTGTATCTGTCGTCCGGTCAAATCTATGTTTTTAAATTTAGGAATCACTATTTTCTTAAATCCTAATTTCTCCGCCTCCAAAATTCGTTGTTCTATTCTGTTGATCGGACGGATCTCTCCCGACAATCCAATCTCTCCTGCCAAGCAGACACTCGGATCTACCGCTATATCCATGTTCGACGAGAGGATCGCGCTGATCACCGCCAAATCCAACGCTGGATCACTGACCTTCAATCCTCCTGCTATATTCAAAAAGACATCTTTCTGCGACAGTTTGAACCCTACTCTCTTCTCCAACACTGCCAGAAGCATGTTCAATCGACGCGCATCAAAACCTGTTGCCGATCTCTGCGGTGTACCATAGGCTGCCGTGCTCACCAATGCCTGCACCTCTATCAGCAATGGTCTGATTCCTTCTATCATCGCTCCGATTGCAGTTCCGCTAAGACCAAGATTATTATGAGACAAAAGCATCTCTGATGGGTTTGACACTTCTCTCAATCCACTGTGCTGCATCTCAAAAATTCCGATCTCGGATGTGCTTCCAAACCTGTTCTTTATCGCACGCAAGATACGATACATATAATGTTGGTCACCCTCAAACTGGATCACCGTGTCGACAATATGCTCCAGAATCTTTGGTCCGGCTATCGTACCGTCTTTCGTGATATGGCCAATCATCAAAACAGGTGTATTGCTTTCCTTAGCATAACGCAAAATCTGAGCCGCACACTCTCTGACCTGCGAGACACTGCCTGCCGCGCTCTCCACCAATTCCGTCTCTATGGTCTGGATGGAATCAATAATCAGCAATTCCGGCTGGACATTCTTTATATGTGTGAAAATTCTTTCAAGAGAGTTGTCGCTGACAAAATAGCACTGTTTGTTGGCATACGTTCCAAGTCGTTCGGCACGCATCTTCAACTGGTTCAAGCTCTCCTCTCCCGACACATACAATGTCTTCTTCCCCTCTATATTCAGCACCACCTGAAGCACCAGCGTACTTTTTCCGATACCGGGTTCTCCACCGATCAGCACCATGGATCCAGGCACAAGTCCACCGCCAAGCACACGGTTGAACTCGGCACACCTGGTGTCGAATCGGACCTCCTGCGTCACCTCTATATTTTCAATCAACACTGGGCGTGTACGCTCGTCGCTAGCAGACACGATCGACACTCCTTTCTTTATAGAAGAAGACGCGGGGGCTTTATTCACCACCTCTTCAACGAAGGTGTTCCATTCTCCACACGCTGGACATTTGCCAAGCCATTTGCTCGACTCGTTGCCACAGTTTTGACAGAAAAAAACGCTTTTTAACTTAGCCATGGATCAATAGCCATATGTGTCGTCGTAGTAGTACTCATCCTCCGGACGCTTTGGCTTCGGATGTTTACGTGTGTAATATACAGGGACGGACAAAGCCACCTTCACACGGATGCCGTCAAGTTCTCCGGGTTTGAATATTGGCAGATCACTCATAATCTCAAGTGCCTCAGTATCGTATTCTTCACACACTCCCTTTATGATCTCTGGATTGACAGCCTTTCCACAACGGTCGATTGTGACTCTCACAAGCACAGTGCCACGAAGAAGATACTGCAAATCGCCACCGTCTGGACCTTTTCCTGGAGCTACAGAGTCGACGACTTCAATACCCTGCTGGTGATGGAACACATAACGTGAGAACTCCACCTCTCCTCCACCTGGGAAAATAGGAAGAATCAGGCCTGGCTTCTTCTTCTGAGCATCGTATATTTCGGAAGGCTCGTTATCCTCACATCCCGGATACAGATTGACAAATCGTCCATAACGGTCAGGAACCTCTTCACCGCCACCACCAGCACTTCCGTCATCACTGTAGTCGCTGTAGTCTTCAGTGTAATCGCCACTGCCATCGCTATATTCATCTTGCGCATACGCTACAAATGAGAACATTGTAGCAATCAGCAATGCGCAAATTCTTTTTATTTTACTTTGTTTATTCATCTTCATTATCTTTAGAACAATGTCAACTGACCATTTTCATCAGTCGGCAAATTTGAATTATCATCATTATCATCTGTGTCGTCTGTAGAAGTTTCTGGCTCTTCCTCCTCTGGCTCCGGATCTGGAACTTTTGTCGGTTCTAGTTCCACGACCTCACCGACAACCCAAGACGGATGGATTCTCTTACCTTTTGCTTTTACTCCCTTCACAGCAATAAACTCATCCACTCCGAAATCTATCTCCATTGGAGCGCGTTGCGAATCATTTCCTCCAAAAAACACCTTCAAATGAGGGTAGACGGTGGACGTGATAAGCAGAATTTTACTGTTAGGGTTGTCTCCGATGAACGATGTAGGCTTAGCAGTGACATCAAACACAAATCGTTTGATATATGCATACTTCTCGTTTGCGTCATACAAACATACCGTCCAAACTTTATCCGGATTCAATTTCTCAACAAACATCACATCCTCAGGGAAATGCAATGTGTCTTCAAATCCAGTCATATAGTATTCTCCGCTCTTTGTGACAACGAGGATTTTGTCTTCCGACAAGAATTCTCCAAGATAAGTGCCGTGTGAATCGTAGTTGATACGAAGGATATCAGTGTCAAACCACACATTTCGACCACCCATTGTGCTGGAACCTCGCGACTTCATTGTGATCGACAGGATTTCATTCTTCGTCAGCATTTTTCCCAATGACGCACGGCCCTTGATTGCTATGTCGGCGAAATTTCTGTCCATAGCTGCCACCTTCAGACGCAATTTCGGTTTCAGTTTGACGTGGATCACCTCGGCCTCCGCATTCTTGTTTGCTGAGAAATAAAGGATCTTAGATCCCGTCTCACCTTGGGTGATATCATAATCTTTGTCACGAGTGACGCCGGTGATAGAGAATCGTTTCATATAAGTCGGTCCAAGTTTTCCATTTCTGTAGACGACATTGTAAACCATACGTTTGTCGTTTTTCTTGAACACATTGACATAAAGGATGTTCTTGCCGACATACTCCTTCGGCTTCACCTTGATGATCTTGTATTTGCCGTCCTTAAAGATGACAAGCACATCGTCAATTTCCGAACATGGACATACATATTCCGCCTCGCCTTTCTTCAATCCAAAACCGACGAAGCCTTCATCTCTGTTGACATACAGTTTCTCGTTTGCCTCCACAACCTTCGCCGCTGCCACCGTGTCGAACACTCGGATCTCTGTCTTACGAGGGTGATCAGCGCCATATTTCTCCTTAAGCGTAGCAAACCAGTTGATTGTGTATTCCACAAGATTCTTTAGATTGTTGTCAATCTTGGCAATCTGGTCTTTGATCTCAAAAATAATTTTATCAGCATCGTCGGAACTAAACTTCAGGATTCTGCGCATCTTGATCTCCATCAGTCTCAAGATATCCTCACGTGTCACCTCACGCACGAAATCAGCCACAAATGGTTTCAGACGTTTGTCGACATGAGCCACAGCGGCATCCATATCCTTTGCATTTTCAAAATCCTTGTCCTTATAGATACGGTTTTCGATGAAAATCTTCTCCAGTGAGCAGAAATGAAGTTTCTCCAACAATTCCCCCTTTTCATATTCCAATTCCTTACGAAGCAATTCCTTCGTATGGTCAGCGGAGAATTTAAGCAGTTCGGATACGTTTGTGAATATTGGTTTTTTATTCTTGATGACGCTGCAATATGGAGAGATTCTCTTCTCACAAATATTCAACGCATACAAAGCATCGATCATCTTGTCGGAGCTGGTCTTGTCAGACAGATGGAGAATAATCTTCACCTCTGAAGATGTCTCGTCTACAATATTCTTGATGCTGATTTTTCCCTTTTCATTTGCTGCGATGATCTTCTCCTTCAGCTCTTCCGTCTTCATACCATACGGAAGGTCTGTGATCACCAAAGTCTTATTATCAAGTTTGCTGATATGGCTTCTCACACGAAGCACACCGCCACGTTCTCCATCATTATATCTCTGGACATCACACATACCGCCAGTTGGAAAATCTGGATACAAAGTGAATTCCTCTCCCTTTAGGTAAGCGATTGCTGCATCCAAAATCTCGTTGAAATTGTGTGGCATAATCTCCGTCTTCAACGTGACTGCGATACCTGTTGCACCTTGTGCCAAGAGTAGAGGGAATTTGACAGGCAAGGTTATAGGTTCGTTCTTTCTTCCGTCGTAAGATTTTTTCCATTCTGTGATCTGCGGACAGAACACCACATCAAGAGCAAATTTCGACAGACGGGCCTCAATGTAACGTGGAGCAGCGGCATCGTCTCCAGTAAGTATATTACCCCAGTTTCCCTGAGCATCGATAAGAAGATCTTTCTGTCCCAGTTCAACAAGAGCTCCATAGATAGACGCGTCACCATGAGGGTGATACTGCATAGCCTGACCCACAATGTTAGCCACCTTATTGTAACGGCCATCATGAATTGTCTTCATAGTATGCAAGATGCGTCGCTGCACAGGCTTGAATCCATCTTCTATATATGGAATGGCACGATCGGTGATCACATACGAGGCATAATCCAAGAACCATTGCTGATACATACCGCCAAGATGCAGACGAGCATCCTCACTGTTCATATCGGTCACCACATAGCTGGAATGGCCAAGATTCTCGTCGTCATTCATCGATTCTAGGTCGTCTATGTTTTCGTCTTCTCTACTCATACAATACAAATATTACATAAAATTGCCTCCAAATATACAAAAAAATCGAGAATAGGGGAAGTGGATTTTCCATTTTATATTTTTGAATAAGCTTTAATCTTTTGATAATTTTGCAGTCGTTATATATGATTGGTTTGATTTAGACAATATGAACGAAATTGCAAAAAACTACAACAAAACTAAAACTGCCTGCTATCTCGGTTTTATCACTCAGGCGATCGTAGCCAATTTCACCCCACTTCTTTTCACTGCATTTCATCGTGAATACGGAATTCCATTAGCAAATTTAGCTTTGATACCAGCTGTATTCTACATCATCCAACTAATCACAGACTTTCTTTGTGCTAAATTCAAGAATATCGACTACCGCAGGAGCATCGTCATCTCTGAAATTGCGGCGGCGATCGGGCTTGTCGGATTGGCTTTTATACCGTCGCTATTCAGCAATCCAATGATAGGAATTCTCATCTGCGTCTGCATATACGCAGTGGGAAGCGGACTTATCGAAGTGTTGTGCAGCCCGATAATAGAGGCTTGTCCTTTCCCCGACAAGGAATGCACAATGAGTCTGCTCCACTCCTTCTACTGTTGGGGAGCAGTCGGTGTAATTCTAGGTTCGACGCTTTTCTTCACATTCTTTGGAGTGGACAACTGGAAAATATTAGCCTGTGTATGGGCATTGATACCACTCTACAACATTATAAATTTTACCACTTGTCCTATCGAGCCTATTGTGGAGGATGCCGACGGAATGAACATGGGTCAGCTTCTTAAAAACCAAATGTTTTGGATATTCCTTCTTTTGATGGTTGCTGCCGGAGCATCAGAATGCACAATGGCACAGTGGGCATCGGCATTTGCGGAAGCGTCATTAGGAGTAGACAAAGCTGTTGGCGACTTGGCAGGACCATGTGGATTTGCATTTTGCATGGGGCTTGGCCGACTTTGGTATGGCAAGAAAGGTCAGAATCTCGATCTTACTTCCTACATGACCGGAGCTGGAATTCTATGTTTCGCAGCCTACCTGACAGCATCCCTATCCCCAATTCCACATATTAGTTTGATTGGTTGCATGATCAACGGATTGGCGGTCGGAATCATGTGGCCAGGCTCCATCAGCATCACATCGAAACGCATTCCAACGGGCGGCACAGCCATGTTTGCACTGCTTGCTTTAGCCGGGGACATGGGAGGAACGTTAGGTCCATCACTTGTTGGAATCTGCACAAAATCCAGTGAGAATATACAAAACGGTCTGCTTGCCGCATCCGTATTTCCAGTCATCTTAGTCGGTTGCCTAATCGGAATCAGAAGATACAGACGATAAGACAAGCGAATCATAAAAAAATTTGGCAAACATCCATTAATAGATCTTATCGCATTGACTACCTACTATTCGTTTTTCATTGCGGTCTGCATACAGCAACGACAAACAAATCAAACAAAAATTATCAATCTTATCATCTAACGTTTGTCAATCCATAAATTGACAACCTGAAACATGTAACCTGAAACCGAAAAAAAATGGAGAATCTTTCGACCCTCCATTTCTTTTGTCATTAAAATATTTTTAGAAATCCTCATCTTCCAAGAATCTCTGATACTTCTCTTTCTTCTTTGGAATTCTGTAAGAAATCAAGACTTCATGAGATTGTTTTGACAACTTGGAAACCTCACCCAAACCTAGATTGAATGCGTAACCGAAACGCAAACGATTTCTCTCCATACCTATAGTGAATGTCACCTCATTTGAGCTAAACCATGCGCCAGAACCTACATCTGGACGATATGTCACTCCACCCCAGATCATTCTGTTGAAGAATGCCTGAACATTAAGTTCCACCTTGCTGACCTTGTTTCTATGCATGAGCACAAATGCTGGACAGATTGCCAAGAAATCTGATGGCGACAATGTCGCTCTTGTGTACAAATAGAACTGACGTCCTGGAACTGAAGTTGTAACCTTCTCCTCATTGTTCAAGATATGAACAATTGAGGCTCCAAACATCAACTTAGGCGTAGCCAACTCCATACCGAAATCCATATCTGGACGGAATTTCTTTTCCGGAGTTGCAGGGAATGATTCCATTCCAACCTCTTGCGGATCAATTAGTCTATGATCGCTCGGATCCCAAGAATGGTAAAGGAAACCAAACGAAAGACCCATTGAAAGCAACATACTCTCATTCAGATTGATATGATAAGCATATGCTGGTTTGCAAATAAATGTATGGTTGGCGATACCCAAATCATCGTAACTCGCTGAGAGACCAAAACCTGATCGTATTGACTCTATGTAGTTGCTCACATTGAACACTCCATCTTTCGGAGAATCCTCGAAATCTGCCCACTGCCAACGACCGATCAAGAAGAAATCAACGTCATCGCTGTTTCCTGTCGCTGCAGGGTTGAAATTCAATCGAGAGAAGAATTGCTGAGATAGCATCAAATCTCTTTGAGCGAATGCCGATATAGTGCTAAACAAAGCTATGCAAATTGCTAAAAATCTCGTTTTCATAATATCTTGTCCTCCTCTCTCTTATTCATTCAAAATCTTAATATCAGCACGACGGTTCTGCTCGTGCTCAGCCTCAGACTGTGCGTTTGGAATCACAGGATCGTGGAATCCACGTCCGACTGACACCAACTTGCTTGGATCCAATCCACGATTGATCAACATTCCCTTGATATAGTCGGCACGTTTCTGTGACAACTTGATGTTGTATGTGTCTGATCCACGGGCATCGGTATGTCCGGAAATCTCAAAGATTGCTCCTGGGAACTCGTTCATCGCGCTTACCAACTCATCCAACTGTGCCTCATACTCTGGCTTCATCGTTGCTACGTTGAAGTCGAAGAACATTAGCACCCAGTGGAATCCCTTAGGCTCATCAATTGTAAAGTCTGGCACCAACTCTGGCTCTCTCGTCGCAACAAATGGAGCTGGACGATAAATATCATCACTTCCCTTACCTCCTGTTCTGTTTGACATGAACAAACAGATTTTTGGAGATCCGATTATGTTGTAATCGTTTGAACTTGAGTTGAATACTGAATCCAAATGAACCGGAGTATCCCAAATTTCAAGTTCTTCTTTATTAACCTGACCTGTAGTCGTATCTGTTGACTCACGAGTGATTGTCTTCAATCGAGACACATAGATATCCAAACCGCCATATCCACCTCCACGGTTGGATGCGAAATATAGCAATGTGTCATTATAACACCACGCATAGTCATCACGCGCGTTTGAATTCATCGGAATAATACTATCACTGGCATTCTCTGGCATCTTCCAACGTGTATTGTCTGTTGCCTTACCTCTGTCTATATACCAGATATCACGTCCACCAAAACTTTTCTTTGGGAAATCAGCAGAGAAATATATTCTGTCTCCACCCTTTGCGATTGTTGGATTGAAAAATCCTGATATTCTATTGTATCGGTATGTCCAACCTGCTGTCACAGTAGAACTACCTTTGATTGCCTTTCTTACTTTATTCAAACCCTGAATTTCAAGCTTCACTGGCTCTGTATACGATCCGCCCATCCACTTCGCCTCATACAAATCCGAATTTCCTACCTCATCCGTCTTTGCAAAATATATCGTACGACGCTTCTGATCGTATGCAAATGTTCCTTCAATTCCAAGATCCTGCAACTCTGGGCATGGTTCGATATCCACCAATTCATAGGTGTCTCCTATTCTTGCCATATAAGCGCTGTCTCCCTTGAAGAACACAACCTTACCATCTTTATATAATGACATCGGACGCTCCTGCATCTTAGAGCTGGCCTGAGAAGACGAGAATTCGTATCCTTCCACGAATTCCTCATGCACAGCATGCGAAGGAACCGCAAATCCTACCGCTGCAATCAGAGCCAAAACTATTTTCTTACTATTCGCAAACATAGATATATAAGTCTATACTATAATAATATTATCCTTTCTTTCGTGACTTACGCCACTTTAACAATTTGCAAAGTAAGTTATAATTTTTAAAAATCAACAATATTTCGATAGCATTTATTAACAATAATTAAAAAAAATGCTAATAAACATTTATTGGAATATTACATTACTTTAAGTGTTCACTTATTCAACCAAAAAAACAGAACAAAAAAAAGAGATACCTGATTGCTCAAATATCTCTATTTTACTACACATTTAATGTAGCACAAAAGGATTTAATATTAGGACTAAACTACAAAATGAATCCGTCATCTCGACGTACACTATATACATATCAAAAACCATGCCAACATTGTATGTTTAACATGCCATTTTTATAAAAATTCTCAAAAAATGTTATATTTTATTATAAATCAATAAAATAAAATCTTAAATTTCTTTCTCATTAAAATTGAATTTCTTTCGTTTTTCACTGAGACATCCAATTTTTTTAGATTTTGCCTACCTTTGTACCAATAAAATTCCAAACTATGACTATAGAAGACGCTCGTATCTACTGTTTAAGTAAGCCTCATGCCACTGAGGATATGCCTTTTGGCGACGATTATGTGGCATTCAGAATAGGTGGAAAAATTTTCGCAGGGCTGCCATTGGAGAAGCCAAACCTTTTTGTTCTTAAATGTGATCCGGAGATGTTTGATGAAATGGTGGCACAATACCCAGCCATCGAGCAGGCATGGCATTGGCATAAACGTCTGTGGATGCAGATCCATCTCGACGACGCTGAAATCTCCTCTGAACTGGTCAAATATCTCACTGACCAAGCTTACCAATTGGTGTATAATAAGTTGACAAAGAAGGAGAAAGCGGAGTTGGAATTATAACTGTTGTCAGCAAATCCACATTCCGTTACTAAATAACGTGAATTTGACGAAATTAAAAAGATAGTTGGAGCGTCATAAATGAGGATTGTTAAGGACGGAACGTCCTTCCCCTTCCCCACGTGCGAGCCGTAGGCGAGCACACAGAATTTAATAAAATCACAGAGGCACAAAGTTTACAGAGAAAGACTGCGCCTTTTCATGAGAAAAAGAGGTGAGAATTCAATAATAAAGTGGAAAATGATTCGCAGATTACAATTCATCGAACTTACGTTAAATAAGGGTGTAACAACAATACCCCTCTTCTATCTACCATGGTAACGGTTATCAGAACAGGCTATGGTTGGCAAGCGTCGAAGACGATTGGCTACCGTAGCCGATTATATTCCCTCATTTTTTCTCCGCTCGTGCTTACGTACTCACGGAAATAGTGAGCCGCCCTTTGGAATCCTCATTTCCTGAACTCTGCCATCTGGAACATCTTATCAATATCTACATCCTAAAATAAAACTCTCTCGTCAGTCTTATATATTCTTCCGTATATTGATGGCGGACATCAGTCTCAATGGTCAACTCCACGACATCTACATTTTTTATTCTACATTCTTCATTTTTAATTCTCACAAACTCTCCCACCACTCTTTTGACTTCCGCACCAGGTTTAGGATAAACCAACGTCTTTTTCCTTAAATATAACCCATATTCCTCAGCTATCTTCTCAAACTTTTCATGCGCGTCCGTTGGCAATATGATGGAAAGCGATCCATCCTCGCTCAGTAGCGTCGACGCGGATGATGCCAATTCTGAGAACGGAAGTCTATCTGTGTGCCTCGCCAACGTACGGCTGGCTTTGGGGGCTTTCAGACTATCTTCAAAATACGGTGGATTGGTGATTATTTTGTCGAATGTCGACGGTGCTGTCTTTACAAATTCCTGCAATGATTTGCCGACGATGGTGATTCTTCGGCTCCACTTGGATGCCTCACAATTCTGCATCGCCCCACGCACCGCATCTTCATCTATATCAATTCCCACAATTTCCGCCATCTGATTTCTTTGTGCCGTCATCAGGCACAACAATCCTGTGCCACAACCGATGTCTAAAACACGTCTCGAGTTTTCCACATCCGCCACAGCACCAAGCGTCACCCCGTCTGTACCTACTTTCATCGCACATAAAGACTGATCAATAGTGAATTGCTTGAATTGAAATATATGGTTTGGCATGTTATGTAGTATAAAAAATATGGGCAGGGATTAACCCTGTCCATAAATATTATAATTGACCTAATTTTACAAGTGTCGCGCAACGTTTTGTGTCGAGGCTAAACTCACCTCGTTGAATCCAGCCATAGTAGCCGGGATCCGTCACAAAAACATCTCTAAGTTTTTTCCCCTTGTGTTTTCCAAAATTGACAACAACATTATCATTATCATCGAAAATGAAACGTCCTTCAAAATCAACGACTCTCTTCTGCGTAGTGAATTTTGAAAGCCACTTGATATCGTTCTCCAAATCCGGATACCTGTCGAGTTGAGCCTGAAGCACTTCATAAGTGGCTTTAGTGTCGGCCATAGCTCCATGCGCGCCCACCAACTCCTGACCACAATAAAATTTGTATGCTGCTGATAATGTGCGAGCCTCCATCTTATGGAAAATTGTCTGCACATCCACCATATTATGCTTGCGGATATTCAAATCTATTTCACATCGCAACATCTCCTCCACCAACATCGGGACATCAAACTTGTTGGAATTATATCCTGCGATATCACAACCCTGAAAATCAGCGGCAATCTGCTTGGCAACATCCTTAAACTTGGGGCAATCAGCGACATCCTCATCTTTGATGTGATGGATCGCTGACGACTTTGCTGGAATCGGCATATCTGGATTGATACGGATGGTTTTCTGCTCCTCCATCCCATTTGGATGAATCTTCAAATATGAAATTTCAACGATTCTATCTTTTGCTATATCCAATCCCGTCGACTCCAAATCAAAGAAAATCAACGGTTTGGTTAAATTCAATTTCATGCGACGCAGGTTTATAGTGTTGTCATTGGCATTACCAAGCAAAGCATCTCATAGTTCAGATGATCTTCTCCTTCATCCGAAGTGTTGAACAATGGCTCGACAACCACTCCACGGTATGGACTCTCTATCTTCATCACCACATCCGATGTCTCCATGTACGAACAGAAGTTTGTGATAGACTCTGTCTTGAATGTCATCTCAAATGGTTCTCCACTATACGCGCAAACAACATCCTCTGTAGCCGCTGTGCCGTAGTCCAAACTCTGGGCAGACACTGTAATCTGGTTCTCACGTACATCAAACTTAACTCCCTTGTTAGACTGTTCTGCAAATGGCTCAATGTGTCTGACAGCAGATATCAATGAGTTACGGTCGATCACCAACTCTTTATTCCACTGGATTGAGATAGCATTCTTATAGTTAGGGAAGTTTCCTTCAATCTGGCGGCAAACCAATGTGAAATCATTAAGTTCAAACAAGATATTCTTTGCATCCCACGACACAACAACATCCTCTCCCTCCTTGCCGAGGATAGTCTTCAACAATTTCGCCGCATTTGCTGGAAGGATCACAGAGCAATTGCCGGAAGCCTCAACTATTGAGGATTTCACCTGAGAAAGGTGGAACATATCTGTTGCGACAAAAGTGATTTTATTGTCCGCAGCGTCAATGTCAAGGAAAATTCCCATCATCGTTGGACGAAGAGTGTCTGTGCTGACTGCGAAAATTGTGTGAGATATTCCCAAAGAGAGTGTCTGAGCCTGCATACGGACTGTATTAGTGTTGCTTGCATCCAAAGATGTCAGTTTTGGATATGCATCTCCGTCTACTCCATTATATTCAGCTTTCCATGAACCCGAACTCAACTTGACAGCATATGTGTTCATGTCGATATCGAAGTCGACGGTTCTGCCGTGAAGCACCTTGAATGTGTCCAACAAAAGTTTTGCAGGCAACGCTATCATTCCTGATCCTTCAACGTTCTCGACATCCATTCTTGTAGCCATGGAAGTCTCTCCGTCTGAGGCAGTCAACTCTAATGTACTGTCTGTCAAATTAAAAAGGAAATTATCGAGAATTGGTAACGCCGTCTTTGAAGCCATCACACGGCTTGTCGCTGTAAGACGAGCCATCAACTCGTCGCTATTCACTGAAAATCTCATGAGCTTTGTTTTGATTTAAATATTTCTCCAAAAGTAGTGAAAATTCGCTACTATATCATTATCATTTAATTATTTTTATTGCAGACGTGTGTTTTCTACGTCAAGATTCCCGAATCGCACGACCGCATTATGAGACGCACGACCGTACGTCTCTACGTTATACGCTGACGGCACCTTTGATTGGTGGGTGACATTCGTAATTCTCCAACACGATATCGTCCGCCGTGAAATCAAAAATATCCTTCACATCCGGATTCAACCTGATTCTCGAAAGATGCAATGGCTCTCTGCACAACTGCAGTTTCACCTGCTCTATATGGTTGTTGTAGATATGTGTGTCGCCGAATGTGTGGACAAAATCGCCTGGTTCCAATCCCGTCACCTGAGCCATCATTAGAAGAAGCAACGAATAACTTGCGATATTGAACGGCACACCCAAAAACAGGTCAGCACTTCTCTGATAAAGTTGCAGACTCAATTTTCCATCCGCCACATAAAACTGGAAGAAGCAGTGGCACGGAGGAAGATTCATATTGTCGATATCTGCCACATTCCATGCCGACACTATGATTCTGCGTGAGTTAGGATTATTTTTGATTGTCTCCACAACTTCCTTGATCTGGTCGATATGTCCGCCATTATAATCTGGCCAACTTCTCCATTGGTAGCCGTATACGTGTCCTAGTCCGCCATCAGGATCAGCCCACTCATCCCATATATGCACATTGTTGTCGACAAGATACTTTATATTAGTGTCTCCTTTCAAAAACCATAGCAATTCATGCAACACGCCTTTGAAATAAACTTTCTTTGTCGTCACCAACGGAAATCCGTCTTTCATTGAAAAACGCATCTGATGTCCGAATATGCTTCTTGTGCCAGTGCCAGTACGGTCGCCCTTTACGACCCCTTCATCCAACACTTTCTGCAGTAAATCCAAATATTGTCTCATCTTGTCTTTCTTCTAATACATATTATATGTGGTCTTCAACACACGGAACTCAGTTCGACGATTGATTTTGTTGGCAATCTCCTGATCCTCCTTTGAAAGTGCGTCGATAAAATCTTCATTCAATTCATCATTCTCTTTCAAGAACGTATACTGTTTAGCCAAATTCTTGTCAGCCACAACAGGTTTTGTCTTTCCATATCCTTTTGCAGTCAGACGTGGGGCTTCGATGCCTCCCTTGATCAGATAGTTGACTACGCTCTGTGCACGTTCACCAGACAAAGCAAGATTGCCTTCCGCACTACCGACCTTATCTGTGTGAGCTCCAATCTCTATCGTGATGTTTGGATTATCCTTAAGCAGTTTCACCAACTTATCCAATGATTTTGACGACTCTGCTGTCAACGTTGCCTTACCAAACTCAAAGAAGATATTGTCAAGGCCGACCGGTTTTGAAACAGATGCCAATGTGAATGGGACATCAAACGTTTTTGAATCCTCAAGTCCAAGAGTGTTGACCGCATTCTTCTCGTTCAAATAGCCACGGCAATTGCCAAGCATCACATATTCCACTCCCGGCTTGACTTCAAACGAATAAGAACCATCATTTTTGGTTTTCAGTTTCACATTTGTTCCGTCCGTACCTACAATTCTGACATTCGCGTCACCCAAAGCATCACCGTCAGTGTTCTTCACCTTGCCAGATATGATATATCTGATAGGAGGAGCGACGAATGTATAGATTTTATCGTAGCCTTTCATCTCACCACGGTTGCTGGAGAATGCTCCTTGCTCCGCTCCTGCCACAAACGAGATTCCAAAATCATCGCCATTGGAGTTGATTGGAGCACCCATGTTCTCCACCACCCATTTCTTTGCTGTGTCCTCTTTAGCGCGATAGATGTCCAAGCCACCGAATCCCTCATGTCCGTTAGAAGAGAAATAAAGAGTGGAATCCTCACGGATGAACGGATACATCTCATCTTTATCTGTGTTGATGTCCGGGCCAAGATTTTCAGCCGCAGAATAGGATTCTCCCGTCTTCATACATCTCCAGATATCCTTTCCTCCGATTCCTCCCGGCATATCAGAGACGAAATAAAGCCAGTTGCCATCGGGCGACAATGCAGGATGGGCCACCGTCACCGAGCTGTCTTTCAACACCATTACACGAGTAGCCTTTCCCCATTTTCCGCTCTGACGCTGCGACATCCAGATTTCACCTCCATGAGTCTCACCCTTCACGTATCGGCAACGAGTGAAAAGCATGATTTTTCCATCCGACGAGAATGCTGGACTACCCTCGTCATCTTCTGTATTGATGTCAGAATCAACAAGTTCAAGATTATCCCATTTGCCGACAGCATTCTTTTTAGCAAAGTAGATATCATTATTCGGAGTTCCAGTGATATTGCTCACCTTATGCGCTGTCTGTTTGTTGTCGCGCGACGAAGCGAAATAGACAATTGTGCTGTCGCCGCCGGGATAGCGGGGACTGCTTTCGCTTTTCTTGCTGTTGAAGAATGGATCCTTGAACACCTCATAACGTCGCTTTGCTTTCTCCCACTCTGAATATTTCAAAGCAGAAAGTTTTCCGTTGAGAGCCACAAGTGAATTAGGATCATGCTTCAAGTAGACGTCGTACATCTCGGCAGCCTCCTTATTTTTCTTCTGCTTACGAAGGACGTCAGCGTAAAGAAGATATGATGTAGTGTCGGCATACTTGTATCGCACACAGTTTGCCAACATTCTCTCCGCCTTGTCCGTCGCTCCGATCTTGTCATAGCAGTCTCCCAATCGGTAAGCCACATAGCCTTTCGTCTGCTTCTCAGACAATTTCACACGAGAATACGCCGTTTTGTAGATGCTCGCCGCCTTATGGTATTCACCGATCTCATATTTCTTGTCGGCCTTACGGATTTTCTTGTTCACAGAGCAAGAAGAGACAGCCAACAGGAATAGAGCGGCAACGAAACAAATAGAATAGTTTTTATTCTTCATACTTAAAATCTTTCGTAGTCGACAAACGAATAGTTGAAGTCGTTCTTCTCGTCAGCCTCATGACTCTCTCTGCCGACCTCAATCCACTCCATTGGATTCAATTCAGGGAAGAACGTGTCGCCATCCACAATTTCTGTCTCCACCTCAGTCAGATAAACTTTCTTTGCGTAAGGCAAAAATTGTTTGTATATCTCGCCTCCGCCAATGATGAAGATCATTCCATCCAACGATTTGTCGTTCAACAAATCATCCACACTTTTAATGACGTCACACCCTTCAATAGCATTAACGGAATTTGAGATCACAATATTGCGTCTGCCTGGAAGCGGACGACCGATCGACTCAAATGTACGTCTGCCCATCACAATCGGATGACCTGTTGTAAGAGCCTTAAAACGTTTCAAATCTGCAGACAAATGCCAAGGTATTCCACCGTCTCTGCCAATCACATTGTTTTTGCTTGTCGCTACTATAATTGAAATTTCCATTTTTATTTATGTTTCAAAGTGCATTTCCGCACTATAATTCTACAAATTTACATAATAATGTGATTGCAAAGCATTTTTCTCGCATTTGTTTTTCAACATTAGAAAAGAATTGGTTCTTTATTCCAAACAAAATGTATCCGCTACATTTTCCAATCAATTCGCAATAGAAGCCTGGAAGGCTCTACCGAGTGCAACGAGAATAACCCGGGACAAAGTCTCGGGTTATAAATACATCAGTATGCCATTGCCTGGAAGGCAATACCTTGTTTTTTTCTAATGGTACTAAAGTAACCTTTTGCCTTACTATTTTGGGTGTTGCAAATAAAATATCAAGAATAAAGAATTCATTCTATTTATTTTATTTGTTGAACCTTCATACTTATTTGAACCAACAATTGTAAGTTGGACACATTTTTTTTGCCGGCTCGCTTACATTGTTTCCACAATGGCCACAAGTGTAAGTATATTGTCCAGCATGTCCAAATCTATTTATAGGCTTTGCTACCTTACTGCAATAATTCTTTTCGTCTTCATCTTTATTGCAAGACAACAATCCCCAAGAAAAAAGACACGCTAATAGAATAAATTTCTTCATATTTAAATGCATTCTGATTTTCGGCAAAATATAAATTTATTTTGATAAATGACCCTTAAAGCTGTCTCTCCCCGCTGATGATAATCCCTTTTGACAACGAACTAATGCGATAAATCGGGATTTATTGGTATTTCTGTTCTTCAATGAAAATAGGTAATTCTCCTAAATAACCGATCTCTTTCGGAAGAACAAACATATTTCTAGGACTTGCGTACTTCCTAAAATGTTCTTTAAGATCATTAATATCTATTTCTTCCAAACTCTTATTGGTATTGAATCCAATCGGCTCAATATGGCATAACTTCCATCCTGGTAAAGAGAAGTTCCCCAATGGTTTTGTGTATTTCCCTTTTTCTCTTACATCCGCTGTTTGCATAAAAACCATTGGTATTTTATTCTGACTCAGCATATCCTTCAGTTGGAACAGGGAATAAATTTCTTTTCTTAAAACTCTACCATAAATCCAGATAGCGAATGTATTATCTGAAATTATTATTTCTCGACCACTGGGGTGGCGAAACGCCTGTCCTCTCTTATCCGTATTCTTTCTGACTATCAAAGGCATGCTTTCATCTTTAATCCATGTTTCAATTATCCCTTCCCAATGATTCATTATTTCCTCATCAATATGAGGATTATGTTCTGACTTATGCCACAGTAAACCAATCTCTTTTATCTTTTCTCGAATTTCGTCACCAATCAAATCCATACTTTTTTGATGATTGGAAACCGATTCCGTTAAAAATTGCATTGCTCGCTGCGGCGGATATTTGCAGTGATAAATTCCTCTCTCTTGATAACTTTTTGTTTTAGGTATTTTGGGAAATACTCTATAGAAGTCTGCTTTTGTCATGCGAAAACTGCCATCTGGAGTATGTACAATAAAAACATCGTTATTCTCCAAGGATTCAATTACATCAGCCTTGAAGCACAATCTACTAAAAGTATATTCAACAATCTTCATATAAATCGGAATTTATTTTCTATGATCAATAATAAGATTACAGCTGGTTTCTCCTGTTATGATATATTTCCTCAGCACCTTGTCACTATCCCTTTTGACAACGAACATTCCGGCTTGCCTATATAGGCAGCCCCTTGTTCTAGTCCACGATCGCCATGAGGTTGTCGAAACGGCTGTACTCGTTGATGTTGGCGTCGGTCAGATGAAAGCTTCTCCAAACTGTTGTACAATCGGTTTGTCTAGCTGAAAGCCTGTATTACCTCCTGGTACTGCAAGTTCTTGTCAAGATAGATTCTTTTGACTGGACTAATATCCTGTAGTATTCGATTGCGTCCAGAATTGAGCAAGTTGAACTATCCGGATTTTCCGGATAGTTCGTTCTTGAATCAAGTCTCCTTCTGCAAAGACATTTGTCAAATGTTCGTTAATCGTCTTAACATTAACATCAAACAATTAAGCCATTGCTATTTGTGTTGCCCAGATTGTTTCATCCATATACACAACCTGCCCCCATCCTCTTTGTTTTGAGCAAGAAAGGTGAGAAACTCAGCCGTACTGTTACGTATTTCAAGTATTTTTGCCATTTTTATGGCCAATTATTAGATGAATCAATCTAAGCTATAATTATTTCTCCAAGCAAGCGTCCAATTCTGCGATGATCTTCTCCTTATCCATCTTCTGTCCGATGAACACGATCTTCTGCATTCTGTCGCCATACTTCTCATCCCAGTCGTTCAGAATCTCCGGATTCTCCGCTAGGATTTCCTTCAGTTCATCCTCTGGAGCTGTGCAGAACCATTGTCCTGCCTCTGTGACTTTCTTCTGGACACCAGCCTGCTCAAACATATACGACATCTCCGGATTTATGCTGAAATAGCACACTCCCTTCGAACGGATGATATTCTTTGCCCATTTCTTTGAGACAAAAGCCTCAAATTTGTCAAGGTTGAATGCAGGTCGACGGTAGTATACGAATGTTCCGATGCCATACTCCTCAACTTCTCCTCCATCATGATGGTGATGGTGGCAGCTGCAATGTGGATCATCACACTCCTTGCCATCTTCATGGTGATGGTGGTGTTCACATTCTTCATCGTCATCATCGTGGTGGTGATGGTGATGACAGTGGTGCTCATGCTCATCGTCGTCGTCATGATCATGGTGATGACAGTGATGCTCATGCTCATCGTCGTCATGGTCATGGTGATGATGATGGTGACCCTCCGCGTCGGCTTTCTCCTCATCAGTCAACGGACGCTCCAACTCCTTTATCCATCCAGCAGAGATAGACGCTTTCTCCATCTGGAATCTTCTTGTGTTGATAATCTTATCCAAATCCACATCCGCATAATCACACTCAATGATCTCTGCGTATGGCTGAAGTGTCTTGATAATCTCTTTGATTCTAGCGAGCTCAGATTTCTCCACTTCCGACACTTTGTTGAGCAGAATTATATTACAGAACTCAATCTGCTGAATCACAAGGTTTTCAATATCTTCTTCATCAAGATCTTTGCTCTTCAACGCGTCGCCACACTCAAACTCACTCTGCAAACGAAGAGCGTCCACAACAGTGACGATGCTATCCAAATAACATGCCTCTCTGCCAGCATACTTGCTGCTCATCTGCTGAAGAGACACAAGGGTCTGAGCAATTGGAGCCGGCTCACATACACCGCTCGCCTCGATCACGATGTAGTCGAATTTATTCTGCATCAGAATTTCATTGACCTGCTCCACCAAATCCATCTTCAACGTACAGCAGATACATCCGTTCTGCAACGCCACAAGGCTGTCGTCTTTCTTGTCGACAATACCACCCTTCTGAATCAGATCGGCATCAATGTTCACCTCGCCGATGTCGTTCACGATAACAGCGAATCTGATACCTCGCTTGTTAGACAAAATATGGTTTACCAAAGTTGTCTTTCCGCTACCTAGGTAACCAGTAAGTAGCAATACCGGTGTTGATTTTGCTTCCATATTCTAACTAATTAAACCTCTTCTTTATCTCTTCTGCCGACACAACCGACATAATCGGTTTGCAGTCTGGCGTAAAATTATAATTGTCACACGCAAAAAGCGATTCGCACAAATGTTTGACTTCCGCCTCGCTCATCTCTTTGCCGTAGCGTATAGCCTGGCTTTCCGCCATGCTCTGAGCCACTTTGTCGTTCATGACGAAATCATCTCCAACCTCACCTTCCGAAATAGACGAGACGATTCCAAGCAACGTCGCCACATTGTCTTCGTTTGTCTTGTCGGCAGGCACTCCACGGATCTCATAAACATCACGTGTGATCAGTTGCAGATCGTAGCCAAGATTATTCAGCTGTGGCATTATCTCCTCCACAGTCGCTGATTGCGCAGCGGAAAGCTCAAGTGTCTGACGGAACATCACCTGATGCGATGGGATCGGAGAATCTTTCAACTCCGACAAGAATTTTTCATACAGCACCCGGATATGAGCCCTGCGCTGATCTATATAAATAAGATTATCCCCCGATGATGCCACGATATAGCGGCCGGCAAGCTGGAAACAACTGCTGATTTTCGGACGTATTTCCGTCGGCTGCAACAAAGATCCGCTGAAGCCATTATTGACAGTTTGAGTTTCTCTGATATCCAAAGTTGACGGAATGTCCTGATAATCTATCGCATTGGTTCCGGTCGGAATCTCAGGTGCGGCTTTCTCAAAATAGTCGTAAATATCGCCGAATGTGCTTTCGTTGTCGTTTGGCTTAAATCGTCCGCCACATCCGGAAGTTCTTCCGCCTGAACTGCTTTTCGACGACGAAAATGACGAGTCAAAATCTTTGAACGGGTCAAAATCCGTGTTTATATTCAGATCCGGAGCCTCCAGTGTTGCCTTCTCAAAACCAGGGACATAGGCATCATTCACATTGATGTCAAAATCCAAAGTCGGGAATATATTGCATTTTCCCAACGACTCTCTGACAACTGCCGTCAACACCTTATACAGATCCTGCTCATATTCAAACTTGATTTCTGTCTTGGTAGGATGGACATTGACATCTATCTGATGCGGATCGACCTCAAAATATATGAAAAAACTTGGCGACGTGCCGTCGTGAAGGAGACGGTCGTATGCGCTTGTCACCGCCTTTCTGAAATACGGATGCTCCATATATCTGCCATTGACGAAGAAAAACTGCTTTTTGTTGCGCTTGATCGCAGTTTCGGGAGTGCCGACATATCCGCTTATTTTTCCCATTGTCGTCTCGGCACCGATTGAAAGCATCTTACTGTTCAGATTGTTACCATAAATATTGCCGATTCTTTCACGTATATTGCTTTTATTCAAGCTATAGCATAGCTTGTCGTTATGGTAAAGTTCAAAAAAGACGTCGGGATAGACAAGAGCGATACGGATAAAATCACGCTCTATATTGCCAAACTCAACATTGTCGCTCTTCATGAACTTGCGTCGGGCAGGCACATTATAGAATAGATCCCTGACAGAGAAATTCGCTCCGACAGGGCACGACACCTTGTTGACAGCCTCTATTGTGCCTCCTGATATCAGCACCTGCGTGCCAAGTTCATCAGTCTCTCGTCTGGTACGCAGCTCCACATGTCCGACAGCTGCGATACTGGCAAGAGCCTCACCACGGAATCCCATCGTGCAAAGCACACTCAAATCCTCCACCGAACGGATCTTTGACGTGGCATGACGCTGGAAAGCCACAACGGCATCCTGCTCACTCATGCCCTTGCCATTGTCGACCACCTGAATCAGTGTGCGTCCGGCATCCTTCACTATGACACGAATCTCCGTCGCACCTGCGTCGATGGAATTCTCCACAAGCTCCTTGATCACCGAGCTTGGCTGCTGCACCACCTCACCCGCAGCAATCTGGTCGGCGACCGTGTCAGGAAGCAAATGTATTATATCGTCCATAGTTTATTCAGATTCCAAAAAATTTTAGGATTAAGTAAACGACCAACACCGCCGCTGATATTAAGACAACCTTGGTGAACTTGTTTTCGTCAGAGACACCTGATCTTCCCCGCTGCTCACGAAGGAAGCCATGTTGCAAAGTGGTGCGGTGAGGAGTGTTCGACTCGTAATCATCCGTTTTAGCAGATGATCTAGGGACAAAGTCCATGTCGTCAGCATCATCTTTTTGAGCCGTACGTTCCATTTCCTCCTGCAATTGCTTACGGATTCGCGCTCTACGCAGCTCCATCTCCTCCTTGCGAGGATCCCAATAGCGTGGAGTGTAGTTGAACTGACGTATTTCTGGTTTACTGAAAAATCCCATATTTAAATACCCATCTGGTGGGCCTTCTTAATTTTCTTATACAAGTCGGAAGCAAAGATAAGGTTTTCCAAATCCTCGTTTCCTGTGTCGTAAATCTCCGTGTTGTTGCCCTGCCAACTTTTATGACCCTTGCTAATGAAGACGATGTTCTCACCTATCTCCATCACTGAGTTCATATCATGAGTGTTGATAATTGTAGTGATGTTATACTCATGAGTGATTTCAAGGATCAATCGGTCGATAAGCAAAGATGTCTTGGGATCAAGTCCGGAGTTTGGCTCATCACAAAACAAATATTTTGGATTCAGCACAATAGCTCTGGCGATAGCGGCTCTCTTCTGCATACCTCCACTGATTTCAGACGGATAGAGATCCAAAGCACGGAGAAGATCCACTCTTTCCAAACAAAAACGAGCTCTTTCCTCCATCTCCTCCTCACTCTTATTAGAGAACATACGCAATGGGAACATCACATTATCCTTCACTGTAAGAGAGTCGAACAACGCAGATCCCTGGAAAAGCATACCAATCTCACGTCGCAAAAGATTAAGCTCATTCGACTTCATCTGAGAGATATTTCTTCCGTCGTATAGGATTTCACCGCTGTCGATACGATAGATTCCAGCCACAGATTTCATTAGTACCGTCTTTCCGCTACCACTCTGACCGATAATCAGATTTGCGTGTCCCTCGAGCAGATTGGCAGAGATGTCGAACAACACCTGCTTGCCATCAAACGATTTGTTTACATTCTTAACCTCAATCATATCTCAACTTTTTAGGACAACAACAATTTAGTCAACATCACGTCGAACAACAGGATGATCACACTGCTATTCACCACCGCATTTGTACTTGCCTTTCCCACTTCACGAGCTCCACCTTTGACTGTGTAGCCATAATAAGAAGCTATCGACGTCACGATAAACGCAAACACCAAGCTCTTCTCTATAGAATACTGGATACTATATGGCAAAAACGAGTATTGGATACCCTGCTCATATTCCATCGGAGTGATCATTTCCGTAAACAAAGCCACTCCGAAACCACCGAGCAAACCCGTCGTGATACTGAATGTGACAAGACAAGGGATCATTGTGACAAACGCCAGGATCTTTGGCAAAATAAGATAGTTGGCAGAATTTACACCCATAATATCCAAAGCATCAATTTGCTCTGTGATTCTCATTGTTCCAATTTCAGACGCGATATTAGACCCCACCTTACCAGCAAGGATCAGACACAAAATCGCAGAAGAGAACTCCAGGATCATAGTCTCACGAGTGGCATAACCCGTAAGCTGTGACGGAAGGAACGGACTCTCCGTATTGATTCTCATCTGAATACAGATCACCGCACCGATAAACACCGATATGATACACACAATCGGCAGAGAGTTGATACCCTGCTTGTGAAGTTCACGCACATATTGTTTGCCAAACATTTTCCAACTGTCTGGTTTGGAAAATGTTTTCCACATCAATCTGCTATAATCGCCTACCCTTTCAATGGCATTCATAATTAGTCGAAAATTAGTTCTACCGCAAAGATAATATTTTCAAAGTGAAATTCGAAATGAGGAATGCAAAATCATTTGCGTACTTTGGAATATACATATATATAATATGACACATATACATACTTCACAGAGAATGTTCAAATCTTTATAATCCTCAAATTCGTCCAAATCACGTAAAATAGCGTTAGTTCGCATCGTTTTTATGACAACTTTGGATGTTGTCATCTGCAAATTCTTTTGTTTGATTTTGTTGATTTTCGCAAAATGAGCACAGCGAGATTTTGCGAAAATCAATCATACTGCAAACTTAGAGATGAATTTTAATTTGTGAATCATTTTCCACTTTCTGATTAATATTTAACCTCCTTTTCTCATAAAAAGACGAAGTCTTTCTTTGTGAACTTTTTCTCGCTGTGGTTTTATTAAATTTATGTGCTCGCCTACGGTTCGCACGTGGGAAGGGGTTAGGACCAATATCAATCAAACATGGGCCCTTAACAATCCTCATTTAAGACACTCCAACTATCTTTTTGATTTCGTCGTATTCACGTTAAAATAAATGATGTCAAATAAAATTCATCCACACAAAAAAACTTCTAAATCAAAACGGTGGAGAAAAACACAGATAAGTTTTCTTAAAAAGTGTTGCGATTTCTAAAATTGCTCAACAATTATGTTAAATATCATTAAAATCTGGCATTTCGTACAAAAAAAAGGGATTTTTCCAGTGTTGTTTACAGTCAAGAATATATTTTTGCAAACGGTTACGAGAGAAGGATTCGTTCCAACTTCTATCGCAATCCTAATTATATATTTGGGACATAATTATTATTAAATTTTACAGAATGAAAAAATTATTTTTACTAGCTGCCACATTATTCAGTATGTCTGTGTTTGCTCAAGAGCAAGGAGATGACAACGGTTTCGGATTGAAGATACACGCTGGAATCTGCGGAAGTAATTATGGAGCACAGAAGGCAGAAGTAGACCTAGGTCCATTGTCAGGCGACAGCGAGTGGAAAAAAGACGAGAATCGTTCAAACAAGCCATTGTTTGGAGCAAGCATAGACAACCGTTGGTATGTAGCTAACCCAGGCAACTTCGGTATTGCTATCGACGCTCGTTGGTTGGATATCGCTGTCGGAAAATCTAAATGGGAGAAAGAAGGAGTAGAGTATCTAAATTCCACAAATGCTCAGATAGGTCTATTAATGCCAGGTGTTATCGGAACATTCTACTTGGGTAATGAAATGGCTATTGATGCCTTCTACAACGTAGGTCCTACAATGGCTATGTCAGCAGTAGAATCTAGCTTAGACAACGCAATTTATGATTCATTGGAAGACACAAAATGGGGATTCGGATTCTCTCATTTCCTTGGAGCTGCATTCCGTTTCAAGGTATTCCAGGCTGGTGTTGAATACAATTTCGCTCATTTGAAATCTGTAGATTGGTTCGACGACGAAGAGGAGGACTCTTTAAACAATGCTGTTAACACAATCGCTGAAACAAAAACAAAATTCGACAATTTGCGTATCTTCCTAGGATTCAAGTTCTAATTTGAACCCTAACATACAATGACAAAGGCGGGTCAATCGACTCGCCTTTATTTTGTTTACCTAAATCTTTTTTCGTTTTCTCTAATGAATTGCGATAGTACGGTGATTGAGATGTTACTCCCTTAGTAAACCTCTATGTTTTTATATCACCATCGCCAACCCCACCGTCAACAGACAAAATGGAATGCTCAAGATTGTGGTCCATTTCAAGTCCGCACCCAAATAATAGAGCATGCATGCTGAAAATATAAGGTTGAAGACGGAATTGACCGCAATCGCGTCTCCTCCTAAATCGGCGGCAAACCATGCTCCTGCTATCGTGACACATATCAGATAGACAAGCAGGTCGATGCGGTTGAACCCATGTGTGACAAACGCCGCTTTTATCCCCAACACCAACAGCACAGCCGCGTGAATCAAAAAGAGCGGACAAAGTGCATTTTTTAACACTTCATACATAATACATTATTTTTGTTGCTGCGCTGCAAATGCCATCGCATACAGCCTCATCTGCTTGATCATCGCCAACATACCGTTGGAACGAGTCGGCGTAAGATGCTCCTGCAAACCGATTTTGTCGATGAAAGTAAGTTTTGCATCAAGAATATCCTGAGGCTCATTGCCAGACAAAATATAAACAAGGATTGAGACTATTCCGTTGACGATCTCAGTGTTGCTCTCTCCCTGATAATATACCTTACCATCTACCAACTCCGCATTCACCCACACTTTACTCTGACATCCTTCTATCAAATGGCTGTCGTCTTTGTAACGGGCGTCAATTCCGGCACCGTCGTTACCCTTGTCTATAATCAACTGGTAAATATCCAACCAATCATCTGAGAATGAGAATTCCTCTATGATCTCCTCTTCTCTTTCGTCAATCAAACTCATATCTGTAATTAATGCTTCTTTCTGTTAAACATTGATGCCACTCTTGCCAATCCTGCGACGAAGACATCAATCTCCTCTTTTGTATTGTAGACGGCAAACGATGCACGCACCGTACCTTCTATTCCAAAATGATGCATCACCGGCTCCGCGCAATGATGTCCTGTTCTGACAGCAATTCCCAACTTGTCCAATAGTGTGCCGACGTCGTATGGATGAATATTGCCAACCAAAAATGAAACCAATCCGCTCTTCTGGTCATTCTCTCCAATGAATCGCATTCCTTCGATCTCCTTCATCTTCTCTTCCGCATAAAGACGCAATGACTCCTCGTATGCGTGGATCTTCTCAATTCCAATCGCAGAGACGTAGTTGAGTGCGGCTGACAATGCTGTTGACCCGATATAGTCGGGGGTGCCAGCCTCAAACTTAAATGGAAGTTCATTGAATGTGGTGCCAGCAAAACTTACATTCTTAATCATCTCACCACCACCCTGATATGGAGGCAGTTTGTCGAGCCATGCCTCTTTGCCATAAAGCACACCTATGCCCGTCGGACCGTAAACCTTGTGTCCTGAGAAGACAAAGAAGTCAACATCAAGTTTCTTCACATCCACCTTTATATGCGGAGTGGATTGTGCACCGTCAACAAGGACAGGCACATTATGAGCGTGTGCTATTCGCACGATTTCTTCCACAGGATTGACTGTGCCAAGTGTATTGGAGACGTGAGTGACAGACACCAGCTTGGTGCGCGATGTAATCATCTCCTCCAATTTTTCCACCTGAAGATGTCCGCGTTCATCAAACGGAATCACCTTTATCTTGATATCTTTTCTCTGTTGCTGAAGTTGCCAAGGCACAATGTTGGAATGATGTTCCATCTCCGACACGATGATTTCATCACCGTCCACACACTGGCTTCTTACAAAAGAATCAGCCACAAGGTTGATTGCCTCAGTTGTGCCACGAGTGAAGATTATCTCACACGACTTTTCAGCCCCGATGAATTTCTGCACAGTTGCTCGAGCCTCCTCATGAGCCATTGTAGCCGTCTGACTCAAAAAATGAACACCACGATGGATGTTGGCATTTTGTGTGGAATAATTTCCGACAATAGTATCCAACACTATCTGCGGCTTCTGTGTAGTGGCCGCATTGTCAAAATATATTAACGGTTTTCCGTAGACTTTCTGGCCTAAAATCGGAAAATCCTTGCGAATCGACTCTATATCTAACATTTGCATTTTCGTTTTACGGGCTGTTCGTTTTTGGAGTGCAAAATTACAAACTTTTTACAGCATTTTTCAATATATCAAACAATTATTACTTATTATTTCACTTTCTACTAACCTCTGGTCTGCATTTCACAATATCTATGTCGTACAGGATGACCTCAGTCTCATTTTTTCGGAATGTCACTTTAGCCATCTTTGCCTTGTTGCCATCCTCCCTACTTTGATCAAAGACAAAATTACCAAGACTATAAATCACAGTACAATCCATGACATTTTTTACAGGCTGCACTATATGCGGATGATGCCCTACAATCACATCCGTGCCGGCACTTGCCAATAGCATAGCATCCATCTGTTGCTGATGCGAAGGGTACGGCATAAACTCCACGCCCCAATGCACAACCGCAATTATTTTTGTATCCGGATGTTTTTGCTTATAAGATGAAATCCGGGCAGCCAACTCATTTCCCTTCACCATACAAATTCCCGGTTCCCCGTCAGTCTGGATCCAGTTTTCAAGTCGGAGAAAAACGCTGTTGAACAGAGCCACTTTTATTCCGTTCTTTTCCAATTCAACAGGTTTGAGTCGCTCTTCATCCGTAAAGCCAAAACCCATAGGTATGATATCATTGTCTTTTAAAGCCCTGACTGTATTCAGCAAACCTGTGCTTCCTTGGTCGTAAGTATGGTTGTTGGCCATTGCGGCATGAGTGACGCCATATTGTTTTAGCGACGCTGCCCATTTCTCATCAGCCTTGAAAATATATTTTTTCATCACCGGTGTGTAGACGTCGGTAAGCGGACATTCAAGATTTATCACCGTCGCATCAGCCGCCAGAAACGAATCTTTTACAGCCGAAAAGATATAGTCGATTCCTTTACGCTCTATCTGTTTCCTCACACCACGGTCGAGCAAAACATCTCCCGTAAACACAATGCTTAGTTCATCTTTGTTTGTGGAGACGCGATAATTCACGTCTCCAGAGGAACAGCTATTTGCTATTACGGCTAAAACAAAGATGATGAATTTAGCAGCCTGACGAATAGAGATAGTCCACATTATCTTTCTTTACCGGCTTGTTTATCATGAACGGTGTTATCCAATCCGGAACGTTCGGACACTGGTCGCTCTCATTCAATTTTTGCCATTCCTCGTCAGTCAGGCGAGAGTTTAATGGACGGACAAACTCATAGTAGCTAAATGTCGCTCCACGTGTCAGATAGTAATAGCCGTTTATTTCCACCACGACATAAATAGTGTTGGCTCTTCCTACAGCAGTGTGGAGGATTCCGCTCTTTTTACATGACAATACGTTTCTAGTATAGATGTCAGCCACCACAGGCATCTTTTTGTCTACGTCAGCCACTGCTGTCCAATCAGGATATTGTTTACGATCTGTCAGGAATCCTAACGTCATATACTCGACATTACTGCCGAGTGTCCTTATTGTCTCATACTCCTCACTTGTAAGTCGTTTGCCTTGCAACTCCTTCTCACTGATACGGATTAGAAAGTCAACAGTTTTCAAAAGGGATTCAGTCTGACCTTTCAGGGTTCGGCCTGCCTCAAAATTATCATTCACATCATATCCTGCGAGTTTTGCCATTTCGTAAGTTTGCTCTATGGCTTGTCTTAAAGTTTTCCAGAATCTCAAATTAGGCTCCACATAACCGACGAGCTCAGGATCAGGCAAATGGTCATCTCCACCATCTCCACATTCCGCGCACATTGGCTGCACCGCATACAGAACCGTATTGTGCTTCAATTCCGACCATGAGGCAAGAGCGCTGTTCAAGTTTTTCAGCTGCCAACTGCTTGTTTGCATGTAGCCAGGATATTGTTTGTCTGGTTTCTGCAACTCGACCAACATGTGGATCCATTTGTTGTAGGCGGTTTTGTTCCATTCGTTGAAAGACGAGAATTTATCACTCGCCTTCTTTCTGTACATAGGATACTCCTTCCACTCTTTATTATCTTTGAAAAAAGTATCGTTGAGCGCTTTAGCAGCCTTTATTCCGAATGCGTCAAACACATCCACTCCACGCGGATAAGCACGTGCAGCATTAGGCAAACTGTCTGCCATCATATTCAAGATGTCGCCATCTGGGACATAACGTTGCGGCATGAAATTGATTTTTGGCTGACAGCTGATCTGAATCTTAGGCTGAATACTGCTTTTGCTCTTGTTGGCTTCGACAATGGCTACAGATGCTTCATCCATCACCTTTGGATCCAGCAATTGTTCAAAGTCGGCAATTCCAAGTTTGTCCAACAGGCCAGACAATTCAAGAATCGGAATATTGTTTGGCTCACCCATCAAATAATCAAGTGGTTCAAATGCCTGTTTTGCTGCCGCTTTCACACCAGCGTCGCTATCCTTAAACACTTTCGCCATAAACAGAGCTTTCTGCAAACCATTGTTTTCAGCGCAAAGGTAAGCCGTCTGTAGCCACATCATCGTGCGGAAATATCGTTTGGCATTTTCTGTTCGCGTATATTGGGCACGAGGTTTGAACAAGCTATAGCCAAACTTGACATTTGTCTCCAAAAGCGGAGATTTTTCATCCGTTTCCCCCTTAATCAGACCCAACTCCGCTTCATACGACTCCTTGGATGAGTTTGGCACTTCGTATTTCTTTTCATTAAGTAAAGAAAGGGCTATCGCATAATATGTGGTTGAGAAATCAGCTATTAATTTAAGTTCAGGATTCTTTATTGTATCAGCTATTGCTTTTGACTTTTTGTAAAGTCCCTCACACATCTTATTTAGAGCCGGAGTTATAGACTCCTGCTCGATGCCGTCAAGCACGTAACGATTGTAGAGGCTGAAAAGTTGGAGCATAATATCCGTGGTGACGTAGCTTGGCACCATATTATAGTCGTTCTCCTCATAGAGCTGGAACATCTGTATGTAGTTGGATTTCTGTAACGCAAAACCATTCTTCTTCAACAGAGTCGTCAATTCAGGATCGTCCATAATGCTTAGTTTATTCACTATATGTTCGGCATTGTAGAGTTTGAATCCTTCCACATTTGTATACCTCTCCTTCTCCAACTCAGCCATGCGAGCCTTAACTCGCTTGACAAACTCCTTTTCTGCTGGAGTCAGAGATGTCGATTCCTTCAAACGGTCGTAATCATTGTACCATCGTCTCCAATAATCAGAACTCAAATCCGCCTTTAATTCCCAATAACTTCCACCATCATAAGATTTTTCTTCATAGTAAGTCTCATTAATAATATCTTTATACCATTCCAAAGAAGTATATCTTGCATTCAATTCATACTCCTTAAACCAAAAAGCATGTTTTGCGTATGGATAATGATATAGTAGACGCAGGTCTGAATACGACAAATTGCCGAGATCCATATTATAGTCTATGGAATCTAATAGCAGGCTGTCATATTGTTGAGCTTCCGCATTGACCGAAACACTATCGGCGTTATTTGTTGAGCCAGGCACATCCGCCGCTTTGTCGTTGCAAGCCGCTAATATCACACTTGCGATAAAAACGCATGCTTTGAATATTCTTTTCATAGGCTTTTTATTTAGTAACATAATTTTCAAAATCCAATCCAAACATGCCAAGTTTGAAACGTATTCCTTTGAAATTCTGACTGGTGATGGAATCCGGATATACCCGTGCATCGTATACATTTTGGGTTATGACGCGCGCAGGAAACGAATCTCGTTCTATACGGAAATCAATCAGTTCACTGCCAGCTCTCGACCCCATCCACAGCGGTCTGATATGGTCGTAAGAATTAAGTTGAAAAACGAACAGCCGTTTTCCCTTATTCTTGAAATAACGAGTGCTCTTTATCACACCTACAGCGATCTCTTCCTTCCCGTCGCCATCCAAATCTCCGTGATCCAACCGGTAGACGGGATATTTCAACCTCCACTCTGAAACCACAGAATCATTGCGAAGGAATTTCAAAAAATGCAGACTGTCGTTCACTTGGTCCAACCTCACTATCCCTCCATTACACTGAAACTCATTCTTCTTGTCGTTTGAATTTGAAGAAGAAGAGCAAGTGCAAAAAAATATAGTTAACAGACAGAATAACACATTGAAACTAACATTCTTATACATCTTCATTCTATCGACCCACTCCATATCTTTCCGTTGAAAAAGCAATAGGTTCCATACCTTATCGAATCAGATACGGAACCTATCTCATATTTATATCATCCAAAGCGACGTATTACAGAATCACTTCACCAGATTGATATCGTATGGTGTTATCTGATATACGAAATAATTCAACCAGTTGGTGTAGAAAAGATTCGCATAGCTTCTCCACCTCACATGAGGACCCTTCTCTGGATCATTATCCTTATAGTAGTTGACTGGAGGTTCGATCGGCAAACCCTTCGCCAGATCACGACGATATTCGCCATCAAGGGTGTACGGTGCATACTCTGGATGACCCGTCAAGAAAAATTCTCTGCCATTGTTTGCCATCATCATGTAAGGGCCAGGCACGTCACCCTCGGCAAGTATCTTCAAATCTGGCACCGCCTCGACGTCTTTTCTGTCCAATGTACAGTGACGGCTGTGAGGCACAAAGAAAGTGTCGTCGAATCCACGGAAAATAGGATTCAACGGTTCAAGAATCTTATGCTCAAACACGCCAAAGATCTTTGAGTCCTTCATCACTTTGTTGATGCCATAAAAATGGTAGAGTGCAGCAAAAGCTCCCCAACAAACGTAAAGTGTGGATGTGACGTGTGTACGCGCCCAATCAAAAATCTCTGTGAGCTCATTCCAATACGACACCTCTTCATAATCCATAAATTCAAGAGGTGCTCCAGTAATGATCATACCGTCGTATTTGTTTTTCTTCAAGACCTCAAAACTCTTATAGAATGCCATCATATGTTCGATAGGAGTATGCTTTGAAGTGTGACTCGAAATCTGCATGAACTCAATTTCAATCTGCAATGGAGAGTTAGACAAAAGACGGATCAAATCTGTCTCAGTCGTAATCTTGATTGGCATAAGATTAAGAATCACTATCTTTAATGGTCGGATGTCTTGATTGGCGGCTTCAATAGAATCTTTAACAAAAATGTTCTCTTTCTTCAGTTCATCAACCGCCGGCAAATTCTTCGGTATGTTTAACGGCATAATACCTCCTTCTTTAGTTCTCTTCTCAATTTCTTTGCAAAGATAAGCATTTTTTAATATTTTTGAACAAATTTATTAGTAGTATGGACAGATTTGTGATAATTGTGGCCGGAGGTTCAGGATTAAGAATGGGTACGGAAATACCTAAACAGTTTCTGCCGATTGCCGGCAAGCCAATTCTTTTGCGCACAATAGATGCTTTCAGGAATGCAGTAGACGGGATAAAAATAGTCGTCTGTCTGCCAGCCACTCATTTCGACTATTGGGAAAAATGCTGTAAGGAGAATGGCTTCGACACCCATGATATCACTATCGTCGAAGGAGGAAAGACGCGATTCCATTCCGTGCTCAACGGATTGAATACAATCAAAGCAGACGGTGATGCTCTCGTCGGCGTTCACGACGGAGTCCGTCCTTTCGCATCCGCAGAGATGATCAACCGCCTTTATGACGCAGCGGAAAAAGACAAAGCTGTCGTGCCTGTTGTGGATTCCGTCGACTCTGTACGCATACTGTCTCAAAATGGAGAAAACTCACAGATCGACCGCAGAATGGTGAAGCTCGTCCAGACTCCACAAGTGTTTGATCTGCAATTATTGAAAAAAGCATACGGAGCAGGATTCATCGAAACATTCACAGACGATGCAAGCGTGGTGGAATATAGTGGGCATAAGATATCACTTGTCGAAGGCTGTCGTGAGAATATAAAAATCACTACTCCTATGGATCTCGCTATTGCCGAATTTATATTGAGACGATAAACGAGAACTAAAAAACTATAAGCCATTTAAAATTTAAGACTATGTCAACAATAAATATAGAAATAGAAGTGCCATCATCAATGCCTTGGTCAAAAAAAGATTTCATTGATATGGTTAAAGCCTATGCTAAAGCATTGGTTAATGTAAAATTAAAGGAGACAAAAAAGGAGGAAACTGAATACGAAAATTTTGTAATGTCGTTGTGCGGAGAGAATGAGGACTTTGTCTCAGCAGAAAAAATGTGCAATGACATTAAAGAATTCAGGACAAAACATAAAACTCGTAAACACCAAGCATTTTTCTCGATTTGATAATTTGATATTAGAGAATTGGAGAAAAAGATAAAAATATAACACTAATAATTTGTCGACTGCATTCTACAGAACAAGGGAACTGACACACTGCCGAGGCATATCTCCACGCAAAGCAGAAGTGTTGAAGGGTGAGATAGAAGTGTTTCACCCAGAGGACCTGTTGTATTATTTCCCTTACAGATACATCGACAGAAGCAAATTCTACTCCATCCGTGAAATATCCGGTGCCAACACCTATGTTCAGATAAAGGGTAAGGTTGTCTCGATGAAAACCGTCGGCAAAGGGAGACAACTGCGTCTCACCGCTGAATTTTCCGACGGCAGAGACACTATCTCCCTGGTTTGGTTTCAGGGAGTGCAATATTTCATCGAACATATCCAGACTGACAAAGAATACATCATTTTCGGCAAGCCTACCGTGTTTGGAGGCAGATGCCAGATCGCACACCCAGAGATGGACACCATCGAGTCGGCATCTAAAAAGCATCTCACCAATGGTCTGATGAGCATGTACAACACGTCCGACAAGATGAAACGCAACTACTTGGACTCATCCGGGTTGCGACAGATCATCATGGATGAACTTCAAAACCTGAAGTCTTCCCCACTCGACGAGACTCTCCCCGCCGACATCCGTGAGCGTGAGAATCTGATGGAGCTCAACCGTGCGATATGGAATATCCATAGCCCGGAAAATTCACAGTCTCTAGCCGAAGCTCAGTACAGACTGAAGTTTGAGGAGCTTTTCTATATCCAGCTGAAAATGCAGCGTGCCTACAAACGACAGATCAACGAACATGGTCTCGTCTTCTCCCGCATCGCTGACTATTTCAACAACTTCTACAACAACCAACTCCCATTTCCTCTCACCGGTGCTCAAAAAAGAGTGCTGAAAGAGATACGTGAGGATGTACGCACTGGCAAACAGATGAACCGTTTGCTACAGGGTGACGTGGGTAGCGGAAAGACCCTCGTTGCCACTATGACAATGCTGATGGCTCTCGACAATGGCTATCAAGCGTGTCTGCTCGCCCCAACGGAAATCCTTGCAAACCAACATTTTGAAACTATATTTGCACAGCTGACTCCAATCGGTGTCAACGTGGCTCTTCTGACCGGCAGCACGAAAGCAGCGGTCCGCAAGAAACTCTTGCCATCGCTAAAATCGGGCGAGACGCAGGTGCTTATAGGCACTCACGCAATTCTTGAAGACCCCGTCGTTTTTGCGAATCTCGGAATGGCTATCATCGATGAGCAACATCGATTCGGTGTGGCTCAACGCTCAAAACTATGGCATAAAAATACCATTCCGCCACACATACTTGTGATGACGGCGACTCCGATTCCTCGCACCTTGGCAATGACACTGTATGGCGACCTCTCCGTCTCCGTAATCGATGAGCTGCCACCGGGAAGAAAACCAATCCAGACATTCCATCAATATGACACCAACAGAGCAAAGCTCTACCACTTCATGCGTATGGAAATCGCCAAAGGCCGACAGGTGTACGTGGTTTTTCCTCTGATAAAAGAGAGTGAAAAACTCGATTTTCAGAACCTCACCGCCGGATACGAACGTCTGTGCGCAGTGTTTCCACAACCACAATATAATATATGTATGGTTCACGGCAAGATGACGTCGGAAGAGAAGGACGAGAATATGCAGAAATTCGTGTCAGGCCAGGCAAATATTATGGTTGCGACGACGGTGATCGAGGTTGGAGTGAATGTGCCTAACGCCAGTGTGATGGTGATCGAAAGCGCCGAACGATTCGGTCTCAGCCAGCTCCACCAGCTACGCGGCCGTGTGGGGCGTGGAGCTGACCAAAGCTACTGTATTCTGGTGACTGATGTCAAACTTGCCAAAGAGTCAATCCGCAGGATGGAGATCATGACACGCACCAACGACGGTTTTGAAATTGCTGAAGCGGATCTCCGTCTGCGAGGGGAAGGAGACATCGAAGGCACACAGCAGAGCGGCACACCGATGAAGATGCGTATCGCAAATATCGCCACCGATGGTGTTATCCTCATGCGTGCGCGAGACGCTTCAATAAACATCATCGCAAAAGATCCCGATCTGAAACTGCCAGAGAATCAGATTTATGCAAACCAGCTCGCCCACCTGGCACGTGAGCTGAATGTATGGGGAAACATTTCGTAATTCATAATGCATAATTAAAATACATGCCGACAAAGTGGTGACACCTACCTTCCCGTCGCCGTAGGTGACGCTTTGCCAACGGCAACGGTAACCGATTCCTGCGAGCATAGCGACCAGATGCCGTGACTCACAGGCAGGATACGAGCATAGCGTAGCTGGTGTCGGATAAAGAAAAAAAACTATGATCAACGAATATATAAAAAATGCGGGCATTGCCCAGCTAAATGAAATGCAGGTGAAAATGCAGGAAGTGTATCAAAAAAATGATGCTATCCTACTTCTCTCACCTACGGGTTCAGGAAAGACCCTGGCTTTCCTTCTTCCTCTTTGTGCCGACGTGGTTAAAAACGGATCTAAAGCATTGATTCTATCACCGTCGAGAGAATTGTCGCAACAGATATTTGAAGTGCTGCGAAGTCTGAAATCCGGAATCAAGGCGACGCTACTATGCGGAGGCCACTCCACAGCTGAGGAAGAGAAACGTCTGCGAGAAAAGCCATCAATAGTGATTGGCACCCCAGGCCGTGTGCTCGACCATATCCGTCGCCAGACATTCGCGGCGTCGACAATCAACACATGGGTAGTGGATGAGTTTGACAAGGCTCTGGAAATGGGATTCTCATCCGAGATGCAGAGCATCAACGACAGTTTGACATCAGTAGACAAACGCATCTTCGTCTCAGCCACAAGCAGCGTCGACATCACTCCATGGACAAGAGAAAAGCCAGTGGAGACGCTGGATTTCACGACCGAGACTCCCAACGACAACCTAAAGTTGATGCGAGTAACGTCGCCAGAGAAAGACAAACTACCTACTCTTCAGGGACTTGTGACCACATTCAACAACGAAAGCACAATCGTGTTCTGCAATTTCCGCGACACTGTGGAACGAGTGGCAAATGCATTGGAGAAAGACGGACACGACGTAGTGGTGTATCACGGCAAGCTCGAACAGAAAGATAGAGAGAGAGCACTGTTCATGTTTGCATCAGGATGCTCAGCAATCCTCGTCACGACCGATCTTGCAGCACGTGGACTTGACATATCCCAAGTGAAGCATGTGGTGCATTTCGAGATGCCAAACACACTCGAGACATTCACCCACCGCAACGGACGAACAGCCCGACAGACCGCTTCAGGAACTGCCTATGTGATGATTTATAGAGAATTCAGTTTGCCCGATTTTCTTCCAAAGAAGTTGGAAGAATACAAATTCGAGCCGACTGATGCTGTGATGAAATCCGAATTCACGCCAGTCTATATCAGCCGTGGAAAGAAAGAGAAGATCAGCCGTGGCGACGTTGCCGGATTCGTGATCAAGACGGCAGAGTTGGCGAAAGAAGACGTCGGTATGATCATACTATACGACCATTACTCCCACGTCGCCATCAGATCCGACAAAGCCTTTGCCGCAATCAAAAAACTTGATGGAGCGAAGATCAAAGGAGGAAAAGCGAAAGTGGAGATAGCGAAATAAATGCTAAATTAGAAATGCAGAATGCGTAATTATAAAATCCCCGATATTCTTGGCGGAATTCGGGGATTTTTTACTTTACCATTCGACAACTTGATTTAAGAAATCAATGATGTTGAGATGGACAATCCCGTTTCTACTCATATCAACAGAATCTGCACTTATCACATATTTAGGATAATTGTTTCGTATAGACTCAAGATTACCAAATTCCCTATCAACATCATGTTCCGTGATTAAATATGCCACTTGTATATATATTGTTTTGTCAGCTTTCGTACAAACAAAATCAATTTCTGCATCATTAAGTTTGCCAACATACACATTCCAGCCTCTGGCCACCAACTCCATATAGACCAAATTTTCACAAACATGACCGATATCCTGTTTATCCGTTCTGCTTAAAATTGTACGAAATCCTAAGTCGACACAATAATATTTCTCAGAAGTCTCAAGGAGTTTCTTTCCCGTTATGTTGTAACGAGGTACAGAATATAAAGCAAATGATTTTGTGATTGCCTCAATATAAAGCAAAATAGTATCAACACTTGTCTTGACACCCTCGCTCTTAAATTTCTTTACTATGGAATTGGCAGAAAATGTATTTCCTATATTGTCCACGAAAAATTCAAGCAATTTTCTCAAAAGCACGACATTCTTTATGTCGTTTCTCTCTACCACATCTTTCAAAACAATTGTCTCATACAAATCAGAAAGATAAACATTCCTCGCGTCATCATCATTAAAAACAAATCTTTGAGGGAATCCACCATATTTTAAGAAATCAGCAAATAATTTTTCATCAGATATTGCGACTCCTTCATTTTTGTAGTATTGTTTGGCTTCTGCAAAAGAGAAAGGAAAAACATTGAAAGAGACATATCTTCCACGTAGGTTTGTAGCCAATTCACCAGAAAGCAATCTGGAATTTGAACCTGTAATATATATATCACAGTCAAAATCTACTCTGAAGGAATTGATTGCCTCTTCCCAATTTTTGACCTCTTGAATTTCATCAAAAAACAGATATGCTTTTCCATCACATTCCGACTGCCACTGACACACATAATCGTATAAGCTATCAGCATCCTTTATATGGTCGAATCGTTTTGACTCATAATTAACACTCAATATTTGCTTTTGTGAAACTCCACGTTCAAGCAATAGATCTTTTATCTGTGTCAGCAACGTGCTTTTTCCGCAACGACGGACTCCCATAAAGACCTTAATCAAATCCTTATCTATAAAAGGAAGTATCTGTTTTATATAGCTATTTCTACGTATCATAAAATTCATTTTGAAACAAAAATAGCAATTTTATCGGTCTCTGGACGTATAAAATTAGAAATTTTACAATTTTATCGGTCTTTAGACGTATAAAATTCGAAAAATCCAAATTATTTCGGTCTTTAGACGGATAAAATCAGAAAATCTGCGATTTTATCGGTCTTCGGACGTATAAAATTCGAAACAATAATGATTTTATACGTTCAAGACGATAATGCAACTTCATCAAAAAAATTATCTCAACAAGCAATAAGACCCATAGGTCTTCAACTCAGAAGAATACGCAGAGATGAAACGCTGAATATGAATAGAAACTATAAATGCTAATTCTACAACACTACTTCGCCATTCTTCGTATGCGATTAGTGCCCTTAGTTTTTCCTCGTCATCAAAAAACCAACAACTATCTATTTCTTTAATATAATGAGCCATTTGGTCTCTTGATTTTGTCAACGAGTTTTTATATTCTGGAAATTCGTTTGTATACCATCTATATAACAAACATAAAGCAGAAAATGAAGAATCAGAGCAAAATCCTTGAGGTGCTTTGTTTGAGACACCTTTGTAAAAGTCAAAACATTCCTCAATAATATTATATTGTTCCTTCCATTTTACATCAACCAAATTCTCCAATTCTGATACGACATTATCAATAATTACATTCGTATCTATAACTTTAGCTTTCACCCATTCTCTATCATCAGAATCTAAATTATGTCTTCCTAATTGAGACAAAGATGGGGTATATACCAATTGATAAATATTGGTTTCTTCGTAATTAGAATCCTTTATATGGATACATTTACCAGCCACTTGCATTGGCAGTTTTTGGGCTAATGTATTCCATAGTCCATAGAAACTTCTTCCTAACACTTTTTCTCTTCCATATGGATGTGACTCTCTTTTTCTTGTGACTTCTGTCACACTACAAACATCTTCAATTTGAGTGTCATCTCCAAGTTCTTGCTTTATTTGATTTGACAAATCTTCTACAACTTTAGACTCAACAGCATCACTTTTTGTCAAAATTATTACGACTTCAGCATGTTTCTGAAGTATCTTTATGTAGTTTAATTCATATGGTTCGATACGTCTATCTGAGGCAGCGAAACAATAGAATATGGAATGAACCCAATCATATAAATTTTCGCTCTGTTCACATCGCTCTATGTATTCAATAACCTCTTTGATGCAATTTTCTGCCTTATATCCTGGCTCCAGACCAACGGTATCTACTAAAGTATACTTTACACCATTATCTCCCCAAAAGTCTTCTTTATCAAAAGAAGTTTGAGTCACAGGTTCTCCAATTCCTGTTTTAAAGACATCTTTTCCACAAAGGTAATTCAGGAATGAGCTTTTGCCCACTCCCGATTTACCCACTGCTACCACATTCAATCTTCTATCGTAGTACTGTATCATTATTTTTTTTCATTAAATTCATCAATGTATTTCTTTAAGATTTCCCCAGAGATTGCACTTGCAAAATCTCCTCCAACACCATTTAATTTGTTTGAAACAGCGTTTTTAGCCATCTTATTTAGTGCAAATCCCATAGAATAAGTGAGTGAAGATGCTACCGTGGCATTTATTAGACCACCTCCTATCAAACCGATTCCTGGAATTAATTTAATAAGGTTTCCAGCCAAACATTTACCTAATACAGACATCACTTGACTTGCCATAACATCTTTTAGTATCCCGGTCATTCCAGAATTGATACCATAAATGGCAAAAATGTCATATGCCATCTTTGTTTGCAAAGAAAGCAACAGTGGAGCGTCAGACCCTGGAATTGGAGAAGCCGCAATTCCTGCCGCAGCACCTGCATAATATTTGATTCTCTTATTTACTTTTTCTTCAACAAGAGCAATGTTTGCTTTTTGTGCTAAAATAAATCCGTCTCTAATTGACTCTTCAGAAATGTTATTTGCCGACCATTCACATAGAGCTAATGAACCGATTTTCTCAGCATTAAGGATATCCAAGACTTCTTCATCATTGCTAACCTGAAATACTTGGATATTACGGAATGAATTTAATATGACATCTGAAAGAGCCTTAGCTTTATCTCCTTTAGGACCGTCCAAATCACACTGTGTAAGCACTACACATGTAGGAATACCTAATTCTTTTAGAACTTTTATATTTTCTAAATCAAAAGGAAGTACCCTTGCTGCAGCTAAACTGATACAATACCATGCAATATGCACTTGTTTTGCAGGTATTGTTTTGTTTTCGTTCACATAATCCCTTAATTTGTCCGAGAAATCATCACTGTCTAATTCATATCCTTCACTATCAATGAGATTAATAGAATCTGTTTCATAAACATGAAATCCACGTGTTTCTGGTTTAGTGTCACACACTTTTGCCACTTCTTTACCAAAAATAGTGTTAACTAAAGAACTTTTGCCAACACCTGTTTTTCCTAACAATAATACGTTTGGTTTCTTGATTGACGCTTTTAATTCCGCATATTGTTTGTCAAAATCAGCATCAATACCCTCTGGTGAAATTTTAAATTCAGACATAAAAGTATTCTACATTTTCCTTCTTCTCAATCCCAAAGAAGAAACTTTAAACAAAAAAAGCGTGGGATTAACCCGTTGTACAATCTTACACTTGAGGCTCGGCAAAGCCTTAATAACCAGATTGAAACAAGAAGAATCCCACGCATTAGCATATACCAACACCCAACCGCGAAGCCATCCCTAAAAGGGACAGCAACACGGCGGATAGGTGAACACACCATCCGTAGCATTCACATTGCTCAGCTTTTTGGTTATTGTCGAAATTTTGCCGATTTCAAGTGTCAAAAAGCAAGCGAGTAAACGCTTATGTCAAAATATTATGTTGTCACACAAAATGCATGACTTGGCAAATGTAGTTATTTATAAAATAAGAATATACACAAAGGCATGACATTCTGTGATTTTGCACCAAAAACAGTGCGTTTTATTAAAATTTTGCACTGTTTTTTGTGCAATTTTCAAAAAAGTTGCACAAAATTCAGTGCAATCCGTGCAAATTCCGCGTCTTTTTTCAAACATAGAGTTCATTGCACACATTTAAGGACACGTGTTTTCTAATTGTTTCTATTTTTTTCTTTTCTATGTGCTCGCCTACGGCTCGCACAGAAGAAGGGGTTAGGGCGTTCCGCCCTTAACAATCCTCAAAATAAAACTTTAACAGTTTCTGTAATTCCGCATTTTTCATTTTCTTCCTCATTTCGCATTTCGCATTTCGCATTTTTCATTTTCTTTAGTATCTTTGCAAAAAATTTCATAAAAATGAAAATAGCATTTATCGGCGCCGGCAACATGGGTGGTGCTATCGCCAAAGGTTTATATAAATCTGGATTGTGCAAGGCAGAGGATCTTTTCATCTCTGACCCAATGCAGGCTAACAGAGACGCTTTCACTGCTCTCGACAGCAAAATTTTCACTACAGCAGACAACAAAGAGGCGGTAAAGAAGGCTGACTACGTGCTTATCGCAGTTAAGCCTTGGCTTGTGGAGACTGTGTGCAACGACATCAAGTCGGCTATCGACGAGAAACAGCACAAGGTGATCTCTATCGCAGCAGGTGTGAGCCTCGACACTGTGAAGGGATACATCGGAAAGAATGTATCTTATTTCCGTGTATTGCCTAACACTGCAATCGCTCTATTGGAGAGCATGTCTTTCGTTTGCTCGCTCGACGCTACTAAAGAGGAGGAGAACGTGGTGCTAGACATCTTCAACCACCTTGGCAAGGCAATCATCATCCCAGAAAGCCAGATGGGTGCTATGACATCCGTAAGCTCATGCGGTATCGCATACGCGCTTAGATTCATCCGTGCAGCTGCAGAAGGAGCTTGTGAACTCGGTGTCCGCCCAGACATCGCACACGAGGTTGTCGCTCAGACAATGATCGGCGCAGCACAGCTAATTCTTCAGAACAAGACAAACCCAGAAGTCGAGATCGACAAGGTGACAACACCTGGTGGCTGGACAATCAAGGGATTGAACGCTATGGAGAAAAACGGATTCTCAAATTCCGTAATTCAGGGTATTCTTGCAAACAAGTAAAGATAACTAATGTCGAAATTCAAACGAATAGCTATCAAAATCGGTTCTAATGTGCTGACTAAAAAAGACGGTACATTGGACGTCACTCGTATGTCTTCCATCGTCGATCAAGTGTCGGAGTTGCATAAGCAAGGCGTTGAGGTTGTGATGATCAGTTCTGGTGCGGTGGCAGCAGGAAGAAACAAGGTGCTTGTCGACAAACTGGATGCAGTGAGTCAGCGCCAACTATTCTCCGCTATCGGTCAGGCAAAGCTCATCAACCGCTACTATATGCTTTTCCGCGACAACGACATCACTTGCGGACAGGTGCTGACAACAAAAGAGAGTTTCCATACTCGCCAGCACTATCTCAACCAGCGCAACTGTATGCAGGTGATGATAGAGAACGGTGTGATCCCCATCGTCAACGAGAACGACACCATCTCTCTGACAGAGCTGATGTTCACCGACAATGATGAATTATCGGGATTGGTAGCCACAATGATAGACGCTCAGGCACTCATCATTCTAAGCAATATCGACGGAATATACAACGGCAATCCTGCTGATCCAGAGAGTCAGGTGATCCGCGAAGTGTTGCCAGGAAAAAGAGATTTGTCTCAGTATTTGCAGACAAGCAAATCAAGTTTCGGACGCGGAGGAATGCAGTCGAAAATGGGAATAGCGAGCAAAGTCGCAGACGAAGGTGTAGAGGTAATCATCGCCAATGGAAAGCGAGACAACATCATCCTCGACCTGCTTGACGACACTAAAGACATCGTCTGCACACGATTCCTTCCCGACGAGCAAGTGAGCAGCGTCAAGAAATGGATCGCCCACAGCGAAGGTTTTTGCAAAGGCGAGATCAAGATCGACGCGGGTGCTGAAAAAGCCATCCTTGCAGACGAGAGATGCTCGATCCTGTCGGTAGGAGTCATCAGCGTGAGTGGCAAATTTGAAAAAGGAGACATAATAAGAGTCGTTTCTGAATCCGGCGAGCAAATCGCACTCGGAAAGACCGACTACTCAAATGAGGAAGTGGCAGAAATAATAGGAAAAAAAGGAGACAAACCCGTCATCCACTGCGACTACCTCTACGTTTTATAATTAAGAATTAAGAATTAAAAATTAAGAATTAAGAGTCAGGCTCGTAGAGACGCACGGACGTGCGTGTTACAACATGTCCTAAACAGCGTGCGTGTTATAAAGACACATATTATAACATGTCCCCAAAAAGTGCGTATCATTACAAAACGGATCTGACATCTTAATGCGGAAAACAAATTATTTAAATATGAAGTTACTAGAAGGAAAAGTGGCTCTTATCACAGGAGCAGCAAGAGGAATCGGTAAGGCTATCGCACTTAAGTTTGCGAGCGAAGGTGCAGACATTGCATTCACAGACTTGGTCATCAACGAGGATGCTCAGCAGACAGAGAAAGAGATTGCCGCACTTGGAGTAAAAGTAAAGGCTTACGCTTCAAACGCCGCTAACTTCGACGAGACTCACACTGTAGTTGAGTCAATCAAGGAAGAGTTCGGACATATCGACATCTTGGTTAACAACGCAGGTATCACAAAAGATGGTCTAATGCTAAGAATGACAGAGCAGCAGTGGGATGCAGTCATCGGCGTAAACTTGAAGTCGGCATTCAACTTCACACACGCGCTTGTTCCAATCATGATGCGTCAGCGTGGTGGTTCTATCATCAACATGGCTTCTGTAGTAGGTGTACACGGTAACGCAGGTCAGGCTAACTACTCAGCATCAAAGGCTGGTATGATCGCATTGGCAAAGAGTGTGGCTCAGGAGATGGGTTCAAAGGGTATCCGTGCAAACGCTATCGCACCAGGATTCATCGAGACTGCCATGACAGCCGCTTTGAAGGACGAAGTTCGTGAGGAGTGGGTTAAGAAGATTCCTTTGCGTCGCGGAGGAAAGCCAGAGGATATTGCGGACGTTGCGACATTCCTTGCTTCAGATCTTTCAAGCTACGTTTCTGGCCAGGTTATCCAGGTAGACGGTGGTATGAATATGTAATTCGTAATGCATAATTCATAATGCATAATTTATGGGGTGTATCAAAACTAGAAAGTTGCGATACACCCTCATTTTTGCTCATTTCTGTAACATAAAAAAGAGGGCATATCATTTGATATCCCCTGATTTTATCATTGAATACTTTTAATTCCAAAACATTCTAATACACGATATAATTAGATTATTGACAAAATCAGTATTCATTATCTGTACACACAAAACATCTCGTTTTTATAACAATAGTCTCTTTGTTCAGAAAATCCTAAATTGTCATAACTTAAAGGTTTCTGCATATTAAAGCAACCTGCTGCAAAATATCCATTACCGCTACCACTATACCCCCAATTATTGTGTAAATAGTTTTCTGTCGCCAATGATGATGTGCTTGTGTATTCTCCAGTTTTAGTATCAATTCTATAGTTCTCTTGCTCATAATATATTATTTTGCAACCATCAGCCACCAATGCATGGCAATCATGATAAGACGGGATTTTCCACCACAATATTTTTTTTGTTTTTTTTGTTCTACAACCAGCTATCAAAATAGGTCTATGGAATCTAATTGCTTTAATAGCATCAGAAACGTTGAAATCCTTTGAAAAATCCTTTTTATATCCAAGATTTCCCAACCATTTGTATGCGTCAGAAGTTTCTGCCCCACTGCCATCACATCCATAATCCATATCTACCTCAAAACCAATCTCCCTCATCAGTCTCGCGATATTGCTTTTCTGACTGTATGTTTTAGGAGTCGAGTTTGAACACATGTCACTCCAATCCATGACATAATTGTTCACTTTTGCAGGATATTGCCAGAATGACATAAGCTGTGCCGTTGCCGTTGCCACACATCCTGTTGGTGCTTTACCTCCATTCGTATTATTTACTGTACAATTCTTGGTTACGTGCATGTTATAAGGGGAATTCTGAGCCCAAGTAACCTTAATCAACGGGCCGACTGTAGCCTCTGACAAATAAGTATAAGAGGTTCCTGTATATACTGCACGAGTTTCAGAAGTCTTTGCATCAACCACAAAAGAATTCTCTTCCGCCACTTTTAATAAAGAATCTTTTGATCTTTCAAAATTATCTATTGATGACTCAACATAATTCTGCATCTGCTCCAATGCGAACTGCAGCCCAGGATTCTCCACCTCATTTTCAAGAACACCTTCGTCAACATAAGCCAAAATCTGAGTTGGTATACGATCATCCGCAGCTACAATCGCAAATCCTCTATTATCCTCATAATTAAAGACATAAACCAAAGTATCTTCACTCGCATTCGCAGATCTTAAAGAAGAATTAGTCCTACCATAAACACCAATACTCTCAATGGTTCTTGGAGTCAAATCGTCTGCACGGGTAGATTCTCCCGCAAACATTTCAGGAGCCTTTAACGCGATTTCTATTGCTTCACTCACTGGAATTACATGTTTTTCAGAATACAAGGCTCTCAAATTAAGGCCTTCCACTGTTTCTTGCTTGACTGAATCAACAACATCATTTTCTTCAACCTCATCCTTACAACCTTGCAGTACATTCATCAACAAAACTGCTGATAACAAATAAATTTTATTTTTCATTTTTTATCAAATTTTACTGTCGGTGTCGTAGATAGTTTTTTCCCATCCTCAAAATAGAGGGTGATTGTTAGATTATGAGTTCCTTTAATTTCCATGTAATTGACGAAACGGAATCCTAAACCTAACTTATAAAACAAAAGAGTCAATTCATCTTTTGTATACTCTGATATAAACTTATCATTTTCTGGAGTAACCAGCGTATAGCCACTTTTAACATACGTATAGTAATTGTTTGAATAAAGTTTTATTATATCAGTAAGATTAGAACCTTTTGGATGTGACTGATTAATATCCGCATCCGAAACCACAGAGATTGAATCAATGGCAACTGAAATAGCTCCATCTCGTCCTATATCAGCTTTCCTGTTGAATTCCTCATCACCATACTTTTTTGCCAAAGCCTCATATTCCTCTTTTTCTGTCTGTTCTGATTTCGATCCTCCATTGATCACTCGTCCTTCAATTTTAAGAAAAAAACCCGCCTCTGAATGATATCTGTAATTTAGCACTAAAGAATCTGACACCAAAGAATCTGGCACTACATAATAAGGAATACAATGTTTCGCATACACATACGGACTTTCCCTTTGCCCATCCTCATTTTTGTCGCATGAGACTGCGAACGCAAGTATCGAGACTAAACTCACATACCTCACGATTTGTCTGAAAATCTTTTTCATATCACATATAAACTTTTATTGTCATAAGTATTCCTATGTCAGTGATTTTTCGCCAGACGCATTAACAAATATTGTCTACCTAACTTCACTAAACTTAAACAACACCACAAAGATACAGAAAAAATGTCGTTTGCAAATATTAAACAAATATTAACTTGCTTTAACATTTCTTTTTCTTTATATTTTTTCGAATTGGTTGATTGAATCAACTCAAATCTCGAATATGAATAATAAGAATTATCAAGTGACCTTGTTTGATTTATTTTGTCACCCTTTTTTGTTTTATTGCCAACGATTCCCTACTTTTACGAATCATTGAAATAAGTTGGGCTATGGACAAAAGCAAAATCACCTGCGAAACACTAAAGACCATTCGAAAACAAGTGGCGGATGCTAACGGCATCGTCTACACTCCTGCAAAATGCGATTTTGAAGGTGTGTGCACAGGCACATGTCCAGCATGCGAAAGTGAACGGGAATATATAGAGAACCAGCTTTCGCTGAAACGTAAGGCTGGAAATATAGTCAAGATTGCCGGACTTGTAACAAGTTTGACTGCTCTAGCCCCTTTAGCCACCGTCGCCCAAGAAATAAATTCTCCCGAACCGACTGAACAGATTTCCCTTTTAGACGAAGAATATTTCTTTGATTTCGGATGTTCTATAAGACCAGAATATGAAGAACGGTATGATTATCTTGCAGAACTTGTATCTCAAATGTCAGGAGAAGTCTTTATTATTGCAGGACATACAGACAGCAGAGGATCGAAAACTTACAATCTAAAACTCTCCCAGAAAAGAGCTGAATATGTCAGGAGCCTCATTCTAAGCAGATTGGAAGGAAATGGGTACAACAAAGAAGACTATACAATCATTCCCGTCGGTCTTGCATTTTTTAATCCAAACATTCCTGATGCGAAAGATGAGGTCGATCATGAGCAAAACAGACGTGTTTCACTATTCCTATATAAAGAACATTCATTAAAAGGAAAATCCGCAAGGATTGTGAATGAAAGCGTCAAAGAGTATTTTGACTTCTTGGAAAAGAAATTAGAAACTGCCAAATTCAATGAATTCAAAAAAATCTGGAAAGCGAAAGTCAAGGAAGAAAGGGAATAATAAAAATAGCAGACTTTGGACAAAAGCAAAATCACCTGCGAAACATTAAAAACCATTCGTAAACAAGTGGCGGATGCTAACGGCATCGTTTACACACCTGCAAAATGCGATTTTGAAGGTGTGTGCACAGGCACATGTCCAGCATGCGAGAGTGAACGGGAATATATCGAGAACCAGCTCTCACTTAAACGTAAGGCTGGAAATATTGTCAAGATCGCCGGACTTGTAACAAGTTTGACTACCCTTGCACCTTTAGCCACCGTCGCCCAGGAGATGAATGCTCCAGAACCGACAGAGACGATTTCGCTTTTAGACGAGGAATACTTCTTTACATTCAACGGTCAAATAAGACCTGAAAATGAAGACAGAATAGACCAACTGACAGAACTTGTATCCCCAATGCCAGGTGAAGTTTTTGTTATTACAGGACATACAGACAGCAGAGGATCGGAAACATAATCTAAAACTCTCCCAGAAAAGAGCTGAATATGTCAGGACCCTCATTCTAAATAAATTGGAATACCAAGGATTCAATATAGAAAACTATACAATCGTCCCCATCGGACTTGCTAACATCGCACCAAACATCCCTGATGCACAAACCGAAATAGAGCATGATCAGAACAGACGGGTGTCACTATTCCTATTAAAAGAGAATTCACGAGTCGCTACCATTTTAAAAGAAAAATTTCCCAAATGGAAGGAATACGCGGAAAAACTAAATTCGGAATCAGGAAAATAAAAATCAAGGAAGAGATAAAAATCGCAGACTACATCACATGCAATCTGCGATAAAGATAAAAAGGGTTGAATTATTTTTTGCTTTATTCTTCTGTCATTCCCATTGCGACGATAGACGAAATACGATAGACAATGAACAACATCGGTGACCGTAAGTCGTAAAACGTGATATCTGTGCAATGATCTTTTGAAATTTCAAAAAGTCTTACAAAATTATTGTTTTTAGTAACACAAACAAAGAAATCGGCAAATTTATTTTCACTTATATCTATTTGGTTGAAAATTATAATAATTATAACGTACAAACATCTATAAAAAGTTTAAAAAATTGATAAAATTGTTAAAAAAAGTCAAAAAAATAGTAACAATTTAAAAATCAGGAGTTAAGAATATTTTCACATTCCTTTTGATTGCACAAACAGATAAAAAATGTGCAGAAAAATGCATAAAAATCGTTTGAATGTATGAAAAAGCTATAAATGATATGATTTATTTGTTATCTTTGCATCGTTTTTGGAATTAAAGTGCACCACTAGCGGTGGACTTTAGATACAGAAAAAGACAAAAAATATGATTAAAAAGATTTTAGTTGCCAACAGAGGAGAAATAGCGATGCGTGTAATGCGCTCTTGTAAAGAGATGGGCATTAAGACAGTTGCAGTATATTCCGAGGCAGACAGAACATCGAAGCATGTTTTTTATGCAGATGAGGCATGTTGCATAGGTCCTGCAGCATCACGAGAGAGTTATCTATGCATAGATAAGATTATTGATGCAGCAAAGCGTTTCAATGCAGATGCTATCCACCCAGGATACGGATTTTTGAGTGAGAACGCTGAGTTCGCAGCACGTTGTAAGAAAGAAGGTATCATCTTCATCGGTGCACCTGCAGAGGCGATGATCAAAATGGGAGACAAAATCATGGCTCGCCAGACTATGATTGCAGCAGGAGTTCCAGTAGTGCCAGGCACACAAGAGGCATTGAAAGATGCAGACGAGGCTGTGAAGGTAGCGATGCAAATCGGACTACCTGTAATGCTAAAGGCAAGTGCAGGTGGCGGTGGAAAAGGAATTCGCCTTGTTTGGAAAAAAGAGGAAATCGCCGATGCATTCAACACTGCTCAGAGTGAAGCCATTTCTTCATTTAATGATGGCACAATTTATATAGAGAAATTTATTGAGACACCTCACCATATTGAGTTCCAGGTATTGGCAGACCAGCACGGCAACTGCGTACACCTGTTCGAACGTGAATGTTCTATCCAGAGAAGAAATCAGAAAGTAGTAGAAGAGAGCCCTTCCCCATTGATGACTCCAGACGTAAGAGCCAAGATGGGAGAGATTGCTGTGCGTGCGGCAAAGGCAGTCAACTATGAAGGAGCCGGCACAATCGAGTTCCTTGTAGACGACCACTTGAACTTCTACTTCCTTGAGATGAACACTCGTCTACAGGTGGAGCACCCAATCACAGAAGAGGTTGTGGGTGTCGACTTGGTGAAGGAGCAGATCAACGTGGCAAACGGACTTCCTTTGAGATTCAAGCAGGAAGATTTGTCGCAGAGAGGTCACGCAATCGAGTGCCGTATCTGTGCTGAGGATGCAGAAAACAACTTCATGCCAGACACAGGCGTCATCAAGCAGCTTCAGGAGCCTCTTGGAATCGGAACACGTGTAGACAGCTTCGTCTACGAGGGATATGAGATTCCAGTGCACTACGACCCAATGATCGGCAAACTGATCGTTTGGGCTGTGACAAGAGAGTTCGCAATCGAAAGAATGAGACGTGTGCTTTACGAATACAGAATCACTGGACTAAAGACAAACATATCTTACCTAAGAAAGATCATGGATGTGCCAGCATTCGTAGAAGGAAAGTACAACACAAAGTTCATCGCTGAGAACAACGACAAACTTAGCGAAGAGAAACTTTACGAAGCAGAAAAGAGCGAGGTTGAGGATATCGCAATCATCGCATCATATATGGATTATATCGTGAACTTGGAAGAGAACTCGCCAAAGACAAGCGACAACCGTCCTATCAGCAGATGGAGAGAGTTCGGCAAGCGCACTAGTATGGTCAGAATCTAAAAACATGAGTCGATAAAATGGAAGTACATGTAGGAAACCGTGTGGCTGAAGTTGAGCTACTGAGCAAAGAAGACAACAAAGTCACTATCAAGATTGACGACAAGACATACGAAGTCGACATCGTGATGGCAGAGAACGGAAGTTGCTCAATCATCACAAACAACGGACGTAGTTACAACGCTGAGTTCAAGAGAGAAAAGGGAGGAAAGAGCTACCAAGTGAACACTCACTTCAACACTTTCCCTGTGGAGATCGTTGATCAGCAGGCTAAATATCTGCAGAACAGAAAGAAGGGCGACTCAAGCGAATCACAAGACCGTGTATTCTCACCAATGCCAGGTAAAGTAGTCAAGATACTTGTACAGAAGGGCGAGGAAGTCAAAAATGGTCAGAGCGTAATCGTCGTTGAGGCAATGAAGATGCAGAGCGACTACAAAGTGAAAAGAGATTGCATTATCAAGGATATCTTAGTGAAAGAGGGCGACGTGATTAACGGCGACCAGACACTTATCACATTGATGGATATTCCAGAGAATGCTTAATTCAAATAATTGATTATGAGAGACAGAAAAGTAGTACTCGAAGAATTTAACGAATTTAACCGCATCGCAGAGCTAGGCGGAGGTCAGGAGAAGATCGACAAGCAGCATGAGCAAGGAAAGCTTACCGCAAGAGAAAGAATTGACGTTCTTCTAGACAAGGGTACATTTGTAGAGATCGATAAGTTTGTTATCCACAACTGTTCTAACTTCGGTCTTGATAAGAAAAAAATCAGCGGAGACGGTATTGTTTCAGGCTACGGTAAAATCGATGGTCGTCTAGTATATGTATATGCTTACGACTTCACAGTGCTTGGAGGTTCATTAAGCCGTACAAACGCAAACAAGATCACAAAGGTGCAGCGTCTTGCTCTAAAGATGGGTGCTCCTATTATCGCCATCAACGATTCAGGTGGTGCTCGTATCCAGGAGGGTGTTTCTGCTCTTGCAGGATACGGTGACATTTTCTACCAGAACACTATATCTTCGGGTGTTATTCCCCAGATCTCAGTGATCATGGGACCATGTGCAGGAGGAGCTTGCTACTCTCCAGCACTTACAGACTTCATCTTCATGGTAAAGGAGAAGAGCCACATGTTCGTTACTGGTCCAGACGTTGTGAAGACTGTAACTCATGAGGATATCGACAAAGAGGGTCTTGGTGGAGCAGCTGTACACGCATCAAAGAGTGGTGTGGCTCACTTCGTAGGTGACACAGAAGAGGATACACTGATGATGGTCCGTGAGCTATTGAGTTTCTTGCCATCAAACAACTTTGAGGAGTGTCCATACGCTACAACAATGGACGATCCAATGCGTGAGGATGAGTCGTTGAACGACTTGATTCCAGAGGATCCAAGCAAGCCATACGATATGATCGAGCTTATCGAGAGCATCGTCGACGACGGTAATTTCTTCGAAGTCCACAAGCATTTCGCTCAGAACATCATCGTTGGATTCGCCCACATGGCAGGCAAGACAGTCGGTATCGTGGCGGACCAGCCAGCATTCCAGGCAGGTGTGCTTGACATCGACTCTTCAGATAAGGCAGCAAGATTCATTCGTTTCTGCGACTGTTTCAATATTCCAATCGTCACTCTTGAGGACGTTCCAGGATTCCTACCTGGCTGCACACAAGAGCACAACGGTATCATCCGTCACGGAGCAAAGATCGTCTACGCTTATGTGGAGGCTACTGTGCCTAAGGTCACACTTATCACTCGTAAGGCTTACGGTGGTGCTTACATCGTGTTGGCTTCTAAGAACATCGGCACAGACGTCAACTTGGCTTATCCAAGTGCAGAGATCGCAGTGCTAGGTGCAGAAGGAGCAGTAAACATTCTTTACCGCAAGCAGACTGGTGAAGAGAGAGCCCAGACATTGGCAGAGTATGAGAAGACATTCTCAAACCCATACCGTGCAGCAGAGCTTGGATATGTGGACGAGATCATTCTTCCAGCTCAGACACGTCAGAAGATTATTCAGAGCTTGGATATGGCACAGACAAAGAATCGCCAGAACCCAGCAAAGAAACACGGAAACATTCCACTATAAATATTTCCTACAAAAAGGCGTCTTGAAAAAGACGCCTTTTTCAATGCGAAATCAATGATCTGTATTGTTGGATTCATGACCAACGACAAATCCAAAACAACACTACTTATCAAGAAAAAATCGAGGATTATCGATTATAACGTCCAGCCCAATATGAAGTTGACAGAAAGCATTTCGAACAAAACTTTAATTCCATTCGTATTAGCATTCATCGCGATACTAACATTTCACTTTTTCATAGACCTAACGACTGACGACTATAAATATTTCCGCATTTATGCGTTTGGATATTACGAGCAAGGAGACGTAATGTCATTTTTACAATGGCGTTATGCGACATGGACATCACGAGTGATGATAGAATTCTTTACATTTTGGTTTGTACAATTTCCAACATGGATATTTGCAATCGTCGACTCTATAATCGTGTTGGCGATAGTAGTGATGACCTATTTGCTTTTCTCCAGAAAGAGAGGAATCATATATGCATCTGCCGCAATATTGCTGACTTTCATGTACAGAATCACAGATCAAGGTTCGGCAGGATATCTTGTGACAATGATAGTATATTTGTGGCCTTTAGCCGCATTCCTGCCAACACTGTTTCCATTCAAAAATTCACTGGAAAACGGTGTGGCTCCACAATGGAAAACATACGTCACATGTACATGTTGTGCATTGTTTTGCTGTAATTGCGAACAAGTTTGTATAGCTGCAGTTTTGACATGGGTAGCAATCATATCTTACACATATTTGCAGACTAGACAAATCAATAAACTATACTGTTTACTTTTGCTGATTGCATTAGCCAATCTTGTATTTATCGCCACTTGTCCCGGAAATTCAGAAAGAGCAATGTCAGAAATGGCACGTCTTCAAATTACAGAACCATTTTCACCAATCAAAAAACTTGCACTTTGCATAGCGTCTCCTATAGCAAAATATATGGTTTTAAGATGGCACTCCCTGATTGTATGGGCATTTTCTGCAATTTTGCCTTTGACAATCTACATAAGAGACAAGAGAAAAGACATTCCATTGTATATCTCTATGATTCCATTGGCTATGCTCTGCTCAACATTTGTAATACAACGACCTGTATTCACAATGCTACAACAAGCTTCTGCAATTCAATTATCTCTTATCTGTGTCTTATCAATAGCATTCTATGGTTCTATCATATTCACTTTGCTTTACATCGGGAAAGACAAAAAATCTTTCATCACAAAGTATGGCCCAACATTTATTTTCGTTGTCGGATTCTTTTCACGAGCATGTCTGGGTGTCACAGTAAGTTTTCAAGACACATCAAGAACATTTTTCTTGCTGGAATACTCCATGATAGCAATAAGCATATTATTCTTGTCCGACCATATTGCAAAATGGAAAGACAAATCGGACAATGGAATTCTAGTTTAACACTTTTCAGAAATAACACATGAAAAAACTCATATATTATTTATTTGGATTCTTGATTCTGTCAACTTTCACATCTTGTAAAAAAGAAGTGATAAGAGGCACACAGATTCCAAAAAACGTGGCAAATGTCGAAGGGTTAGGCAAAATTGGCAGCATGGTCAAATACTATGACTTCAGAGACAAATTTCTTGCTTGTTGGGATTATGGGTTCTCCGAAGCCAAGGAATTCGGACGTTGGTGCGTAGGAGAAAAAGGATTCTTGATATTTCAAGTCAGAAAGAATGCAACGGTAACACTAAAGATTGATTTTGCCGCATTTGTGTCCGACAGCCACAAAGAAAACAGGATAAAGATTTCAACCAACGGACTAGATTGTGGAGAGATAGTGCTAACCGAAGACAAGACTGTTTATTTGAACTTTGACCAAAGACATATCACAAAAAACAATGCGATTGAATTAGAGTTAATTCCTTCAAATTCAATATCACCTAAAGAATTAGGAATCAATGATTCCGAAGCAAAAATCGGATTTGGCTTAAAATCAGTGACCCTATGGGCCTACTATCCAGTGGAATAAAGCGAATATATAGAGACGTGGATCAGCCGCGTCTCTTTTGCTTATCTCATCGGCTATCCATCCTCATTTTGTTGGCGAGCGACGGGAATATAATCGACAAAATTTAGTAACTTTGCACCGTCAAAATTAAAGATATGGAAAAAACAGCGGTGGTATTATTGTCCGGCGGACAAGATTCAACAACTTGCCTATACTGGGCAAAAAAGAATTTCGACAAAGTGTATGCAATCGGTTTCAACTACGGCCAGAAACATGTGTTGGAGAACGAGATTGCGACAGCCATAGCAAAAGAGGCTGGAGTCCCCTACGTCATCCACAAGATCGACACCATCGCCAATCTTCACCACAACTCACTCACCGATCCGTCAATGGACGTATGCAAGGAAAAGCCTGCGGATGAATTGCCCAACACATTCGTCGCCGGCAGAAACCTTATATTCCTGACATACGCGGCAGTCTACGCGTATACAATCGGTGCCCACCACCTTGTGACAGGAGTGTCGGAAGCGGACTATAGCGGATATCCCGACTGCAGAAACACATTCATCAAGGCAGCGAATGCGGCAGTTGCCCTAGCCCTCGACTACGACATCGAGATCCACACTCCGCTAATGTGGAGAGACAAATCTCAGGTTTGGCAGCTTTCCGACGAACTTGGAGTTCTTGATTTGGTGAGGACAAAAACACTCACATGCTATAACGGCATCCCAGCAGACGGATGCGGAGAGTGTCCGGCATGCCGTCTACGCAAAGCAGGATTGGAAAAATACTTATCGACAAAGAAATAGTCATCATATATGTCACTAACTCAACTTGGAAGCAAACAGACAACATACTCGTCTGACTACAATCCGTCGGTGCTGGAAACGTTTGACAACAAACACCAGAGCAACGACTACTGGGTAAAATTCAACTGCCCGGAATTCACAAGTCTCTGCCCCATCACAGGACAGCCAGACTTCGCCACAATCTACATCAGCTACATACCGAATGTGAAGATGGTGGAAAGCAAGAGCCTCAAGCTCTATCTGTTCAGTTTCCGCAACCACGGAGACTTCCACGAAGATTGTGTCAACATCATCATGAAAGACCTTATCAAGCTGATGGATCCCAAATATATTGAAGTATGGGGAAAATTTATGCCACGCGGAGGAATCAGCATCGACCCATACTGCAACTATGGAAAGCCAGGCACAAAATATGCGGAAATGGCAGAATATCGCCTGATAAGGCACGACATGAACCCTGAAACTATCGACAACAGATAAATTTTCATAGCTTTTTTGCAAAAAATATGCAGGAAATGAATGTTTAATAATGTTTTTGTATATTTTTGCATAGTGTTTTGCAACATAAAAATTGTCAAAACGCATCACGGATACTTAATTTACTCATTTGCAACTCGTTACCTTACACTTTGCATAAAAGGGATAGGTTGCAAGCATAAATGAAGCGACAGTGAAAAATAAAAACAGAAGAATTTCCGTAATACAGGAAATTATAGCGACAACAAAAGTCGGAAGTCAGGACGAATTGCTCCAACTTCTGACAAACAAAGGATTCAACCTGACTCAAGCCACTTTGTCACGCGACTTGAAAGCGATGAAAGTGGTGAAGACTCCGGCTGTCGATGGAGGTTATTGCTATAAACTCCCTGCGAACGATGATCAGGCAGATGCACAGGCAGCATACCTAACCAGTGCAGCCGTGACGATAGATTTTTCTGGAAACATTCTCGTCATCCATACACGTGCAGGATATGCGAGCAGTATGGCATACCGAATCGATGACGAAGCCTCAGATGTCATCATAGGCACCGTGGCAGGAGAAGACACTGTAGTATGCGTGATGAAAGAAGGGATGACAAAACGTGCTGTGATAGAATCGCTAAGCAAGTTTATTCCAACATTGAAGAAAGATTAATTCATTAGCAATGGATCAGATTCAAGATCAAAAGCAAGAACCAGAAATAAAGATTGTGCTTGCCGACGAGAGCCACGTGCACTACGTCGATGAAATTTTGGAGACTATAGCCGCTGCGGCTAAAGTGCGAGGCACAGGTATTGCCAAGCGAAATCCGGAATATGTAAAGCAGAAGATGATTGAAGGTAAAGCTGTATTGGCTTTGTGTGGCGATGATTTTGCCGGTTTTAGCTACATTGAGACATGGGACAACAAGCAATACGTCACCACATCTGGATTGATAGTACCAGACAGATACCGTGGCAAAGGATTGGCGCGTCGCATCAAACACATGACATTCTCACTGGCTCGTAAACGTTGGCCTGAAGCTAAGATTTTCAGTCTTACAAGTGGAGCTGCTGTGATGAAACTAAACACCCAGCATGGATACAAACCTGTCACTTTCGCACAGCTGACAAACGACGAAAGTTTCTGGCACGGTTGTGAGGGATGTGTAAACTTCGATGTTCTTCAACGTACAGACAGAAGATATTGCATCTGCACAGGAATGTTGTTTGATCCAAAAGATCCCGACTGTCTGGCTGCAGCTCAGAAAGAATTGGATCTTGATCCTACTTGCAGAGAAACGATAGAGGCAAAATATGGTCCGATGCCACCATACAAACTGCCAGAGAAAGAGTCTAAGACTCTATTGGATAAGATAAAGTCTTTATTTAAATAAGCTAAATAAAATGGCAAACAAAAAGGTAGTAGTAGCATTCAGCGGCGGTTTGGATACATCTTTCACAGTGATGTACCTTGCCAAAGAGAAAGGTTACGATGTATATGCAGCTTGCGCTAACACAGGTGGTTTCAGCGAGGAGCAACTAAAACAAAACGAGGAGAACGCCTACAAATTGGGCGCCGTTAAATATGTCACTCTTGACGTAACAAAGGAATACTACGACAAGAGCTTGAAATTTATGGTATTCGGTAACGTATTGAGAAACGGTACTTACCCAATCTCTGTATCATCAGAGCGTATTTTCCAAGGTATGGCTATCGCACGCTATGCTAATGAGATCGGTGCCGACGCGATTGCTCACGGATCAACAGGTGCCGGCAACGACCAGGTGCGTTTCGACATGACTTTCTTGGTAATGTCTCCAAACGTAGAGATCATCACTCTTACTCGTGATATGGCTCTTACTCGCCAGTATGAGATCGACTACTTGAACAAGCATGGTTTCGCAGCAGACTGGACTAAGTTGAAATACTCTTACAACGTAGGTATTTGGGGAACTTCAATCTGTGGAGGTGAAATCCTTGACTCTCGCGAAGGTTTGCCAGAGACTGCTTACTTGAAGCAGGTGACTAAGACAGGAAGCGAGCGTTTGAAGATTGGTTTCAAGAAGGGTGAAATCTGCTCGGTTAACGGAAAAGAATACACAGACAAGATAGCAGCTATCCAGGAGATAGAGAAGATCGCATGTGCATACGGTATCGGTCGTGACATGCACGTAGGTGACACAATCATCGGTATCAAGGGACGTGTAGGATTCGAGGCTGCAGCGCCAATGGTAATCATCGGAGCTCACAAGTTCTTGGAGAAATACACACTTTCTAAGTGGCAGCAGTACTGGAAGGATCAGGTTGCCAACTGGTACGGAATGTTCCTACACGAAAGTCAGTATCTTGAGCCAGTGATGCGTGACATCGAGGCAATGCTTCAGGAGAGCCAGCGCCACGTAAACGGAGAGGTTATTCTTGAGCTTCGTCCATACACATTCTCAACAGTAGGTGTTGATTCTAAGGACGACTTGGTTAAGACTAAGTTTGGAGAGTATGGTGAGATGAACAAGGGTTGGACAAGCGAGGACGCTAAGGGATTCATCAAGGTGACTTCAGTTCCTTTGAGAGTGTTCTACACAAACCACCCAGACGATGCAAAGGACATCTAAAGCAAAGAACATTTAATATATTTATAGAAAGCGAAGATGAAAATCTTCGCTTTTCTTTTGAATAGCAAGTAAAAAAGCTGATGATTATGGTTCTTGGGAAGTTTCTACATTAAGCAAAAGAAAATAGATATAGATAATCAGCCATTTTTTAGAACAATTCTTGTTTTTTTGTATTTTTGCGATATATGGCAAAAGGAAGTGATAACACATCGAAAAAGATAAAGTTTGTAGATTATAAAGATTCTACATTTCTGCTTGGAACATATAGAGCAGAAAAGAATCAATTAGATTGGATCATAGGTAAAAATCCCTATCGATTCGAGACTTTATACAACATTAGATACAATGAAAATCTATTTGAATCTCGAAAAGGAGGATTTACGTCAGAATTCTGCCCAGATTTTGTTTTGTTATATAATCACATAAATCCTTCGGAAGGATATCATCTATTTCCTTGCATTTCTTCTTCAATAAAAAATGAAGAGGATATGAAATCTATGCAATATCCAAATCCAGAAGGAAAATATATTGTTTTCTTATTGGGTGAAGAAATTCAAGCAGAGCCTTTGAATATAGAAAAACTCATGTCTTCAGCAAACGCAAAAACTTCTATAGGTAATATGCCAATCGTTGCCACAGGGGATTTTGTAGCGAGACATATCGATTCTACAAAACCAATACAACAAATGTTGAAGAAACCCAAAGAAAAAATTCTTCGCTTCATTGATTTATTTGCTGGAATAGGAGGAATACGTTGTGGATTAGAACAAGCAGCCATTGAAAATGGCATACAGCCAGTTTGCGTCTTCACATCAGAAATAAAGCCTCATGCTATAAAAGTTCTAAAAGACAATCATCCAACAGATACAATTAGTGGAGACATAACAAAAATAGAAACACAAAACATTCCCGATTTCGATATTCTGTGTGCTGGATTTCCTTGCCAAGCATTTAGTGCTGCAGGTAACAGAGATGGTTTTGCAGACACAAGAGGAACACTTTTTTTTGATGTTGAACGTATATTAAAAGACAAAAAGCCCAAAGGATTCATCCTTGAAAATGTAGAAGGATTGATCAATCATGATAACGGCAAAACGTTGCAAATTATTATTGGAAATCTTATTGCTTTAGGTTATAATGTTAATTTTAGATTGCTTAATTCTAAAGATTTCGGGGTTCCTCAAGAAAGAAAAAGAATTTACATCGTAGGTTCATTAAAAGGCAAAATAGACTTAGAAAATTTTAATCCTATTCATAAAAACCTTGAAGACATTTTGGATAAAAACAAGGAAATTTCCAAATCACCTTTTGTAAAAAAACTGTTATCCATATACTCCATAAATGATTTGATTGGCAAATCAATCAAAGACAAAAGAGGTGGGCAAAGTAACATTCATAGTTGGGATATTGAAATGAAAGGTCATCTTAGCAATGAGGAGAAAAAATTGATGAGCCTAATAATGACCGAAAGAAGAAAGAAAAAATGGGCAAAAGAATGGCAAATCGAATGGATGGATGGAATGCCTCTAACTGAAAAACAAATATCTACTTTCTTCAAAAGTAACAAATTAAATAAAATGCTCATTCATTTAACCCAATTGGGGTATCTTAGATATGAGTATCCAAAGAAAAAAATTATTTCAAAGGCAATAACTCCCAATGGCAGAGAAGTCTTTACATCTCGACGAGAATTTGATACCAGTAAGGAAAAAGGATACAATATCGTTGCTGGCAAATTATCTTTTGAAGTAAATGAGATTTTGGATCCGAAAGGAATAGCACCTACTTTAGTAGCTACAGATATGCAACATCTTTATGTGCCAGATGGAAATGGGATAAGAAAACTCTCATTAAGAGAAGGATTAAGACTCTTTGGCTATCCAGAAACAATGAAATTTGACATTACGGAAAAAGATGGATTCGATCTTTTGGGCAATACTGTAGTAGTTCCGGTTATTAAAGCAGTCGCAAACAGATTATTAAACACAATAAAAAATGGCTAAATACAATGCAACAGATGTTTTCAATTTGTTAAAACAACAATTGAACAACAATAATCAGGGAGAAATCTCATTTAAATTATCAAATTTCAACATAACAGTTCAACAGAATAATGTTGTAGGCAATATTTTAGAAGAATGGTTAGACAAATGGATGACAAAAAATAATATCGACCATATATACAACCATTCTCAAAGTTCTCCTGATTTCTGGTTGAGTTCCACAGCGACAAATGACGATTGGTTGGAAATAAAATCTTTTACAGGAAGTCCTAATTTCGACATAGGCAATTTTATGTCATATATTTCTGATGCTATGGACAAGCCATGGAAACTTCAATCTAATTATCTTTTGATTGAGTATAAAATGGATATGGGAACCGGCGTTATCACAATCAACAATGTTTGGCTGAAGAAAGTTTGGGAAATCAGTTGTCCAAGTGCAAAATGGGCAGTAAAGGTTCAATACAAAAAGAATGTCATTTACAATTTGAGACCAGCAACCTGGTATTCACCAAATACTGATTTTGACACATTCAAATCTTTGGAAGACTTTTTGTCCGCACTAGATTTTGTTATAAAAACATACCCAAACACAGCAGCAATTGGACTAAATTGGAAACAAAAGGTTGAAACTGCATATAATGTATACTATAAAAAAACGTTAAGTATTCCACTATGGCAGAATATTGTACAGAATTATCCTAAAAAGTAAATGACTTTTATTATAACCATATCATGAACAGTTTCTCAAACGACTATGATTCCTACCATTCTTTATGGAATTTTATTGAAACGTATCTTCCCAATTATAGTTCACGAGACGATGTTTTATGGGATGATATTCTATCAAGATTCCTAGAAGATGATGAAGTTTGTGAAAGTGACATGAGAATAATAGAAGAAGAGTTTAATGGAGATAAAAAACAGATCAAAGAAGAACTTGCTCTATTAGAAACTAAATTTGCACAAGAAGCGTTAATGGAATACTACCAAAACATATCAACCAAATAATATGCAAGAAATAATAATGACCCCGGACGTATGTATGCGATTCCTTGTATGGTCGTACTACTACCACGATATACGTCCGTCTAAAAAAATGAGTTATAAAGAGTGCGGCAAATTCTCGGATGCCGACGCCAAACATCTGGATGAACTGAAAGAGATGCTTTTCAAATGTTTTGAGGAGGATTCCGTGGAGAGGGCTTGCGACCAATTCTATAAGGCTAAGATGCTGCAGGAGTCATGTCCGTTTCCTCAAACGGAATTGGATTTGATGTTTGCGAAGGAACTTGAACCATAAAAAATGCAAATAACATTAAAATATAACCTCTAACGAGGTAATGAATGACCCCCATCATCATATTTTCTACCAATATGTAACGTCTAACGGCGTAATTGGGGTGTATTCATCTGCGATAATTACGCATTATGAATTATGAATTGTGAATTTTCCAGCAACCACAATGGATCGCCCCTACGTTTTTATCAGATCTTTTATTTTTATCTCCTCTTTCGGCAAGATGCGACGTGAGGATGCCAATCTGTCGTAATATTCTTTCTGCGCACGTCGCCCCATACATATTGCCCCGTAGACGTATTTGTAGTCCATCTCCATACCGAGATCCCAATAGGCAAAACCGTTCTCTTTAAGCCACATGCCCAACGCCGCCATCTGCACTGTGCCACTGTTGTCTTCAATGTGGAAGCCACACAGACTGGCATAGGCGTTATGGGTGATGAAACCAAGTTCTCCAGCCACCAATTCGTCGCCACGCCACAATTCCACGCTGTCCACACTCACTTCGTTGTCCGGATTATCATGAATATTTTTCAAGACGTCGAGCAAAGGAGACACGACCCACGTCTCCTCATATTGAGCGATGAGAGTCTCAGCACATAAATCAAAATTCTTATTGAATGTAAGAGTATAGTCGCCAAACTGTTGGCGCACATATCTTCGCGTCTTCTTGGGAAATTTGAACTCATTGAAATCTATGACCATCTTCTTCAGATGATGGCGGATCGTCATAAAATACCGCCACGCATACACCCCGCCCTTCGCTTTCACAACTTTCGAAAGCAGATCTCTGTACGTCATCAATTCATCCTCCGTCGTCACCATCTTCTTCATCGACATCGGATAATAGCCAAGGGAGAGAGCCTTTCTTATAATCTCCTCATTGAAATCCGCACAGACAGCATCTTCCTCAATCGTGTCGAGCACCCATTCGTCGATCTCCTTCAAGCCGACGGTGCTCTTGCAATTTTTGTGATTATCAACAAGTTTACGCTCCAGATTATCGAGATCTCCGACGTTGTTGATTCTCACACCTGAATCATAGACAGCAAGTTCAAATACATCTTCGTAGGTCATAAACGCAGTTTCTTATTCGTCTCACAAAAATATAAAAAGATACGGAATGCGACGATTGCCTCATCCCGTATCTTCATATTTATGTTCAGATATTCAGATTAGAAACTAACCTTCACCCCTCCCATAGCTGTGGCTTTCGGCATTGGATAACCTGCTAGGATTTCGTATTCCTGTGCAAGCAAGTTCTCGCCTTTTGCCCATAGTGAGATATACTTGTTGAGATTATACTTCACTGTCGCGTTAAGCAATGTGACGTTCTCTTTCTGCTCATCCTTGCCTACTGCCGTGTATAATCCAGCAAGTTGTTGCAAACCGACGGATGCCATCCATTTGTGTTTTTTCGAATACCAATCAACACCAAGATAGCCTTTGTATGTAGGCACTGACACAAGTTTATTTTCCTGATGCAGCCAAGAATGGTTGGTGCTGATTCCCCAATGTTCCTTTATTGTCCACGACAATTCAGCCTCAGCGCCCCAGTTTTCCAACTCTCCTGTGTTGACGTTTTTCTTCGCAACAGTCTGGATCATATTGTCAGCCTTCATATAGAATAAGTTGACTCCGTAAGTAATTCCATGAAAATACTTTTCTTTCTCTACCGAAACAAGTTCTTCATGATAGTAGACAGAATCCGTCTCCGTATACTTTCCGAAATTCAGACGCTGACTCCACGACAACTCATAGTTCCACAGACGCTCTGCTTCAAGATCCTCATTTGAAGGTGGATACAGATACATTTCCTTCGTTGTCGGATTACGGAATCCCTTGCTTACCATAGCCTTAGCCGTACCCGATTGGATTAGACGATAAGCCACACCAAACTGAGGTATCATCTCTAGTCCAGCCACCGAGTGATGATCGACTCTCAAACCAGCATCAACCGTCACCTTACTGAAGTCATGACGGAAATCTGCGTATCCTGCCACCTCATGGTTGCGCACCTCCGCACTCTGCTTGTTCTTCGTCTCCAACACCTCACCAGTCTCACGTGAAGTGTAGTATGCGTCGCCATAAATATTCTGGTAATCGAAGCCCAATGTGAAGCGAGATCCATCTTCGGTCTCAGCACTCTGATACATAGACACTCCCATCAAAGCATCTTTCGACTGGAAGAATCGAGTCTGCGGTTTAGCACCTTCCGCATATCCATCATTGATCTTATGTCTTCCAAAATTATCGTAGACGGAAATACGTCCATTCGTATGTTTGAAATGATTCTCCAACGCCAATGTCCCCACTCCACGGGTGATCCACTGGTCAGCTTCATACATCGGAGCATCCACAGCACCCGGTTGAGAGGCATTGAAATGAGTGACATTACCGTCTGCCCAAATATTCCAGTTTTCATTGAAATCGTAACCCAGCTTAAGATAGCCGCCATACTGCTCAAATCCCATACGTGGGCGATGGTTGTCGCTTCTTCCATACTGGCCGCTGACCGTGCTGCTGAACTTTCCCTTTTTTATTCTGTTGGTAGCCTCAACCTGAGCCGTACCCCACGAACCGCCACTGATGTTGATGTCGGTTTTCACACCGTCTTCCTTCATTCCTCGAGTGACAATATTGATCACTCCACCCATCGCATTTGATCCGTAAAGCACAGAAGCCGGTCCACGAAGCACCTCCACTCTGTCCGCTATCATCGTCTGGTAGGAATCTGAAATAGGATGTCCGAAAATACCCTGATATTGAGGGTGGCCGTCAATAAGGACAAGCAAACCACCAGTGCCTCCTGATATACCACGAAGGTTGATTCCTCCGGCAGCTCCACCACTCACTCCGTATCCCATCATTCCTCGGGTTGTGACAAACAGACTCGGAACCTTCATCACTGCAGACGGCAAAACATTCGTCTGCTCATTTTTCTCCAATTCGCTTCTGGAAACATTAGTCACCGTCATCGGCAAATGACGGATATCCGACGTCTCACGTGTCCCAGTCACCACAACATCCGCCAACGTGATCCCTTCATTCGTCTCATGTGCTTCCGCATAACCATAAAGTGGGAGCAACAATCCCAACATCGCAAACTTTTTCATGTAATGTCAGTTATTTATTTTACATGTAGATATAATTAAAATTGTGGTGCAAAAGTAAATATTTTTATGTCGATAGGCAAAAAAAGGGATGAATCTAAACATCCTCTTATCCATTATTTAATCACTACAAAGTCGTTTTATTTACATTCTTTTTTATAAATTGCCGTCGTTTTATAAAAAATTCATTTTATGCAAATCAAATCAGCAGTCAGATTGATATTTCTTGTTTTCTTCATCTCAACTATTTCCTGTTGTTCGGTGAAGCATAAACTCTACAAAGAGAAGATAGCACAGATAAAGGATTCCACAGGTTTTGTCTTTCATCCCACACCAAGCATGGAGCCTGTGAAAAAGCCAGCCAACTATGTTGACACCGACTTTGGATTTGAGCTATGGTATAAGTCAGCCAACGTAGAGGCGGATATCAAACAATTGACTGATGATCTGAAACAGCAGTCATCGACACTCAGCACCAACACCAAACTTCCACTTTTCTGGAGCACATGTTGGGGAAACAGATGGGATCATCTTGGCAGGTGGGGACGCGAAAACATGTCGGAATGGCATATTTCCCTTCCAAACAATGAAAAAGATGCCAAATATAATAGCGGAGACGTTTCAAATCTCGGCCAAGTGTGGAAAGTGTCGATAATGCCATACGACAATTATATCCGCGCCTACTTCCAGTTAGACTGCATCAAATCTGACGGAAAATATTATCAATACGATAAAGGAGACCACGCAATCTATATACACAAAGAAAACGAATAATCTCAACACATATTTTCATCAATACTTAAAATACTATTTTTCAGTAAACTAGTACAATTTAGTGTTTGCAGACACTAAAAATACACCAATTTTAATGTTTAGAGATACTAAATACAAGTAAATTTTAGTGTTTATAGATACTAAAAATAGTCAAAAATTAGTATTTTCAGATATTATTTATAATTTTGTAACGTCGATACACATTAAAACAAGAGACGTTATGGCAGAACTAGAGATTGAATCACTTAGAAGGACATTCATCCGCAAGCTGATGAACACTCCGATGGATTTCTTCCGTTATCTTAACTATAAGATAGAATGGAAGGACTCCCTTATTGGCATAAAAGGTCCTAAAGGATGTGGAAAAACGACGATGCTTTTGCAACACATCAAAGAAACTTTCCTAGGAAATGATCTCGACAAGGTGCTCTATATCTCACTTGACAATCTTTACTTTGCGTCGCATGACATATTAGACGTAGTGGAAGCTCATTATAATAACGGAGGCTCACACATTTTCATTGATGAAATCCACTACTATGAAAAATGGCAAACGCTACTGAAGAATATATCAGATGATTTTCCTGGGTTGAATATCGTCTATACAGGATCTTCCATGCTTCAGATTCAAGCCGGAGAAGGCGATTTATCACGTCGTCAGGCTATGTATGAGATGAGAGGACTTTCTTTCAGAGAATTCCTACAATTTGAGCAAGGCATAAAGCAAGATGCTGTGGAATTGGAGGATCTGCTACACAATCATATTGAAATCGCCATGAATATTTGTTCACAAACAGCGATCCTTCCTCTGTTCAAAAGGTATCTGAAATATGGCTACTACCCATTTTATAAAGATGTGCATAATGGAATAGACATAAGATTGCAAGCAGTCGTCAACCAAATAATAGAAAACGACTATGCAAAAATTGACGATGTGAACATCTCAACAATACGAAAGACAAAAAAAATGTTGATGGTGCTGTCGGAGAGAGTTCCACAACAGCCCAACATGAGCAGTCTGTACCGTGAACTTGAAACCGATCGTAACCAAGGATTGAAAATGCTATATGCGTTACAGAGAGGCGGGCTACTTCTCCTGCTGGGCGACAATGTTAAAAGTTCAGACAATCTCTCACGACCCGACAAGATCTATGTCAACAACCCGACACTTATGTACGCTCTTTCGCCATACGCAGAAATCGGAACCATACGTGAGACATTCTTCTTCAACCAATTGTCGGAGGCTCACGAATGTCGCTATCCCAAAGCCGGTGATTTTCTTGTGGACAAACGTTATCTTTTTGAAGTGGGAGGTAAGAACAAAACATTCGAACAAATCAAGGATATGCCAGACAGCTATCTTGCAGTCGACGATACAGAAATCGGCAGAGGTAACAAAATTCCTCTTTGGATGTTCGGATTACTTTATTAATAATTCTTGTCAGACGAGGTAATTACCCCATCTACAATTCAAATGAAAATTGACCATATAATATGATAAACGAAAAAGATATAGCAGCATCAATAGCATCGGAACTTTCTCTTCCAAAAGACAAAGTGGCAAACGTACTTTCCCTGCTTGCCGACAAATGTACAATTCCTTTCATCTGCCGTTATCGTAAGGAGATGACGGGAGGTATGGATGAAACGACAGTGGAAAGCATCATCAAACTGCAAAACCAGATTATCGCTGTCGACGATCGTCGCAACGCTATATTAAAGAGTATTGAGGAACAGGACAAACTTACTTCTGATCTAAAAGCTTCGTTGGAAAAAGCCTCGTCGCTTTCTGAATTGGAAGATATCTATCTGCCATACAAGCCCAAGAAGCGCACAAAGGCGGAGAAAGCCCGTCTGCTCGGACTTGAAGGATTGGCAAAGATGATCATGTCGCAAAATTCCCGTTCCGACAGCGAGGAAATGGCAGACAACTACTGTCATAAAAACCATATCGACATCTCCACAGAAGAGGCAGTGCAAGGTGCACTGGACATCATCACTGAGTGGATCAGTGAAGACCAACGAACTCGCTCCCGCATCCGCAGTTCCTACCGTCGCAACGGCATTGTACAAAGCGAGGTGGTGAAGAAAAAGGAAGAGGAAGCCGGACAATACCATACATATTTTGCCCATTCCGAACCGCTTTCACGATGTCCGTCACACCGTCTGCTGGCTATGCGCAGAGGAGAAAAAGAGGGAATGTTGAAAGTGTCGCTCAAATGTGACGACGACTGGTGCATCGACAATATCAGCGGACTTTTCGTCCACGGCAATTCCGAAAGTTCATCGCTTGTGAAGACGGCGGTGAAATCAGCTTACAAGGATTACGCACGTCCGGCAATAGAGACCGAATTCGCAGATTCAAGCAAAATAAAAGCCGACGAAGAGGCGATCGACGTGTTTGCCAAAAACGTGAAGCAGGTGCTGCTCGCGTCTCCGCTTGGAGAGGTGGCAGTGCTTGCCATCGACCCTGGATTCCGCACCGGATGCAAAGTGGTGTGTCTTGATCCGCAAGGCAAACTGCTGACACACACAGTGTTGTATCTGTCACGCAGCGGAGCCGAACTGCCAAAGGAGCAGGAAAAACTGGTGGCATTGCTAAAGAAATATAAATGTGGAGCAATTGCCATTGGCGACGGCACTGCAAGCCGAGAGACACATGAAGCTGTGGACAAAGCTCTGGAAGATTCCCGTCTCACCGATATTGAAGTCTACATTGTTAACGAGAGCGGAGCCAGCATCTACTCCGCAAGTGAAGTGGCACGTGAAGAGTTTCCAGACTACGACATCACCGTACGAGGAGCAGTATCCATCGGACGAAGGCTACAAGATCCGTTAGCTGAACTTGTCAAGATCGACCCTAAAAGTATCGGAGTGGGTCAGTACCAGCACGACGTCGACCAAAAATTGCTGAAGGAAGCACTCGACAGAGTTGTGGAGAGTGCGGTAAACCATGTCGGCGTCAACCTCAACACAGCCAGCAAACATCTGTTGACATACGTCTCCGGAGTCGGACCGAAACTTGCTGAAAACATCATAGCATACAGAGATGAAAATGGAGCTTTCACATCGAGAGATGAGCTGAAGAAAGTTCCGAAACTTGGAGCCAAATCATTTGAGCAGTGTGCAGGATTCCTGCGTATACGTGGGCAGAAGAACCCACTCGACAACACCGCCGTCCATCCAGAAAGCTACTCGGTAGTGAAGAAAATGGCGAAAGACTACAAAGTGACAGTGGAGGAATTGATTGCCAACAAACATGTGAGGGAGTCTATCGATCTGAACAAATACGTCGACGCGAAGGTCGGTCTGCCTACACTGCAAGATATAATGAAAGAGTTAGACAAGCCGGGAAGAGATGTGAGAGAAAAGATCAAGCCGCTGGCATTCCGACAGAACGTGAAAGAGGTGTCCGACCTCGAAATTGGAATGCGAATGGAAGGCATTGTCACCAACATCACAAACTTTGGAGCGTTTGTCAATATCGGTGTGCATCGCGACGGATTGGTTCACGTCTCTGAATTCACACGCGACCGCAACGTCGACCTACAGACAATAGTATCCGTTGGGCAAAGATTGAGTGTGATTGTGAAAGATGTGGATATGAAATTGAACAGAGTAGCATTGGCATTGGACAAATAGGATTTTTCATTTTCCTACAAAAAACATTCCACGGTTTGATTTATACCTTCAAACCGTGGAATGATTTTTTTATTGTCAAGACAAGATCTTTACAATCTCTTCCAGAGAAACGTTAGTTAGTTCATGGATTAAAACAAAGTCAAATCCTTTTTTTCATATCAGTGGCGATTCTGAGGGATTCAACTTCAATACCTCTTTCAAATCCATGTTCCTCCATGTCCATTTCACCCTAAAAACATTTCATACCGGCTTCGTAATAGTCAACAACATCATCTAATAGTACGGCTTTTATAAAATAGGTTATTATGTGTTTCCGATACCGTTTTCGGAATATTTTAGCGTTTTTTCGATGCCATTTTTAGATTTCGATGCCATTTTTGGAATATTTTAGCATTTTTTCGATGCCATTTTTAGATTTCGATGCCATTTTTGGAATATTTTAGCATTTTTTTCGATGCCGTTTTTGGGAAATTCATTTACTTTGCAGTAGGATACAACAAAAATTATGACCTACATAAAGAGACATATCGACCAAAAGCTTCTTGAATGGAAGACAGAGCAACGAAGAAAACCTTTGTTGATACGAGGAGCACGCCAAGTAGGCAAATCGACCGCAATTAGGGAATTCGGCAAAACATTCCATTATTTTGCTGAGATCAATTTAGAAAAACAACCAGACTTGAAACTTCTATTCACAGAGAACATAGATGTAAAAAAAACGTGCGAGAAATTAACTGTTGCCATCAACGTTCCTATCATTCCTGAAGAAACATTGCTCTTTATCGACGAAATACAGGTTTCTCAGGAGGCAATAATGTCGCTCCGCTACTTTAAGGAAGATTATCCTGAGCTTCATGTGATTGCAGCAGGTTCTTTGCTTGAATTCGCACTCGAAGAACTTCCATCTTTTGCAGTGGGAAGGGTTCGCTCTCTATATATGTATCCATTTTCATTCGATGAATTCTTAATTGCACAAGGTCTCGACATAATTGTTGACTTCAAAAAGAAGAACATAAATACACCCCTACCAGTAAAAACGCATAAGGACCTGGTAGATCAGATTCGTTCTTTCTATTTGGTTGGAGGTATGCCAGCAGCTGTTATAGAATGGGTGGAAACTCACAACTATTTAGAAGTAGCACGTGTTCATCACGATATACTAAGTGCATATACAGACGACTTCTCAAAATATAAGAAAAGAATCTCTCCAATATTACTACGACAAGTTCTTCGATCTGTTGCTCTACAAATTGGACAAAAATTTGTATGCTCTCAAGCAGATAGAGATGTCAAATCTACCGTAATAAAGGGAGCACTCAACCTTTTGACCCTCGCTGGATTAATCACTCCAGTCGTCCATACAAATGCAAATGGGCTACCTCTTGGAGCTGAAGAAAACAACAACTTCGTCAAATACCTTTTCTTCGACATTGGTGTAATGCAAACTATGTTAGGAATTCCTTCAAAAGAAATATTGTTGTCTAGCGATACAGAATTTGTCAACAAAGGAGGCTTGTCTGAAATGTTCGCTGGATTAGAAATGCAAAAATACACAGATTGCTTCCAAAAAGCAGAGATGCATTATTGGCAAAATATAGGAAAGGATAGTCAAGCAGAAGTGGACTATGTAGTAGCACAAAATGGGAAAGTGTTACCTATTGAAGTAAAAGCAAACACCCAAGGCAGCATGCAAAGCCTATGGATTTTCTTACGTGGTCACAATCTACATGAGGCTATACGGACATCGCTAGAGAACTTTGGTCAGATATACTATTATGACCCGAAAGATGGCGACGCAGAACGACACGTCGACATCATTCCTCTATATGCGATAAGCAATATTATGGATAATTCATAATCAAATCCATCATCCGACAGCTAATTCACTAAAAATCACGGCTTATATTTGCGAAACTTGAAATTCATATCTATATTTGTACACTCAACTAGATTTGTACACAACAATTATTATCTGTGCACTTGACTAGAAGAAAAAACTAAAACAAATTCATATATTAGATAAAATGAAGAATTTGAATGAATTGAAGATAGGTATCGCAAACGACCACGCTGGTACAGATTTGAAAAAATACTTGGTAGAGCAGTTGACTCCGCTTGTGGCTGGCATCAAGAACTTCGGCACAGACACTAACGATAGTTGCGACTATCCAGACTATGCCCATCCGCTTGCTGAATCAGTGGAGAAAGGAGAAGTAGACCTTGGAATCGCAATCTGCGGCAGCGCCAACGGCATTTCGATGACATGCAACAAGCATCAGGGAGTGAGATGCGCTCTTTCTTGGGAAACTGAAATAGCATCTCTTGCCCGTCAGCACAACAATGCAAACATCGTCGGCTTGCCAGCCCGTTTCATCAGCAAAGAAAAAGCCTTGGAGATCGTCAAGACTTTCCTTACAACAGACTTCGAAGGTGGACGTCATGAAAAACGTGTGGCTAAAATCGCTATGAAATAAGACCTATTAACAACACATCAAAAATAAAACACTATTAATAACCAACTTATAATAGGGTAGCTTATGAATAAGATATACTCATCTATTGCCGTGAAAGCGACAGTTGTCGCTCTGGCATTGGCATCGACAAACGCAGTTTTTGCCCAGGGCAAACCAGTATTCGACAATGAGCAGTATCAGAAGGCTCTTTGGATGACCGGACGCTTTTATGGAGCACAAAGATCTGGTGCTGGTCACAACTGGCTTATAGCAGAACATGAGCCAACACAGACCGCATCGTCTCTAACAGGCAACCTCAAAGCTTTCGTAAAAGGTCAGGATTTCGTAAAAGATGCTGACGGAGACTACGATTTGACTGGAGGCTGGGTAGACTGTGGAGACAACGTGAAGTTCGGACAGACAGAGTTTTACTCTGGCTACATGCTTGCTTTGGGTTATTCTGAATTTCCAACTGGTTACGGAGACTTTTATTCGCAGAACTACGAAGGATACATCGGAGCCAGCGACTACACATGGGAAGGCAAGAAAGGTAAGCCAAACGGCATTCCTGATATTCTTGACGAGTTGAAATATGCCACAGACTTCTTCATGAAATGTGTGCGCGACGAAAAGACATTCTATTATCAGGTGGGAGACGGAGGTCCTGACCATCAAGTATGGTGTACCTCACCTGTAAAAGCCACTCTTTCAAGAGCACAAGGTGGAGAAGCTGAAGGATCACGTAAAGTGTTCAAAGCCACAGGAAAGACAACATCAATGACATCTTTCTGTGGAGCTACTCTTGCCATCATGAGCCGTTGTTATCGCCCATACAATTCAGAATACGCAGACAAATGTTTGGCAAAAGCAAAGGTGGCGTACGACTATGTAATGGGCACAGCCAAAGGTAATACAGGAAGCGACTTTTATCCTTCAAAACCAAAATATGAATCGGATATTGTAGTGCTTGCAATGGAATTGTACCGTGCCACTAATGACGATACTTATTTGAATGCCGCAAAAGAGCATTCTACCTTTATGGCGGTAGAGGATAATTTCAACCACAACTATTCTCTTAACTACAACAACACAGAAGATTTGGCTTGCTATTTGATGGCTATGTATGCCAACGATAACAATGCAAAAAAAGCATTACAATTCTTCTGCGATTTGTATAAACCATCAAGCGGCTATTTCTTAAACAAGAAGAACGGAAGCTGGGGTATTCTTCGTTTCCCTGCTAACCAAGCATTTGTTTACGCCCTTAACGACAAAGTGCTTGGCAAAGAAAAGACTTTAAATCCGTATGCTCTTACATCCATCGAGTATATCATGGGTAGCAACGGAAAGAAATTCTCTTATATAGTAGGATTTGGAGATAACTTTCCTCACTATCCTCACCACCGTAATTTCTACGGTCTTGACAACGACTCCGAGGCAAACTTGAAACCTCAGGAAAAATTCATGCAGTTGGGCTACATGGTAGGAGGTTCTATCAAAGACGGAGATTATGTTGACAACGAGAAGGAATACACATACAGCGAAGGTGGTATCGACTACAATGCCGGACTTGTAGCGTCTCTTGGATATATCAATTCAATCCTGAATCCAGTGGCAAGTTTGGCAGTTCATCCGACTCCAAAGCTTGGAGACGACCGTTCAATCTGTGGAGAGAGTTCGATTGTACTCGACAGCAAGATTCCTGCTGACGGAAAGAAGAAATTCACTTGGTCGAAAGATGGAAAGCAGTTGGTTTCCGACACAAGATCTTCAACTTACGAAGTCAAAGAGGCAGGTGTTTACACTTGTGTCGTAGATTCTGCTGGAGATTGGGAGACTTCCGCCAGTGTAACAATTCTAGGAGAGCTACCAGATGTACATCTTGAAAGCGGAGAGTTGTGTAATCCTGCAACTATCACATTGGATGCAACTGTTGATTTGAAGGGAGTGTCATACCAATGGGGTGTCGACGGTGATGAGATAAAAGGAGCAACATCTTCTACATACACTGCAACTAAGGCAGGTATATACACTTGTAAGATATCTGTTCCTGGATGTGGAAGCAAGAAAGTTGAGACAGAGATCACATCTAAACTTCCTGTCGTGGCAGACGCCAAGTCGGGCAACGGAGGTAAAATCACATTCACTGCCGAGGGCGACGGTGAATTCGAGTGGTATGACAAAGCAGAGGGAGGAAAGCTTCTTGGATCTGGCAAAACATATACTACTACAATCAGCAAAGATATCGATGTTTATGTGCAGAACGCGGGAAGCAGTTCATTCGTAGCTGGTCCGGACGAAAAGACATTCGCATCTTTGACAACTTCGGATTGGGGAGAAACAGCTGCATTGTTCACAGCTCACAAGCCATTCATGATCACAGGCGTTTCTGTTTACTTGTCTGCCATCTACACTAAAGGCAGCCAAAATGTAACATTCACACTTACTCATAATGGTAAGAAACAGACTTTCAACTCTGACCTTATCGATTTGCAGAATCCAGGTTGGTACACAATCACATTGAGCAATCCAATCGAGATTTCAGAGAATGGTGATTATTCATTGTCGGCTAAGCCTGCCAACGGATCAATTCCATTCTATGCTAATGGAAAAGACTACAACACATTCGCAAACAACGGTGATGTGATCGAGTTTACTGGATGCGACAAGGGTGAAGCTAACAATAAGCCGTTCCCTGCAATGATCAACTGGCAAATCCAGGCTGGTTCTGGTTGCGCTAGAGCAATGGTTCACGGAACTTATGAGCATGGATCTGGTGCCAATACAATTGATGCCAATGAGCTCGCTTGCAAACTGTATCCAAATCCTGCCGCAAATGTTTTGTTCGTTGAGATTCTTAATGAAGACGAGAACGCTTCCGTCCAGATCATAAGCATAGACGGAAAGGTTGTCCTAACAGAGCAGTTGAACGCTTCCGACGCAGTCAACAGTGTTGATATAGCTAGTCTTGCAAACGGAATCTACACTGTGATCATAAACACTGAGTCGACAAACCAGGCATTCAGATTGATTGTTAAGAAATAAAACATAACGTTTTTTGAATTAAACACAAAAGGAGGGAGCGCAATATCTTTTGCGTTCCTTTCTTTTTCTTTATATTTGTACTATCAATGGTTGATGATTGATGGGGGAAAAGCCTTCGTCTCACTAAAATATATGACTATGAGCAATAAGGAAGAATACAAAGAGATATGTAAACGACATCCGGAAATACCAGTGTTCTCACAATACTGGTGGATGAATGCCAGCAACGGTGACAACTGGGACGTATTGATCATACGTGACAAAGCCAACAATGTCATCGCCACAATGCCTTATGCCATATTCAAAAAATTTGGATTCACTCTGATCTCCCAACACGAGTTTTGCCAACACACAGGACCATTCATCTTCTATCCTGACACTGTCTTTGAAGGAAGATTGGCTACATATAAAAAACTGGTGTTTGAGGAGAAGATATTCCAAAAAATCATCTCACAACTTGAAGAACTGCATGCCGACATGTTTTGGCAAAATTTTTCTCCTCGCATCACCAACCACCTGCCATTCCATTGGGCAGGATTCAAACAATATACACGCTACACCTACCGTATACCAAACATCGGAGACTCAGAAGAACTATTCTCAAGAATCTGTATATCCAAGCAACAGTATATCCGCAAAGCCCAGAAAAGAGGTTTTGTCACGACATTCGACATGCCTATTGATGAATTCTTAGATTTTCACCGTCGCACTTACAAAGAACGAGGAAAAGATGATCTGCTCGACAAATGGAACTGCAGACGATTCATCGAAGAAGCGAAAAAAAACGGACAAGGCACACTTGTATGCACTCGTGACACAGAAGGAACCCTGCTTTCTGCCTTTTTCTTAGTGTGGGACTCAGAATGGGCATACTATATCTGGCTAGGTGTCGACCAAAAAAGAAAGGGCGAAGGAGCACCGTCGCTAATGATATGGGACACGCTGGAATATTTGAAAGGCAAAACTAAAGGTTTTGACTTCGAAGGCAGCATGAACCAAGGAATCGGTTCTTCTCACCGTGAATTTGGGGCAGAACTTGTGCCATTCATCCACGTCCACAAATACTACAGCACGACATTCAAAATTTTGGACTATCTGAGAGGTACCGCCCAAAGGAGATGAAGAAGACTGCCCCAACCCTAGCATTCCAACAAAAAACTATTCTCCTTTAAGCCACCTGACAATCTTCTTCAAATTTCTCAACGACACTACTCCATAGTTGTTGAGATCCAACCCCTGATAGAATCTGACGAGAGTGGATGCATTTGACTGTTTGAGAAAATAGCCTGCAAGATTATTAGACGGATTGTCTAGTTTATACAACAGACGATACTCTTTCGGTCTGTCGATGAAACTTTGCAGAGTGACCACAGCGTCGCCCCTGGAGCCAAGAGCTATATACATAGCTTTCACCTTACTCTGCTGTATTTTGATCACATATTTCTCCTCATTCTCCTTCGTGGCACGAATGACCGACGCATCACCCTTCTTGTAGACCACCTGAAGAGAATACTCCGAGATATTAGACTGTGCGGCGATATCCAGCGTCGCACAAAAAAGCATTATAAAAAATAATATATGTTTCATTTTTTCAATCATGCGACAAAAATAGAAAAATAATGACGAAATCAGATAAAATTTTGTTGCCCAACATAAAAAATCTCGTTTTTTGTTTTGTTTTACTAATTTTTTCCATACCTTTGCACCGCAATTCACAAAAAAGTGGTTGTGATTGGCCCATTAGCTCAACTGAATAGAGTATTTGACTACGGATCAAAAGGTTACAGGTTTGAATCCTGTATGGGTCACAAAAAAAGGAATGGCCCGTTAGCTCAACTGAATAGAGTATTTGACTACGGATCAAAAGGTTATAGGTTTGAATCCTATACGGGTCACCAAGGCTTTTGAAACTTCGGTTTTGAAAGCCTTTTTGTTATTCAACAAAAAATCTGTTTTGACGGAGGCATCCCAATTTAATGCGTCGGGATTTAGAATGCCCCTTCAAAAATAATGAGATGCCGATTTAATTTATTTCGAGTATGGAAATAGAAAAAGCAATCAAAGAGACAAATATCAACAGATATTACTCATTAAAAGAATATTTTTGCTCTGATGTTGATACATTCGTGTTTCCCAAAGAAGAGGCTATCAAAATAATTAATTATCTAAGAGAAGATTTTTTTCCTGTCACCGGATTGACTTTGTGGATTCTTGATGGAAAAAGACTTCAAAATAGGCTGTGCATGGTGGACTTGCGACGAGATAGAGAATGAAAATCCATATTCACATTTGAAAAGAAGTTGCGATACAGCCATCAAATACATAGAGGACATCACCGATGATTCCCAAAAAGATAATTTCTTATGGGAAATCGACTTTAGACGAATGAAAGCATGAAAACCAAAGAAAAAGTCGGACATAAATCATAAAAGCCTGCCTTATTATTTGTAAAATTGCATTAATGCGACGGCAACAATTATGCATTATGCATTGTTAATTATGAATTAATTCTTATATTTGATGCGTAAGGATTTTCATTATTCACATCAGATACTTATGGCTGAAAAACTAGAAAACATCATAGATCTTCTTGACAGAGGCGTCAAGTTGTTTCCCAATAACACACTTACTCTTGACAAAAGAAACGGCAAATGGGAGAGTCTGACATTCACTCAAGTGAAACAACAGGCTCGCCACTTCGCAGCCGGACTCATCAAGATGGGAGTCAAACCGGGCGACCGCATCGCTCTTATGAGTGAGGGACGACGCGAATGGCTGATCACAGAACTCGGTATGCTTATGGCAAAAGCTGTGAACGTGCCACTGTCCATCAAACTGAATGTGGAGGGAGAAGTGTCATTCCGCCTCGCGCACTCTGGAGCTCGCTATCTGATTCTTTCTGCCCCTCAAGCCAAGCGTCTTGCCGACGTGGGGTTCGGCCCGGAAGGCATCACTTTGATCCATCTCGACAACTGTGATGCATTAAGTGACGGAGTTGCCACCTACGACAAGATTATCAAAGAGGGTGCGGAATGGCTTAAAGGCTCCGACAATGCGGCCCATTTGGACGCTCTTATCGCATCCATCGACAAGGACGACATGGTGAACATCAGCTACACCAGCGGCACGACGTCCGATCCAAAGGGCATCATGCTGACACACCACAACTACGTGTCGAACACTCTTCAGTCGGCTTCTCTCGTGAAGATATCTACAAGCGACATCACTCTGACCATTCTACCTTGGGACCACAGTTTTGCCCACACCACATGTCTGTACTGCTTCATCTACTATGGAGCGACAATCGCGTCGCAGATTATCGGCAAGACCCCTATGGAGACATTGAAACTTATACCTCAGGCGATCAAAGAGGTACGTCCGACACTGATGATGAGTGTGCCGGCATTGTCGAAAGCATTCAGGAAAAACATCGAGTCGGGAGTAAAAGCCAAAGGCGATTTCGCATGGAAGATGTTCGAATTCTTCCGCAAAAATGCCTACGCATATAATAAAGACTATTTCCACAGAGGCTCAGGCTTGAGTTTCTTGCGTAAACCACTCGTATGGCTTGGCGACAAGATCTTGATGAGCAAGATACGTGAGAATTTCGGCGGACGTCTGCAATACTTCATCGGAGGAGGTGCGCTGCTTGATGTAGAGCTTCAACGATTCTTCATGTCTGTCGGCATCCCTATTTACCAGGGCTACGGATTGAGCGAGGCATCACCAGTGATCAGTTCCAACGTTAGCGGACGAGCCAAGTTCGGAAGTTCCGGCACTCCCGTCAAGTTTATGGATATCACCATCTGTGATGCCGACGGAAAGATTCTGCCAAACGGAGAGAAAGGTGAGATCGTGATCAAGGGAGGCAATGTGATGAAAGGATATTGGAAAAACGAGACAGCCACTCAAGAGACCATCGTCGACGGATGGCTACACACGGGAGACATGGGCTACATTGACCCAGACGGATTCCTACAAGTGCTTGGACGCTTCAAGAGTCTGCTTATCTCTAGCGACGGAGAGAAATACTCTCCTGAGGGAATTGAAGAAAGCATCGTGGAATTATCTCCAATTATCGAGCAATGCATGCTCTACAACAACCAGTCGCCATACACCATAGCCCTTATTGTGCCAAACACACCAGCACTGAAAGCCCGCTTGGAAGAGCACGGTCATGGAGACCTCACCAAACCAGAAAATCAAAAGATCGCGACAGAGATGCTTTGGAACGAGATTTGCCAGATGCGTAAGGGTGGCAAATACGCAGGATTACATCCAGAACGCTGGTTGCCAGCCACTATGGGAGTGTTGAGCGAAGGGTTCACAGAAGCCAACCACATGCTCAACTCAACAATGAAGATGGTACGACCAAAAGTTTGCGAGAAATATGCTGATCTGATAGATTTCTTGATGACCACAGAAGGAAAAAACATCTGCAGCGACAGGAATTTGGATTCAATATCAAAATTATAATTTGTAGGGGCGGGCACACGACTCGCCCCTTCATTTATCAAATATTTTCTCACCATAATGAATGATTTATTGGAAAACATATCCCTAATCCACACCACCGAAATGGGGAAAGACCGTATACGTCGCAACCTAGCACTTGACAACGACACTGATGTCGTGAAATATTGCGTCGACGTGATCAAACGAGACAACTGCGTCATCACCAAACAAGGGAAAAATTGGTATGCTGAATCCAATGGGGAGACCATCACCATCAACTCATATTCCTACACTATCATCACTGCGAAAAAAGAGAAAACGAACTAAAAGACAGACAGATGGAATATCAAAATCCAGGATTGTTAAAGATAACTATCCTCTTTTCTATAACCAAATTTTATTTAGATTTGAACAGATTCTAAATATATATTCAAAAAACCTTCCTTTTTGAATAAAAGTCTAGTTTTATAGACAAAACAAACTTTTTTATCGACCAAATCGCATTGTTTCTGATTTTTTTCTTACTTTTGCCACAACGTTGATAACAAAAGATAAAGATATGAAACACTATTACAGTTTTTTTCAAATTCTAAAACCACTATTAACATCTGCATTAGTGGCGACATCAGTTGCGTCCAATGCGACTGTGACAATCACAGAAATCATGCCAAGCAATATCGCCACTACAGTAAGCGACAAGTTTGACTACAATGGTTATGTTGAATTCTACAACGATGGCGAGCCAATCGACCTAAATGGTTGGTTCATAAAAAATCGAAAAGAGGGCAAAGAGAACTGGTATTTCAAACTTGCCAAAACTCACATTCTGCCTACAGGCTACAGTGTGATGTTTTTTGGAAAGGAAGAGACATCCAGTGAAACAGCCAAAGCCGTACATCCTCTTTACGTGGGAAGTGTGCAGAAAAAATTGACTTCTGATGCAGGAGAACTAATTTTTGCGACTGGCAAAGGTGATACGATATCTATTTCGTATCCTGCACAATACCCTCATGTCTCTTATTCTAAAGAGGGCTACATGGAGCCTACTCCTGGAGCAAAAAATGGAGCAGCATTCAAAATCTCAGAGAGAGTGGCAAAACCAGAATTCGGAGGAACCCCATCAGGACTTATAGGAGCAGGCAACACTGCTACTGTAGAATTGTCATGTAAGACAGAGGGGGCAAAAATCTATTACACTCTAGATGGAAGTATCCCGACATTGGGAAAAGGCATTGAATATACAGCCCCTATTGAGGTTTCCAACAACACAATCATCAGAGCAAAAGCATTCAAAGACGGAGTGCTTTGGAGCGACGTCGCTACTGCATCCTACCTATATTTAGGTGAATACTATGAGACTTGTGGAGAAACCACACTTCCAATTGTTTCCATCGTGGCAGACAGCATCGATCTATACAGCGACTCTTTGGGCAGTTGCGTAGTTGGAACAAACGGAGCTCGCACTATCTGTTCGTCGGATAAAATCAAGATAGCCAATTATCATCAGGAATGGTATCGTCCAGCCAACTTCGAATACTTTGTAGACGGAAAATCAGTCAACAGCCAGGAGGTGGAAGTCGCGCTGCAAGGTGGATGTTCTCGTGCACATGGTGTAAAAAGTTTCAAAATCAAGACAAACAAACGTACTGGAGACAACAAATTCCAATACAATAAGTTCTTCGCAGACAGAGACTACACAAAATACAAAGCTCTTACTTTGAGAAATGGAGGCAACGGATTCGGATACCTGTTTCCTCGTTGGCGCGACGGATACATGCAGAATTTGGCAAAAGGCATGAACATTGACCTACAGGCTTATATGCCAGTAGCATACTTCCTGAATGGTAAATTCCACGGCATGATGGGTTTGCGTGAAAGAATGGATGAAACATATCTTTACCAAAACTATGGAATCGAGGAAGACGAAATCGACTTTTTGAAAGTGGTAAATGGAACAGGCTACGTTGCTCAATATGGATCAAACGAAGATTTTTATGCAATGCAAAAATACGCATACGAACATCATCAAGATCCTGACTTCTTCGATAAAATGTGTGAGATGATGGATATGGACGAATACATCGACTACCAGATTCTTGAGCAGTTTGTCGGAAACACCGACTGGGTGATCAACAACATCAAGGTGTGGAGGAAGAAAAACGGAGGAAAATGGCGTTGGATGGTTTACGACACAGACTTCGGTTTGTCTCAACATACAAGTGTATCAAAAAATATGATAACGTTTGCCAAAACTCAAGGCGACAGTACATACACAATGTTGTTCGAAGGATTAATCCAGAACGAGGACTTCAAATATAAGTTTGTCGATAGGTATTTGTATGCGATGGACAAATTCTTCAACAAAGAACGAGCTTTGGCACTTGCAGACTCCTTATACAATCTTACACAGATAGATATGTGTGCCACTATGGCATGTGAAGATTTCGGATATGTCGGCAATCAAAAAAAATACGATTCAGAAATCGCTTCCATGCGTAACTTTGTCGAACAACGTCCTACACGTGTACAAAAGCAATTGTCTTCATTCCTGAAATTGCCAAACGAACTAGCAGTTGTCTCAGTCAGAGTCGAATTCGACGGTGATGAAGAGCCAGACTATGTTTATTGGGTCAACAAAAACGAATTCAAGAATGAAGTGTTCAGCCAACCACTGTTCATTGGCGAGCGTGTGAAAGTAGACTTGAGATTGCCTCTAGGATACAAAGTCGCAAACTGGACTGTGAACGGAACACTGACTGAAAATCCTTCCACAACAATGACTATCGACAGTGCGAGCGCTGAAGGCACGGACATTCAAGTGTTGCTGACAAAAGACGAAGAGTTCAGAATCCCTAGATTGTTCATCAACGAGGTTTGTGCTTCCAACGGTGCCACTCTAGACGAATTCGGTTCTACACCAGACTGGATCGAGATTTACAACAGCGAGGCTTACGATGTTGATTTGGCAGGCATGGTGGTTAAAAACGTAACAGCAGGAGCTAAATCAACTATCCCTTACGGATCATCGACGTCAGTCATTCCAGCCAAAGGCCATGCGGTGCTTTGGGCAGACAAAGGCAAAAACAACGGTTCTCTTCACTTGAACTTCAAGCTAAACGACGCTATCGAGCAGAAACTACAGTTGATCTTGCCGTTGACATCAGGCGACACTTTGATAGACGAGATGACATATAAAATTCACGAACGTAACTTCTCTTACGGACGTGTCACTGACGGAGACACTGCGATGACTATATTTGCGAAATGTGATGAAGCCGCTTACGGTCAGCAGAAAAATTCGCCTCACGCAGCCAACGGAAGCATCATCTGCTCATCTGAAACTATTGATGATGTGCAGCAGGTCGACGCAATTGCAGAAACCATCGTCTATCCTAACCCAACAAGCACGGCATGGACTATAAATGCAGAAGGCGACTATGTGGTGACAACAATGCTCGGTCAGGTTGTCGAGATGGGAGAGGCTGAGGTTGGAACACAAATCGGAGACAATTATCCGTCAGGTGTCTATGTACTGAAAATAAACGGCACTGCAACGAAGATTGTAAAACAGTAATTCTCTCATATATCCAATTAATTAGATTTGCGGTGGCGATGATTCGTCGCCGCAATTTTTTATTATTGTGTCCGATAAATTTAGCGGACAGCAATGTTTTTTTATCTTTGCACCATCTTGAAAACAAAAATCATGACACCTCAAGAATTCACAAACTTTATCAGACATGAAGCGGATGGTTGTCCGATATTGATCATTATGATGGGTATTCCTGCGTCCGGGAAAAGCACGTTTGTGGCCCGACATCTGCAAGATTTCTCCCGTATCAATCTTGACAACCTGCGCACTCGAGAAAGAGAAGACGCAATGCTCCACGCTCTATTCCTTTCAGAAGAGGATATCGTCGTCGACAACACCAACGTCTCTCCGGAAGAAAGGGATAAATATTTCCAGCTTGCTGATCAAAACGGCTATATGACTGTAGGTATTTTCATGGAAAGCATTCTTTCCGATTGCTTGAAAAGGAATGCCCAAAGAGAAGGCGACGCGAGGATTCCCGACTTTGGCGTCGAAGCACGTGCGAAAGATTTGACTCCGCCGACAGTAGAAGAGCCTTTCGACTTTCTGTTTTATGCTAAAATGAAAGACGGAGATTTTGAAGTGAATGCTGAATGCGAAATGCTGAATGCGAAATGCTGAATGCGAAATGCGAAATAAAAATTAATTTTTAATTCTTAATTTTTAATTTCGAGGATTGTTAAGGGCGGAACGCCCTAACCTCTCCCAAAATGCGAGCCGTAAGGCGAGCACTATATAATTAAAAGCATTTTACCGCTCGCCCTTTGGGCTCGCGGAAGAGATTGGGTTAGGACGTTCCGTCCTTAACAATCCTCATTTATGACACTCCAACTATCTTTTTGATTTCGTCGAACCCACGTTAAATAAAAAATGCGGAACACTAATAATTTAGCATTCCGCATTTCTAATTTCTAATTCATTTTTACTTAATCTTGACTTTCATCTTGATGTCTGTCTTAGGACGGTCGCCAGGATTAGTCTCAACAGCGGCAATTTTGTCGATCACATCAAGTCCCTCAACAACCTCTCCAAACACAGTGTACTCATTGTCAAGGAATGGTGTGCCTCCGATCTCCATATAGTCCTTACGCATCTGCTCAGGCATCTTGACACTCTGCTTGTCCTTGAACTCTGTCTCAACTGTTTTCACCAGTTTGTCCTGAAGCCCCTGTAGACCAGCCTGATCACGGTTGATACGCATAGCCTTGATCGAGTCCTTGTTTTCCTGAACCAACTGGTCGAATCTTGCCTGCATTGCCTTCTGACCAAGAGCACGCTCCATCTGGTTCAACTCATTCTCGTTGTATTTCTTACCCTGGACGATGTAGAACTGACAACCAGAAGATCTCTTCTCAGGATTAACCTGGTCACCCTGACGTGCCGCAGCAAGAGCACCCTTCTTATGATAATGAGTAGGATAAACGAACTCAGCAGGCACTGTATAACCCACGTCGCCAGCACCTAGTTGTTTGCCGGCAGGAGCTCCTTTTGAATCAGGATCTCCACCCTGCACCATAAAATCTTTTATAACACGGTGGAACAACAAATCGTTGTAGAAACCCTCCTTCACTAGTTTCAAGAAATTGTCGCGGTGCTGAGGAGTATCGTCGTAAAGACGGACAATCATTGTGCCATACTCACACTCAATCTTTACCAAATTCTCTTTTTCTTTTGCTTCCATTCCCATAATGCTTGCCATAAACATGGCGATGAATAATATTAGTTTCTTTCTCATTACTTTCTTTGTTCTTACGAAATTAGATAAAATTATTTCTTGGCGACGACGGAATTATATAAGGTTCCATCATTCCACGGGCAAAAATAGCAAAATTTGTCATATTTATAGTGATGTTAGCGATTAATAACGTAAGGTTATCGCCTAATGCCTTCCCCTTCTCCCCCATTTTTATCAACAATACGCATTATTTTAGCAAAAAAAGCATCAAAGATTTTTATTAAACAGAAACTATTCTTACTTTTGCACTCGCATTGCACATAAGTTACCAAGTGAAATAGTAAAAAAAATTAAAATTCAATAAAATGAAGAAAGATATTCATCCAGAGTCATACCGTCCTGTAGTATTCAAGGACATGTCAAATGGCGATATGTTTGTTTCACGCTCTACAGTGGCTACAAAAGACACTATCGAAATCGAAGGTGAGACTCTTCCATTGGTAAAGCTTGAAATCTCTAGCTCTTCTCACCCATTCTACACTGGTGTTAAGAAGATGGTTGACACAGCTGGACGTGTTGATAAGTTCCTTAGCAAGTACGGTAACCGTAAGAAGTAATAAAGGGCTTGTCTTTATACAGCATAAGGGACATTTACCAATATTGGTGAGTGTCCTTTTTTAATTTAACTTTATTTCATCACCTCTATCTTTGAGATATGAAAGTAGCTATTTTTGGAAATGTAAACCGTGAGGAGGTTGCGATCTATTCTGCAAAACTCATTTACGAGCTAGGCAAACGTAATGTGGCTATCACATGCGAGCCCTATTTCTTGGAATTTCTCGACAGAAATGGTGTCAACACTCAGGATATCACCACTTTCGCCGAAAACAAAGAGATTGATGCCGACGTTGCGTTCAGCGTCGGAGGTGACGGTACGTTCATCCGCTCTGTTGCCAAAATCGCGCGACGTGAGATTCCTCTGCTCGGTATAAATGCCGGACGCCTCGGTTTTTTGGCCGATGTCGACGGTGAAAAGGAGATTGTCAAAGCAGTAGAGGCTATCGCTTCTGGCAACTATAAGGTGGAAGACCGTCCTTTACTAAAACTGTCAACCGATGGAAAAAGATTTTCTAAATTTAACTACGCAATCAACGAAATCGCAATCTTGAAGCAGGACACCTCTTCAATGATCGCAATCAACACATATATAAACGGTGAGTTCGTGACCAAATATCAGGCCGACGGTCTTATCATCGCCACTGCCACTGGCTCTACTGCATACGCCATGAGCGTCGGAGGACCAATCGTAGTGCCGCAAGCATCCAATTTCATAATCACTCCCGTCGCACCACACAGCCTCAGCATCCGTCCTCTTGTCGTGACCGACGACTGCCTGATGGAACTATCTGTGGAGAGCCGCAACGGTCAGTTTTTGATTTCCCTCGACGGCAGATGCGAAGTTTTCCCTGAAGATATCCGTCTGAAGGTGAGAAAAGCTGATTTCTGCATGAAAACAATCCGTCTTCACAACCACTCTTTCTACACTACTATCCGAGAGAAACTGATGTGGGGAACAGATCAAAGAAAATACTAATTTAAAATGAAGAGTTAAGAATGAAGAATGAAACAAATTTTTAACTCTTAATTCTTAACTAAATATGAACAAGGAAGATCTTAAAATCGTATATATGGGCACACCAGATTTCGCGGTCGAACCGTTGAGACGTCTGGTGGAAGACAAATATAATGTGGTGGGTGTTGTGACTATGCCAGACAAACCAGCTGGACGTGGCCACAAATTGCAGTTCTCACCAGTAAAACAATATGCCGTCGACAATAATCTGCACGTGATGCAGCCAGAAAAACTGAAGGCTGAGGAGTTTGTGAATGAACTCCGCTCTCTCAATGCCGACCTCTTCATCGTGGTGGCATTCCGTATGCTTCCTGAAGTGGTGTGGGCTATGCCACGTCTCGGCACATTCAACCTTCACGGTTCTCTCCTTCCTCAATATCGTGGAGCCGCCCCATTGAATTGGGCTGTGATCAACGGAGAAAAAGAGACCGGCATCACTACATTCTTTTTAACCCATGAAATTGACACAGGCAAAATAATAGACCAGCAAGTTATTGCCATTGAAGATTCTGACAATGTTGGCACCATTCATGATAAATTGATGGTAATGGGAGGTGATTTGGTTATAAAAACAGTAAAAGCCATTCTTTGGGGAGGAATCAAACCTATTCCTCAGGAGGAACTATACGCGTCGGAATCAGAGTTGAAACCAGCTCCAAAAATCTTCAAGGAAACTTGCCATCTTGACTTCAACAACCCGACAGAAAACCTCCACAACCTAGTGCGTGGACTTTCTCCCTACCCTGCAGCTTGGGCAAACCTCTCTGCAGAAGGCAAAGAGGATCTGCAGATGAAAATCTACGAAACTAAAAAGGAAATCTGCCAACACAACGAGGCTCCAGGCACACTCGTGACAGACGGAAAGAAATTCCTGAAAGTCGCCACAAAAGATGGCTATCTTCATCTTTTGCAGATACAGGTGCCAGGCAAAAAACGCCTATCCATCGAGGATTTTCTTCGTGGATTCCGTTTCGATGCAGAATATAAATTGTCTTAAACGCAGACGGAATGATAGATAGAGACAGCACGATATGCGCCATAAGCACTGCTGCCGGCGTTGGTGGAATAGCAGTGATCAGAGTGTCGGGACCAGATGCGATCAGCATCGTCGACGGGATATTCTCCTTCAGCAAAACAAAAAAGCTGAAAGACTGCCCCACCCACGTGTTGAAATATGGGGTTATAGCCGACGGGAATGAGACCATCGACGATGTGGTGTGTTCCATCTTCAAGGATGGAAAGTCCTACACAGGCGAGGACACAATTGAAATATCATGCCACGGATCTATCTATATCCAAAAGAAAATCATTGAGTTGCTCCTTCGCAACGGTTGCAAGATGGCAGGGCATGGCGAGTTTACCCAGCGAGCCTACCTCAACGGAAAGATGGACCTGTCGCAAGCAGAAGCAGTGGCAGATCTGATCGCGTCGACATCAGCAAAAGCCCATCATATCGCAGTGAAGCAGATGAAGGGAGGCTTCTCCAACGAGTTGATGCAGCTACGAATGTCGTTGCTGGAATTCGTGTCGCTTATCGAGCTTGAACTTGATTTCAGCGAAGAAGACGTGGAGTTTGCCGACAGAGCCAAGCTGCGTGATTTGATAGCCGCCATAGAGCAGAGAGTCAGCAAGTTAGCCAACTCATTCAAGGCAGGCAACGCCATCAAGAACGGCATACCGGTGGCAATCGTCGGCGAGACGAATGTGGGAAAATCGACACTGTTGAACCTGCTGCTCGGAGAAGAGAGAGCCATCGTCAGCGACATCCACGGCACAACACGTGACACTATAGAAGACACCTTGCAGATCGACGGATACACACTCCGACTGATCGACACCGCCGGCATCCGCAACACAGACGACGCGATAGAGAATCTTGGAATACAGCGTTCGTACAAGATGATGGAGCAGGCCGATATTGTAATCCTCATCGTCGACGCTTCACGAGACGAGAATGAAATCGTTAAATTCATCAACGCACAACAGCTGCAGGACAAACTTGTGCTTCTACTGTTCAACAAATCAGACATTTGTGAACAAGACAAATTGAATAGACTACTCAACAACAGTTACAATTTTGATGCCACAGCACTCTCCATCTCCGCAAAGAATGGAGTCGGGAAAGAGGCAATAGAATCAGCGTTGGCAAGATTCGCAGAATCCATCGCAGGCGAAGACAACGACATAATTGTGACGAGTGCACGCCACTATGCCGCCCTATGCGACGCACTTTCCAGCATCGACCGTGTGAAAGAAGGCCTCGACACCAACCTGTCCGGCGATCTCATCAGCCGTGACATACACGACATCCTCGACGCACTCGCATCCATCACAGGTGGAGAAATCACCACCGACGAAGTGTTGGGAAATATCTTCAAGCATTTCTGCATCGGAAAGTAGATTTTGCGTGGGATAGTGAAACCTCTACAAAGACAATATTGGTTCTTAAATAGATAATTTTGATTGGATATGAATATTGAAGAGGTCAGAGAGTACACGTTATCACTTCCAGGAGTGATTGAAGACCAAGCGTTTGGTGAAGACATCCTTAACTTCCGCTTGGAAGGAAAGATATTTGTCTGCCTCTGGTTAGGCGGTGGCAGGTATGATATGAAGGATGGAGTATCAAGAATCGCCTTGAAACTGTCACCAGACAGAAATATTGAACTTAGAGAACAATTCTCTGCCGTAA
>DGHQ01000012.1:50209-66231 GCA_002392915.1 Bacteroidales bacterium UBA3844 | reverse complement strand
ACATTTTTTAAGAGACACTAGTGATATTAAATCCCTTTTAAAGGCTTCGTAAAGTTTTCCCTATATATCATTAATTATCAGCATAATATTATGTGTAATTCTCTTTCAAATATTTTTCGCATCTTTTACAAGGTGTAAAAAGTAGTGAGTGATTACCCAAATTTTCCGATAATTTGCTGCAAAACTACAAAGTATTTTTCAACTGAGCAAACACGAAAACGCAAAAATATGCGCCTTATATGCCGAAACTTATCGCAGACTTGTGTTTTTCAACTTTCATGCAAAAGTTTTGCATCATTAAACTCAAAATTCTTTTAGAAAATGCTTAACTTTGGCATATCCTATTATTCAATAGCAGAAAGGAGATTTTATGTCGCAAATAACATTCATATTGAAAGCAGACGGTGTGATCGCCGACCAAATATATATTGTGGGTGCATGCAACGAGCTTGGATTCACTGAAGAGAACGCACTTCCAATGATGGAAACATCAGAAGGATGGGTGCTGACTATCAACCTCAACCGCAGCAATGTCAGGTATTCCTATTTCTATAAGATCGGTGAGGAGACTCGCCAAGAGCCTTGGATGTCGAGAAAAATTGAATTTGTCACCAAACAAAATACAAAAATCGCCATCATCGACAAATACGGTGTTACTGACTTCTCTAAAAACATCATGAACACAAAAGTGTTCACTGAAGCTGTGTGCCATCATGCCACCAATTTCGAAATGCCAAAGAAAAGTCTGCCGACCATCTTTTCCGTCTCTATGCCAAACTTGCTCACCGAGCATGAACTATGCCTGATTGGAGACCAAAGCCAGTGGGGTAAATGGAAAGAAGACGAAGCGATGGAGCTCTCTTGCGCCGGTGCTCCATACATGTGGTGTGTGGCGGAGGGAAGCAAACTGAAGAAAACAGCTGAATACAAATACGTCATCAGAGACAAAATGACTAAAGCCATTCTTGCATGGGAAGACGGTGACAACCGTAAATTCAAGTTGCCCAAAGGCAGCTATTCCCTTGTGATTGTGAACGATGGCGTTCCAAACTTCCACTTGCCGAATTTCAAAGGAGCGGGTGTGGCTATTCCGGTATTCTCGCTTCGCACGAAAAAAAGTTTCGGATGCGGTGAGTTCGCCGACCTGAAACCGTTTGCCGACCTGGCAAAAGCCATGGGATTACGAATCATCCAGACTCTGCCAATCAACGACACCACAAGTCAGCACACCTGGAAAGATTCATATCCATACAGCGCCATTTCCACATTCGCTCTCCATCCAATGTATATTTCAATTGAAGAGTGTGGAGAAGTGCCCAACAAGTACGACTACGACAAGATGCGCAACGAGCTTAACGCGCTTGAAACCGTCGACTATGAAAAGGTGATGGAATGGAAGATGAATATTCTCCAGACCATGTTTGAGAGAGATAAAAACGACGTCCTTAAAAGCAAAGAGTTCAAAGCATTCTACGACGCCAACATGCATTGGCTTCGTCCGTATGCTGCATTCTCATACCTGCGTGACAAATTCGGCACATGCGAGACATCTCAATGGGGCGACTACGCCAACTATACAGATGGAAAAATGTCGGCTCTCTGCGACAAACAGAGCGTGGCTTATCCAAAGATCACATTCTACTACTACCTGCAGTTCCATCTCGACCGTCAGCTGAAAAAAGCCGTGGCATACTGTCATAGCATCGGAATAGCGTTGAAGGGAGACATTCCTATCGGCATGGATCTGAATAGTGTAGACGTGTGGCAATATCCAAAATTGTTCGACTGCAACGGCAGCGCAGGTGCTCCGCCTGACGATTTTTCAATCTATGGTCAGAACTGGGGATTCCCGATCTACAATTGGAAAGAGATGCAGAAAGACGACTATGCATGGTGGAGAACCCGATTCAATAAAATGTCGGACTATTTCGACGCATACAGAATCGACCATATACTTGGATTCTTCCGCATATTCCGTATACCGAAGGATTGCGTCTGGGGATTGCTTGGACAGTTCGCTCCAGCTTTGCCGATGACAAAAGAAGAAATAGAGTCGTTTGGAATTGAATTTGACGAGGAAAAATTCTGCAATCCAAACACAGACGATGAGATATTGCGACATCTGTTCGACGGTGACGAGCTACTAGTCAAGCAAAAATATCTTGTCTCTGTCGACGGCAAATATAAATTACGCAAGGAAGTCGATTCACAACGCAAAATCAAGACGTTGCTTCCATACAGCACGAATGCCGAGAAAAAAATACGCGACGGTTTAATGAACCTGCTATGTCAAGTGTTGTTTGTACGTGATTATCAAGACCCTACAAAATATCACCCACGCATCACAGTGCAGAATAGTGAAGCCTACAAAATGTTGGATTCACAAATGCAAGACAAGATCAACCGTCTGTACAACTATTTCTATTTTGAGCGACACAACTCATTCTGGGCAGAACAGGCAATGAAAAAACTGCCAACATTGGTTCACAGCACAACAATGATGTGTTGTGGAGAAGACCTAGGTATGGTGCCAGCATGTGTCCCTGAAGTGATGGATAAATTGGGTATTCTTTCGTTGGAGATTCAACGTATGCCAAAAGAATTCAATGTAGAGTTCGGACATTTGGAGAAGACCCCTTATCGTAGTGTCTGCACGACGTCCACCCACGACATGAGCACTATGCGAGCTTGGTGGGAGGAAGACAAAGAAAAGACACAAAGATATTTCAACAATTATCTGCATGAATATGGCGACGCGCCACTATTCTGCGAACCTTGGGTGTGCGAAAAAATCATCGCGTCGCATCTGGGATCTCCAGCCATGTGGGTGATTCTTCCAATACAAGATTGGATGGCACTCGATGGCAATATCCGTTGGGACAAAACATTCAAAGAAAGAATCAACGACCCAGGAAATCCAGACAACTATTGGTGCTACCGTATGCACAAAACAGTAGAGGAACTAAACAACGACAAATTCCTTTGCGACAAAGTTGCCAAACTGAACAAAAAATATGGAAGATAAGAGAAAATCATAAATGAAAAAATGGAAGGAGACGCGAGTAATCACGTCTCCTTCTATATTTCCCGACATCTTCAACCGCCCGTCAAACCATAAAGAATATATTAGCAACACCGATAACAGCGCCAAGCAGACCACCAAGCCACACAAGCATATACAGTTCATTGTTTGCCACATCAAGCACCAATCGTTCCACCGTCGGCATATCCATACTTTGGATTTTATCCTCCACTATTTTGCTGATGTCAATAGTCCGCAGCAGACGTGGCAATTCCGTCTTCACCTTTTCCGAATACAGATTTACAACATCATGTTTCAAAGAGATGATTTTATCATCAGACACACTCGCCGTCCAAGAAGAGACTGACCCATTGGCAAAACGATTAATCTCGTCGTCGACAATAGAAAGAATAATTTTCCTTCCGTCTCCACGCATCACATCGTTGATCAGATTTGCAAGTTTCGGAGTGATTTTATCTTTAATTGTGTCGGCCAACGCATTCTTCGTGATCATGCCCATGAATCCATCACCTATTCTTTCATCAAGAGCAGACATGGCAGAAGCCGCGATAGTCTGACCGATTTTTTCGTCAGACACAATACCGTCTATTTTCAACACAAGATTGTCATTAACTCTTTTGATAAGATTTTCCACACGCTCCTCACCTGCATAATTGCTGAAAAAAACACGGAGAGAATTTTCATTTGTTTGGAGCGAGTGAATCATTTCGTCGATCTTAGACTCTAATTTTCCGATTGTCTCATCAGACAGCAGCATCTTTGAAATGCCATCCGCATCCACAAGATTATCGCTCACGACCCTACCGATTGCCTTGGCAAGATCATTCTGACGCTTAGGAATAATTCCAGGGGTGAACGGAACGACAAATCCCCAAAGACGTTTTTCCGAGTATGGACGGAACATCATTTTGATAGCGATGTAGTTGGTGAAAGCACCAATTATTCCGCCCAAAGCAACAGGAGCAACAAATCTAACTATATCAATAAATTCCATACTCAATCATTTTTCCTGCGAAAGTACAATTTAATGTTCAGTTTTATGTAAAAAGAGGTTGACATTTGAGCAAATCAGAACCATAAAATAATAATGTACAATGTGCATTGCACTTTTTTCGACATTATATACACAATGGGAAAATCAATCTTTTGCAATTTGAAGAAAAAAACATAATTTTGCAGTAAGAGAAATACTGTAATATGAAAATATTGAAATCATTCAAGACAATAATAATAGGAGCAATGATGTTGGTCTCGTCAACATTGTCAGCGATCAACATTAACAGTTTAGAAAACGTGTCAGCCGAATCATTGTCATCGTCACAAATCAAAGAAATAAAAAGGGCGTATAATGAGACGGGAAGGACAATTGATGAATTCGTCAGTTTTGCAGTGTCAAAAGGCATGAAAGAGACAGAGGCGGAAAAATTAAAAGCCAGAATTTTGGCAGACAATAGCAAAGCGGAGAAAGAGACTAAAGGAGACATTGCTGTCGCCAGCACGCAAATGGCAGAAAGCATTGTAGAAGAGATGAAAGGTAAACCCGAGCAAACGAGATATATCAGCAACAGAATATTTGGTTCAGATTTGTTTTCCAACTCAAAAATGACATTTGCTCCAAGCCAAAATATGCCTACACCAAAGAATTACATTGTAGGGCCAGGAGATGTTTTAATAGTCGACGTATATGGATATGCGGAAAACACCATGCAACTTACAGTGTCTTCAGAAGGTAATGTAAGAATACCCAACGTAGGACCAGTAATGGTAAACGGATTGACAATAGAAGCCGTTCAAACAAAAATCAGAAAACAATTGTCGACAATTTATAGTTCGATTTCTTCTGGCAACACACAAGTGTCAGTCACAATCGGCAATGTTAAGAGCATAAATGTCTATATAACAGGAAATGTCAACAAACCAGGCACGTACACACTTTCATCATTGTCAACAGTCTACAACGCATTATATGCGTGTTCAGGACCGACTTCTTCAGGTTCATTGCGAAACATCAAAGTAATAAGAGGTGGCAAAGAAATCGCATCAGTCGACCTATACACATTTCTCACAAGCGGAAATTTGACCAACAATATTTCATTGCAAGATCAGGATGTGATTTACGTTCCGGCATATGACATTCGCGTCAGCATTGATGGAGCGATGAAAAGACCAGGAGTATTCGAAATGAAGCAAGGAGAATCTTTAAAAGATTTGATTTCATTCGCAGGTGGTTTTACAGAGAACGCATATAAAAATCGCATAACAGTGCAGCGCACTACAGAAAAAGAGAAAAGTGTAGCAGATGTTTCAAGCGATTTGTTCAGTATGTTCCAATTGCAGACAGGAGACCAATTTGTCGTATCTGAAGTACTAGACAGATATTCCAACAGAGTGAAAATATACGGAGGAGTATTCCGTCCTGGTCCATACGCTTTGGATTCCGGCATGACTCTTATGGATTTGGTAAAAAAGGCTGACGGACTAGTAGAAGACGCATATATGGAGAGAGCGACAATCACTCGTTTGCGTGACGATCTGACGCCTGAATTGATAAGTTTCAATGTGAAAGACCTTATCGACGGCAAATTTAACATCTTGCTAAAAAAAGAAGATGAGGTGACTATTGGAAACTTGAAAGATTTGGAAGAGAAAAAGACAGTCTCCATTCACGGGCAAGTATTATCGCCAGGAACATATCCATACTATGAGAACATGACGATCAAAGACTTGATTTTCTTGGCAAAAGGATTCAAGGAATTTGCAGCCATAGACAAAATTGAATTGTCTAGAAGAATTAAGGATGACAGCAAATTGAAAGAAAACATAGAAAAGAATGAAATCAAGATCCTTTCAATCGACAGAGAATTGAAAGCAGGAGACGACGCTGATATCAAGTTAGAGCCTAACGATATGGTTTCAGTCAGAATAAAAGAAGGCATCGAATCTAACAGATCAATGTCATTATTTGGAGAAGTACGTTCTCCTGGTGACTATGTTATAATAAACAAGAAAGAAAAAATCTCCGACATTATGGCACGCGCAGGAGGAGTAACCTACTATGCATACGTACAGGGAGCATTTCTAATCAGAAAAGGATCTCGTTCAGCGGCAGAAAGAATGAGAGACACAAAATTGATTCAAAAATTAGCAGAGACAGAAGGAGACCCCGAACTGTTGAAACAATTACAAAACAGGACTGATCTTGTCGGCATTGACATGGAAAAAATTCTAAAGCATCCCGGATGTGAAGAAGACATATATGTCGAAGATGGAGATATGATATATGTGCCCAAGCAGCTTCAAACGATCACTGTCAACGGAAAGGTTCAGGTGCCAGGCATGATGGTATACCAAGGACGCTCTGCGAGAAAAGCCATCCGTCGATCAGGTGGTTTTGCCCAACATGCAGACAAACGTCACGTATATGTATCATACGCAAATGGGGACATGCAAGCGACAGGGCATTTCGCATTTTTTAAGAACTATCCAAAGATAAAGCCAGGTGCTCATCTATATGTTCCGGAGAAAGAAGAAACAAATGAAGATAGAAGAGCAAGGGCAAACTTCTTTACTGCTGTGCTATCCACTGTAGTTTCTTGTGCTTCTGTTGGAGTATCGTCATTCGTGGTAATATCCAACTTAAAAGATAAAGAATAATAGAACGCAGGTTCAGGCTCAATCTCAAACCAATAAAGTTCAAACATTAAAGAATAATGGACATCAAGGATTTAGAAGATTTTTTGCAACCAGAGGAAACTCAGGGAAAAAAGATTTCATTCGCTGATATAAAAAAAATAGTTATAGACTACTGCTCATATCTATGGGACAAGAAATGGTTTGTTGTAGCAGCAGGCGTAATCGGTGTAATCATTGGGGTTATCCACGCATATATTTACAAGCCGACATACACTGCCACATATAAATTTTCAATTGAATCTAAAAGTGGAGGAGGAAGCGGATTTAGTGCCCTTAGTATGTTGGCTGGATTCGGATCCTCTTCAGGCACCTTTTCTGGAGACAACCTTGTAGAATTATTCCGTTCCAGATCAATGGTAGAAATGGCATTACTAAAACCTATAATTATAGAAGGAGATACTATGAATTTGCTTGAATACAAGATTTTAGCAGACAGTTCAAGGCTCCACTGCGATGAGCTTAAAGCAAACAGTAATCCTTCTAAGCCATATATTGCCACACTTTGCGATGTTTATTTTCCATTCGGTCAAAACAGGGAAACATTTACTCGTGAACAAGACAGCTTAATAATGCTCATTGCTTCTCGAATGATGCAAAACGACATTGCAATTGAGAAGATAGACAAAAAACTATCATATGCAAACTTTTCAATCAGTTCAAAAGACGAAAAATTTGCAAAAGAGTTCAGTGCTGCAATGATAAGCACCGTGTTTGATTTTTATCTTAAAAGCAAACGAGAAAACGCACAAAGGAATCTCAATGAATTCCAATCTAGAGCTGATTCCATACGAAAAGAGCTAAATAAATCTCTGTACGCAGCCGCTCACTATCGTGATTTGAACATGAATCCATCCAAAAGTGTCCTTGGTGTCGAACAATTGAAATATCAGACCGATATCCAAATTAACACTGCTGCATATACAGAAATAGTCAAGAATATAGAAGTAATGAAGCTAGATATGGCTAAGAGCGAGCCTTTGATTCAAGAAATTGACGTGCCTCACTATCCTCTTGCAAACGACAAGAAAGGTAAAGTCAAAACTGGAATCAAATATGGTTTTGTGATGGGAGTCCTTGCTATATTCGTGCTATGCGGCATTCATTTCTTCCAAGAATTAATCAGTAAAGAAGAGGACGAAATTTCTATCGAATAAAACATCAAAGAGAAGTGAAACATCCACACTTCTCTTTTTCTATAATATTCATACAGATTCTAAAAATATAGAGGCTTCAACCTAAAATAAAAGTCAATATATTTCGAAAATCATTTGCAGTATCAACTTTTTTCTATATTTTTGCACCACAATTCAGAAATGAATGGCAAACTTGGTGTGGTAGTTCAGCTGGTTAGAATACATGCCTGTCACGCATGGGGTCGCGGGTTCGAGTCCCGTCCATACCGCAAAATGATGCCGATGTGGCTCAGTTGGTAGAGCGTCGCATTCGTAATGCGTAGGTCACGAGTTCGAGTCTCGTCATCGGCTCATCCTTTTTATTTTATTTGTCTCCTCTGTAATTTCAGCAACTGAATAACAGGGGATTTGTTTTTTTATAGTGTTTGATGAAAGGGGCTAAATCTTACATAGTTGGCAAAGGTGCTGTTTGTGCATTAGGAAATTCGTTGTCCGAAATAGTAGCTAATATTGAAGCTGGAGAAAGTGGTGTGAGAAACAGTTTGGAATGCTATGCTAACGGTCAGTCTTTCCCTCTAGGTGCTGTAGACAAAGCTTTTTACACCCAATACAACATCTCCAACATGGCCGTCTATTCACGTATGGAGCAGATGATGATTTCATCCACACTAGACGCTTCAAAAAACACGGAAGTAGACCTTTCATCCCCGTCTACCCTATTCATCATCTCCACAACAAAAGGAAACATAGACTTTCTCAGCCACAACGAAAACGACTACATCTATTGTTTGGCTAATAAAGTCGTATCATATTTCAAAAACCCTAACAAACCTATGTGCGTGTCAAACGCATGCATATCAGGTGTGTTGGCGACTGTTTATGCCCACAGACTAATAAGCGAAGGGAAATACAAAACAATCGTGGTTGTAGGCGGAGATTTGTTGACAGACTTTGTGGTGTCCGGATTCGACAGCTTCCGATCTCTCAGCCATAACGTCTGCAAGCCATACGACAAAAACAGAGACGGAATCTCTTTAGGAGAAGGTGCATCCACCTTGATCTTGTCCGACGAAACAGACATTCCAAACTGCTTTTATATAGCTGGTGGGGCATCATCCAACGACGCCAACCATATTTCTGGTCCATCACGCACAGGAGAAGAGCTTGCACATGCCATAACGACGGCAATGAATGAAGCTGGAGTCAAGTCATCTGACGTCTCATTCGTCAATATGCACGGGACAGCCACCGTCTACAATGACGAAATGGAATCGAAAGCATTGGCTGTCGCAGGTCTTACAGACAGCATCGTCGTCAGCACAAAAGCATATTTCGGACATACACTTGGATGCTCTGGAGTGTTGGAACTTGCGGTCAGCATTTCGCTCGCTGAAAAAGGTGAGATAGCTAAGACACTTGGGTTTGAAGAGACAGGTACTCCTGTCAAACTCAATGTTTCCCAAACGACAATCAAAGACAAGCCGTGTGATATATTTGTAAAAACAGGCTCTGGATTTGGAGGATGCAATGCAGCTGTTGTCGTAAGCAACAGGGATTGTGAAAGGAGAAAAGCGAATGAAAACGACTCTTTTTTTAAATCAGAATCAGTGGAACTATCTGATGGCGATGCTATTGGATCCGATTTCAAGACATATATAAAAGGAATGTTTGCGTCCGTTTCTGAACCATATATGAAATTCTCAAAGATGGACGACTATTGCAAACTTGGGATCACCGCAGTACAACTATTGCTTGACAAAGTGGGTGGTTTATCACAATACGACCCATACGAAGTAGCATTGGTTATAAACACAGATAGTGGATGTATCGAATCCGACTTAGCCCATTTAGACAACATCACAGCTGACGAATACATTTCGTCTCCAGCAATATTCGTATACACTCTTCCTAACGTGGTGGCAGGAGAAATAAGCATCAAAAACAAAATCAAGGGTGAAGGTGTGACGCTGGTGAGCGACACTGATGACCCTAAAACTATCGTAGAAGAATTTTGCAGTGGGACAAACACAAAAGCGGCTATCTATCTGTATGTGGACAAATGCGGCGAGAGATTCTCGGCAAAGGCAATTTTGTTTGTCCGCTCGTAGAAATCACAGGATATGCCCAACGAATCAAAGCGCGTGCCAGTCCATCTTCATACGTATACTGCATATAAATAGTATAAAATAAAAAAGGCGAACATTTCTGTCCGCCTTTGTTCTTTTCAAGAAAGCAATTACTTTCTCAAACCAAGCTTCTTAACGATTGAACGGTAACGCTCGATGTCCTTCTCTTTCAAGAAATCCAACATACGACGACGCTTACCAACCAACATCTTAAGAGATCTTGATGTGTTAAAATCCTTCTTGTTTGACTTTACATGCTCAGTCAAATGAGAGATACGGTATGAGAATAGCGCTATCTGGCTCTCTGCTGAACCAGTATCGGTATTAGACTTTCCGTAAGTCCCGAAGATTTCTGCTTTTTTAGCTTGATCTAGATACATTGTTATATAATTTTAATTAGCGACTGCAAAGGTAGCAATTAAGAATGAGACAGCAAAATATTTTAAGCAAATTTGAATTGCATCTTATTTAATAAAACAAGAGATGTGGCGATACCACATCTCTTTCTGATATTAATCTGTGAAACGATTATTTGAAGTTGTACTTCACCATGACACAAGCACGATGGTTGACCACTGTATTGCGATCCTCTTCTACCGCACGACCTAACCAAAGACCCTCATTGTCTTTCTCTTCCTTGCCATAAGTAGCTCCAGTCAACTCATACTCTACAGCCAAATCAAAGCACTTGATTGTATATGTGTATGTAGGGCAAAGACGGAAGCAGTTGTCCAATGTTTTGCCTCCTTTATGCTGAAGTGCTGTATATTTAACATACTCCTCAACCATACCCTCTTTTGCACCAAAGTTTTTCTGGAAACCAGCGAAGAAGCTGATTTTAGTGATATTGCCAGAGTTTTTGCTTACACTAGTCCAAACTGGATTGATCCATGTGCTGAACAGACGAAGTGGAGTGTACTCACACTCTCCTGTCTCCTCATTCACTTTTGTAAGTCCATATCCGCTCGGCATGTTCAAATGAGCAGAGTTCTGACCATAAACAGCTTTTGCCATCAATTTGAACTTGCTTGAAGGCTTATACTGGAAGTAGAACATTGGAGAGATTGCTGTGACTCTATCTTTCGATTTTACTGTGCATACTGTATCCTTTCCTTCATAATTAATCTTTTCCTCACGTGTTGTACGTGGTTTAAGGCTTGTAAGGTCAGCACCCACACCGACAATTGTCTTCTTACCGGTATGATCAAGTCCGAAATACAAATCTGGAATACAAGAGTTGTTCAAGAACTTGATGTTTGCAGTAGAACCAGCTCCAAGGCCATCTTTATCCGGTCCGACGGGAGTGTACTGAAGCATCCAAAGCAAATCAGTTGTCCATCTCCATCCGTTATCCTTACCGAAGCGTACATCGTGACGAATCTGAGGAGAACGGTTGAATGGTTGGAATGGAGAACCAGTTGCAAGAGCTGCGCAACCAGGCATCATATCCGAATTAAACATAGGATGCCAAGTCTGACCCAAAGTCAACATATTCTTCTGCCATGAAAGACGCATAAATGCCTGACGAAGACGAAGCACATAAGAATATGTACCGTAGCCACAGAAATCCATCTCCACTTTTCCGCTCATAGTGCAAATTTCATTCAGTTTTGGTCCTTGAAGGTTAATTCCGAGACGAGTTGTGAATGCCATCCATTGTGCAGAAGGCTGCGCGTTCAAATCTTCACCACGTAGATTAAGGTTCTCATCATAAGGAAGAGTGTTGAACAGTCCACCGCAAACAGTCTGCTCTGTGTGAGAGTCGTAAGTGAAATAATTGCGGACAAAACCATAAAGAGAAACCTTTGGATTTTTGTCGTTACCCTCAAACACTACGCCATTGCGATGATGGCGATGATGACGGTGATGATGTTTTGCTGTGTCTGCTACAGCATTGTCTTGTGCGAATGCAGATAGAGAAGCACAAGCCACTAGGACTGAAAGTAAAAATTTTTTCATTTTTTTCATAAAAAAGTAGAGACGCATGTCACTGCGTCTCTACAAAATATATTTTGAATAATTAGTTTCCGAAAACTGTGTTGCCGAACAAGATCAAAGCAGAGTAACCTACGATCATACCGAAAACACCAACTATGATACCCACTACAGCCATATCCTTCTGCTGAATGAATCCCTTGGCGTAAGCGAGTGCATTTGGAGGAGTTGAGATAGGCAGTGACATTGCAAGTGAAGCTGACAACGCAACACCGATAAGAAGTGCAGGCACACCACCGAATGAAGCCAACTGCTCCTGCATACCCATACCCGCTGCGGCAAGAATTGGAACTAGAAGTGCTGCAGTACCAGAGTTAGACATGAATGTACTCATCGTGATACATAGGACACCAGCGCCAATCATCATCACAAGTGTAGGCCACTGATCCAACGGAATTGAATCCACCATATGTTTTCCAAGACCTGTCTTATCCAATCCGATACCTAGTGCGAAACCTCCAGCCACAAGCCAAAGAACATCCCAGTCGATCAAAGCTAGATCCTTCTTTGTGATCACACCTGTGATAGAGAAGACCGCAAATGGAATCAAAGCAACAACATTGGCATTGATGCCAAACAGATCCTTTCCAAACACCCAAAGGAAGATAGTGACACCGAAAGTCACATAAACAATGAATGCCTTAGGGCTCTTGTCGAAATCTCCAGGGACTTCAATCACGATGTCTCTCTGTGAGAATGGGAAAAGCTTAACAAGTAAGAACCATGAAAATACAAGAATGATCAACATAACAGGAACCATCATCAACATCCAGTCGCCGAATGCAATCTCAATACCTTGCTTCTCAAGGAATCCAGTTGCAATTGCGTTTGGTGGAGTTCCGATAGGAGTTCCGATACCACCAACGTTACATGCGATTGGAATTGCAAGAGCAAGACCGATTCTACCTTTTCCATCAGCAGGAAGTGTAGCAAGCACAGGAGATAGGATTGTAAGCATCATCGCTGCTGTTGCTGTATTACTCATAAACATTGAGAACATTGCCGAAATCAAGATAAAGCCAAGAAGCACATACTCAGATTTTGTTCCGAATGGTTTCATCATCGCTTTTGCAAGACCAGCATCCATCTTATACTTAGTGGCTGCGATAGCCAACACAAATCCACCCATGAAAAGCATGATAGTAGGATCAGCGAAAGCCGCCATGATAGCCTTATAGCTTATCGGTTCTCCGTAAATCTGACCATTATAAAGTTCAGCTCCTTTTTCGGGAGTCATAAATGCCACAGCACTATTGGAAACAGTAAGGAGCATCAACACCATTGTCAAAACCGAAGTCGTCCAGATTGGAATTGGCTCTGTAATCCACATTGCGGCAGCAAACAAGAAGATTGCAATTACACGCTGCTCTAAAACTGTAGGGTCACCCTTAAGTCCGAATGCACTCGCTGGCAAAAACCATGCCAATAGTCCGATTGCAAGGCAAATGCCTAGACAAATGAGTTTTTTGTTGTCTGTAGGCACTCCTGAAGGGGCCGCCTTTGCTGTCTGTGGCTCAGACAGAGACGTACTTAGTTGCTCTTTTGGTTCCATAAAACCTTTTTGATATTTTGTTTTACTTGTTATTAATTCAAAGTTGTTAAAAGCGACGCAAATTTATTTATAACAAAGCGTTTGACAAAATGAAAAAACGGCTTTTTTTGTTTTGCATAATTATTTGAATTTTTCCAAAATGTAACACAATCGTAACAAATAGTAAACTTGCGTAAGATAAAAATGTCAGCAAATCATACGTTTTGCTTAAATCTATCATTTTTACTTTACATTATGCATTTTAATATTTATGCGAAAATATTCGTAAAATGAAATAATTTGCTCAAAACCGTATAATATTACACTTTGGGTCCGATATTAAATATGAAAACATATAAATGCAATGTAAAACACATTATCCATTTCACTTTGTCTGAAAATAGCAGAAATTTATGTGATTGTTGATAAATCAGCATATTTTGCAAAAAACAATTTTTTTGTTTGCGTTTTTGATTTCCGCTTTTTATTTTTGCCGAATATTGCACAAAATGGAAATAAAAATTAATAAAAAATAATTCATTAAACGTAATTTTATGTGGTTAACTAGTTCTTCGGTGGGAAGAAAACTGATAATGAGCATATCAGGACTATTCCTCATCTTGTTTTTGGCATTTCACATGTCAATGAATTTAGTGGCTATCATTAGTTCTGAAGCATACAACGCAGTGTGTAGCTTTTTGGGATCTAACTGGTATGCAGTGGCTGGTACAGCTGTGCTAGCTGCGGGAGTGTTCGTTCACTTTGCCTACGCAATTATTCTTACATTGCAGAATCGCAAGGCACGTGGTGAGCAGAGATATGCAGTATCTGAGAATCAGGGATCAGTAGAATGGGCATCACAGAACATGTTCGTTCTTGGAGCAATCGTGATCATCGGACTTTGCATCCACCTGTCTCAATTTTGGGCACACATGATGCTTCCTGAGTTGGTAGGTAGCGAGGAATTGCTTCTTACTGCTGATGGCACAACATACGCTGCCACAGATGGTGCAGGTTTGATTTCTTACACATTCAAGAACCCTATCAACGTAGTTCTATACGTTATTTGGTTGATTGCATTGTGGTTCCACTTGACACACGGTATGTGGTCGGCTATGCAGACACTAGGAGCTAACAACAAGACTTGGATGCCTCGTTGGAAGTGCATCTCTAACATCTTTGCAACAGTTGTTTGCGCAGGCTTTATAGCAGTGGTATTCTACGGCTACTTCGCTTAAATTCCCATATTAAATTGAAGAAATTATGGCAACTATAGATTCAAAAATTCCTAAAGGTCCTTTGGCTCAGAAGTGGACCAACTATAAAAATCATCAGAAATTGGTGAATCCAGCAAACAAGCGTAAGTTGGACATCATCGTTGTTGGAACAGGACTTGCAGGAGCATCTGCAGCAGCTTCTCTTGGAGCTCTTGGATTCAACGTATTGAATTTCTGTATTCAGGATTCTCCACGTCGTGCTCACTCTATCGCAGCACAGGGAGGTATCAACGCAGCTAAGAACTACCAGAACGACGGCGACTCAGTATACCGTCTATTCTACGATACAATCAAGGGTGGTGACTACCGTGCACGTGAGGCAAACGTTTACCGTCTTGCTGAGGTGTCTAACAGCATCATCGACCAGTGTGTAGCTCAGGGTGTTCCATTCGCTCGTGAGTACGGCGGTCTTCTAGACAACCGTTCATTCGGTGGAGCTCAGGTGTCTCGTACTTTCTACGCAAAGGGACAGACAGGACAGCAGCTTCTTCTTGGTGCATACTCAGCACTTAGCCGCCAGGTCAACAAGGGTACAGTTAAGCTTTACACTCGTTATGAGATGCTTGACGTCGTTATCATTGAGGGGCGTGCTCGTGGTATCATCGCACGTAATCTTGTTACAGGTAAGATCGAGCGTTTCTTCGGCCACGCAGTAGTTATCGGTACTGGTGGATACGGAAACACATACTTCCTTTCTACTAACGCTATGGGATCTAACGGTTCTGCAGCTATGCAGATCTACCGTAAGGGAGCTTACTTCGCTAACCCATGCTACGCTCAGATTCACCCAACTTGTATTCCAGTTCACGGAGACATCCAGTCTAAGTTGACATTGATGTCTGAGTCTCTTCGTAATGATGGTCGTATTTGGGTTCCTAAGAAACTTGAGGACGCGAAGGCTATCCAGGAGGGAAGAAAGACAGCTAACGATATTCCTGATGAGGATCGTGACTTCTACTTGGAGCGTCGTTACCCAGCATTCGGCAACCTAGTGCCACGTGACGTTGCTTCTCGTGCAGCTAAGGAGCGTTGCGACAAGGGATTCGGAGTAAACAGCACAGGTCTTGCAGTATTCCTTGACTTCAAGTACGCTATCCAGCGTCTTGGAAAGGATGTGGTTGCTCAGAAATATGGTAACTTGTTCCAGATGTATGAGAAGATCACAGACGAGAATCCATACGAAGTTCCAATGAAGATATTCCCTGCTATCCACTACACAATGGG
>DGHQ01000012.1:0-50163 GCA_002392915.1 Bacteroidales bacterium UBA3844 | reverse complement strand
TGGTATCTGGGTTGACTACGAGTTGATGACATCTATCCCAGGTTTGTTCGCAATCGGTGAGGCAAACTTCTCAGACCACGGTGCTAACCGTCTTGGTGCGTCAGCATTGATGCAGGGTCTTGCAGATGGTTACTTCGTATTGCCATACACAATCCAGAACTACTTGGCAGATCAGATCCAGGTTCCAAGAATGAGCACAGACCTTCCTGAATTCGTAGAGGCTGAGAAGGGGGTTCAGGACAAGATCAACAAGTTGATGAGCATCCAGGGTACAGAGAGTGTTGACTCAATCCACAAGAGACTAGGTCACATTATGTGGGAGTACGTAGGTATGGGTCGTACTAAGGAAGGTCTTGAGACAGCTATGAAGAAGCTTAAGGAGCTTAAGAAAGAGTTCTGGAGCAACGTCTACATCCCAGGTGAGGCCAACACACTAAACACAGAGTTGGAGAAGGCTTTGAGATTGTCTGACTTCTTGGAGATCGGCTACTTGATGGCTATCGATGGTTACAACAGAAATGAGTCTTGTGGTGGTCACTTCCGTGAGGAGTACCAGACAGAGGAGGGTGAAGCTCTTCGTCAGGATGACCAGTACTCATATGTTGCTTGCTGGAAGTACACAGGTGAGAACTCAGATCCTGAGCTTTTGAAGGAGCCACTTGACTACGAGGAGACAGAGCGTAAGACTCGTAACTACAAGAACTAATTTCTAGTAAACTTGAAAAATCAGACAAAATGGAAAAACTAATAAATATTACACTTAAGGTATGGCGCCAGAGAGGTCCACAGGAGAAGGGTGCTTTCGAGACATACCAGTTGGAGAATATTTCTACTGAGAGCTCATTCCTAGAGATGCTTGACGTTCTTAACGAGAAGTTGGTAAAGGAAAGAAAAGAGCCAGTAGTATTCGACCACGACTGTCGTGAGGGTATTTGTGGTATGTGTTCATTGTATATCAACGGACATCCACACGGAAAAGACCAGGAGGTTACAACATGTCAGCTACACATGCGCCGTTTCAACGATGGTGACACTATCACAATCGAGCCTTGGCGTTCAGCTGCATTCCCAGTAATCCGCGACTTGATGGTAGACCGTTCTGCTTTCGACAAGATCATGCAGGCTGGAGGTTACACTTCAGTTAACACAGGTGGTATTCCAGACGCTAACGCAATTCCTATTCCAAAGCCAGTCGCTGACGAGGCAATGGATGCAGCATCTTGTATCGGATGTGGAGCTTGTGTAGCAGCTTGTAAGAACGGATCAGCTATGTTGTTCGTTTCAGCAAAGGTATCTCAGTTGGCTCTTCTTCCTCAGGGTAAGGTAGAGGCAGCTAAGAGAGTAAAGTCGATGATCGCCAAGATGGACGAGCTAGGTTTCGGTAACTGTACTAACACACGTGCATGTGAGGCAGAGTGTCCAAAGGCAGTATCGATCAGCAACATCGCTCGTTTGAACCGTGAGTTCATCTGTGCTAAGTTGAAAGACTAATATGATCTGAATATACCGAAAGAGGATAGACGTATTCACGTCTATCCTCTTTTTGATTAAATAAATCATGATTGGAAATAGCAAATTCACAAACATAAAGAAACCTCATATATAATATAATAAAAAACGATATGGACAACAAGACAAAATATAAAGTGATAGAGGCAAAGCTTAACGGAGAATTAGCTTTTGATAACGGAGGTGACTTCATAGCGGATCTGTTCAGCGAAGATTTGGCAGGAATCGGATACGACTCGTTTGAAAATGCAGGAGACGTGTTGAAATGCTACGTCGCAGAAGATCTATTTTCCGAGGCCAAATTGAAAGAAGTGATAGAAAGCTCCGAACTGTATACAAATATCACATATAAAGTAGAAGATTTGGAAGACAAAGACTGGAACGAAGAGTGGGAAAAAAACTACTTCCAGCCAATCGTTGTAGCAGACCAAGTAGTGGTATGCAGTGAGTTTCACAAGAACGTGCCAGAAAGCAAATACAAAATCATCATAAATCCGAGAATGGCATTCGGCACAGGGCATCACCAGACGACAGGGCTGATGATGAAGAATATGCTTGATTGCGATTTCAAGGGGAAGACGGTGATGGACATGGGCTGCGGCACAGCAATACTGTCAATCTTGGCAGCATATTTAGGTGCAGAAAAAGTAGACGCAGTTGATATAGACGTTTGGGCATACGAGAATTCGATAGACAATCTAGTAGTGAACAAAGTGGAAGACAAGATACACGTCCGTCAGGGAGATGCAGCGACGGTGGAGAATTTGAATTCCGTCTACGACATATTTTTAGCGAATATCAACAGAAATATTTTGCTCAACGACATACCGAGATATGCCAATTCCATCAAAGAAAACGGAAAATTAATTCTAAGCGGATTTTACAAGGAAGACATACCGGCAATCGAAGAAGTTGCTAAAAAACATAATTTTAGCTTGCAAACTGTCAAAGAAAAAGACAATTGGGTGTCAATTTGCATGAATAAGCAAAAGTGTTAGTAAAATAATAGGCAATAAAGTTGTTTTACTTAAAAAAAAATATACTTTTGCAATCTCTCTAAAAAGAGAGTGTGTAAAGTTGTTTAATTCTTAATAAAAACGCTTATGTATTGGACATTAGAGTTGGCGACAAAATTGGAAGATGCTCCATGGCCTGCATCAAAGGATGAATTGATTGACTACGCATCTAGATCAGGAGCTCCGTTGGAGGTTATCGAGAACTTGGAAGAGTTGGAAGACGAAGGCGAAATATACGAGTGTATAGAGGATATTTGGCCAGATTACCCAAGCAATGAAGATTTCTTTTTCAATGAAGAGGAGTACTAACTGGTCGCAGCAAAAATCAAAAAGAGAATTTTTTTTGAATTTTTACGTTGATTTTTTTTGTCAGTTACGGCAAAAAAAACTAATATTGCTCTTAAATTCCGTTTTGAACGGGTCAAAAAGGGTGTTGATTTTGCTTATATCGCTATTTTTCAGCGATATAATTGCGTACTCGCAATTCAACAGCCTTGATATGTTGAGTGCAGTTTTGGATTGGGAACGAGCTAATCCATCGTTAGTGGCAAGCAACAAGAGAACGAACGTGTTGGGAGAATTTCAATCCCAATGGGTAGGATTTGAAAATCATCCGCAGGATGTGTTTTTCAGTTTCAATTCTCATTTGCCATGTCAACGAGATCAAGCTGCCGGAGTGGTCTTCTCTGTTCAGTCAGAGAGTTTCTGGAAATTCCAGCGATTAGGTTTGGAATATGCTCATCGAATAGAAACAAAGACAGGCAACCTGTCATTCGGTTTGGATGTAGGATTCGCGGATTTTAGTTTTGATTACGATAAAGCTTCTTCAGGACTTGGAGGAGAAGACGATTACCACAAGCTGCAAGATCCGTTACTAAGCAAAGAAGGTGCAAGCGAAGAGCAGAACGACATTGTTTTCGACCTTAATTTCGGAGTCGGAGCAAAAATAAACAAGTTCGATGTTGGCGTATCAATGTTTCACTTGAACGCAGGCAAGGCTGAAATAGTAGAAGGAAAGCCATTCGCATTGGAGCCGACGATGCTTGTATATGGAGAATACAAGTTGAAGACGAGAAGCAAAATGTTTATGTACAGACCATCGCTGATGGTTCGAACAGATTTTTCTTCGCTACAGGTAGGAATGAACAACGTCTGCACATACAAAGAGAAATTCACGTTCGCGCTGAACTCATGGTTTTGGAGTTCGATGGCATTTGCGTTTAGCTTCGAAGTCATATCTGGAATGCAGATTGGATACGGATATGTGTTACCATTAAATAAAATGATTAGGTCCGGTGGTTCACATGACGTAGTAGTTAGATACTCGTTTGATTTGAATTTTTCAAAGAAAGACAAGTACAAGAGTGAAAGAATTTTGTAAAACAATAAATTTGAAATAAAATTAGTAATTCAAATATCATGAAAAAGCTGTTAATTTTCTCAGTGATTGCATTGCTACTCGGTAGCTGCTCCGGAGACGGAGGAGGCGAGTTGGTCGGTGTTTATTCAAAATCATGGAAAGAGCCGTCTCCTTATGGTATGCTTTACATTAAGCGCGGATCCTTTACCATTGGTCAGAACGACCAGGACGCAAACTGGGCTATGACATCACAGTCAAAGACGGTTTCTGTTGACGCATTTTGGATGGATGAGACAGAGATTACAAATGGAGAGTACCGTCAATTCGTACACTGGGTACGCGACTCTATCGCACGTGAGAAGTTGTCTTTAGTTGATGAAGAGTTTAAGATCACACAAGACAAGAAAGGAAATGAACTAAAGAAGCCTATTCTAAACTGGAAGAAAGAAATTCCTTGGGAGAAGCCTAACGAGGATCAGCAGATCGCAATCGATAGTATGTTCTACATGGGAGAGGACGACATCGATATCTTCCCACAGTTGAACGCAATGATTTTGTCGTACCAGTATTCTTGGGTAGACTACATTCAGGCTGCCAAGAAGGAGAACAAGTTCGACGTAATGCGTGGATCATACAACAGAAGCATCGAAGGTCTTGGTGTAACAAAGGATAGTGCTGATGTGATGATTCGTAAGGATACTTCTTACTACAACGAGCAGGGTCACATTATCAATAAGACAATCTACAAGGAGTTGAAGAAGCGCTCTGATTTCATCTCAAAGAAGCGTATCAATATTTACCCAGATACACTTTGTTGGATTCGTGACTTTACTTACGCTTACAACGAGCCATACATGAAGTTGTATTTCGCTCACCCAGGATACGGAGAATATCCAGTAGTTGGTGTTTCTTGGGAACAGGCTCAGGCATTCTGCCACTGGCGTACAAACCTATTCAACGGTTATCAGATTGCCAATGGAGGAGTACGTGTTCAGGACTTCCGTCTGCCAACTGAGGCTGAGTGGGAGTATGCAGCACGTGGAGGCAAAGATTTGTCAATGTACCCTTGGGGAGGTTATTACGTACGTACAGCTAAGGGATGTTTCTTGGCAAACTTCAAGCCACAGCGTGGTAACTACACAGACGATGGTTATCTAATCACATCTCGTGTGGCTTCATATCCACCAAACGATTTCGGTTTGTATGATATGGCAGGTAACGTTGCAGAATGGACTTCTTCTGCATTCCACGAGTCTAACTATTCATTTGTACACGATATGAACCCTAACTACGAGTACAACGCTAAGTCAAGCGATCCAGAGGTATTGCGTAGAAAAGTTATCAAGGGTGGTGGCTGGAAAGATGTCAGCATCTTCTTGCAGTGTGGTATGCGTACATATGAGTACCAGACAGAGAACCGTTCATTCCTAGGTTTCCGTTGTGTAAGAAGCTACATTGGAATGGATTAATCAGAATTCAACAAAAACGTAATTATTAACAATCTTAAATTAATATTTCGAAAAATGGGTTTAATGGAATTTATGCAATCACCTACAGGTAAGAGAATTACAGGTGTTGCTTACTCACTAGGAGCTTCAATCGTTATTATTGGAGCATTGTTCAAAATCATGCACTGGCCAGGTGCTGGAGTCATGCTTACAATCGGAATGGGTACAGAGGCTATCTTGTTTGCCATCGGTATCTTCGATAAGCCTCATAAGGATTACCAGTGGGAGTTGGTATGGCCAGAACTTGATGACGAAGGAGCAGAGGGTTCAGCTCACGGAGTTGTAGCTGCAGGTGATTCAAAGGAGCTTTCAGTTCCTACAATTGATCCTAAGGCTCTAGTTGAGGAGCAGTTGAAGAATCTATCTGAGGGTGTTTCTAAGTTGGGTAACACAGCTTCTCAGTTGGCTAACCTTTCTGAGGCAGCTAACGTATCTAGCTCATATATCTCTAACGTAAACGCAGCTTCTCAGGCAGCAGGTGCTTTCGCAGCATCACAGGCTAACCTAAAGAACTCTTCTGATTCTTTGGTTAACTCATACAAGGATATCGAGGCTAGCATCAGCAGCGCATCTTCTGGTTCTAAGAACTTCGCTGATCAGATGAATGGTATCAACAAGAACATCTCAAGCATCAACAGCATGTTCGAGATTCAGGCTAAGACAGCTAGCGAGCAGGGTGAGGCTATGTCTCTTGTAACAACTGCTCTTAAGACAGTTGCTGGTTCTATCAACTCTTCTGCTTCTTCAGCTGAGGCTTACAAGTCTGAGATCGAGAAGTTGGCACAGCAGATGAAGAGCCTTAACACTGTTTATGGCAACATGTTGAACGCCATGACTATCCGTGGTTAATTGTTAAACGAAATTAGTGTAAACTAATCTTTAGGTATTAATCTATGAGTGGAGCTACGAACTGTCCGGAAACCCCGAGACAGAAGATGATCGCCATGATGTACCTCGTGCTAACTGCCATGCTTGCACTTAACGTGTCAGCGCAGATTTTGAACGGATACACCTCGATCTACGAATCAATGACGAAGAGCGTACAGATCGCTCAGGGTAACAATGCAAACTTGGAGTACAAGTTTGGATCTCTAGAGGACCAGAATCCTGTTAAGGCTAAGCCAATGAGACCTTACGTAGACTCATTGGTAAAGGAGTCTAACGCACTATACCAGTACCTTGACACTTTCAAGCACACTTTGGTTATGCTTGTTGATGGTGAGGAGGCTGACAAGAAAGATTGGACAATCAAGAACGCTGGTGACCTGAATATCGCTAGTGAGCTTTTGGAAGGAAAATCTTCACGTGCATTGGATCCAGAAGGTAAAAACTGGGGTGCTACTATGAAAGCAAAGATCGGTGCTTTCAGCGAATTTGCTCAGAGAATGGTTAAAGTCGGTGATATCGCTGACACAACAAAGGCAGCGTCTTTCAAGCAGACATTTGACACTCCTGACAAGAAGATTGAAGGTGCTGTATACTCTTGGGAGAAGCAGTTGTTGGAGGATCAGCCAGCTATCGCAGTGTTGGCAACTGTAACAAAGCTTCAGAACGACGTACGTAACACAGAGGCAGAGTGTTTGAACCATATCATCGGTCAGCTTGATGCTGGTGACTTCCGTGTGAACAAGATTCAGGCTCTTGCTATTGCTGATGAGCAGTACGTGTTGAGAGGAAGCAAGTATCGTGCTAAGATCGTGTTGGCTGCAACAGACTCAACAAAGGATCCAGTTATCGAAATCAATGGTAAGCCATTGGAGAAGGATATCTACGAGTTCACTGCAACAACTCTTGGTAAGCAGAAGTACAAAGGTAACATCAAGATGAAGAAGCCAAACGGAGAGGAGATTTCTTATCCATTTGAGACTGAGTACGTTGTTGGTGAGCCTACAGCTACAGTATCTGCAGACATGATGAACGTGCTATACGCCGGATTCAGCAACCCAATCTCAGTATCAGTTCCAGGTGTAAATTCTGGTGACGTTAGCGTATCAGTTTCTGGTGCATCTATCTCTAAGACAGCTAAGGGTTGGGTCGTAACACCTCATCCATCACAGGTTGGAAAGATGTGTGACATCAACGTATCAGCAAACATCGGAGGAAAGTCACAGCACATGGCTAAGCATTCATTTAGAGTCAAGAAACTTCCTAATCCAGCAGCAATGTTGAAGTATGGTAAGGACGGTAGATTCTATGTAGGTAAGATTGCTAAGACAGACCTAATCTCAGCTGATGAGGTTGTTGCAGAGCTTCCAGATGCAGACTTGAACGTTAAGTACAATGTGCTTTCATTCTCAATCAAGTCAACAGACTCAATGGGTAATACAATCGTAGAGCCAGCACAGGGTTCTCGCTTGACTGAAAAGCAAAAGTCAGTATTCAAGAAATTGGTTAAAGGTAAGACTATTTACTTGTCTGATGTATTCGCAACAGGACCAGATAAGGTAAGACGTCAGCTTTCTCCAGTCGAAATTGCACTTAAGTAATCTAAAAAACTGAAAAAGGTTTAAGTCATGAAAAAATGTTTTAATTTGTTGTTAACTGCTTGTTTGCTAGCTTTTGCAAACCTCGCAAATGCTCAGGACCAGTCTTTCTTTGATGAAGCTGGCAACATTTCTGAGGAATTGCAGACTAACTTGCCAACAAGTGGTCCCAAAGAAGGTCTTGAACCTATTGAAATGGTTAACCCACGTGCCGACGATATCTATTGGCAAAAGGTTGTCTATAGAATTATCGACCTTCGTGAGAAGATGAATTTTCCACTATACTACCCTGAGCTTCCAGCTGACAACAGAACAAGCTTCTTTGCTCTAATGTTTAGATTGGTTCAGGATGGTAAAGTCAAGGTGTATGACTATGCTGAGGAGTACGAGCATTTCGACGACCAGCATATGACTAAGTTCCGTGATTTGATGGATAAGTTCGCGTTGCCATACGAAACAAAACTTGACTCTATTACTAATGATACAATCTACATAATTGATGACACAGACGTTCCTAACCGTGATATCATCAAGTACTTCTGCAAAGAGGTATGGTATTTCGATAGAATTTCGTCTACATTCAATTGTCGTATTATCGGTTTCTGCCCTGTGATGCAGAGAGAGGGAGATACAGGTCTAGAGACATTGCCTCTATTCTGGATTCCTTTTGAGACACTTCGTCCTTTCTTGTCACAGACAGAGGTTCTTATCACTGATAAGAATAATGGAGCAAGACCTTCGTTTGACGACTTGTTCATGAAGAGAAGATTTTCTAGCTACATCTACAAAGAGTCTAACGTACAGAACAGATCTTTGCTAGAGTACAATACAACACTTGAGGATGTTAAGAAGGAGCAGGAGATGGTAAAAACTCGCTTGATCAACTTCGAGACAGACTTGTGGGAGTATTAAAAAAGACTTTCTTATAGAAAATTGGCATCGCAATAAAATGCGATGCCTTTTTTTATTTGTCATTATCATCTACCTTTTTGCAAATACAACATCCTTTTCTCTTCATTTTTTACTAATTTTGCAGATATCTATATTGCGGACATTTCAAGAAGAGAAAGAAATTTGAAATACAATGGATTATAAATTTTCAGAAATTGAAAAAAAGTGGCAGAAATATTGGGTAGAAAACGCCACATATAAAGTTAAGGAAGATTCTTCCAAGAAGAAGTTCTACGTCCTTGACATGTTCCCTTATCCATCAGGAGCCGGTTTGCACGTCGGCCACCCTCTTGGCTATATCGCATCAGATATTTTTGCTAGATACAAACGTCAGCAGGGATTCAATGTCCTCCACCCTATGGGTTACGACTCTTACGGTCTTCCCGCTGAACAGTATGCCATCCAGACCGGCCAGCATCCTGCTGTGACAACAGCTAAGAACATCGCTCGCTACCGTGAGCAGCTTGACAAAATCGGTTTCTGCTTCGACTGGAGCCGTGAAGTCCGCACTTGTGAGCCTAACTACTACAAGTGGACACAGTGGGCATTTATCAAAATGTTCAACTCTTACTATGACAACGATGCCAATAAGGCTCTTCCTATCGAAGAACTTATCGCTAAGTTTGAGAAAAAAGGCAATGCCAACGTCAACGCAGCTAACAACTGCACCGTAAAATTCTCAGCTTCAGATTGGAAGGCTTATTCTGAAAAAGAAAAAGAACAGATTCTTTTGGCATACCGTATAGCTTACTTGGCTGATACAAAAGTAAACTTCTGCCCTGCCCTTGGTTGTGTGCTTGCCAACGATGAGATCAGCGAAGGTGTCAGCGTACGTGGCGGTTACCCAGTGGAGCAGAGAGTGATGCGTCAGTGGAGCTTGAGAGTTTCTGCTTACGCGCAACGTCTACTTGATGGCCTTGACAAAATCGATTGGTCGGATGCTTTGAAGGAAACACAGAAAAACTGGATCGGTCGTAGTGAAGGTGCTGAGATGGATTTCGCTGTCAAGGGACAGGATCTCAAATTAAAAATCTTTACTACTCGTTGCGATACTATTCACGGTGTCACTTTCATGGTGCTTGCTCCAGAAAGCGAATATGTGGCAAAAGTGACTACTGCAGACCAGAAAGCGGCTGTGGATGATTATCTTGCACAGGTGAAACGCAGAACAGAGCGTGAGCGTATTTCAGACCGCCGTGTCAGTGGTGTCTTCTCTGGGTCATACGCAATCAATCCAATCACAGAAAAAGAGATTCCTATCTATATCAGCGACTACGTGCTTGCCGGCTACGGTACAGGTGCCATCATGGCTGTCCCTGCCCACGACTCACGTGACTACGCTTTCGCTAAGCATTTCAACCTTCCTATCATTCCTCTAATCGAGGGAGCAGATGTATCTGAAGAAAGCTTCGACGCGAAGGAAGGAATCATGATGAATTCAGGCTTCTTGAACGGACTTACGGTTAAAGAGGCATTGAAGACAGCTAAGAAGTATATCAAAGAGAAAGGTATCGGAGAAGTTAAGGTGAACTACCGTCTACGCGATGCTATTTTCTCACGCCAAAGATACTGGGGAGAGCCATTCCCTGTATATTATAAGGATGGTATGCCTCACATGCTTGATGAGAGCAAACTTCCTCTTGAATTGCCTGAGGTTTCAGACTTCAAGCCAACAGAGAGCGGAGAGCCACCTCTTGGTCACGCTGAAAATTGGTGTACTCCAGAAGGTTACCCATACGAACTTAACACAATGCCTGGATTCGCAGGTTCGTCCGCTTACTATCTAAGATATATGGATCCGACTAACGACAAGGCTCTTGTGAGCAAGGAAGCAAACCAATATTGGAAGAGCGTCGACTTGTACGTTGGAGGAACAGAGCACGCTACAGGACACTTGATCTACAGTCGTTTCTGGAACAAGTTCTTGTTCGACTTGGGTATCGTTTGCGAGGATGAGCCATTCCGTAAACTGATCAACCAGGGAATGATCCAGGGACGTTCTAATTTCGTATACCGTATCAAAGACACCAACACATTCGTGTCTCTTGGATTGAAGAAGGATTATGACGTCACTCCTATCCATGTCGACGTGAATATTGTAAACAACGACATTCTTGACATTGAGGCTTTCAAGGCTTGGAGACCTGAGTTTGAGACTGCCGAGTTCATTCTTGAAGACGGCAAATACGTGTGTGGTTGGGCAGTTGAGAAGATGTCAAAGTCTATGTTCAACGTTGTGAACCCTGATGATATTGTCGACAAATATGGTGCAGACACATTGCGTCTATACGAAATGTTTCTTGGACCAATCGAGCAGTCGAAGCCTTGGGACACAAAGGGTATTGACGGAGTGAACAGATTCCTGAAGAAATTCTGGGGTATGTTCTTCACTGGCGACAACTTTGACGTGGTGAAAGCAGAGCCAACAGCAGAAGAACAGAAATCAATCCACAAACTTATCAAGAAGGTGACGGGAGACGTCGAGACATTCTCATACAACACTTCTATCGCTGCATTCATGATCTGCGCTAACGAACTGACATCTTTGAAATGCAAAAACGCAGAGGTTTTGACTAAGTTTGTCACAGTGCTTGCTCCATTCGCACCTCACATCTGTGAGGAGCTTTACCACTTGCTTGGCAACACAGGTTCTGTTTGCGACGCTCAGTGGCCATCTTACGATGAGAATTTCTTAGTGGAAAGCAGTGTGAAATACCCAATCTCATTCAATGGTAAAGTGAGATTCACGCTTGAGCTTCCAGCAGACATGGACAAAGCAGACGTCGAAAAGACAGCTCTTGCCAACGACCAGACAATTAAGCTTCTTGATGGCAAACCGACAAAGAAGGTGATTGTCGTTCCTGGAAAGATTGTGAATATTGTATTCTAAAATTAATTTGTCAAATGGAGACAGGAGCAATGGCTTTCTGTCTCCTTTTTTTTATATTATGAATAGATTCTTCATCCTCTTTATCTCAGTGTTTATCTGCAGTTCAGCAATGGCGGCTCAATCGGACGTCAAGGCAATGACTATTGAACAGATGGAGGCAGCAGAGTCGCAAGCATATCTTCAACAAATACTTTCCATTGAGAGTTTTGAGGATGCTGACGACTGCAAAAAACATAGAAAAGATGCATTGATGTGCGCCAACTATATTCTCAACACCCCTTGCGAGCTGAATGAGAATAGTGATCTCATGTGGATCTACTGTGCACGATACGTCTTGCTTTGGGATGAAAAATCAGATGAAATACTTATCTCTTTTCCTAAAAGTTCAAAAGAATGGATGATATGCCCGGAAATAATGTCAGTATTTCTGGCAGCCTGCACAAAAACGGCAATCGAAGACAAGATCATTCACGTATACTCTAAAGAGATGCATATAAAGGCAGTGACATCGTGTGTCCAGTATTATATCAAACACAAAAAAATAATGGATATGCTATGCAAACCCAATATGAAGAAACTTGTGAAAAAAAACAGACGCGGCAAACTGGAGAAATACCTGAGCGACCAATATGATAAAGAATACGGGAATGGAAAGCCACAAACAGAAAACTTTTTCATTCCAGAATAAGATTGAGGAAGACGCAGGGGAATGCAAAGAAAACAAATACACTTTTAGCTCACTATTATACGAAGATTTAGATTTACCAAAGTTTGTAATAGAGGATTAGACATCTGTAATAGGCAAATTCAATCTATTCTACAAAACAGAAAGATTCCGACACTTTTTAGAACATTCTTCTAAAAATAGTCCAAATTCATTCATTATATTCCCTTATAATATATTTTCTTTCACTTTTTATCTTTTGTCCATAAATTTGCAGTGAAATTAAACTATTATCAATCATACAAATTATTATGGGCAGAAAAATAGATACTATCTGTGTGCAGGGTGGATACGCTCCAAAGAATGGAGAGAGCCGTCAGATGCCAATAGTCCAGAGCACAACTTTCAAATACGAGTCGTCGGATGCAATGGGTAAGCTATTCGACCTTGAAGCATCGGGTTATTTCTACACTCGTTTGCAGAATCCAACTAACGATAACGTTGCCGCTAGAATCGCTGAACTTGAAGGTGGTGTCGCAGGTATGCTTACTTCATCTGGTCAGGCAGCCAACTTCTTCGCAATCTTCAATATTTGTGAGGCAGGCGGACACGTGATCGCATTCAACAACATCTACGGCGGAACATTCAATTTGATCGGCACTACACTTCCAAAACTTGGAATTGAGGTAACTTTCATCGGTGAAGACGCTACAGATGAGGAGATCAACGCAGCGTTCAAACCAAACACAAAGTTGGTGTTCGGTGAGACTATTTCAAATCCTGGTGTTCGTATTTTCGACATCGAACGTTACGCAAAGATCGCTCACGCACACGGAGTTCCATTGATTGTAGACAACACTTTCCCTACCCCTGTATTCTGCCGTCCAATCGAGTTCGGTGCAGACATCGTCACTCACTCTACCACTAAATATATGGATGGTCATGGAGTCGGCGTTGGTGGAGCCATAGTAGACAGCGGTAATTTCGACTGGGACAAGTATGCCGACAAATTCCCAGGTCTATGTTCTCCAGACCCATCTTACCACGGTTTGACATACACAAAAGCATTCGGCAAAGGTGCATACATCACTAAGGCTACAGCTCAGCTGATGAGAGACTTTGGTTCAATCCAGTCGCCTCAGAACGCATTCTATCTAAATCTTGGTTTACAGTCGCTTCACGTACGTATGAAGCAGCACCACGAGAACGCATTGAAAATAGCAAAATACTTGAAGTCGCTTGACCAGGTGGAGTGGATCAACTATTCTGAACTAGAGAGCGATCCTGACCACGCATTACAGCAGAAGTATTGTCCAAATGGAACATGTGGTGTGATTGCATTCGGTTTGAAAGGCGGACGCGACTTCTCAATCAAGTTTATGGACAGTCTGAAGCTTATCGGCATCGCCACACACGTTGCAGACTGTCACTCATGCGTGCTACACCCTGCGTCGCACACACATCGACAGCTTACTGACGAGCAGCTTATCGAGGCAGGTATATCTCCAAACTTGATTCGTTTGTCTGTAGGAATTGAAGACGCCGACGATCTAATCGAAGACATCAAGCAAGCTTTGGCAAAGGCTAAATAAAAATCATTTATAGAAAGCGTAGAGACGGGGTAAAGCTCCGTCTCTTTTTATTTTTACTCCAACACAATAAAAGTACCAAGACGCTCACTGCATTTATCGCGTCGCCATGAAGGCCATTCTGAGGATTCCGCGGTACATATATCCGAAATGAAAATATTTTTGCTGTGGACGCCGGAGCTTTCCAACTGTTCTTTGCAAGCAGAGGCAATATCTATCAACGGTTTTTGATCTTTACTAAAACCAACGACAAATTTTTCTCCGAACTCAGACGCACAAGCAGCGTCGACCTCATAACATTTTCCACATATATGCGGACCCATAGCAGCGATAATATCAGACGGAGAAGAGCCGAACTGCGACCGCATCATCTCGACAGTTTTGAGGACAATCTGTTTCTGTGTCCCCACTCTGCCAGAATGAATGTTAGCCACCACGCGTCTACACTCATCGAAAAGCACAACAGGCACACAATCAGCTGTGCGGATCAAAAGAGGAAGATTGGGGACATTGGTTATTAATGCGTCACAATCTGGAACTTCCGTTCCACGCATAGACTCATCTGCAATTTTTATGATATCGCTATGTATCTGCCTACAGGAAACTATGTCGGCAGGATGGAAAAAAAGAGAAGAATTGCCGACAAATCTGCAATCGACATTAGTGGAAAATGCCGACATATACCCCTTTTTATCCAATAAATATGTTCGATTTATACCCATATACGCAAAAATAACAAATTAAAATACCTTTTATCAACAAAAAAAACAAAAAAAAGTACCAAAGCAAATAATATTTTTTATATTTGCGACATAATTGAAAACGGAATTAATAAATTTAAAATACAAGATAATGAAGAAGATTTTGTTCGTAAGTGCAGCTGCATTGGCACTTGTACTTTCATCATGCAAGAAGGAGACTCCAGCACAGGTTGAGGCTCCAGCACAGGTTGAGGCTGCTGCAGAGGCTACAGCTGAGGTTGCAACAGAGGCTGCTGCTACAGTTGAGAACGCAGTATTGAAGGGTCTTGAGGAGTCATTGAACGCAATCAAGGCTGAGGCAGAGGCTGCTACTAAGGAAGACGTTGCAGGTATCGTAGCTAAGATCACAGAGCTAAAGGCACAGTACGAGTCAGCTAAGGCTAACTTGAACGCTGATGAGCAGGCTGGTTTCGAGGCTGCTGTTAATGCAGTTATCGAGATTCTTAAGACTAAGAACTAATCTTAAGCAAGGAAACAAAGGGACGCTATGGAAGCCTTGCTTACCGTAGCGTTCTTTTTATTATTTACAAAACATTAAATTGATTAGAAAGATGGCACTTTACATTGTAAACACACAGTCTTCTAACCTAAACGTTAGAAAAGAGCCTAATACATCTTGCGACATCATTGGCAAGTTGGCTAAAGGAACAGAGGTTGAGGTTTCAAGCATCAACAATGGTTGGGGAACTATCAGCTTCAACGGTCAGACAGGTTACGTTTCTGCAGACTACCTAAAGTTGAAGGAAGTTTCTGACGATGCTCTTGACGCATTGAAGTTCTAATCTGAATAAGATTAAAAACATATAATCGCTGGTCATTATAATGGCTGGCGATTTTTTTGCCCTGAAAAAACACGGTCAAAACTCAAAAAATAACGCATTCCCGTAAATATTCCCATAAAACATTTGCAAATATCAAAAAAAACTGTACCTTTGCATCGTTTTTGAAAAACGACCAAGAAAACAATGGATCGGTAGCTCAGTTGGTAGAGCAACAGACTCTTAATCTGTGGGTCGTGGGTTCGACCCCCACCCGGTTCACTAAACAAGGCGAAAGTCTTGGAGAGATGTCAGAGTGGTCGAATGAGCCGGTCTTGAAAACCGGTGTACTCGTAAGGGTACCGGGGGTTCGAATCCCTCTCTCTCCGCAGAGCTTGCTAGAAATAGCGAGCTTTTTGTTTTTAAACATTTTTATAATCTGAACCGACAGCACAAGAACCTTTGTCTATGTCACCATCCACAACAACTCAATTTCAAATACCCAAAATTAGGTATCATACATTTTCCTTAAAACCACTATCTTTGCATTTAAAATTAAGTGGATTATGAAGGCTTTGAAAATGTATGAGGCGGGAGACAAGATGATCAGTCTCATACGCGACAATTACAATATTCTACAGTCGCTAAACTCGTTTGGCATCTCTCTTGGTTTTGGTGACAAAACAGTGGATGAAACCTGCCGTGCCAACAACGTTGACACCACTACTTTTCTCGCTGTCGTGAATTTCACCATCAACGGCACTCACGAATACGACCTTGGAAAATTGTCCGCCTCTACCCTGCTCCGCTATCTCACTGCCGGACACAGTTACTATCTGGACTACCAATTGCCTTTTGTTAGACGTGAACTCGCTCTTGCTATCAATGAAAACGACAATGTCGGCAAATTGATTCTGCAACTCTACGACCAATACTCACGTGAGATTCATAAACATATGAATTATGAGGAGAAAACATTGTTTCCTTACATAGAGAAACTTCTTCAGGGAGAAGCGTCCACAACCTACAACATCGACACTTTTGCCAAACATCATGCTGAGGCAGATAAAAGTTTGAAAGAGCTAAAGAGCCTCATCATCAAATATTTCCCCACAGATGCGACCACAAGCAACGGGTTGACTTCTGCTCTTTATTTCATCTACAACAACGAGGATTGGCTTGCCAACCACCAAGAGGTGGAGGATAAAATTTTCGTCCCGCTGATTCGTAAAATAGAAAATGATCTCAAATCCGAACGCCTGACCAATGCAATTTCAGTTTTTGCAAACGCTGACCCTGAGGCAAACACCAACGAAACAATTTCTGAACGTGAAAAGGATGTAATTATAGCTGTGGTTCAGGGAATGAGCAACAAAGAAATTGCTGAACATCTTTGTATTTCAGTGAATACTGCGATCACACACAGAAAAAATATCGCAAGAAAACTTCAAATCCATAGTCCTGCCGGATTGACTATCTATGCTATCGTAAACGGATTGGTGGACATTGATGCGTTGAAAAAATAATTGGCAGTTGGCTATTTGCTATAAGCTATTTGCCATAAGCTTCTTCGCCTTTATTTCATCTTTTCCCAATTGTTTTTTTAATTCCTCAATAGAATCGAATTTAATGCTATCTCTGATTCTATCGACAAACCTCACATTCACATTCTTTCCGTAAATATCATCAGAGAAATCAAACAGGTAAGCCTCAACACTTGTTTTCCCCGTGTTGACGGTGGGGCGTGAACCTATGTAGAGCATCGCATCATAGAGATGTGATTCTACTGTCACACGTGCCGCATACACTCCATCTTTTGGCAACATACGGCTATCATCATAAGCTATGTTGGCGGTTGGGAAACCTATTGTTCTGCCAACCTGAAATCCTTTCACTACAGTCCCAGCCAGTGAATATTCTCTGCCTAACAACTTTGCGGCTTTTGCGACGTCGCCTTCTGAGATCGTTTTTCTCACTGCCGAAGAACTGACATTTATTCCGTCGATCACCAATGGAGACGATTGGACAACCTCTATTCCTATCTCTTTTCCAAACCTTACATAATCCTCGAATTTTTCACTGCGATTATGTCCGAAACGATGATCGTAGCCTATCATAAGGCAACGGACATTCAACTTGTCGTGAAGCAGACGCATAAACTCCTGAGCCGTAAGCATGGAAAGATCTTGTGTGAATTCCGTCATCACAACATAATCCACTCCCGTATCCTTCAAAAGAGCGATTTTCTCGTCTGCGGTGGTAAGTAAAGATGGAATATAATCCGAATGGAGCACCTGACGTGGATGCGTTCGGAATGTCAGCACAGCGGATGCAAAGTCCCTCTTTTTCGCTAATTCCGACAATTCTGACACCAAATAACGATGTCCGAGATGCACACCGTCAAAGAAACCGATGGTAAGAGCCAAGGGCCTTTCTATTTTGGAATTGAAAATGTCGATTACACTTGTCATCTATTATAATAATGCGGGCAGGTTTGAGACCTGCCCCTACATAAAATCAAATCAAAAGTTCGGAAGGAGATAACCATTCTGATTAGCAAAGATATTATCGATGCTATTTATTTCAAGGAATGTGTTACCGCCACCCGCCTGGCTTCCACTGATGTAAACCACCCTATCATGGAATTTCAGGAAACCATCCTCGATAAGCATCTTAAGAGCCGCGAAGAAATAGTGTCGATTATCCTCTCTTGGAGCCAGATAGATCGGAATGACTCCATATGACAACGCCAACTGACGAATCAGTCGCTCCTTATAGCATATTGCCAACACGGTGATGTCGCCACGATAAGCGGCTATAAATCGAGCTGTTCGACCTGTTATACTGTCGGTCACGATTGCCTTTGTGTGAAGCAGTTCCGCCGAGCGGGCAGCCTGTTCAGTAAGATATGAAGTGATATCATCCTTTCCTGTCGCCAACGGCACTTTGATATCATTGTCTTTCAACTTTGTTTTCTCAGACTCTTCCGCAATCTTACTCATTGTTGCGACCGCCTCGACAGGATATTTGCCATAAGCCGTCTCTCCGCTTAGCATCAATGCGTCGGTGCGGTAGAAGATAGCATTTGCGATATCAGTCACCTCAGCACGGGTAGGACGTGGATTTTTAATCATAGAGTGAAGCATCTGAGTAGCCACAATCACTGGTTTGCGGGCCACCACACACTTACGGATAAGCACACGTTGTATACCAGGGATTTTCTCCTGTGGCACCTCTATACCCAAGTCGCCACGGGCAATCATCACTCCATATGCAGCCTCAAGAATCTCATCTATATTGTCTACACCCTCTTGATTCTCAATCTTTGCGATGATCTTGATAGGGCTGTCATGTTCATCTAGAATCTGCTGGATGTCAAGGACATCTTGTTTTGAGCGGACAAAAGAGTGGGCTATGAAATCCACATCATTCTCAATGGCGAAAAGGATATTATGCTTGTCTCTCTCTGTAAGCGACGGAAGATTTATCCTCACTCCTGGCACATTGACACTCTTGCGTGATCCAAGTTCACCTTCATTCTGTGCCTCGCAAGTAAGACAAGTATCGTTCTTGCTCAACACCATGACGTCTATTTCACCGTCGTCAAAAAGGATATGGTCGCCCACCTTGACATCCTTCACAAAGTCCGGGTAAGTGACATAGATTTCTCCTGGCTTGCTCTTTTTCGCAGCGTCGCCAGCAATCTTTATTATATCACCGCTCTTGATCTGGATTTTTTCGTTGCCTTCCTCACCTTCGATAATAGTGGTACGGACCTCAGGACCCTTTGTGTCCATAAGGATACCTATTTCAGGGGAAACTGCACGCACATTATTTATGATACTAAGAAATCCTTCGGCGCTTAGGTGAGCCGAGTTCATTCTCACCACATTCATTCCGTTCTCCCATAGCTGACGTATAAAATCGACGTCGCAACGTTTGTCGGAAACAGTGGCTATGATTTTCGTTTTTTTTGCCATTTTCAGATATTGGGGGTTATTCTTTATCTTCTTCCTTCGATTTGTTATACTCGATTAGAGCCTCTATAGCAAGCCTGTATGAATCCATACCGAATCCAAGGATTGTGCCCCAGCATGCAGCAGTAAGGAATGACTTATGACGAAACTCCTCTCTCTTGTGTGTATTGGAGATATGCACCTCTATCACAGGACATTTGATAGCGCGGATAGCGTCGGGGATAGCCACTGAAGTATGAGTGTAAGCACCGGCATTAAGGACAATGCCGTCTGAAATAAATCCAGTCTCCTGAATAGTGTCAATAAGCTCGCCCTCGACATTCGACTGATAGTACTCGATGTTCACATCAGGGTAACGTGACTTCAACACATCCAAATAGTCTTCAAATGATTGACTTCCGTAAATAGTTGGTTCTCTCTTGCCCAAAAGATTAAGATTGGGTCCATTAATAATAATGATATTCATTCCTTTATATGATGTGTTACAAAAACGTCGCAAAAATAAGTTTTTTTATCCAAGTGGCAAAAAATCATCTTATATTTGTGCAAAATATGCGATTATGAATATAGATAAATTCCGTCATCAGCCAATGGTTCGCGACTATGAGCAATACCTCATTGTCGAGCGGTCGTTGAGCGGCAATACCAAAGACGCGTATCTGGAGGATTTGGCGAAATTGCTATCATATTTTGCGACGGAGAACATCGAGGCAGAGAATGCCACGCTAACTGATCTGGAGTGTTTCGTGACATCATTGGTGGAATTGGGAATTTCTGCCCGTTCACAGGCAAGAATAATATCCGGCATCAAATCATTCTATAAATTCCTCATATTGGAAGACGCAATATCCGACGACCCCACTGAGTTGCTTGAATGCCCGTCGCTCGGCCGACATCTGCCGGAAGTGCTTTCCATTGAGGAGATAGACGCGATTGAAGCCCAGATAGACACATCCACTCCGACCGGCAGGCGTAACCTTGCGATCGTAGAGATGCTCTACAGCTGTGGGCTGCGTGTGAGTGAGCTATCAAATCTTAAAATTTCCAACCTCGCCCTCGATCAAGAATTTATCAGTGTCTTCGGTAAGGGAGACAAACAGCGTCTGGTGCCAATAGGAGAAGGCAGCATAGACATTGTGAAGGATTGGATAAACGACCGTATGGAGATGGACAATGTTAAAGACAGCGAACGAGACTATCTGTTTCTTTCCAACCGTGGCAAACACATCTCGCGCATAACTATTTTCGTATTAATCAAAGATTTAGCAGAAAAAGCCGGCATCACAAAAAATATCAGTCCACACACATTCCGCCACTCTTTTGCCACTCATCTATTGGAAGGAGGAGCTGATCTGCGCAGCATCCAGGAGATGCTCGGACACGAATCAATCCTAACCACGGAAATCTACACTCATATCAATGTCGACCATCTGCGCGACCAGATCATGCAGTATCATCCACATTGCAAAGGGAGTAAATGATTGATGGCTGTGTCGGTATATCGACATCATAAATCGAACAAACCGGCAACCAAATGTACGATGTCTGCGACACCATACATTTTGGAATCGGAATCGGGGATTAAACAGATTTACAATTCATAATCAATCGAAAATCATTATATTTGCAGAGAAAATTGAAAAAGAGCGAATTATGATAAAGCCATATCCGATAGGACGACAGGATTTCAAAGCCATCATTGAGGATGGTTATGCATACGTCGACAAGACTGAACGAATGTATGAGATGATAAAGAATCGTACATTCGTGTTCCTTTCACGTCCTCGTCGTTTCGGTAAGTCATTGCTTATCAACACGCTCCAACAATATTTCGAGGGAAACAGAGATCTCTTCAAGGATCTGAAAATAAGCAGGTTGGAGAAAGACTGGATCAAATATCCCGTCTTTAGGTTTGATATGAGCGGATGCAAGGATATGGATGTAGACGGAATGTATTCATATATCGGCAACACATTATGGTGGTATGAAAAAAAATATGATATACAGACAGAGGAGAAGAACAATGGCGTGCGTTTTCAAAATCTTATTCAGACAGCGGTAAAAAATACCGGCCGCAAAGCCGTAATCTTGATCGACGAATATGATTCTCCGCTGTTGGCTCATCTTCACGATGGAAAATTAGCTGATGTAAAACCAGTTCTTCAGGAACTGTATCAGCAGGTGAAGGTGAACGAGCAGTTTGAGCAGTTTGTCTTTATCACTGGAATATCTAGATTCTCTCAAGTTTCCATCTTCTCCACACTCAACAATCTGGTGAATATATCTATGGATCCCCGTTTTGATGACATTTGTGGAATCTCATCAGATGAGCTTCTTGAGAATTTTAAAGATGGAATTAGTCAGTTGGCAGAACGATACGATTGTACATTTGATGAAATGTATCTAAAGCTGAAAAACAAATACGACGGCTATCATTTTTCCTATGATTCAAAAGATATCTTTAATCCACTCAGCGTCTTGTCTTCGTTGGATTTCAAAGATTTGAAAAACTTCTGGTTTGAGACAGCCACGTCTTCCTACGTGATAGACCATCTGAAGAAGCACAATGCCCAGATACTTGATTTTGAAGGCGTACAAATGTTTGAATCCGGATTCTATGCGTCGTATGAGGATGAGAGAAGTGTTTATCCTCTTCTTTACCAGGCTGGATACCTTACGATTAAGGATTATGACAGGGAGTCGGAGGTCTATACTCTCTCTTATCCCAATAGTGAGGTTCGTGTTTCCATGTTGGAGGTCTTGATGCCGTCGTGGGTAGGATGCAGCACAGATGACGGAAAAATCAACATGCAAAAATTTTATTTTGCTCTCAAAGCAGGCAGAATCGACGATGCGTTTGAACTGCTGAAGGAGTTTTTCCTGCAGATTCCAAACGTGCTCAACAATAAGAATGAGAAACATTTCCAGACGGTGATCTACGTCTTGTTCCGCTGGCTTGGTTTCTACACTCAGTCGGAGGTCAACACGTCAAAAGGCAGATTGGATTGTATCCTGTTCGCTCCAAAACAGATTTTCATCATCGAATTCAAGGTGGATGAGAGTGCGGAAAAAGCTCTCTCCCAGATAAATGAAAAGGGTTATGCCGACCCTTATCACACGGACGGCAGACCAATCATTAAGATCGGAGTCAACTTCTCAAGCGAGGAAAGAACGATTGAAGGATGGATAGTAGAAGAAGAATTAAAAGTTAAGAATTAAAATTTAAGAATCTTCACCACCGTCGAATGATTAATTATATTTGTTTTCTTGGCGATTCCAACAATGTTGGTGTCGGGGATGAGAATGACTGATGATTAGCGATTGATGTTCAACAATTAAATGGAGATATAAATCCAAATATTCAGAGCAATTAAACAAATCACATAATCCATTGGCATAACCCAAATTGTTTGTATTTTTGTAGTTGAATACGCACTAAATTATGAAACACTTACGACAATGACTATGAAACAAACAATTATATTCATATTTCTACTGTTATTTGCATCAGCGACGTCGGGACAAACCATATTCCGCATACAGGATGAGACTCAACTTCTGCATCTGCCTGAACTGAATGATGATTATTTCAAAGGAGCAGACAGATCAATAGAAGAGCTTATCGACATCACCAACCGTATGCCTGGAAATTCCGCCGCCTATATGCAGCTTTGCTATAAACTGAAACGTGAAGAGAGGCACGAGGAGGCTGTAGACGCAATCAAACAGGCAATGCGCGCCAACCCAACTAACAAAGACCTTATCAACATGGCTGGAGCTATACTTCTTCACAACCACCAATACGAGGATCTTGAGAAAATATGCCAGATTGCGTTGAGCCGCGACCCTAAACTTGCGGATGCCTACAACATTCTTGGCATTATCGCACAGGAAAAGGGTGAGAATGCAAAAGCAGTATACCATTTCAACCACGCTTTGCAAATCAAAAAGAAAAAATATAACGCTATTAAATTCAACCTTGCAAACGCCGAACGCTCGTCTGGAAACTATGATGTCGCTATCGAACTATATCAAAAAAGTTTGAAGAAATTCATGGCAGACAAGAATTTCGTCTCCGCCAAAAACTTCCGTTTCTACCAGCCGACAAAAGCGTGGGTCTACAACAATATCGGACTGACTCTTACAATGGCCGGCGAACACAGCAACGCATTGGTGGAATACAGGAAATCGCTGAAATACAGCAAGAATCCAGCACGCACATATAACGGCATGGCTTGCACCCATTACGAACTCGGACAAGTAGACTCTTGTATCAAATATCTTAACTTGGCTATTGAAGCAGCCCCGAAATATGCGTCGCCTTACAAAAACCTCGGCAACGTCTACTATGAGCAAGGCAAATACAGCAAGGCTCTGCCACTGTATGAAAAAGCGTATGCTATCGACAAAGACGACGAATGGTTGCTGTGCAAAATCGCATCTACTTATAAAAACCTGAAACAATATGAAAATGCCATCGACTTTTTCTCAAAAGCGATCCTAATAGACAAAACCGACCACGAAGCCTACTACCAGATAGGCCTCTGCTACCACCGTCTTGAAGATACTGCAAAAGCTCAGGAATATTTCAGAAAAGCTGAAAGATTAGGCAATACATCAGCCAAAGGATGGGTCAGAAAATAAAGAAAAAAGAGAACCTAGCCGTTAATTTTCATCTTATTCTTTTGCATTTAAACATATATCGCTTACCTTTGCGACAAATTTGTTTAACAATTCTGTTAATGGCAGAAAAAGAAGATAAAATGAATGTGGAGAAAGCGATTCTCGACGCTGCTACAGAAGAATTCCTCAGCAAAGGTTTTTCTGGTGCGCGTACCGTGGCTATAGCTGAAAAAGCAGGAGTCACACACGCAATGCTCCACTATTATTTCCGCACTAAAGAGAAGCTTTTCGAGTGTATTATAGACACCGTGATCAAAGAGCTGATCGACTCCGTGACCGAAGCCTACAAACGTCAGGATGCATCTCTAAGTTTCGAAGACCGAGTGGTGGCAGTGATGAACGCGCACCTCGACTTCATCATCGCCAAGCCTCAACTTCCATCGTTTCTGTTTATGGAAATATTCCCGTCGACAGAAAACTTCAAGTTGATCAAAGAGAAAGCGTCATCCGCTTTAGGTTCACTCAACACTCAATTAAAAGAGACTCTTGAAAGTGCCAACAACAACGAAGAGATTGACAACATTTCTCTTCCCATGCTTATTTCCGATGTGGTGACGCTCAACGCAGCCACCGCCATATCATCCCAACTTGCCACAAAACTCTTGAATATCACAAAAGAAGAATATGTGGCAATGAGAAAACAGGAAAATGAGATTTTGATTAGAAAAAGGCTAAAGAAGTAGCAAAAAAAATAGTACTTTTGCGACTGAAATTATTTTGATATGCAGATTAAAAAAATAAATGTCGGACTTGATGCTGGTAGCACAACGCTGAAAATTGTCGCTACCAATGAGGAGAATGAAGTGCTGTTCACAGACTATAACCGACATAACGCAGACATACCAAAAGCGCTCGCTGATTCACTCGAACGCTTAAAAGCAAAAATCGGTGCCGACGCTACTGTCAGATTCCAAGCGACGGGTAGTGCGGGAATGGGGCTGTGCGAACGTCTTGGATTACCTTTTATTCAGGAAGTTGTAGCGGCGACAGAAGTCGTACTGAAAAAATACCCAGAGACAAAAACTCTTGTAGACATCGGAGGAGAGGACACTAAAATGATCTTCTTCAACCACAATATGCAGGCTGACATTCGTATGAACGGAAACTGTGCTGGCGGAACAGGAGCGTTCATCGATCAGATGGCTATGATCCTTGGTGTCTCTGTCGCAGAGTTGAGCGACATGGCTCTCCGCGCGAAAGCAATACATCCCATCGCAAGCCGTTGTGGCGTGTTCTCCAAGACTGATATTCAGAACCTTATCGCACTCAATGTCTGCCGCGAGGAGATTGCAGCGAGCATCTTCAATGCTGTTGCGACGCAGGTGCTCTCTACCCTATCCCGCGGAATGGACATCTTGCCTAAGGTTTTCTTGTGCGGTGGTCCGTTCGCATATATCCCAGCTTTGAGGAAAATTTTCCAGAAAAAGATGGGCATGACTGATGACGACGTCATCTACTCTGAATACTCGAATGTCATCCCAGCCCTCGGCGCAAGTCTTGCCATAAAAGACGACGTCGAATACAAGAGTCTCAACGATTATATTACTCTTCTAAATAATTCCGACAAATCTGCGATCAAGATAAAGAGATCTGGTCTGCAGCCTCTATTCGCGTCGCAAAAAGAACGAGACGAATGGGAAAAAGAGAAGAGCCAAAACAAAATCGAAAACGCAGCAATCGCCGACATCAAGGACGATGTATGCTATATAGGAATCGACTCAGGAAGCACCACGACAAAGGTTGTGGCTATGGATGAGGACGAGAAAATTTTCTTCACATTCTATAAGAAAAGTTCAGGTCGTCCGTTGGAGACGGTGTGCGAAGGACTGCAAAAGTTGGAGGCTGAGGCTAAATCCGCAGGCAAAAACCTTGTTGTCAAGGCAGCCTGTTCTACAGGATATGGAGAAGATCTGGTAAAGACCGCCTATGGTCTCGACTACGGTATGGTGGAGACTATTGCTCATTACACAGCCGCACACAAACTGAATCCAAACGTTTCGTTTATTCTCGACATCGGCGGCCAGGACATGAAGGCAATCTTCGTGGAGAACGGCACAATCAACAGACTTGAGATCAACGAAGCCTGTTCGAGCGGATGCGGTTCATTCATCGACAGTTTCGCCGCATCACTCGGATATCCTATCGAACAATTCGTGGAGAAAGCACTGCAAAGCACAAATCCGCAAGATTTAGGCACACGATGCACCGTCTTCATGAACTCCAAAGTGCGTCAGTGTGTACGTGAGGGAGCCACTATCGAAGACATTTCCGCAGGTCTTGCCTACTCTGTGGTCGGCAACTGTCTATATAAAGTGCTGAAACTTAAAGATGCGAGTGAATTAGGCGACCACATTGTGCTTCAAGGAGGAACGATGCGCAACAAAGCTGTTGTGAGAGCGTTCGAAAACAGCATAAAGAAGACTGTGACTGTATCCAACTATCCCGAACTGATGGGTGCGTATGGAGCGGCACTTTATGCAAAACGTATGGGTGCGGACAACCGTCGTGAACTATCCACGATGGCAAAGACATGCGAATACACAGTAGAGCCATTCAGATGTGTGGGCTGCGAAAACAACTGTCACGTATTGAAAAACATATTCGCCAACGGCAAAGTGTTCTACTCCGGCAACAAATGTGAAAAAGTCTACACCAACAAAGGTGAAGACGAAAGAGTCACCGGATTCAACATGAGCCTATACAAGAGCGAGCTGGCATTCAAGAAGAACATACGTCTTGCAGAGTCACACGGACATGCGTCTGAGAAGCCTTTGACAATCGGTATTCCTCGAGTACTTGGCATGTTTGAAGACTACCAGTTCTGGTACACTCTCTTTACATTGTGTGGAATCAAAGTAGTGACAAGCCCACGATCATCATTCAAGATGTATGAGAAGGGACTTAACACAATCATGGCCGACAATATCTGTTTCCCTGCCAAACTTGTACATGGACACATCTTCGACCTGATGGAGAAAAAGGTCGACAGGATATTCTATCCATACGTAATATACGAAAAGAGAGACGGCAAGAATGAAAACAACACATTCAATTGCCCTATCGTCGCCGGATACAGCGACGTCATCAAATCTGCCATCGATCCAGCGGAGAAAAGCAATATTCCTGTGGATAGCCCGATTATCTCATTTAAGGATGAAAAGCTCTTGAAAAAAGCCCTTAAATCATATTTGAAAGAGATTTTAGGAAAAAGTTTCTCAGAAAAGACATTCAAAGAGGCTTTCGTTGCCGCAATCGACGCAAAGAACACTTTTGAAAACACATTAGCTGAAAAAGCACAGCAGACACTTCAAAAGGCGAAACAGAACGACCGTATGGTGATTTTGCTTGCCGGCCGTCCATACCACAACGACCCGCTCATCCAGCACAAAGTGTCGGAAATCATGACATCATTCGGAATAGATGTTGTGACGGAAGATGTGGCTAGAGGTGTGGATGATTCCAACAAAGAGACCCATATAATTCCACAATGGAGTTATGTGAACCGTATCATACGTGCGGCAAGGATGGTGGCGGAAAGCAAAGACAATATCCACTTCGTACAGCTGACAAACTTCGGTTGCGGACCAGACGCTTTCATCCTTGACGAAGTAGGAGACATATTGCGTCGCTACGGCAAGAACCACACAATCTTGAAAGTAGACGACGTGAACAATGCCGGATCTCTACGTTTGAGAATCCGTAGTTTGGTGGAGAGCATCAAATTCAAACGCCATACAGAAGCAACAAAGAAAGAGTTCAAAACGACTCCCGAATTCACAGTTCTCGACAAGAACAAGAAAGTGTTGATTCCATTCTTCTCTGAATTCCATTCCCCTATCATTCCGCCAATGTTTGAGTTGATGGGATACGAGGTGGAGAGTCTTCCTCCTGGCACTCCAGAGAGTGTGAAAGCGGGATTGCAATACGCCAACAACGAAGTTTGCTACCCAGCGACACTTGTTGTGGGAGACATGATAACAGCGTTGCGAAGTGGCAAATACGACCCTAGCAACATAGCATTCGCAGTTACACAGACAGGAGGTCAGTGTCGTGCCACAAACTATATCGCGTTAATCAAGAAAGCATTGTTGGCTGCAGGCTACGACAATATTCCAGTGGTGTCTATCTCAGTGATGAACACCATCAACGAGCAGAGCGGATTCCAGCCAAACATCAAAAAGGCAATCCGTCCTATCCTCCACTCCGTGCTATTTGTTGAGGCTATTGCAAAGATGTATTATGCCACAGCGGTAAGGGAGAAAGAGGAAGGCAAGGCAAAAGAATTGAAGGATAAATACATGAAGAAATATGTTTCCATTTCTACCAGTGGAGACAAGAAAACCATTCTCAACCTATTACGTGAAGCGGCAAATGAGTTCAACGCCGCGGCATCCGACAAGAAGGTGCCACGCATAGGAGTGGTGGGGGAAATCTTCATTAAATACAACAGTTTCGGAAACCAGCACGTTGTGGATTGGTTGGTGAGCGAAGGCATCGAGCCTGTGATTCCAAGCATAATCGAGTTTTTCAGCCAATACTTCCCTAATGCTAAGTTCAACAGAAGGAACAACTTGGAGAAGGTGTCAATCTGGCGACGTATGCTCAACAACGTATTGGAAAATAGACTTGTCAGCCTTATGAATGAATTCGACAAAGCAGCGTCGGCATTCAGATACTACGAGAAGAGCGCAGACATAAACCATGAGATGGAGAACGCAGCCAAGATAGTCTGTCCGGCAGCACAGTTTGGCGAAGGATGGCTTATCCCAGCGGAATTTGTCTCGTTTGCACAACGAGGCATCAACGCGGCAGTGAGTCTGCAGCCATTCGGATGTATAGCCAACCATGTCATAAGCAAGGGAATTGAGAGAAAAGTGAAAAAGATGTATCCGGACATGAATCTTCTATTCCTTGATTTCGACGGTGGTGTGAGCGAGGTGAACGTGCTCAACCGTCTGCACTTCCTGGCAAGACAGGTGAAGATGCAGAATTCGAAATGCTAAATGCTAAATGAAAAATTATTGGCAGCCGTTTAAGATTAAACATGAGGATTGTAAAGGGCGGAACGCCATAACCTTTCTTCACGTGCGAGCCGAAGGCGAGCACTGAATAATTATGAATAGTGAGGTTTGATCCAATATCTATCAAACATATGGTCTTAAAATTCTTATTCATAAAATCACAAAGACGGGGGAAATCCCGTCTTTTTCTATTTATGACCGTCCAATAAAGTTTTTTGCGTTATGGTAGCACCGGCAGGGACATCATGAGTGACCCAAATATTACCTCCTACGACAGCACCCTCACCTATTGTGATTCTGCCAAGGATGGAAGCGTTGGAATATACAATAACATTATCTTTAAGGATAGGATGACGCGGTATGCCTTTTATCGGATTTCCATCGTTGTCTAACGAGAAACTTTTTGCACCAAGTGTGACTCCCTGGTAGAGTTTCACATTCTTTCCTATCACACTTATTTCTCCAATCACCACTCCTGTGCCATGGTCAATCGTGAAATACTCTCCTATTGTCGCTCCAGGATGGATGTCTATGCCTGTCTCTGAATGAGCTATCTCCGTCAACATTCTTGGAATGAGTGGCACTTCCAGATTCCACAACTCGTGAGCCATACGATAGATTGTCAGCTCTTTTATGATAGGATAACAGCTGATGATCTCGCCATAGTTTTTTGCGGCAGGATCCCCATTGAATGCCGCTATCACATCTGTGGCAAGAATACGACGGAGACGAAATCAGGGACGTCCTTAATGAATTTCTCCAAATCCTTTAGTTTCAATCCCAAGAAGACGGTAGGGGTGATAGCTCTTACGGATACAGTCGACTTTGCGTCGTCGAGCAGATCAGTCTCACCGAAATATTCACCGTCTCCGATCAATGCAATCCGTAATTCTTCCCCGTGAGGACCCTTACTGAACACCTCCGCCTGACCGTTTGCGACAATAAAGAATTTCTGTTTATCCTTGCCAGCCTCAACAAATAGTTTTCCTATTTCTACTTCGTTTGTCTCAAATGAGCTTACTAGTCTGTCTACAATCTTATCCTCAAATTCTGAGAACAAAGGGATAGATTTCAAGCTCTTAGACGAGAAAGATGGTTGTCCATTGATATATTCGATAGCCAGTCTGTCACTCTTTTTAAGATCAACCTTTGTTCTGTTGACACGGAAAGTACCGCCGCTCACCTGCACCCAAGGAAGAAGTTTTAGCAAAAGGCGAGGAGTGATACTGCCCATCTGAGGGGCTGTTTTGGTAGTGGTTGCCAGTTTTCTGGCAGTAGCTGTAGTGACGCTACGTTGTAAATTAGAATCTGCCATGTTCGTATTATTTATTTTTTGATTATAACTTTATGTGTTGTACCTTCAACAAACTCCACGCTTAACACATTAAACCCTTGTTCAGTTGCACTTCTTGGCACATTTTCCAAAGGTTCGCCCTCACTAAGCAACACTTCAAGGATGTCCCCTTCTTTCAGTTTTGCCAATTCAATCTTTGTTTTCACGAAAGTCATAGGACAATGTTCTTTCGTGATGTCTAATACTTTTGTTGCCATAATATCTGAATTAAATGAACAATGTTTGTCCGCCATCCGACAATTTCAAAAAAGAGGCGACTCCCAAAACATCCTTTACCTCAGGAATAAAATCATCTTTCGAAAGACCTAACACATGCATCGCCATCTCACAAGCATAAAAATTGATTCCCAATGCTTTAGCCGCCTCCACCAACTCCTCCAAAGTGGCGACATTGTTTTTTCGCATCAAACCACGGAACACCTTCGGACCGATGCCTAAGAAATTAAAACGACTGTTTGGCGCGACATTCAGTCCACCCATCAAAAATCCGAAAATACGAGTAAGCCAATTTCCGCCAATGAATGCCCTGCCCTGCTTCTTTTTCAGAGCGTCAAGACCCCAGAAAGTAAAAAACAGATTTACTTCATACCCAACAGCCGCAGCTCCTGTAGCCAAAGTGAAAACAGCTGTCAATTTGTCGAAATCCCCGCTAAAAGCTATAATACTTAATTTCTTTTCCATACCGTCTCTCATTAAATTTTAATGCAAAGTAACGGTGATATATCAAGTGAGTAAATAGCAATTTTATGTCAAACATATCACTAACTATAGTGATATGGCAGTCAGGCAGACGGGAGGAAAATACAGAATTAGAAATGCGGAATGTCAAATGAAAAATTATTGACATCCGTTTAAAATCAAATAAAACTTGTGGACAAAAAAACAGACCATCCCACGCATTTGTGGAATGGTCTGTTTTATTTAATTCATATTCAAGAATGCACGGTGAATTCGTGCATTTCAAGAGATAGATTTGCAACAATTTTGCATTTCTAATTTATAATTCTGCATTGTCTAATGGACATGCACGCCAATATTTTTAATGGACACGCACGTCCGTGCGTCTCTACCTGACAATCATTTTTTCATTGCCGACGACGTAGATGCCCTCAAGCAATCCTTTCAAAGCTTCCGATCTCTTGACGTTTGCCTTGACCAATGCACCTGAGACAGTGTAGACATTCACAATATCATCAGCTTTTTCCGCTGAGATTGGATCAACTGCAGACTGTTTCTCTACCGTAACAATATGAGTGGCTTTAGACATACAATAGCCATCTGTCACGGAAATAGTGATTGTATGTGTATCACCTGGTTTGCCATCAAATTTTCCTGTTTTATATGTAAATGATTCTGCATCAGGATCTAGAGTTCCGTTATCTGTAGGTTTATCCGAGATATTCTCCTCCGAACTCCATGAAAGTTTCACCTTACCTTCCTTAGCTTCCCTTCCATCCACATTGTATGAGAAATTGGGTTTCACCGTCAATGAAATGTCAGTTCCAGGCTTTACCTCCGATTTAGGAACCATCTCTAAGGAAATATTTCTGATGTCAAGTTGGACTTCCAACGGCTCAGACTTACATCCTAATGACGAAGTAGCATTAATCGTGTATTTTCCAGCCTTTGTCAAGTTGGTTGCACTCTGTGTCACTGACGATCCATTATACAAATACTCAGCATCAACCTTCACACCATTGAACACATTCCAAAATTTATTGCCTGTCAGATTCACAGGTCCCATACAAACAGGTTCATGGGCTATTCCTTTTAGTTTAGGTGTTGCGTTGATGGTAATCCTCATTTCCGACGCTGGTGAAGTTGTGATATTTCCATTTCCGTCATCGTATGTCTGTACGACATAAAGCGATTTTCTCCACTCCGACTCATACGGATCCGACATATCGACTCCCGAGAACACATCAGTCAATGTAGGAGCTGTTCTTCTACCCAATGACAATTTACTTGAATTTGTCATCGATTCGTCAGCATCTTGCTGATTGTCGAACCATACTAGTTCATACTTGTCCGCATCTGGAAGACTTCCTTTATCGGCATTTATCACTGCATTTTTGGCAGGCTCATTTTCGGAAGGTATGCTTCCACTCTTGAACACATCCTCACAGATTTCTATTTTTCTCACTATAGGAGCAGGAGTCGATCTGATGATAATATCTATCTTTTCTGGATCACTTTGGCATGTCAATCCTGCGGCAGTCATCATTTCCCATTTTACCCAACGCTCCTGCTTCTCTACTATCCCATAAGATAACGATTCATTGTAGTATGGCTTCGAAGAAGACGTTGATCCCTTGACATACACGCCATTCTGATCCACTGCCCACAACAAAGTCTGACCTTCAACATTATCAATCACATCAGGACTCTTCACCAAGATGTCAACAAACTCCTTTGTCTCAAATGCTTCACTCTTCGAATAACTAACCGATTGGTTAACCTTAGGTTTCTCCACCGCAATGACATCAACACCAATATCTATGCTAGGTCCTTTACATACCTGCTGTGATTCTGGAGTTGTGAATATTTGGTAAGCCTGATAATCGTAAGTCTTAGATGTAGACACCTTTGTGTCTGGTATGATTGTAGATTTCTCCGCTGTTCCTGACACGTACACCACCTCATCCGCATAGTAATAGTTCTTCTCATCTGTCACCAACTCAGCCCTGAGTTTATCAGCCGGTTCATTAGCACAGTACTCATGTAGGCTGGCATCTATAGGTGCCTTGACATCGTATATCGTCACGTCGAACGATGCAACATTACTCTGCGCGTATGGCTCTTTTGTTGCACGCTGTGCCACATATAATGTATACTTGCCTGGCGTTGTCACATCTACAACATCTGTCGGAGCAGACGACAATGCCTTTCCTGCAGTGTCAGTTGAGCTCTTGAACCAGACAAGTTCATACCCCTCGTCGACTAAACGTATTCCGTCCAAAGGATCGAATGTGCCATCCTTACACAAATCGATATCCGTCACTGCTGGTACCGGCGCAGCCCATACCTCTACCTCCACCCTGGCTCTTTCTCCGAAACAATCGCCATCTTGATATGCAATAAAGAATTCATACGGCTTAAGCACATCTGTTGGCACAGACCTGTCTACCGAAACTGACGCGGTTCCTTTTGAATTTGGCTCGTCCATACTTTTGAACCACCACAGTTTCTTTGACGGATCCAATGTTTGCTTGAACTTTTCTGTTGTAAGGATCTCACTAGCGTTGCCATTCATAGAGTACAAAAGGTGCTCATCCTTTGGTGCGTCTGGTATTGGATTGACAATTATCTCATAGTTTTTGACCTCTCCGACACAGCCTGTATTCTTGTCTACTATCTGGTAGCTGAACATTCCGCCATCCTTCGATTCCAAGTTTTCAAAGAACTTCTCGTCCATGTCGTCGCCTAACAGTGTCCCTGACACATCGTCTGCACCCTGCCACCAATGGATCAGGTAGTCGGATGCAGTTCCCTTTGTCAAAGTCATGTCCACCATGCCCTTGCTTTCGCCCTCACAGAACTCTGCCCTCGGATTTCGGAACTCGACATCTGAAATCTCAGCACAAGGATTATCTTGTGCAAAAGTTCCGCTAACAGAGCCTAACAGGAGAAGGTTTATAAAAGCGAAACGCTTAAACGCATAATTGTTTTTCATAATTATATACTTTAACAGTCATTAATTTGTCTGACAAAAATAAAAACAAACACCAATCAATCATCACGCATTTCTCAGCAAAACAGGAGTAACTGTTAAAATTGATTAAAAAGGTGGGATGACGCGAGTTTGACGAATTGAGATCTGCGAATTCGCATTAACAAAACAGACCATCCCACGCAATTGTGGAATGGTCTGTTTATTATATGAATGCACCGTCGAGATGTGCATTATTTTTTCGTCATTTTAATCTCTATAGTGACATCAATATTATTATTCTCATATTTTCCTGTGATAGTGTTTTTGCCACTCATAGAGGAAATCCATTGGTTAGATTTGTCAAACGAATAAGTGTAGTTGTCCTCCATCTTCAAATCAAAAGTCTCCTTGAATTTTTTCTCAATCTCTGCACGTTGCTGTTGAATCTCCTGATTTATGTCAACCTTCTCGTCTCCTTCTTTTGCCATCAACGAAGATAAAGTATTCAACACCCCTGACGTCATCTGAATTGAGAAATCAATGAATGCGGACATGATCATATCATTACCTATCACTGCTGAACTCTTCACATTGGCGATATTACCATTTACCGATTGCAGTGTGTAGTGATAAGGAGCGTTGACACTGAATCCAAACATTGTGGTCTTATCTGCATTTTTTTCTATTGTTTTTTAGCCGTAAGTTCCAATCCATTCAGCGAATGGATATAACCAACTTCGTCCAACATTCCAGCAAGATACATATCGTCTAACATTGAAGCACCTACAAATTGAAGGACAAGACCAATCGACGGATTATCCTTTGCCGCTTTTTCCATCAACCCCTTCAAATCAGCAATTACTTTGGTGCTATCCACCAAACCTATAAGTTTCCCTGACGCATCCAACTTATAATCGAAAGACAATCCATCATTTAGTTTGAACAATGCAGCAGACATTTCATCAGATCCCTTCTCGACAGGATTCTCGTAAGTGGCATTCATAACATAGCCGTTTGCATCCTTTTTTACAACTTTAAGATTCAGCACAGCGGACTTTTATACTGTCGCCGACTCTGTTCCCGATTTTTTTATCTCTTTCTGTACAAAACAGTATGATACCTTATCTCCAGGTTTCCAATTAGGCATAAAAGAGAGAGTTTGTGCAGAGATTGTCATAACAGACAATAAAGACACACAAGACACCAACAAAGACTTTATTTTCCCCATTTCATTTAATTTTTATTTTTTCAAAAATCGATTACATAATTACGCATGACGAATATAATACAAAAAAAGTTCAAGCGTAAATTTTAAACAAACTTAACATCTTTGTAATAGGCTCAGTCCTAGTTTTAACTGAATTTCCGTCTCTTTTCTCAAAAAAACATAGACTTTTTCTGAGAACTTATATTCTCTGTGTTTTTATATGAGCCAACATCTGATTACATTTGGAAAGGGATTATTACCAATATCTATAAAACATGTGCCCAATTGCTTATTATACTAATACGGCAAAATATGATTAGTCTAACGCAAGAAGAAAATATTCAAAACGACAAGTTTGCCCGTTAAACATCCCATAAATATTTAATATTCATACATATTATAATTTTCTTGCGAATAAATTTCAAAATTATTTTGTTTTGCCAAATATTGCATTTAATTTTGTATATGCAAATCGAGATGGATATTAGATAATGAATGTGACATTAAGACTAATGCGGATCTAAACGTAGATGTTATTAATTAGTAGATGTTATTTAATAAAAAACATTCATTTAGAGTAGAAAGTAATTAGAGTAGTCCCAAATGAATGAATGTTTCTCTAATAATCACCATGTGTTTGCGAGCATATCAGGGAGAACTGGGGAGAGTTCTTTCTTTCTGAGTGTGTTTTTATGTTATTTGTGAACTCTCCACTAAAAAACTTTATCTATGTTATTTTCAAAGTTATTGAAAGCGGGTGCAGCAGCATCCCTTGTATTGACATGTGCAGGAGTGAACGCACAGTCGTGGACATCTAATTCAACTTATGGTTTGTACGTTAATCAGTTGAAGGGAACAAAAGGTAACGTTGCAATCGGTGTAGCAGCATCATCAAGCTATCAGGGCAACAGACTTACAATCAAGGCAGACTCTGCGAAGAACGGTCTAAGAATCTACGATTACAAAGGTAATACAAGATTGCTACAAGGATCAAACGGAGGTTTGACAGTTGGTTCTCCATCTACTGCACCTGCTAATGGACTTTACGTTGCTGGAGCAAGTAATCTAAGAAGCACATTGTATGTCTATGGCACATCGACACTTAATGGTGCTGCCACATTAAACAGCAGTTTGAAAGTTGCAGGAGCAACTACATTAGCAGGAACAACAACAGGTTCACTAACAGCTAGCTCGTTGACATCAAACGGTGCTGCTGTAATGAAAGGTTCATTGACTGTAAGTGGAAAGACAAACATGCCTGGAGGATTGAGTGTTACAGGAACTTCTTCTTTATCAACAACTACAATTTCTGCACTAACAGTTAATTCATTCAAAGCTCAGAACGCATCTACATTCAATGGTGCAGCAACATTCGCCAACTCAGCCACATTCAACGGTTCTGCAACATTCAACAAAAGTTTTGTTGGAAAAGGAACATCGAACGAGTTCTACAACGGTTTGACAATTAACACAGGAACAACAATCTACAACTCTATCCGCTTAAAAGTAGATAATGGATGGGCTCAGATTTCCGCTTACGGATATAACAACTATGATCCAATGGCATTCTTGGCTCAGAAGTATAACTTCAAGAACGGAAACGTTGGTATCGGCGTAGAGAATCCACAGGCTAAACTTCACGTTGCAGGAAAAATCCTTTGTACAGGAGAGATCGAGGTTGCAGATTTGAATTCAAATTCAATCAAGGTTAACTCATTGAACGCAAAGGACATCCAGATGGATATGCACGGAGCTGCCGACTACGTATTTGATGAGAACTACGATTTGAAGTCTCTTTCAGAGGTTGAGAGCTACGTTAACGAGCACAAGCACCTTCCTGGTATGCCATCAGCAGCAGAGATGGACGCTAACGGTGTAAGCGTATCTAAGATGAGCAACCTTCTTTTGGAGAAGGTAGAGGAGTTGACTCTACACATGATCAAGCTTGAGAAGGAGAATGCAGCATTGAAGGCAAGAGTTCAGGAATTGGAGAAATAATAAAGCAACCAACATAAAATAGCAAATAATGAAAAAGACTTTAATTTTATCATTATTGCTTTTGTTCTCTTCTTCCATATTTGCCGCAAAGGAGACGGTCAAAATTAGTTCTACAGCTAATTCCGTGTCCGTTGTTTCCGCGACAAACAAAACGGTGAGAATAAAAGTAAATATAGGTAGTTTTCAAAGAGAGCCGATAACAATCAACGGAAGCACCTACTACAAAGTTGATCTCGAAGAGGGTATGTCGTACGACAAAGGCTATCCTGAATTGCCAAAAATCGTAAGAAGTTTGGCATCTTCTGAAGGTGCTAAATTCACCACTAAAGTCATTTCTTCGAGCTACAAGGAGTACTCTATGCAAGTTGTGCCATCAAAGGGTATTCTTAGTAGAAATATCGATCCAAGCACTGTCGGATATACGTTCTCTTCAACATACACGAACGACTCGTATTATCCGTCAAGCAGATACGCAACGGGGGCTAGTTATAGTATAAGGGACGTCAATGGTACACCTGTCACAATTTACCCTTTTGCATACAATGGATCGAAGAAGAAATTGAGAGTTTACACCAGTTTAGAAATCGAGTACACAATCACTAACGGTTCTTTCGGTGTCACTTCCACAAGAAGCAACTCTAGTTTCGATGAAATCTATAAAGGTCGATTCATCAACTACTCATCAATTGCTAATCGTTCTACGTCTAATGATTGGGGATCGATGTTGATTATATGCCACTCGTCTTTCGTTTCCGCTATGACACCATACGTGACACATAAGAATGAAATTGGCATTCCAACAACAATCGTATCCACAAGCACAACAGGAACATCTTATAGTAGCGTAAAAAGCTACATCGATAATTATTACAAAAATCATTCTGATCTTACTTATGTGCTTCTAGTTGGTGATTACGAACAAATTCAAGCAGATTATGTGACTGACAGATACGGAGATCACGCTCTTGACCCTAAGTATTCTTTGATAACAGATGACAGCTACCCAGACATTATCGTAGGTCGATTCTCTGTTTCTAATATTACTGATCTAAACGCTTTGATAACAAAATCTATTCTTTACGATGGCTTGGACAGGAATCAGGCTTGGGCAAAAACATGTTTGGGAATAGCCAGTGATCAAGGTCCTGGTCATAACGGAGAATACGATTATCAACACTCCAGAATTATCAGCAACAAGCTTTTGAATTGGGAATACAACAGCAGGAAAGAACTCTACGATGGTTCCCAAGGAGGCAATGATGCATCAGGAGATCCGTCTGCTACCGATGTTGCAAACGCTGTAAATAACGGATGTTCAATTATTAACTACACAGGACATGGAAGTCAGACATCATGGGGAACATCTGATTTTTCCGTCAGCAACGCGAGCAGTCTTGCAAACACAAACAAATGGCCATTCATTTTCGACGTGGCTTGTCTAAATGGTGATTTCAAAGGAAGAACCTGTTTTGCGGAAGCTTGGCAAAACGCCCGTAACTCAAGCGGTTATCCAACTGGCTCTGTGTGCATATACGCATCTAGTATTTCTCAGCCATGGGAGCCACCTATGAGAGCTCAAGATGCATTCGCAGATTATTTGACAAGAGAAACATACAGTTCATTCGGTTGTTTGTGTTACAATGCGTCTTGTGTGATGATGGATGAATATTCAGGTTATGCTTACGTTTTCAATGCATGGAATATTTTCGGTGACCCATCCATTAGAGTAATCCCTCATGATCAGTGTCCATCAAACTTGACAATTGGCACAAATATTGCTGGTGGAGTTTACAAAATGACTGCAGTAAACAAAATTGTTGCTTCAAATAAAATATCTGGCAATTCAAACACTTTATACAGTGCACCAAAGGTTATTCTAAAGTCAGGTTTTAACACTAAAAACAGTAAATTCAAAGCAAATACAATTGGTTGTTCTAAATCATCTATGAGATCAAAAACAATCTATGATGAATTTGAAGGAGATGAAATTGAAGAAGATGTATTTGATAACGTGCTAACTGATATCGACGATGCTGTTTCTGATGTTAATGGCATTGAGATCTATCCTAACCCTACTGACGGATTGCTTTACATCCGTTCTAACAACACAATCAACAAGGTGATTGTGACTGATTTGAAAGGAAAGGTTATCTTGGATGAGATTGGCGGTTCAAATGAGGTTGAGATTGATCTATCATCGAATGCTCAAGGCATGTACTTGCTGAATGTTGTAACTGACAATGATTTCTATGTTGAGAAGGTTGTTTTGAAGTAAACAATTCTTTTTTGACAAACTATTAAAGGTCGCTTGTGGCATAAAGCTGCAAGCGATTTTTAATTACAATTTTTCTTTTTATACCCGCTCGTCCTCCAAATTCGCGATAGAAGAAGGGACAAGGTCATTCCGTCCTTTATAATTTTCATAACCTTCCATCTATGAAAACTCGATTTTAGCAGACGGCAATTTTATAAATGAGAATTCATCCGACACTTGGAAGAATAACGGAAACGATGTTTGCAAATGGCAGAACGTTCATGGCTCATTTACTCGTGCGAAGCTGCTAATTCCATAAATATTTAATACTCACACACATTGTGATTTTCTCCCAAATAAAACAGAAAAATCTTTTGACAACTCAATTATTGGCTTTAACTTTGTGTATGCAAATCGAGATGGATATTAGATAATGAATGCGACATTAAGACTAATGCGAGTCTAGACGTAGATGTTATTAATTAGTAGATGTTATTTATAAAAAACATTCATTTAGAGTAAAGAGTGATTAGAGTAGCCCAAATGAATGTTTCTCTAATAATCACCATGTGTTTGCGAACATATCAGGGAGAACTAGGGAGGGTTCTTTCTTCCTGCGTGTGTTTTTTTATGTTATTTATGAACTCTCCACTAAAAACTTTATCTATGTTATTTTCAAAATTATTGAAAGCGGGAGCTGCAGCTTCCCTAGTGTTGACATGTGCAGGAGTGAACGCACAGTCATGGACATCTAATTCAACTTACGGTTTGTATGTTAATCCACAAAAAGGAGCAAAAGGCAACGTCGCAATCGGTGTAGCAGCAGCAAATAGCTACCAAGGCAACAAACTTACAATCAAGGCCGACTCTGCGAAGAACGGTCTGAGAATCTACGATTACAAAGGCAACACAAGATTGCTACAAGGATCAAACGGAGGTTTGACTGTAGGTGCTGCATCTTCAGCTCCTGCTAATGGACTTTATGTTGCTGGAGCAAGTAATCTAAGAAGCAGTTTGACAGTTGCTGGAGCTTCAACATTCTCTTCAGCTACATTCAACAGCAATGTAACAGCAAAGAGTGGTTTGATCGTGTCAGCAGGATTGGCTAAGTTTGACGGACCAGTTTCAATGAACAGCACAATGGTAACTAGCGGTAATGCTACATTCAACAGCGGTGTGACAGTAGTTGGAGCAACTACTTTGGCAGGATCTTTGAAAGCAACCGGAGCAACAACATTGAATGGAGCTACCACAGTGAATAACACTTTGAATGTTACTGGCAATACAACACTTAACGCCATAACATATGCGAAAGGAGATATTGAGGCTACAGGCCGTGCAATATTGAATGGAGGAGCTATTGTAAAAGGTGGTATTGTTGCTTCTTTGACTGACCACCCAGGTTATCCAGGATCTATCTCTATTGGAGGAACAGAAAAGGCTACTATTAAAGCAAGTGAGTTCTGTGGTTACAAACCTGCATGTCCAAAGGATTTGTATTTCGACGCTAAAAATTACATCTTCCAAAACGGAAATGTAGGTATCGGAGTAGAGAGTCCAGCCGCTAAGCTTCATGTTGACGGTAAGATCCTTTGTTCAGGAGAGATCGAGGTCGCTGATTTGAACTCAAGCTCAATCAATGTTAATTCATTGAACGCAAAAAACATCAAGATGGATATGCACGGAGCTGCCGACTACGTGTTTGACGACGACTATGAGTTGAAGTCTCTAGATGAAATTGAAAACTACGTTAACGAGCATAAGCATCTTCCAGGTATGCCATCAGCTGCAGAAATGGACGCTAATGGAGTGAGCGTTTCTCAGATAAGCAATCTTCTTTTGGAGAAGGTCGAGGAGTTGACTCTCCACATGATTGAGCTAAAGAAAGAGAACGCAGCATTGAAGGCTGAAGTCAAGGAGTTGAAAAACAAATAGTAGTAGCCAAACATGAAAAAAATATTATTAGGGGTTTTCATATTTCTTGTTGGAACGACGTTTGCACAAGACAAACGACTATCGTTTTCCAACGGATATGTGAATTCCGGAAAATTCAAGGTGACTAAATCAGTCACTGAAGGAGATTCGTACATCGACGTCACCTACAATTTCACTGGCGCATACATGTACAATCAGGTTGAGAACGGAAAGACTTACACAAGAATTGAGATGCCAGACGCACGAGTCCTTGACATCAAGGGAGAGCCTGCAGTGCCATACTACAATGATTTGTTGGCAATCACTTCAGAGAAGAATGTGTCGGTTAAAGTTGTAAGTTCAAGTTACAAGGAGTATTCTGCATCTGCTGTTTTGCCTGCAGTTGGTCCATACCTTGCGAATAGCAAAAAACCAGCTGTTTCAGAATCTAAGGTTTATACAACAAACAGCTTCTATCCTGCATTTACAACACAAGTGGAAGGTGTGAATACATACAGAAGCTTGCCATATGCTAATGTAGCTGTGTATCCTATTCAGATAAACCCAGTCACAAAGAAAGCAAGATGTTACTCAAAAATAACATATCGTTTGACTTATGATTCTAAAGACGGACTAAAGAGTCTTAAATCAAAAAAAGAATCTCTAGAATCATTCAAAGAAATTTTGAGTAATCCTAAGGCCATTGACAATCTTAAGGATGAGAGTTCTGATCTGCGTGCCTCGTATTCATCATACGACTACGTGATAGTCACTACAGATACATACACAGCAGCAGCGAAGAAACTGGCAGATTGGAAGACAATGCTAGGATACAGATGTACAACTGTAGTAAAAAGTTCATGGACAGAAACCGAAGTTTTGAATTCTGTTCGAAACATCTATAAATCCCAGTCTATTTTGCCTGATTATCTTTTAATATTAGGAGACCATCAAGATGTTCCAGGTGTCAAGACAACACTTAATTCAACTACTTTTTATTCAGACAATCCGTATTCAAGAGTTAAAGACACTGAAAGCAATGGAAGTGGACATTATGCATCAGATGTTGCCACTGGTAGAATTTCTCCTGAAAATGCCACTCAAGCCGACTTGATTGTTAACAAGATTATAAACTACGAGAAAAATCCTCCAACAAGCAGTGCCTTTTACAACAAGGTGTTAGATTTTGCTTATTTCCAAGATAATGGAACTGATGGAAAAGAAGACATGAACTTCACCCAGAGTGCCGAAGATATAAGAAATAATCTAATCTCAAAAGGATATACTGTCGATCGTTATTATGTACACGGTAATAATCCAACTTGTCCTAAAAAAGGATACACTGGTATCACATTACCTAATGAGTTGTTGGATTGTTCAGATGTCTGGAACCGCAACATTTCTGAGTCAGTTAGTGCAATTAACAATGGACGTGTGTTTGCATATTATAGAGGACACGGCAGTAAGACTGCATTACACAGTGTTGGATTCACAAATACACAAGTTCAAAGCTTAAACAACGGTAACAAGCTACCAATTTTCTTTAACTTTACTTGTCTAACCGGAAAATTCTGGGATGGAGCCAGAAATAGTCCATGCTTTACAGAATGTTTGCTAAGAAAATCAGGTGGTGGTGCAGTAGGATCATACGGTAATGCTGAATCTGTATACACTACTCCATCTACAAATTTATCAAAGACTTTAATGTCTAAATTGTTTACTGAATCCAATCGTGCAATAGGCAAATTGGTATGTTCAAGTTTGATTGCCATTTCAGCAAATGAATATATGCACAAAATCGCCCACTATTTCGGTGATCCAAGCATGCATCCATGGACAGATGTTCCTACTTGTCTCACTCCTACAATCACTAAAGAAGATTCAAGCATCAGAGTGAAGACTGGCGGTGTGAGCGGTTGTAAGGTGACTATCTGCAGAATCAGCGACATGACTATCTTGGATACACTTACAATATCTGGCACTGAAAAACTATTCAATGTTGGAAACGCTCCTTGCTATGTCACTATCACAAAGCACAACTACATCCCTTATGTTGGAGTTGTAAAAGACTTGTATCTACAGAACATGAGCTTCAATGAAGACAGAACTATCCACGGTGTCAACGTCACTGTTGGTAAGAATGTGACTTCTGATTTGACTCAGGGTAATGTTTACGTGAAGAAAGGAAAGACTACTTTGCTTGCCACTTCTTCTTTGAAACTAAAATCTGGTTTCATCATAAGAAGCGGAGCTAAGTTCTTGGGCAAGAAGCAAGCCAGATCATGTAGCTATTCAGGAAACGGTTCTCTTCGTTCTGCTGACTTTGATCTTGAATATGACGACGAGGAATACGTAATCGATCCTGAAATCACTGACATCGACGATGCTGTTTCTGAAGCTGGTGCTATTGAAATCTATCCTAACCCTACTGACGGAATGCTTTACATCCGTTCTAACAACACAATCAACAAGGTTATTGTGACTGATTTGACAGGAAAGGTTATCTTGGATGAGATTGGCGGTTCAAATGAGGTTGAGATTGATCTATCGTCGAATGCTCAAGGCATGTACTTGCTGAATGTTGTGACTGACAATGATTTCTATGTTGAGAAGGTTGTTTTGAAGTAAACATTTTTTTGACAAACTATTAAAGGTCGCTTGTGGCATAATGCCGCAAGCGATTTTTTATAACACAGAGAAAAAAGGGCACAGGGGAAATATAAGAGACGCACAGGGGAAAAGGTGTACAGGAAAAGAGACGCACAGGAAAAATAAAAGAGACGCACGACCGTGCGTCTCTACATGTTGTTTCTAACGTCATCCTGCCTTTGCAAACATATCCCCGGTCAGTTTGAAATCCAGACCTGAATGGATTGGCACGTCACTTTCGTCTTCCTCCACAACCTCACCGTCGCCATCGGCAATCACTTCAGGAACCGGGACATCATCATCGACAATATCTTCCGTCGCAACAGCAGTGGATGCGGATGTTGCGGCTTTCTTTCTGTATTCCTCCAAGAAATCCATCAGCTGGCGTGTGATAAGAATTCTATGCATTGATTTGGAATCAAGACGTGAATGTACCCCTTCATTGGTCTGCACCAAATCAATATTGAATGTGGCTCCATTCTCGTCTGGCTGCATGAATTGGCTGACTCCCTTGATGAAATCCTCCGTCAATGCTTTCTCTTCCAACACAAGGTTGAGATGCATCTTCAATGCCTCTTTCGCCTCACTCATAAGCTTGAAGTCGGTATATGTGATACGATGCATTTCTGGATGGAATCGGTCTTGTCCGATAGTGGCAGAGAAGACGACGCAATTGTTGACCTGCAGATAGTTGACCATTCCCACGTCTCTTCCCCACAACGCAATCTCTTTCGCTCCCGAATAATCCTCTATCTTAAGGATGACGCCGGGAGTTCCCTTCTGCGACGTCTTATGAGTGATGGAAGTGATGATTCCTCCTGCCGTGATTTTGCTGCGTCCCTGAATTTTTTCGATATCTTCAAGCTCGGTGACGCGGGTGTTGCAGATATACTTCAGCAGGATATAATAGTCGTCGAGCGGATGTGCCGACAGGTAGATTCCCACCAAGTCTTTCTCTTTCTGCAGACGATCCAACGCTGTCCACTTCTCAAATTTTGGCAACGGCGGCAATGCGATCGACTGTGACACTTCCATATCATCAAACAGTGAGTTGCGCGACTGGCTGTTGGCAAGCTTCACCTTCTTTCCAAAGTCGGCAAGCACCACACTGAACTGGATCTCTTTATTGTTGGACTCGAAGAAATGCTCTCTCTCTATTCCTTTCAATGAGTCGAACGCTCCCGACATCGCAAGACACTCCAAATCCTTCGCTCCACAGTTGACTCGGCTCACAAAATCGTATATATCTGTGTATTTGCCATTTTTCTCTCGCTCCGCAATTAGCTCTTCCACCACCGCACGCGACATTCCTTTTATTCCCTGCAGACCGAATCGGATATTGCCGTTGGCATTGGTGCTGAAGAAGCTGTCAGATTCATTCACGTCGGGACTCAACACTTCGATTCCCATACGTTTGCACTCATCCATAAACTTACGCACATCCTCAATCTTATCCATAGAGCGGGTAAGGTTGGCTGCCATATAGTCGGCCGGATAATGAGCTTTAAGGTATGCGGTCTGGTATGCCACCCATGAATAGCAAGTGGCGTGGGATTTGTTGAAGGCGTATTTTGCAAACTCCTCCCAGTCTCCCCAGATTTTATCCAACGTTTTTGCATCGTGTCCGTTCTCCACTCCCTGCTTCATGAACTTTGCCTTCAGCTCGTTCATCTTCTCGATCAGTTTCTTACCCATTGCCTTACGTAGGGCATCACTCTCTCCACGAGTGAAGTTGGCAAGCTGACGGGAAAGAAGCATCACCTGCTCCTGGTACACAGTGACTCCATAAGTATCTTTCAAGTACTTTTCCATACATGGGATATCGTACTCGATCTTCTCCTTTCCTAACTTACGATTAATAAACTTAGGGATATACTGAAGCGGACCTGGACGATACAATGCGTTCATGGCGATCAAGTCTTCAAACACAGTAGGCTGAAGCTCACGCAAATACTTTTGCATACCTGCCGACTCAAACTGGAATGTTCCGATTGTGTCGCCACGCGAATAGAGTTCATAAGTCTCTTTATCATCGATTGGAATCTTGTCTATATCAAGATCTATTCCATGTGATTTCTTTATATTCTTCAAAGCCTCCTTGATGATCGAAAGAGTTTTCAAACCCAAGAAGTCCATCTTGATCAGTCCGACCGACTCAATCACATGTCCGTCGTACTGAGTAACCATCACCTTCGTTTTGGTTTCCTTATCCTCCACAGTTGAGATCGGAGCCCAGTTGGTAAGGTCGCCGGCACCGATGATCACACCACACGCATGGATACCTGTCTGACGGATAGTGTTTTCAAGCTGCGACGCATAGATAAGAGTCGACTTAATCTGTTCATCATTGCCTTCCAATGCGTCTCGCATCTCAGGCACATACTTGAAACAGTTTTTCAAGTTCACCTTCGGCACTTTTCCCGTTTTAGGATCGGCAAGACTATCGTCGAATGCGTCGGGCACCCATTTTTTCATCTGGTTGGATAAGCTCAACGGCACATCCTGCACACGAGCCACGTCAGCTATGGAACTCTTCGTCGCCATTGTACCATACGTGATGATATGGGCAACCTTCTCTTTTCCATACTTCTCTGTAACCCAGTCGAGCACCTTGCCTCGTCCATCATCATCGAAGTCGACGTCGATATCGGGCAATGATATACGGTCTGGATTCAAGAAACGCTCAAACAGCAGGTCATATTTCAATGGGTCGACGTCGGTGATCTTCAAACAGTATGCCACCACCGAACCAGCGGCAGATCCACGTCCCGGACCGACACTCACTCCCAACTCTTCACGTGCCGCGCGGATGTAGTCCATCACAATCAAGAAGTAGCCAGGGAATCCCATCGTCTTCATGATATGAAGTTCGAACACGATACGCTCAGTCTGCTCTTCAGTCAGATTCTCTCCGTAACGCATGTGAGCTCCCTCCCACGCAAGCTTGTTCAAATAGTCAGCTTCGAGTTTTATACGGTAAAGTTTGTCGTATCCACCGAGTTTTTTGATCTTTTTCTCCGCGTCTTCCTGACTCAACACCACATTATGGTTTTCATCCTGAGTAAACTCGTCAAACAGTTCTTTTTCGGTGATACGCTGACGGTACTCCTCCTCTGTTCCGAAATCTTCAGGAATTGGGAACTTAGGCATGATAGGGTCAGACTCGATACTGTAGACTTCAACTTTGTCTGCCACTTCAAGAGTATTTTCAAGGGCTTCAGGGATATCACTGAATATTTCCGCCATTTCATCGGGAGTTTTCAGCCACTCCTGCTTTGTATATGTCATACGTTGCGGATCGCTCAACAGTTTTCCCGTCGACAGACACACCAATCTTTCGTGGGCTTCGGAGTGTTCCTCCTCCACGAAATGGACGTCGTTGGTACAGACCACCTTAATGCCAAGTTTCTGTGCGATAGCGACAAGTTGTGGATTCACCCTCTGCTCTGCTTCATACACGCTTGTGTTGCCATTAGGTTTATCTGTCTTGTGACGTTGGATTTCGATATAGTAGTCGTCGCCAAAAAGATCTTTGAACCATTTTGCCGTTGCCTCAGCCCCTTCCATATCATCAGACATTATCTTCTTAGGAAGTTCACCTCCCAAACAAGCGGAGCAGACGATCAAATCCTCATGATACTGCACGAGCAGGTCCTTGTCGATACGAGGACGGTTGTAATAACCGTCGACCCAAGCCTTGGAAACGATTTTACAAAGATTCTGATAGCCATGCTTGTTTTTAGCAATCAGGATCAAGTGCCAACCACTGGAATCGGCAATAATACTTTTGCCAGCCTCATCTATACGGAAAGTATTATCATGGTCTGTATGTTTTCTACGGGCACAATAACACTCGCAGCCGATAATCGGTTTGAAAATCTTATTTTTCAGTTTGGCGATTTCCTCCGTAGCGGCAGCTTTAGCCTCATCAGTAGATTCAGGATTGTCCAAAATAGCCTGCTGTTCACCTATTGCTCCCTTCGTCTTCTTATTCACCTTGATAGCATAGTCTGTCAGCTCCTTGATACCAAACATGTTGCCATGGTCAGTCAAAGCCATAGCGTTCATTCCTGTTCTCAGACATTTGTCAATCAAGTCAGGCACCTTACTCATTCCATCCAAAATAGAATAGTGGGAGTGGACATGAAGGTGAACGAATTTATTTTCCATCTATTATATATTTACAAAACGTATATATATTGTCTATAATCTTCATTAGGTGCATATCCATATGATGTGCATATTCATCTTACGCCTTCCGTATGAGACGTATGACCGTATAAGACGCTCATCAATATGAGACGCACGACCGTGCGTCTCTACGGGCGATTAATCCTCGATACGGATTGTGCGGACGGCTCTGACACGGTCGGCGCTGGTTTTTGAGCTGCGTCCGACGGTATTGTTTTTGAAATTTATAGCCCAGGCAAAAATGTAATCATACTCTGTGCTGCTCCAATACCATGTGTTCGCCATACTCACACCGCCCTCCGCCTTCAGTCTGCGGTTGAGTCTGTGGATATCATCCTTTATAGTACGCAGTTGTCCCTCACTTGGCAGATACCAGTCTGTTTTGCCGGCCGCCGTATACGATTTAGCCGCCTGAGCCGCGCACTCGGCATTATCCATAGTTTTCTCTATGTAGTTGCAGATGGCCGCAGTGTTTTCTGCCCCACGCATATCAAAGTTTGCCTCATGCCACTCACGAGTAGTGTACGGGGAATCGCCATCGATATCCACTCGGTCTGCTCCCCATGAATATGTTTTTCCGTAGTCGACATCCGTCATTGCAAGGATATAGCCGTATTCATAGTCTTCCGACACATAAAAAAGGATTCCTCCTTCCTCCTCTATATAGTCACCAATCTGATAGGTGTCCAGTCGACGCACATCCGGATCCGACTTCGTTGCCACCATCATACGCCAATAGTCATCGTCCTTAGTGGCAAACGTCAGCGTCACGAAATGAGATTTATCCGACGTCTTCAACATCACCATCTCATTTCCGTCTCGATAGAACGTTTTTGTACGGGTCTGCAACACCAGACGGTATTTAGACAGATTCTTATCAATGAATCTGTTCGCATTAAACTTAGTCGTGGTTATGACGACGTTGCAAAGACGTTTCCAAGAACGTTCAAACGACATTCTGTAGTCGATTCCATACGTCCACTCCAACACAGACACATTATTGTCAGCGAGTTTTTCTGGCGACATCGAAAGCCATCCCTTACGGTTGAGCAAATAATCCACATCAGCAAAACTCTTCTTCTTACGAGCCTTGTTGAGTTCTGAAATCGTTATGAAATCAGGGGCATCAGCAAAAGCAGCCGACACCTCCGTCAACATCAAAACACACAATAATACCCTAATTACAATCATACCCTTTTTCCTTTTCTGCAAAGATACAAAGATAGGATTAATTTTGAAAAGATATGCATTTTGGAATTTAATGTTGAATTTTAAAAAATCATCATATATTATGGCTTTATCATCACATAATTCTGAAACATAAATCGTCAACAACATCATTAATTATCGCATACGTTTTCTGTATGGATTCAAATGATTACACACACGTCATTATCGTTACACACACGTCATTATCGTTACACACACGTTCATAATCGTTACACGCACGTCCGTGCGGCTCTACGTGTTTTGGGCAGTGCGATATTGAATTTGAATGGTATTTGCAGATAATGTATTTCAGAATTTCACAGAGCCGTAACCATTAATAGGATTCCATATTGTATAGACAGACATGCAACAACCGATGGGAAATACCAATCTGATTATATATTGCACAGGTCTAAACTCGAGACGCACGGACGTGCGTGTAATTTGCAGACGTGCGTGTAATCAATCGTGCGAATCAATCACAAATACATATTCACATAACGTACGTTTCGTTAATCACAATCACATATCATGATGGACACACGCACGTCCGTGCGTCTCTTCT
>DGHQ01000016.1:17223-56132 GCA_002392915.1 Bacteroidales bacterium UBA3844 | reverse complement strand
GGGGCTATTGCCGCTTACTGCTTTTCCCCCAAGAAACCGTGCATCCACGTCGAACGCACAATCGATAACCAACTGACTCTCTTTTAATTACAATTCATCGAATTCACGTTAATATAGAATAAAGACGCTGTGTTGCAACGTCTTTTCGTAAGTTTTCAAAATTATATTTTTACGATCTTTTTCTCTTCACTGATGAAATATTGGATCAGTTTTTTGTAGATATCTTCGATGACGTCGGGATTTAATCCTCGTTCTTCTGCCATTTTTCGACGTCTTTCCAAGACAGCTTTCTTTCGGTCGGTAGCTTCAATTCCGTCAGCAGTCTTTTCTTTGTATTTGACCACTTCTTTTACATATTTGAAACGTTCGCCTAATAAAGATATGATGGCATTATCAATATTGTCGATTTCATTTCGTACATCGGTGATATTCTGACATTCCGATGGTTTTTTATTTGTAACGGTTGTTTCCAAAGCTGTAAATCAATAAAGATGACAAATTTCCTGCAAAAATACAACTTTATCTTATTGCTTGTCGACAAAATCCAGTATAATTCGGTTTTAGTTTAGCGAATAATATAGCAGAGCCGTTTGTCTGAAAGATGGCAACCGAGCAAAGCGAGAGCGATTTGGAACGAAGTCTCGTGGGAGAGATAACATCAAAGAGGATTGTTAAGGGCGGAACACCCTAACCCTTTCCTTAGTGCGAGCCGTAGGCGAGCACACAGAATAGAAATCACATTAATTTCTGGTTCATGATTATTAACATGATAAATACTGTACACAAAATACCGATAAAATTTTTGAATTCTTGAGATCATATCGTCTTGATATTTTCTTTTGGCTCTATTCTATTTGGCTGATTTTCCATCTCTTTACCTCATAAAGGTCGAAGCCTTTCTTGGGAAAGCTCTGTCCTTTATATTTTTTTATATGTGCTCGCCTTCGGCTCGCACTTGTGGGGGAGATGTTAGGGCGTTCTGTCGCTCCCCCAGACTCCGTCCCGGGTTACTCTCGCTTTGCTCGGTAACGTCTTTCAGACGATTTTCCCGTCTCTTTCTCTCATAATAAAGTCGAAGACTTTCTCTCTGAGATCTAATGTTCTCTGTGGTTTTTATTAATTCTATGTGCTCGCCTTCGGCTCACACTTGTGAGGGAGAGGTTAGGGCGTTCCGCCCTTAACAATCCTCACAAAATGGAAAAGAACCAGAATTTTGAATTCTAGAGATCATATCACATTGGTATAATGATTCCTATCTGAAAAAAGCATCCCATATGACAGTAATAAGTATTGGTAAAGACATTGTGAATATTATGTATCCCCAAACAAGGAATGATCCTTTTCTTTTTTCCTCTTTTGTCTCATTTTCAAACTCTTTGAAATATGTTTTCCATTTACTAGGTCTGAATAAAATAAGAAAATGAATGGCAAAAAATAAAAGTGCCAATAATGACACATGTGATTTATTCAACCCGGGAGGAAAAATATCAAAATTTATGTCCAATATGATAAAAAAAGACAAAATAAGCGAACCGTGTACCATAAATAGAAATGAAATCACTTTCATTTCAGGATCATTATTGTTTATATGATAAATCCTGTATACGAAATACCGATAAAATTTTTGAATTCTTGAGATCATATCGTCTTGATGTTTTCTTTTGGCTCTATTCTATTTGGCTGTTTTTTCATCTCTTTCCTTCATAAAGGACGAAGACTTTCTTGGGAAAGCTCTGTCCTTTATATTTTTTTATATGTGCTCGCCTTCGGCTCGCACTTGTGGGGGAGATGTTAGGGCGTTCCGCCCTTAACAATCCTCACAAATTGGAAAATAGCCAAAATTTTGAATTCTAGAGATCATATCACATTGGTATAATGATTCCTATCTGAAAAAAGCATCCCATATTACAGGAATATATATAGGCGAAAACGTAGTAAAAATAATATATCCCCAGACAAGAATTGTACCTTTTCTTTTTTCCTCTTTTGTCTCATTTTCAAACTCTTTAAAATATGTTTTCCATTTACTAGGTCTGAAGAAAATAAGGAATTGAAGGGCAAAGAATAACAAAGCCAATAGATACCATTCCGATTTGTCCAAATTAGGAGGAAATCCAATATCAAATAATATGTCCAAGATGATTAATGCAGCCAAAAGAATTGAACCATGAATCATGCCTAAAATAACTATCACATTAATTTCTGGACCATCATTATTGAAGTGAAAAATTCTGTACACTAAATACCTATAAAATTTTTGAATTCTTGATATCATGTCATTTAGCAATTATCATTTTATTAACGTTTTCTTTTGTCTGTTATTTCTTGTTCGGGATTGAAATAATAGTAGGTTTCATCTATCGCACTATCCCATACACCGAAAACATCTCCTGCTATATATACGATTCCAACTCCCAAGCCGACAGGTCCACCTAAAGCACTAAGACCAATTGACACAGCTATATCCATACCACCCTTTACCATTACGCGACCTTTTCTGTAATTGTCATTTTTATATGCATCATATATTGAGAATCCACTAACGACTCCTTGAATCACAACCGCAGCTTTACTAGCAGTTTTCATATAATGTATTCTGCTAGCCGTTTTTTCTCCATACGTAGCCACATTCAATGCTTCTTTGTCTATGCCTCCTGTGGTATTGCTTATGATTTTAGATGCGTCTGCTCCACGAATTGATCTGAATTCACTTAAAACCTCATTGCGTTTTACGGCTAATGGGTTGTAGCGTTGACTATAGGATATACTATGGAAATGATTATCTTTACTAATGATTCTCATCAAATCCATATCAGTCATTTTGTTGACACCTATCTTAGCAAAGGGTTTTATATTCTGCCAACTTTTTACAAGTTTCTGATCAATCATTTTATATGGTTCGTATGCCAAATTTTCCAATCTTTCACCACCGAAATAGGAAGCTGTGGAAAGTACGAATTGAACGCAGTTATTTATATTATTAACAGAATTGCCATTATTGTTACTCTTGTTTGCCACACTTTCGAGTTCTTTTTCTCTCTCGGCTTTTGTTAGTTTTTGTGGCATCGCAGGTTTTTCTTCAGACCGTGCATGATGTTGCATTCCATACAAAATTTGATCTGCTGTGACAACTTGTGATTCTTCATACTTAAATGATTTCTCATATTGTTCGTATGATGTGTCAAGATACTGGCTTTCCCCCATTTTTCTTACTCTTAAAAATGGATCCAGATATTGATAGAATGCCTGTTCATTTGTGAATGCAAAGCCCTTACCGATAACGTAACCATCGAATTTACAGTGATTCATCACCAATACGTTGAAATCTTCTTTTGTGATATATCTAACTATTCTGTCTGCCATATTATTTCACCCAGTCTTTGTCAATAAGTATATCATTGATTCTCAATGTCGGAGAAGAAATAGAAAACGATGTGGTGCTGCCTGTCCCTAAATTTATGGATTGACGCAATCCGACACACACTCCATCGTTAAACTCAATACGCAGAGACGGACTCTCCGTCTCATTCTTGAAAATGATGGCTCCACTCACTCGCAAATGATCATTTGTCGCCCATCTGACAATGTTGGAGTCTGGTATTGTGGCAAGCACTAGGCTCAAAACTCCGGAATGCACTTCACTCTGTGGCTCTCCTTTGCCGTCTGTAGGCTGGAAAAATGATGTGGAAAACTGTTTTACTTCATACTGCTTTCCAAAGCACTCGAAATAGGCGTTGAGATTGCCGTCGGGATGCTTGAATATTGAATTGATTGTGTTTTGTATGTCCATAGCTGTTACTTATTTACCCAGTTGTTGTCGACGGAATAACTGTCTATTGAGATGCCTTTTGCGGCTATCTCAAATATTGTTGATACGTATCCTTTTCCTGCTTGATTATAATCAAATCTAAGCTTTACACATGTGCCTGTCGTAAAGGAAATCTCCTGCAGTTTTCTGCCTTCGTTGTCGATCACAGACACTGATCCATCTTTGTATCTGTATGGATTTGTCATGTAATCAATCAGTTCCTTGGTGGGAACACCGGGAAAAATACAGTTGACAGACCCCAGATAAACATTGCTCTGTGGCTTACCTTTCGCATCTATGTGCTGATAAATATCATAGGAAAAATCAACTAATTCATAGGCTGAACTCACAACCCCTCCATACGCGAATTTTAATACTGTCTTGTATCCAAACATAAATCTTAAAATAAAATTGTTTAACTAAACATACGTCGCATTCGAAAAAACTATGTCTAGCAATTAGATAGTTTATTCCTGTTACCGTAATTGTTCTGTGCAAAATTAATTTGTTCTAATGCATTATCCAAATAAATTTTATAAAAAATGTAACTCTGACATATGATTATGACTGATTTTATCATCTCTTTTTGTCTGAAAGACACTACCGAGCAAAGCGAGAGTAACCCGTGACGAAGTCTCGGGATGATGTGACAATGATACAAAAAACTTTGCCTGAAAGGCAATACCATACGTACCGTTTTCCTGTCTCTTCCCCTCATAAAAGTCGACGACTTTCTCTCTGAACTTTGTGGTTCTGTGGTTTCTATGAGCTCGCCTTCGGCTCGCACTGTGGAGGAGGGGTTAGAGCGTTCTGTCGCTCCCCCGAGACTCCGTCCCGGGTTACTCTCGCTTTGCTCGGTAACGTCTTTCAGACGTTTCCCCGTCTCTTCCCCTCATAAAAAGTCGAAGACTTTCTCTGTGAACTTTGTGGCTCTGTAGTTTTATACGAGCTTGCCTTCGGCTCGCACTGTGGAGGAGGGGTTAGGGCGTTCTGTCGCTCCCCCGAGACTCCGTCCCGGGTTACTCTCGCTTTGCTCGGTAACGTCTTTCAGACGATTTTCTGTCTCTTCCCCTCATAAAAGTCGAAGACTTTCTCTGTGAACTTTGTGGCTCTGTGGTTTCTATGAGCTCGCCTTCGGCTCGCATTGTGGAGGAGGGGTTAGGGCGTTCTGGCGCTCCCCGAGACTTCGTCCCGGGTTACTCTCGCTTTGCTCGGTAACGTCTTTCAGACGATTTCCTGTCTCTTTCCCTCATAAAAAGTCGATGACTTTCTCTCTGAGATCTTATGTTCTCTGTGGTTTTATATGAGCTTGCCTTCGGCTCGCATTGGAAAGGGGGATAAGGGCTTCCGCCCTTTGGAATCCTCAATTCTATAACCAAATATTTTTTTAGATGTATTCATTCGTTTCTCGGTCCGCATTTTCTTTATATATTTGTATCAGGAAAAGAATTTTCAGATGAATATAGACATTTTCAAAGATCTAAACGATAGTCAGCAGGAGGCTGTCCGCTCTACGGAGGGTAGGGTGCGTGTGGTGGCTGGCGCTGGTGCTGGCAAGACGAAGACTCTTGCCGCAAGGTATGCTTTCATTGTGTCTGCTTTGGGTATCGACCCTGCCAATATCCTTTGCCTTACCTTCACTAATAAGGCTGCCAAGGAGATGACTCAACGTATTGCAAAACTTGTGGATAAGGGCAACTACAGCGATTTTGTGTGCACTATCCATGGCTTCTGTGTGAAGTTTCTCCGTGCTGAAATATATCATATAGGTTTTCCTAAATCATTTACGATCATTGATGTGGAGGATCAGAAACAGATCGCCCATCAGGTGCTCGACCATCTTGGCGTTGACAAAAGTGTCAAGAATATCAACAGCTTTCTTTCTGGCATCGCCGGACGAAAGTCGACGGGGGGATATGTGGAGACGTATCTGACTCAGTCTGCCAACAAGATTGATGTGGAAAACTGCCGTGATGAGTTTGAACTCTATATCGCGATGCAGCTTAAACTGTTTGCTCTTGATTTTGATGATCTTATCCATCTCACTCTTTATATTCTTCATGCTTTTCCTGATGTTCTTGCCCATTGGCAGCAGGAACTCAATTATGTGATGATTGATGAGGCTCAGGATTGTAACACTACCGACTGGAATCTTGTGGAGCTTCTTTCAGCTGGTTGTGGCAATCTGTTTATCGTGGGTGACCCGGACCAGGCCATCTATGAGTGGCGTGGCTCCGACCCAGGCTATTTTGTGAAGTTTGAGGCCGACAAGGATATTGTGCTCAATCGCAATTACAGGTCGACGCAGGGTATTCTCGACGTCGCCAACAGCGTGATCAAGCATAATAAGAACCGTATCGACAAGGACCTCTATACCAAAAGGGATGTCGGTCCGTCTATAGTCCATTTCCACGCTGCTTCAGAGCAGAAGGAAGCCGAATGGATCGTGAAGCAGATAAAGAAGAAGATGGCTGAGGGCGACACCAATGCCAGCGATTTCGCTGTGCTCTACCGCGCTTCGTACCTGTCTCGTTTTATCGAGCAGAATCTGATGAAACACAATATTCCTTACCAGATTTGGGGCGGCATACGTTTCTTTGAACGTAAGGAGATCAAGGACGCTCTCTCTTATCTTCGTCTGATCGCCGCCGACGATGATTTGTCGTTCCTGCGTATCTGCAATGTGCCGGCTAGAAAAATGGGAAAGAGCACCGTCTCCGCTCTTCAGGCTCTCGCTCAAAAGGAGCAGAAATCTCTTTTCGAAACGCTCTGCTGGCATCGTGACGAGCAACCTTTCAAAAAAGAGCCTATCGCTAAATTTATCGATAATGTGAACGACTGGCGCTCCAAGGCTCCATACACCAAGATATCCCAACTTCTAGAAAGTGTCTTGAAGGAGAGTGGGCTTAAAGATGAGATCCGCACCGACGGGGATGACGACCGTCTGCAGAATGTGCTCGAACTTGTCAGCTCGGTGAAGTATTATGAGGATACTGCTGAAGAGTCTCCCAACTTGGTGTCGTATCTTCAGGATGTGGCTTTGTATACAAATGCCGATTATACTAAGGAGACGGATTCTGTTAAACTTATGACGATACACCAATCGAAAGGTCTGGAGTTTCCACACGTCTTCGTGGTCGGTTTGAGCGACGGAATTTTCCCAAGCCTCCGCGCTATTCGTGAACGCAAGAATCTTGCGGAAGAGGAGGAGAGACGTCTGATGTATGTGGCGGTGACTCGTGCTGAGAAGACTTTGATGCTCACAGAAAGTGAAGGATATAATGCTGCTACACAGACGGAGAAATATCCGTCGAGATTCCTTCTTGAGATCAAACGTGATCTGTTTGTGACGGAGGGAAAGATGGACCCGATGCTTTGGGAAAACACAAAACGACTTGCCGGTGAGGATAACCAGTCACGTCCGCTCCATGATACGGTTGTGAAGAGTGATTATTTTCAGGAGGGGGATCTTGTCCGCCACGAGATATTTGGCGATGGTGTGGTGATCAGCACAGACCAGAGCCGTGACACTGTCAATGTGAAGTTTGAAAACGGAAACAGAAATCTGCGCCCGTCTTTCATAAAGAAGATTTCGGATATCGAAAACTCAATGCTCAATTAAAACAGTTGTATTTATGGCAACGAGAATAGGAATCATGTCGGACACCCATGGCTATTGGGACGACAGATATTTGAAATATTTTGAGGATTGCGATGAGATATGGCATGCCGGCGACATCGGCAATGGCATCCTTGAACGTTTGAAGGAGAAAAAGATGGTGCGCGCTGTGCGTGGCAATGCCGACGGTGGAGATGTGAGGCTCAACTGCAAGGACATCCTTCGTTTCACAGTTGAGGAGGTCGACGTCTTGCTTACCCACATCGGCGGCTATCCCGGACGTTATAACCCCAACGTACGCCAGGAGTTTTTGAAATCCACTCCACGATTGTTTGTTTGTGGCCACAGCCATATATTGAAGGTGATGGCGGATAAAAAGTTTGGGATGCTTTGCGTCAATCCAGGTGCTGCTGGCAGATATGGTCAGCAGACAGTACGCACATTGGTGCGTCTTGTCATAGACGGTGACACGATGCGTGATTTGGAGGTGATCGAACTCACTTGGTGATGTACTGTCTTTAGGAAAAGGTCGGCTACGAGAGTCGTCCCCAACAAAAGAATTTTATGTCAAGAATACAATTATCGGATCATTTTAATTTTAAGAGACTCCTGCTGTTCACATATCCATCTATGCTTATGGTGATTTTCACCTCTATCTATAGCATTGTGGATGGTGTGATGGTTTCCAATTTTGTCGGCACAACACCGTTTGCCGCGCTCAACCTGATATGGCCGTTTGTAGCAGTGTTGGGATCTATCGGTTTTCTGCTTGGCACGGGCGGTTGCGCGTTGGTGGCAAAGACGATGGGCGAGGGTGATGGCGACAAAGCCAAACGAATTTTCTCGCTGCTCACATACTCAGCAATAATTCTCTCCGTCTTATTAGGTGTTTGGGGACTGTTCTTCACAAGGGAAGCAGCCATATTTCTCGGTGCGGAAGGTGAGATGGTGGAGCATTGCGTCGTCTACGCTCAGCCCCTTCTTATCTTTCTGCCATCCTACGTCCTGCAGGTTTATTTCCAATCATTCCTTATAGCCGCAGAGCGTCCGAAGTATGCGATGTGGGTGACGATAGCGGCAGGAGTGAGCAATATGGTGTTCGACGTCGTTTTCATCGGTTTTCTCGACATGGGAATAGCTGGAGCTGCTTGGGCGTCGAATGTGGGAATGGCAATCGGAGGATTTGTTCCCCTCTACTATTTCTATAAAAGAAAATGGCTGCGACGTTGCGGCTGGGATTGGTCGGCTATAAGAAAAGCCTGTTCCAACGGACTCTCTGAGCTTGTGCTCAACATCTCATTGTCGCTGGTGAGCATGCTGTATATGTATCAGCTTATCCGTGAGAGTGGGGAAGACGGAGTGGCTGCCTACGGAGTCATCTCCTATTTCGCCTTCACTTTCGCCGCTCTTTTCATCGGCTATGGAATCGGAATGTCGCCAATCGTGAGTTACCATTATGGAGCAGGCAATAAAAGAGAAATGCGCAGCCTGTTGAAAAAGAGTATGACGATAGTTGTGACGGCAGGTATTGTGATTGCGTTGCTGGCGCAGGTGTTGGCGCGTCCGCTTTCCGTCGTCTTTGTCGGTTATGATGAGGCTCTGCTAGAGTTGACGGTGCACGCATTCCGCATCTATTCATTGCATTTCATAGTGACGGGAATCAACATCTTTGCCTCTGAATTCTTCACAGCTTTGAATAACGGGCCTGTGTCTGCTACCATCTCGTTGACTCGTACACTGGTGCTGGAAAGCAGTTGTGTGATATTGTTGCCATTCCTGTTTGGAATCGACGTTATATGGTGGGCTGTGCTGGTGGCGGAATCTTTGGCGATGATTTTGTCACTGTCGTTGATTTTTGTATATAGAAAGCGTTATGGATATTAAACTGAAAGGTTGTCTGTATGGAGCGGTAGCTGCGATGACGTATGGAATGAATCCGCTTTTTGCCGTGACTCTTTATAACGACGGAATGAATCCGGATTCAGTGTTGTTGTTCAGGTATCTATTTGCGTTGCCGGTATTGGCGGTGATGATAAAGATGCGTGGACACGACTTCCGTCTCACCTTGAAAGAAACAATCTCCCTATTTATAGTCGGAATGCTTGTCGCCACCTCGTCGCTCACACTATATGTCAGCTATAAATATCTTTCTGCGGGAATTGCGTCGACGATGCTCTTTGTCTATCCTGTGATTGTAGCTGTGCTGATGGTCCTGTTTTTTGGCGAAAAACTGAGGCTCCAAACCGTTGTATGTATTGCGTTGGCGGTGGGAGGAATAGCTATGCTTTACAAACCAGATGGCACGACCACACTGAATCCTATAGGATGTATTATAGTGTTGGGATCATCGCTCACATATGCGATATATATAGTGGCGGTAGGACGGGATTCATATAAAAAGATTCCGACATTGAAACTCACATTCTATACACTTTTGTTTGGAGCCCTTCTATATGTGGTCAGGATAGTATGTTTTTCGGAATTTGTGTGTCCTCCTATTGATCGCTGGGATATGTGGCTCAACATTGCATGTATGGCGATATTCCCGACTGTGCTCTCATTCGTATGGACGACGATGGCGATCCAGTATGTCGGAGCCACCCCCACAGCCATCCTCGGAGCGTTGGAGCCAGTCACCGCAGTAGTGTTAGGTATTACGTTTCTTGGAGAATCATTGTCATTCAGGGTGACAATAGGGTTGATCATGATATTGGTGGCCGTTTGTATTGTGATAGGAGGCAAAAAAAATCATAATGCGTGATTTGCCCGTAGAGACGTTGCGCGCAACGTCTCCACAGTGCGCAACGTCTCCACAGTGTTGCCCGCATCATAATAAAAAAGACGTTGCGCGCAACGTCTCTACAAATATTCGTTTTTCTCTTCTGCCACCATCGCCATTGGTGCGGGATCATTGAAAACATACATTTTTCTAGGCTCCTGCACTTCATATTTTTTGAAATTTTCCGCCTGCTCAATCACTTTGTCATACACCTCTTCTGGGTTTTCAGAAGCAGGTGGATAACCATAATTTGACATTATCACAACCAACTGAAACTGCATATCTGCCATGATGTCTGCTCTCTTGAAACAGTCGGTGAAATGGGATTTGTCGGCTATCATCGCCTTCATTTCTTTAGCCATTTCTATCATCTTTGAATCCTCATATTCAAATCCTCGTTCGTCACGGACAGTTTTCAGGATGTCGTAAAATGCTTTTTCTTCATAGTCGATGCCAAGCTCTTCATGTGATTTTCTTTCTTCATTAAGCTCTTTCATCATCTCTTTGATCTTGTCCACCACATGTTGCATCGCTTCTGTGACATTTGCGATGTCATCAGATCTGTCGTTGTAGTTGATTATGACATTGTTCAATTGCTCTGAAAATGAGACAGCTCTGACTTTATTTACTTTGCTGAACTCGCTTATCTGCAGTTTTGCCAATCTCTCTAGAAGTTTCAGCCGTATGTTTGGCAATGGTATCTTGTCGATTAAAGCCATGTGCTTTTGATCGAAGATATCAAGCGTTCCGTTGGCATTCTCCACAATCTTCACAACCTCTTCAACTCCATCGCTTTGAAGAGCGTCTTCCACCAACTTGCGGACTTTGGCGTTCATCTCCGCAACATCTGGGGCGTCTCCTTTTGTCATCTTGAACACAACTGAACGAACTGCGGTAAAAAACAAGACCTTAGCTCTTAACTTGTCAGTCCAGTCATCGCTCGAACTACACATGTTGAATGCCTGACGCATCGCTTTGGCGTGTCCCATATACAGGTTGGTCCTGCCTGTCTCTGCCAACACATAATTGGCGGCTCCATTTAATGTCTGCAGCTGTAGCAACGGGTCTTTCTTGAAGAATCCGGAATAATCGTAATTGCTCATGATGTATTCAAGATTCTCTATTTCGTCTTTTGTTATCTTGACTAATTGAGCGATTTCATCTGTAGGAATTTCGTTTGTGTCATTGTCATCATTCCCTCCATAAATCCTCAACGCTTTGTTCATGTTGCGTTTGATTCCAAGATAGTCCACCACAAGCCCCATCTCTTTCCCTGGGCAAACTCTGTTCACTCGGCTGATTGTCTGGATCAGTGTATGACGCTGGATTGGTTTGTCGATATACATTGTGTCCAAACTTGGCACATCGAATCCTGTCAGCCACATGTCTACAACGATGACTATCTTGAAATTGGAGTGGGGCTGCTTGAACTGTTCTGCCCACTCTTGTCTGTCTGCCTTGTTGCCAAGCAGTTTTGCCAATTCCGGTTCGTCGTCCTTGTTTCCTGTCATCACCATCTTTATTCTTTCCAATGGCAATAGTTTCTCGTTTTCGTCGTAGGTGAAATTGGGATCGCATGGCAGTTTCTTCGCCCAATCTGGACGAAGTGCGACAATCTTCTTATATAGATCAAATGCGATCTGACGGGATGTGCAGACTATCATCGCTTTTCCACAGACGGTCGCTCCTTCCGCTAATCGTTGCTCATAATGAGCCACAAGATCCTCTGCCACTGCCTGCAATCTTTTAGGATCACCTATGATTGCCTCCATTGTGGCACTCTGCTGTTTGCTTTTGGTTATCTGCTCCTCCGTCGATCCGGCTTCTGCGCATTCCTCATAATATTTGTCGATCAATTCAAGCTTTTCATTGTCGGCAAACACTTTGGCGGCTCTTCCCTCATATACGATTCTGACTGTGATTCCATCATTCACCGAATCTGTCATGGTATACTTGTCGACCACTCCTCCAAACACGGCTATCGTGTCGTCGATAGGTGTTCCTGTGAATCCAACGTATATCGCATTGGGAAGCGACTTATGAAGATATTGGGCAAATCCGTATGTCTTTTTAATCGCTACTGCCAATCCGTCTTCATTATATTTGATGACTGTGCTCTCTTCAAGATTGGTCTGCGTCCTATGTGCTTCATCACTGATGCAGATGACGTTCTTTCTGTCTGTAAGCAAAGTGATATCTTCCGAAAATTTCTGTATCGTGGTCAGGAATACACCTCCGCTCTTTCTTCCATTCAGTTTCTGCTTCAACAGCTCTCTGCTCTCAATCTGCTCGATGGTCTCGTCGCCAATGAATCTTTTGGCTCTGATAAACTGGCTCGTCAACTGGTCGTCGAGATCCGAACGGTCTGTGATAAGCAGGATTGTAGGGGATTCCAACGTCTGCGATCGCATCAGCATTCTTGTAAGGAAAAGCATGGCAAGACTCTTTCCGCATCCTGTCGCTCCAAAGTAAGTTCCTCCCTTTCCATCGCCGATTTTATGATGCTCAAGTATGTTCTCATACAACATCATAGCCGCAAAAAATTGTGGATAGCGACATACTATCTTCTCCTCTTTCGACGATGAATCAGGGAAATAGATGAAATCCTTGACCACTTCTAGCAGACGCTCTTTTCTAAACAAGCCAGACACCATCGTGAAAAGGGAGTCGATTCCGTCACTCGGGCTGTCTGCCGCCTCCACTCTCTTCCACGCATAGAAATATTCGTAGGGAGTGAATAGCGAACCGAATTTATTTTGAGCACCGTCGCTAATGACAACGAATGCGTTATATCTGAACAGGCTCGGAATATCCTTCCTGTATCTCACCGTCAGCTGGGGGTATGCGTCTTTGATTGTGCAATGCTCCTTGACTGCCGACTTAAACTCCATCACCACAAGAGGCAGACCGTTGACATAGACAATCGCATCCGGGCGACGGTTGCAAACCTCCACTATCTCAACCTGATTGACAATCTTGAAATCATTCTTCGTAGGATTCTCAAAATCGATCAGGCGAATCCATAATGCTGGCTTCGACGCATCATCACGTTTCAGCGGAAAACCTTCCACTATCATGTTCAGCACACGTTTGTTCTCCTCATACAGGCTTTGCGTCTGCTGGGCTTTGAGAATCAAGACGACGCGTTGGATCTCACCTTCAGTGATGTCAGCATAGCGACTCATGAGATAAGATTCAATGTCTTCGACGAGCAGGACCTCCGCAAGATTCTTGTGGAGCTGTTCACCCAATTTATGCGTATATTTCTCTTTATCCTCAAATAGCTGCATTATAGCAGCCTCCAGTGTGGCCTCGTTGAACATAATGGTTGGTTATTTCATATTGCCCATATCATTCTGCCAATTTACAATATTTTTCTCAATATAATCGGATATTTTGTCAAATTCATCTTGATTGCGGATAATTCGGTCGTGAAAACGTGTTTGCCATGCAAATGGAATATTGTTTTCGTTGGCGAATTTGGTGATTGATGATTTGACGCCACGGATAACCACCGCCAATGAATTTTTATGTGGTGAAATATTTGCCATTTGTGTATTCACCCCCGTAGAGACGTTGCGCGCAGATGTGGAGACGTTGCGCGCAGATGTGGAGACGTTGCGCGCAGATGTGGAGACGTTGCGCGCAACGTCTCTACAGGTATCATTTTCCCCATCAATTATCACAATGGCATGGATATGGTCGGGCATTATCACGAACAACGGAATTTCAGCGTATGGATAATGCGATTTTACATTCATGAATTGTTCGTAGGCATATTGCCCGATTTGGGATAATTGCATTTGTGGTTCCGTAGAGACGTTGCGCGCAACGTCTCTATATTGGGTGCGCGCATCGTTTCCACATGCATCGCGTGCAATATTTTCATTACAGACGTTGCGCGCAACGTCTCTACAACAATGCGTAATTTCGCCAAAATAATGTTCACGATTTTTTGTACAAATTGTTACGAAATAAATGCCGCCATTATAATCATGCCAATTGGCACGTGCTGACGGAATCCTAAATCTGTTTTGAAATATATCCATGTTTTTTTGTATTATTATTTAATAATTTGTCTGTTATGTTGGAATCATTACCATCGATGGGATTAATTCCGCCCCCGTAGAGACGTTGCACGCAACGTCTCTACACCTGTGCGCAACGATTCTACATTGGGTGTGCGCCGATTCTAAAACAATGCGCAACGATTCTAAAACAGACGTTGCGCGCAACGTCTCTACAACAATGCGTAATTTCGCCAAAATAATGTTCACGATTTTTTGTACAAATTGTTACGAAATAAATGCCGCCATTATAATCATGCCAAATGGCGCGTGCTGACGGAATCCTAAATCTGTTTTGAAATATATCCATGTTTTTTTGTATTGTTATTTAATAATTTGTCTGTTACGTTGGAATTATTACCATCGATGGGATTAATTCCGCCCCCGTAGAGACGTTGCGCGCAACGTCTCTACACCTGCGCGCAACGATTCTACAACAGACGTTGCGCGCAACGTCTCTACAATAATGCGCAATTTCCCCAAAATAATGTTCACGATTTTTTGTACAAATTGTTATGAAATAAATGCCGCCATTATAATCATGCCAATTGGCACGTGCTGACGGAATGCGATATTTGTTTTGAAATTTATCCATGTTTTTTTGTATTGTTATTAATAATTTGTCTGTTACGTTGGAATTATCATCATCGTTGGATTTTATTCCGCCACCGTAGAGACGTTGTGCGCAACGTCTCTACACCTGCAATGCACGCCGATTCTAAAACAATGCGCAACGATTCTACAACAGACGTTGCGCGCAACGTCTCTACAACAATGCGCAATTTCGCCAAAATAATGTTCACGATTTTTTGTACAAATTGTTATGAAATAAATGCCGCCATTATAATCATGCCAATATGCACGTGCAGATGTAATACGAAATCTGTTTTGAAATTTATCCATATTTTTTTGTATTGTTATTTAATAATCTGTCTGTTACGTTGGAATTATTACCATCGATGGGATTAATTCCGCCCCGTTCCGTAGAGACGTTGCGCGCAACGTCTCTACAATGCGTAACAAATCCATCATTTCCCCTTTGAATTCGATTTCTTAATCTCCTTCAATGTATTGGAATTCTTATCAATTGATTCTTTCGCCAAATTTAATTCTTGTTATTTTGGTGGTAATTCTAATTTACTCTGGATTCTAATTCCTTTTTGAGACAGCTCCTTATATTGTGGAGATCTTTTCGATATTGAATATCTACCGGATGGAATCCAATAATATGGTGTTTGTCTTATACTTTTTAATTTTGATGCTTTTTTATTAAGCCAATCTTTTAACCATTCTACCTTTTTTATTACGGTGTCTACCTCACTTGTATTTGCAGGATGAACCTCAACAAAATATGCTTTGCCTTCATATCCAATCGTGTAATCCCATCTTGCTTCATTTGGATTATCTGCTTTCAATGCATTATCAATATCTACACTTCCAGAAAGCTTTTTCGTGTCTTCTGGGGATATCATTTTTCTTTCGCTACCCTTAACAGCTTGTAGTCCAGGGCAATAATGATCTTTGATGTCTGGCGTATTTTCTACAGCCTCTTTGAATGCATTGTCCGCCATGATCAACCAACAATATATTTACTTACAACATCTGATGCTCTACCAGCAAACGAAGACAATCCGCCCCATTCGGAAATGTCGATGTTATCATTGCTAGCGTCAAGAGACGATATGTCGGTGAACACCACACCGTCGGCATTTGATTTTGCTGAGAAGTATGTTTTTATGGATTTCTTCTTTATGTTGTCGAATAAATCTATTGCAGAGTCAGGCTCATATCCAAACAGCTCGCACATAGCCTTTCTGAATGTATCGTCATCATTTTTCTTTATGCAGTTGACTGTCCATGCAAAATCCAAGAATGTGGATGAATGAGTAGAAACGACAATCTTATAACCTCTATTCATCAAATCAATTATTTCCAACAATACCGATTCAATGGCTTTGGGATGTAGTCCCATCTCTGGCTCTTCTACAATCACCCATTTATAATCCGGTCTTTTAATCAAATTAGTCGGAGCAATCAAACTATAGAAAGCAAGAAACAGTGGCATAAATTCCTTCTGTCCGGCACTCCATGCCATAAATGGGATGCTCATGTCTCCAACTTTCAATTTCAGTTCTCGCTTGAAATTATTTAGATGAAGCTCAATGTCGGCTTCATTGAAGATTGAATGTAAAACATTGTTTTTTCCACCAAAATTCTTATAGCGATCAATGCTAAAGAAAATATCAAAAGGCATATCCTGAATAAAAAGACGCAGATTTTCGCTAAAAGATCGGAGAATATATGGAGTGGATAAATTAAAATTTATGAATCCTTTGGGCGAGCCATCATCAAAACTCATGATTCGTTGTGCGGGGATATAGAATATTTTTTCTTCTGCTGATCTGTTCAAATCAATTAAAGAATCGATGTCAAAATCCTTTTTGTTGAATATGGCCTTTGTATTGCTGTTGAATAAAGACGACAACCCTTTTCCAAAATAGCAATCGATCAAATCATTTCTATCCTTGATAACCAAATTGTTCTTCTTCAAGGTAGATACGATGTTATTTTTGTCGACAATCAATTTGAACAATTCAAGAAACAAGCTTTTTCCTGTCGCTTGTGGTCCAACAATAAAAGTCAGATCACCGAAAGCAACATTAGCTTCCTTTATCGGTCCAAAATTAGAAACATTTAGTTTGTCCATCTTCAATCAATTAGTTTTTACAAAATTAGCAATTTTTGCGTAGAAATATAATTTTATCCATCATTTCCCCTTTGAATTCATTTTTTTTAATTCCTTCAACGTATTGGAAATATTATGTTGGCAATCCCAATTTATCAAAAAATGCTCTATTTCTTTCTTTTGCCGAATTTAGCAATCTATCGAAAGAAAATACTTCGATATAAGCATTATAGTTTTGATTAAATCCAAAATATCCCATTTTATCATATGTTTCTGTCAAAGAAAACATTTTACATCGTTCAATCATTTTATCATTTAAGTCACACAATACATAACAATATCCAGGGACAGATTGAGATTCAGGTATTGATCTTCCATTTGATGTCTTTACTTTACCTTTTCTTATCTTTTCTAAATAACCTAAAGCTTGTTCAATTGGATTTTTATCTTCTCCTTCTCCTCCAACATCACTTCTCATAGGTCTCTTAAACTCAACAACTGTAATTGATGCTAAAGGTAGTTTCGTCCCTTCATTTACTAACAAAGGATTGTCATATATATTTAAAGCCAATAAATCTGGTTCCTTAGTAGATTCGCTATCTGTGATACCCATTGAACTAATTGCGGTATCTGATGCTAAATAATTATGAAATGCTAATCTTTCATCTAAAAGCCATAGATTACAATCATCCAAAGAAACAGTATGACTTGTTTGGATCATAGGCATAATTAACTTATGAATTACATCTTCTTTTACATATTTCCCATTAGATTGCTTTTCAATAGCCTTTTCCAGTAAATCAATAATGACTTTACGATGTGCAACATAGTTCGCTAAATCTGATTTTTTTAAATCAATAACTTTCGACAAATAATTATTCAATTTTTCATTATACGAAACTTCATCATCCATAATAGATGGCTTCATTAATTCGTGGCCTTCCGACAAAAGACTTTCTTCGAAAGCTGTCTGCTGTTTGTGTAAATACAACTCAAGATTCTTATCACTAATTGAAGGATCAACAATTTTATTTTCCTCAGAAATATGATTCAATATTGATTTATATTTAGGAGCAGATTTATCAACAAAGTCCTCGATTCTTTTTTTGCCTAATACTTTGTTATTAGTAAGATATGGATCCAAATAAGCACTTATTTTTGAAATTACAACTTTCCTGATTTCATCAAAAGTTATATCTGTATCTGAAAACAAACCATTGTCATTTTGAGCGATATTGAAATCCAAACGTTCTGTATTAACATTTTCTGTTAAATATTGTGAACACACAAAACACATATAAAAAAAATCGCCATTATCATCGTTTAGTGTTCCAAATAATCCAGGTAATTTTATAGATTCAGATTTAACCAATCTATTAGCAGCACAATATGAGATTGTATTAGAAGAATTTGAATTAATTTTAAACTTAACATGAGTGATTTCAAACACTTTATTTTTTATTTCTAAAGTTTCTGATTTTGATTCATTAAACATATATGAATCATATTCAGAATTGACGTTTACAATTTCTTTTCCATCTTCAATTGTTATTATTGGAGCACTACCGTCTCTTAAGAAGTACCATAAACAATGTTCCAACAATTGTTGGCCAATTTTTTTTATCTGTTGGGGAATATTGCTCTTATACTCATTAAGTGCATCATTTAGACTTATTGTTGTTTCAACAATAGATTTTTGTGAAGAATAAAGTTTTTCATCATACAAGCCATTTTCGGCATTAAACGAAAAATCTCTCTTGCTATATAAGTCTTCATTTTTCAAATAAATACTTTCTACAGAAACTGAACGGAAAGCTTTTAACCATAGTAAACGTCCAACTCCTTTACACCCCTTGCTAATCTTATAGTCAGAATCAAGTGTTTGAAAGGAGTTATAATTTTCTTCATTAAATCCTATACCATTATCGGTTATTGAAAATCCACATATTTCTGACTTACTACCATCTATAGTTAACTGGGAAGATCGTATTACACGAATTTTAATATATGTATTCTCTAAATTAATATCTTTTTGTTTTTCTATTCTCTCATCAATAGAATGAATAGAATTTACAACAGCTTCAAATAAAGGTAATAGAACATCCTTTTTGGGCAAATTTGTATTTCGTAAACGTCCTTTTAAACTTGTTTGAATACTCATATTTCTTTATTTTTTCCATCCATGCCATAAGCAGGGATAGCATTTATTTTAATTTTTTGTTCTCTTTGGGTTCGTTTTGTTAAATCAGACACTTCGCATGGAACGAGTCTATTCATCTTGTTATAATTAGTTGATTTTCATATTTTGCTATTGCTCAATTATAACTTTCCATTTTTTCCCATCAATGCTTTCTAATTTACTTCTATAATATGGTAAAAGCATTAATGCAGAATCTACTCTATTTGTATTCACGAGCCTTATACAATTAGAATCTGGAATTTGAATATATGATATAGAATATGCTTTTTCTATTAGCTCTAAAGCTATTTTCTTAACTTCATAATCATCCTCTAAATTAGAATATTGTTTGAGCATTTTATTATACTCATTTACAAGTTGATCACTAGTTATTTCTTTGTCTCCCTTGTAATGAACAATTTCCTTTTGTTGTATTATTTCTTTTTCAGATCTAATAATTGTTTTTGCTTGAGGATTCTTTAATTTATATAATGTTTCATTTGATATTGAATCGTATTCTATATCAAAATATTTCTCTACTAATGCATTTCGAAAACTCATACGTTTTATTATACTATCTCGTTCAGACACTTGCTTTTCTAAAGAATCTATATAATTAAAATTAAGAAAAAACATACTGAACAATAATCCTATCAATCCTATCAATAAGATTATATAAAGTCCTTTATTTCTTTTTTTGTTTTCCATCTAATTTTTTAATTTCAATTTCTAATAATTGTTTTTCGTGTCGCAAATCAAAAATTTGTTGTTTTTGATATTCAATGATTTTTCCTAATTCTTGAGCTTGTTTTTGGAATTCTTTTGATTGATTTTCCAACTGCTTTGCATGCTCTAAATTCAAATCATAAATTTCATTTTTTTTATCAATTTCAGATTTGTAATTTGATGTGGCATATCCAATTCCAAATATTCCAACTATTACAGTTACAACTCCCCAAATGTTTTTAATAAAGTCAAATATTTCCTTTAATTTAACACAATGAGGAGATTTGTCTACAATTTTTTGTTCTTCTTTTGTTTTCTTTTTATTTGATGCCATTATTTAGTTTATCAAGTTTAACATCACATTCATTTTCAAATTCTCTATATTCAGAATTTGAGAATGTTTGATTAAAGGTTCTACCATTTTAGAAAATGCTTCAATCTTTGATTCTAATGGTATCAAAATCTTTTGCATTTCAACCTCTCCTTTTGTTAATGCTTCTCTTGTAGATCCAGACTCACTTGCAGAGAGCAAATTTCTTTTTGTCCTTTCGCTATTTATTTGGTAAAGCAAAAAAATCTGATAATTAATCTCATTCGCTCTAATTATCATAACATGCTGATTTACTCTTGCAGGCAAAATATCAGTTGGAACCATACAACAACGTCCAACAGAAGCTCCAGTAATGTTCAATAATACATCTTTTTCTTGAACAGTTACAGAGTCTAGTGCTTTTGCTTGACTTTCTGTAATATATGCTAAATCTTCTCTTTCAAAGTGAAAATCAAATACATTCATACTTCTAATTAAACTGATTCCTTCAGTCAAATATGAATCTTTACCACCTTTAGGCGTTGATCCACTACCAATCTTTGAGCACACCTCCCCCAAACATCCCATTCTCCACCCATCAGGCAGATTCTCCACATCCACATCATCCACAAACATCTTTCTGTATAATGCCTGTGCCGCCTCTTCCAACTTGGCTATCGTCTGCTTGTTGTTGGCGATTCGGGTCTCTATCGCTTTATATCTGCTGACGATACTGCGTTGCTCTTCTAAGGGAGGAACGGGAATTAGCAAATCTTTCATTCCCTCTTTATCCATTCCTCCACGAACATCTCCATCAGTATGAAACCATGCATTTCTGTCAAATTCAGGATTTCTTAATGACAATTCTAAATATTCAGGCAATAAAGTATTATCGCATACTTCAAACACAAAATATGCGGGAGAAACAATGATTGGATCCTCTGTATTCAGTGCTACTGGGATTTTCTCATCTCTGCCAACATGCATGAGATTGCATGCAAATTGTCCATTTGCCACAACCTTATAATTTGACATATCTGTGCCTATGACATTAGCAACTGATGGCATAAAATATTTGTCAATATTGATTCCCATCAGTTTTGTGACGGATAAATCTTTATTCCTCACATTGATCTCACGGATATAATCCCCCAGACGCTTATATGTAGAGTTGTTGTTAGTCATTAATAAATCTTTATAATTCTTTCCAATTTATAAAGAATTGGAAAGAATTGTATTAAAATCCTCACTCCTTGTATATCCTTTCTTCACATCGTTTAATGCGATTTCCTTAAGATATCCCTTTTCAATTAGTCCGACTATATCTGTCTTTGCAGTTGTTGCAGATATGCCGAAATGTATTTGGAAATCCTTTACAAAATATGTCTTATCTGGATTTTCCACATACAACCTCAATATCTCTGCTTGTCTTTGGTTTATACCGCCAATCCGCAAGAATTTGTCTGCATCATTTCTTTCTGAACTTTTTCTTTTTAGATACACCTGAAGATCCTCGAATGATTCCTTCAATACCTTTAAGTTATATAAAATGAAATATCCAATGTCATTTCCATCCGCTTCAGCATACAAATACGCCTTTTCGTAATCGTTTTTTCTTTTATAGATGATTCTGGAAATAGACATATATTCCATCAACCAATACCCCTCTTTAAGCATATACCAATAGAATATCGCTCTCGCCGTCCTTCCATTTCCATCAACAAATGGATGCATATACGCTATCATAAAATGTAGAATAATTCCTTTTATGATGGGATGCACAAATAGCTCGCTCTCCTTAACATTGAAATAGTCACAAAACGTTTTTACAAACACTGGTATTTCCGTGTGCGACGGAGGTGTATGTACAACTTCACTTTTGGTATCATCCACTACCACCACATCATCATTGTCCCTGAATCGTCCACAATCCAAAGGATTATCTAGCGTGTTTTCAGTCATGAGCGAATGGATATGAAGCAAAGCCTCTTCTGTCAAAATCTGATCTTTGTTTTCTGATATATAACGAATTGTATTATAATTATTCAAGATCATCTGTTGTGCTTTGTCCTTGGGTTTCAACCCTTTCCTCAGCATATCCTTAGCCACCTTCCTAGTTGTAGAGGCACCCTCCATTTGGCTGGAAGCGATAGCTTCCTCCATCAACGAACTTACCAGATATTTATGCTTGTCTTCTGATTGCAAAAGAGAATCATTGCCTAAAACTCCTCCGAAATTCAAGTCGAACTCATGACATAGACTCTGCATTTTGTTTGTCAAACCAAAATGTATGTTGTACTGTTCCCATTCTGATACCTCTTTAGTTTGTAGCAATCTATCAAGTTTTACTCTCGACCACAACTCCTCTGGACTACAACCATCGGGACTTTTTTTATATTTTACCTTGTTCCAATACAAATATTCCTCGTTTATAGCACGCACAAATGACCACAATTCCTTATTCTGGTTAAGAGCAAGGAATTGTATAGACATTTCTAATTTTGGAGAATGCGGTGGGTATTCAATCATATCGTAAACTTTTACAATTCTTTCCAATTTATACAAAATTAGAAAGAATTGGAATATTTTCCAAGTGATTGGAAAGAAATCACAATTTGTACCCTAATTCCTCAAACACTTTCTCCACCGCCTTTCTGCTCTCTTCCTCCTGTGCGAAAAGTTCTCGCAACTCGGTCTGAAGTCTGCTCATCGTCTCTTCGTAGCCGGCGTAGTCGTCTCGGTTCACAAACTCGATATATTTGCTCGGCACAAGTGAATAGTCTTTCAAATCGCTGGTCTTCACCGACTTGCAGAATTCAGGCTCATCTGTGTATTCTCCCATGTCTGTGCGTTGCCACTGATGGAATTTTGCCGCTGCCTTTTCAATGTCGCTCTGGCTGAATGTGATGTATTTCTTCTCAAACGGTTCGCCCCACGTGCGCAGATCCATAAAAAGTATCTCTCCCGCACGCTCTCGATAGTGTCTCTGCTCTCCGTTTATGCTGACGGTGCGCTCGTGCTTGTTACGGTTCAATATCCAAAGTGTGACGCTGATGTCTGTGGTATAAAACATGTTGCGTGGCAAAATCACAATCGCCTCCACCGCATCATGGTCTGCACTCAACAGCCCTTTGCGGATCTCTTTCTCATCTCCGTCGCCAGATAACGCTCCATTGGCAAGGAGGAATCCGGCAATTCCGTCGTTCGCCAGCTTGGAATAGATATTCAGGATCCAGGCATAGTTGGCGTTGCTCATCGGCGGCACTTTGAATCCTTTCCAACGTGGATCATCCTTTAGCTCGTTCTCCGTTCGCCAGTCTTTTTGGTTGAAAGGAGGATTTGCCATTATATAATCGAATTTCTCCGCTTTATGCTGGTCGTCTTGGAATGTGCTTGCCGCTTTCTCTCCGAAATTAGCTGAGATTCCTCGGATGGCGAGGTTCATCTTCGCCAGCTTATATGTTGTCAGAGTATATTCCTGTCCGTAGACGGAGATGTCTCGCTTGTTACCTCCGTGAGCCTCAATAAACTTGCTGCTCTGCACGAACATGCCGCCCGAACCACACGCAGGATCATACACCTTGCCTTTGTATGGCTCGATCATCTCCGTAATGAGATTTACAATAGATTTTGGGGTGTAGTATTCTCCTTTTCCTTTTCCTTCCTGGAGAGCGAAGTTGGAAAGACAGTATTCGTAGACACGGCCGAAGAAATCATCGTCGTCGGTCATGTGCTGCTCCATGTTGTTCACGATGTCGATCAGCGAACCAAGTTTGGCGGAATCTATTCCGATGCTTGAATAGTAGTTCGACGGGAGGGCACCCTCCAACGCCTTGTTTTTAGCCTCTATTCCGGCAAGAGCCTTGTCTATCTTTTGGGCGATATCCGAGCTTTTGGCATTAGCCATTATATAATCCCATCTGCACTCTTCCGGAAGATAGAACACATTATCCTTTGCGTATGCCATTGGCGACTCCACAAGGATCTTATTGTCTCCGTACTGTTCAACAAGTTTGGCATGTTGCTTTTCAAATCTCACACCAGCATATTTCAGGAATATGAGGCTAAGCACCACATGTTTGTACTCAGGAGCCTCAATGTTTCCACGAAGTTTGTTTGCGGCATCCCATAGCTGTGCCTCGATTGATTTTTCCGTTTTTGTTTTTGCTGTTGTTGCTTTCTTTGCCATAAATCGGATGTTTGTATATGTCTACAAAGATAATGAAAATGATTGAATCAAAAAATTGTAGAGACGTTGCGCGCAACGTCTCCACATTGGGCGTGCACACCGTTTCCACAATGCGTCATCCCTGCATTTTGCAAAAATAGACGGTGTGCAGACCGTCTCTACGACGACAAATCATCATGCCAATTTACAACATTTTTCTCAATATAATCGGATATTCTGTCCAATTCCGCCTGATTGCGGATAATTCGGTCGTGAAAACGTGTTTGCCATGCAAATGGGATATTGTTTTTGTTGGCGTAATGGGTGATTGACGATTTGACGCCACGGATAACCACCGCCAATGAATTTTTACGTGGTGAAATATTTGCCATTTGTGTATTCACCCCCGTAGAGACGTTGCGCGCAACGTCTCTACTGCGCGCAACGTCTCTACACCTGCGTGCAACGTCTGTACATATGCGTGCAACGTCTGTACATATGCGTGCAACGTCTCCACAACAATGCGTAATTTCCCCAAAATAATGTTCCCGATTTTTTGTGCAAATGGTTACGAAATAGACACCGCCATTGTAATTGTGCCAATTGGCACGTATTGATGGGATGCAATATTTGTTTTGGAATTTTCCCATTTTTTTTTGTATTGTTATTATAATTTGTCTGTTACGTTTGAATTTATCCTGTTCCACGCGATAATCACCAGAATTTATTTTGGGTTTCGTTGTATTCGAATCCTGCGTCCGCCATTTTTTTGACAATCTCTTCTTTGTCAAGGTCGAGGGCGTTGCATAGCTCGTCGAGGTTGGAATAGAAATCTCTCAGTTTCATGTTGAGGAAGCTGAGCAGCATCATTGGGTCTGAAGGTATATTCTCCATGTCGTTTGATTATTATTGTTAAAAACAAAAAAGACTTCACATTGTGAAGTCTTTTTGAGGTTCCTAGCAGATTCGAACTGCTGTACACGGTTTTGCAGACCGCTGACTAAGCCACTCATCCAAGGAACCAATGTTGTCGTTTTGTTTTGACACTGCAAAAGTAGTAACTTTTTTTTATATGCAAAACATTTTTGGCGTTTTTTTTAATTTTTCTCTCATTTTTTTTGAAAAACGTGTGGATTCACCGCTTTTTTATGAGTTCACGTCCATAATTCGGTGATGAACATGGCACTCGCACCGTCGGCTTTCTTGAATCCGCAGTGCTCGTAGAAGTGCATCTCATCGTCGTATGCCACCACCACAATCCGCAAATAGTCTTTGTAGTGATCACGCGTCATCTCTACCAACCTTCTGCCGATGGCCTGATCTTGGTATTCCGGCCTCACAAGCAGGTAGTGTATGTAGGCATTCATAATGCCGTCGTCCATCGCACAAATCATGCCTACGAGTTTATCCCCGTCCCATGCTGAGTAGACGGTGGAGAAATTACGCATGGCAACAACCAATTTTTCTGGGAAATGACCTGACGACCATTCTACTGAAAGAAAAAGGTCTTGCAGTTCTTTTTGATCAAATTCGTGGATCTCTCTGTATTGGATCATGATTCTATTCGTCATTCATCATTCTCTTCACTTCCACCATGCTGACGTCGTCTGCTTTGGTGCCTAAGAGCTGACAAACCATTACTTTGCAAGCATCTGCCTTAAGTCGTTGAAGCTCAACAACTCCGTCGTCTGTAAGCGGCATGCGCTTTGTCCAGACTTTTCCGAACTTGGGATAAACCCTCAATTCTACGTTTACCATATCACTTATCCTTTTATGTATCCTTTTACGCTCCAAAAATAAAAACTTACTTTTTCAAAACAAGTGTTTTTACGTTTTTTAACTTTAAATTTTATGTATTTTGACTCTGTTTTGTGCCTTTTGATGGGATTTTTGATGATTTTAAAACTTTGAAAACACCCTAATGCTAGAAATAAGAATGAAAGAAAACTCTTGCTGTATTCATGTTATTTAAAATGAGAAAATTGGAGGATTTGTTTTACTGGTTTTCAGAATAGACAAGGTCCAATTCGTTCATTAGCATTTGCACGAGTGGAGATGTCTTCAAAAGGGCTTCAAACTTCTGTTTGTTGGTCAATACCTGCTCTTTGGCTATAGCCTCGTCTATGATATATTGCACCTCGATCTTGGAGTTTGACAGATTGTTTTTTAGAGCGTTAAGCAAGTTGATGCGGAAATTTCCGCTCAATTTTGAATAAGCCTCTTTTGATGGAACCTTGATCAGAATTTTGAACGAGTCGATCAGTTCAAACTTACATGTGCTTATAAGACCTGCTTCCTGTGAACGTTGCTGGTCTCTCCACTCATTATATATATTGATACGTGCTGTTTCCAGACTTCCTTTTGTGACTTCTCGCTCTACTTTATGTTCTTTTACTGTGACGACGAAGTTTTGCTGCTGTTCATCGTTGCATCCGCGGATGGAATGAGTCGTGATAGTATGCCCATTTTGGATAGTCTGCAGGTTCATGCGAGGCTGCAGTGTTTGTTGGGGCATAGCGGCAGCAGGATTAGCCGCAGATGGTTGGCCTGATGCGAACAGTTGAAGGAACGACTTCAGGTAGTTGCTGTCGACATCCCACCAGTCGTTTTTAATTGGCTCTGTCAGGAGTTTTTTTTTTCGGCCATTATCTGGCACATACGGATTGCGGCAAGTTCAACAAGCAATCGTTTGTTTTTGAATGTCGGATACTGTATTCCGCATTCCACGGCTATTCTCAAACTTTTGTATAGGAAATCCTCTTCGCAGTCTCTTGCGGCGTCGACATACTGATCCTGGGCGTGTTTGCTCACGTCAAGCAGAGTCACTGTCTTTGGATCGCGTGCCATCAGGACATTACGTAGATGCTGGGCATAATCGTTGATGAACAGACCTTCGTCGAATCCGTTGGAAATCACTTCGTTGATGATTGTGAGTACTCCTGAGACATCACCGTTCTTGCATTGAGTCATAAACTTGAAATAGTACTCGAAGTCGAGCACATTAAGTTTTTGGAGCACTTCATTGTATGTGATCTTATTGCCACAGAACGACACCACTTGGTCGAAGATAGACAAAGCGTCACGCATACCACCGTCGGCTTTCTTTGCGATCACAGCCAATGCTTCGTCTTCAGCCTCGATCCCCTCTTTTTTCGCCACATTGGCAAGATGGTCGATTGTGTCGTCGATAGTGATACGCTTGAAATCATACACCTGGCAACGGCTCAGAATTGTAGGCAGAATCTTATGCTTTTCTGTAGTGGCTAGAATGAAGATGGCATATGCAGGTGGCTCTTCCAGCGTCTTCAAAAAGGCATTGAAGGCTGCTGTGGTCAGCATGTGGACCTCGTCGATGATGTAGACACTTTTTTGTCCGACCTGTGGCGGCACCATCACTTTGTCGATCAGCAGACGGATGTCATCCACTTTGTTGTTGGATGCGGCGTCAAGCTCATGGATGCAGAACGAACGTCCTTCAGCAAAACTTTTACAGCTTTCGCATTCTCCACACGCCTCGAAATCAGCAGTGCGGTTCATACAGTTTATCGTCTTGGCAAAGATTCGTGCACAAGTCGTCTTTCCAACTCCTCTCGGACCTGAAAAGAGGTAGGCACTAGCCAGGTGGTTTGTCTTGATCGCATTCTTCAATGTGTCAGTCAAACCCTTTTGTCCGACGACGGTACTGAACGTCATCGGACGGTATTTTCTTGCCGATACGATAAAATCTGCCATATTGCTTTTTATTTCATGCAAAGATAATTATTTTGCCGCAATTTTACGATAAACGAATATAAAAACATATTGCCGACGCCTATCGTCATTCGTCCTTCGTCAACACCTCCAAAATCACACCGCTCTGAGCAGGTACCGAAACCTTCAGTGGAGATTCCGCATTCAGTTCAATTTTAAGAGTCTTGCCAGACATCAGTTCAGTGGCAGACACTTTGCCTTGCTTGATGCCAAGAAAATCGAACATGTGTTGAGGCAGGTTGATAAGGTTGTTTTTCTTCTCGTCGCTGAAATTTGCCACGAAAATCAAAATCCTCTCGTCGCTTCGTCTCACATATGCATATTCACGGTTATGGTCGAAAGATTGGTTTTGATAGTTGACGTACATCAAATCGAAGAAAGTGCCGTTGTAGATGCACTCGTTGTCGCGGCATATTGTGAGGAGACGTGAATAGAAATTCTCCAGATCTTTTTCCGCTTTTGTCGATTTGCCGTTGAGCTTTCTTTGAATAGTTGGCACGACGGAATAGTCGAAGATGGATGTCTTTCCGTCGTCGCCGCTGAACCCTTGCTTTCCTTCCGCTGGTTCGCCAAGCTCCTGCCCGAAATAAACCATTGTCGGAGCATTGGATACAGTCGCAGCGACAAACATGGCAGGACGGCCTTTGGTAGCGTCGCCAAGCACATGGCTTGATGCAAGACGCTGCTCGTCGTGGTTCTCCATGAATGTCAGCATCGACGGTGCTAATCCATCCAAACGTTGCCAACACCCTGTGATGGCAGACGCACTTTCCTTACACTCTGCGATTGCTCTGAGTGTGTCGTAAAGTCCAACTTTATCGTAAAGATAGTCGAAATGACCACGGAAAATATAGTCTCTATATTGTGACGGATTATAGGTCTCTGCGATAAACATGATAGACGGATATTTCTCCTTCACTTGTGGAATGACCCATTCCCAGAATTCCGTCGGCACCATCTCCGCCATATCACAACGGAAACCGTCTATTTTCTTCTTTGCCCAGAACAAAAGGATGTCGCGCATCTTGTTCCAAGTCGACGGAATTGGATGGATGTCAAGTCTGTTGCCGTTGGTGTAGTCGCGTCCATAATTCAGTTTCACAGTCTCATACCATTGGTAGACTCCAGGATTGTTGGCGAAATAGTCGTCTCCAGTCACTTTGCATGGAAATTCCACGTATTCCTCCTTTGCCTCTCCCTTCATGTCGAACTGAGCGCAAAGTTTTTCTCCAGGAAGGTAGTAGAAATTGTTGTCGCGGTCGAAACGAACATCAGTGATGTCGTCCGCACCAAGGTCACGCACTCCACGTGGTTTGGCATCTGAATGGTAGCTGCGGGCGACGTGGTTTGGAACGAAATCCATGATCACCTTTAGCCCTGTTTTATGAGTGCGGGCAATAAGATTTTCATACTCGCTCATACGCTTGTTCACATCAGTAGCCAAATCTGGGTCTACGTCGTAATAGTCTTTGATGGCGTAAGGGCTGCCAGCACGACCTTTCACAACCGCTGGGTGGTCCGCGGCTATTTTGAATTTAGAATAATCGGTCTTTGTGGCGTGCTCAATCACACCGGTATACCAAATATGTGTAAATCCGGAATTTTTTATCTCAGTCAAACGATCATCAGTGAAATCAGCAAATTTTCCGCATCCGTTATCGACGATGCTGCCGTCAAACTTTGTTTTTTTTGCCATGTTGCCATACAGACGAGGCAACACTTGATATATTAAAATCTTTTTTGTCATATTTTATGTAATTTCAGTTGTTGCAAATTTACACAATCTCGCAACAAATTGCAAAATAAAGGAATATATATTGTATTAATTTCATTTGTTATTGCAGACGAGAGGTAGGGTGTGGATGAAATGTTGGAAAGCGGATGAATCAAATAAAAAAAGAGACCAAGAAAATCTCGATCTCTTTGTGCGGATGACGGGACTCGAACCCACACACCTCTCAGTACTAGATCCTAAGTCTAGCGCGGCTACCAATTACGCCACATCCGCATTTGCGAGTGCAAAAGTAGTGTTTTATTTTTATATAGCAAATTTATGAGGCTTAAAAATCAAAAAAATGTCTTTTATAAATTCATTTTGACTCTTTCTCTGTCTTTTGTTGATTAATTTGTTGTCGGAAAGACGCTGCCAAGCAATGCAAAGTGATTTTGTACAAATGATAGATGCTGGCAGGTTTTAACCATGCCCATATGTTTGTATGTCCAGTGAGATTGTTTGATTCAATATGTTCAGAATAATGCATAAAAGGAGACGGACATAAAAAAGTCCATCTCCAATGTAAAATTATGGAAAAGTTTTTATTTCTTCTTTTTATACTGATACTTATAAAAAATTAATTGTGGAATATAAATAATTTTGAATCGTCTTCATGTCTCACGCTGACAAACTCAAAAATCATATAAACGTGCGTCCGTTTAATGACGATTGCAAAGTTAGTATTATGTAGATACTAAACGGGATTTTTACATTATTTAACATCTTTTTTTACCATTATTAACTTTCATTTGATAATAAGTTGCATTGAACCATTTGTTTGAAAATTGTGATATGGCGATACTAAAACGTGTGATTGTTGTTGTATATTGTTGAAATATAGGTGTTTATATTTTACGGTCTGTTATGTATGCTTGGCTTTTATGTGAAAAATAGGCGTAGGGAAGTGGTGTTTATATGATTTGTTAAATTTTAGGTTTATGTTAAAAGTGTTAATATGTTAAAATTAGAAAACCTGAAGCTAAAAGCCTCAGGTTTTCTAATTTTAACTGATTTCAAATTGATTCAGATGGATTACTGTGCTACTACGTTAGATATTTCAGCACGCATATTCTCCATCATACGTTTCAAGACGCTCTGCATTACATTGACCTCATTGTCGCTGATTCCCTTGAATGCTTTCTTGAATGCAACTTTTGTAACATCAATGATACCTGGAACTACACCTTTGCCTTTTGAAGTAAGGTAAATGTTCTTAGCGCGTCTGTCGTTAGGGTCGCTTCTTCTCTCCAACATCTTCAATCCCTCAAGTTCGTCGATCAAACGAGTGATGCTCGGACTGTCTTTGTCTAGTGAGATAGCGATGTCTCTCTGTGTCAAACCGTCGTAGAAGTTTAGCAAGAACACCACCAATGCCTGCTCGAATGTAAGCTCATAGCCTGCATCCTTCAACTCTTTGTTAGCCAACAAAGTGATAGACTCGCTGATTCTACCATTCTTAACTGCCAAAATGACGCTTGTCTCTAGTGTCAATCCTTCCATAGGGACTGACGTACGCATGTTTTCCTTTTCCATATTCCACATAATTTTTATGCAAATATATAATTTAGTTTATAATGAATACAAGAAACAAGTTCATTTTTTTTAATTTTTCGCTGTTTTTTATGCAAAAAAAGTACGTTTCGTATAGAAACGTACTAAAAATGTGCTAAAATTTTGTCAAATATAGATTATTTTGAATTTGTCTTTTTAGTCTTTTTCTTTGCTTCAGTCTCTTTGGCAACCTTCTTCTCTTCAACAACTTTCTTTGTTTCTTTTGTGGCTTTCTTTGTTGTCTCGGACTTTGTTTCTGTTTTAGAAACTTTTTTTCCAGACTTTAGAGCGGCCAACTCTGCCTCAAGAGCTAGTTTCTCTTTTACCAATGAGTTTAATTCTTCTTCGCTGATGTCGGCGGTGAAGAAACTGTCGACTCGTTTGTTGAAGTCTGACAACACATTCATATAGTTGATGAATGCGTCGTAAGGAGAGTCGTATGGGCAGAACGATTGGTTGTAGAATGATGTGCTCATATAATATAAGTGGTCAGTCGACTGCAATTTGTACCAATCGTCGATTATCTGTTTGTCGGAGCATCTGTTCACTTTGTCTGTCAGAGCATAAAGTTTATTGAAAGCTTCGTTTTGTATTGTATTGGCAAGCCAAGGCGAAAGATCCTTTGTCGCGTTGGCCCATGTTGTAGGGTGGGGCACTGAGATCTGGCCTGTTGGCATATTGTTGTTGATCACCTCAGAAGGAGTGGCGAATCTGATGCCTCTGTTTTTAGCTGCGTTTGGAAGTGCTTTGAAGAAATCAAAGATTCCTGTGTTGGCATTCTGAATTTCTCCCAACACTTCGTAGTTCATGAACAGGTTGACCACCTGTTCGTCTGGGTTGTTCATGATCCAATTGGCAAATTTGTCTGCTGTCAGAGGAAACTCTCTCCAGCCCCAGTCTGAAAATCTGTACGCTATATCGTCACTCATTCCACAGTTTTTCAAAAGAAGCTTCACTCTCTGGTTTGCTGTCGAACAATATACATAGTTTGGACTTTTCCAATCGAGTATTTGTGGCGCTCCTTCTGCAAGCATTCCGGCAAAACCCATGTTTGCGACTCTGTCTACTATGTCGTCACAGAACAACAATTCTGAGTTTCTGAACACAGTTGGCTTCTGCCCGAACAGAGATTCTATTTTCTTTGAATGAGCCTCTACCTGTTTCTCAAACTCTTTGTTCTCTTTGCGTAGCGACGCGAATGAATGTGCGTATGTTTCGGCAAGAAACTCTACGCATCCTGTCTTTGCAAGTTTTTTGAAACTGTCGATCACTTCTGGGCAATAATGCTCAAGCTGCTCCAACGCCAGACCTGAGATTGAGTAGGCAACCTTGAATTCTCCATTGCTTTCCTTAATCATCTGTAGCATTGCATTGTTGGCAGGTATGTAGCTATTCTTTGCAATCCTTTTTATTATAGCTTCATTATTGGCATCGTCGAAATAGTGGTGGTCGGCTCCAATGTTGAAGAATCTATATCTTTTTAGTCGAAACGGCTGGTGTATTTGAAAGTATAAACAAATCGACTTCATATATCTTTACTTTTAATTGTTGACAAATTATTTGTAGCCAAGCACTTGGTTGTATACGTTGATGACTTTATCACCTGCGTATTCCCATTTTATCTCGTCTACCTCTTTCTTTCCCTCCACTTTCAAGTATTCAGCGAAAGCGTCGTTGGTGACAATCGAATGGATGGCGTCGGCCATTGCGTCGATATCCCAAAAATCTACTTTGATTACTTTCGACAGAATCTCCGCGCATCCGCTTTGCTTCGACACGATTGTCGGCACTCCACATTGCATAGCTTCCAACGGGGATATTCCGAATGGCTCAGACACTGACGGCATTATATAAAGGTCACTGCTTTTCAGCATTTCGTATACTTCCTTTCCTTTTAGGAATCCAGTGAAGTGGAATCTGTCGACTATGCCGTATGCCGACGCGAGGTCTACCATCTCAGCCATTTTGTCGCCACCTCCTGCCATCACAAAGCGCACGTTTGGTGTCCTTTTCAACACTTGTCTTGCTGCCTGCACGAAGAATTCCGGACCCTTCTGCATTGTGATTCGTCCAAGGAATGTCACGATTTTGTCGCCTGTATTGTTGTTCGGCTTGATATCCAAAATCTCCTGGCTTAACGGTGTCACTGCATTGTGCACTGTTGTCACCTTTCTCGGATCTATATGATATTTGTTGATCACAGTGTCTCGTGTCATATTGCTCACTGTGATGATATGGTCCGCCATATCCATACCGTATTTCTCAATATTATAGACGGTAGGGTTCACGTTTCCGCGGCTTCTGTCGAAATCGGTCGCATGAACGTGAATGACAAGAGGTTTTCCTGTTATCTGTTTTGCTTTCACACCGGCGTTGTATGTAAGCCAGTCGTGTGAGTGTATGATGTCGAAATTGTTTGAACGACAAACCACTCCTGCAACAGCTTCATAATTGCGGATCTCTTCAAGGAGGTTGTCCGGATAACGTCCGGAAAACTCCACAGCTCCGATTCCGTTTGTCCCAATATAACGGTTGTCTTCACAGATACAGTTTCTGAAATTATAGTATTCGTCGGTGGTTATTCTTCCTTCCAACGAATCGTTAAGAACCTTGCTGTCTGGCTCCTGCCATACGATAGGCACTTTGTTTGCAGCTATGATTTTCAGGAAACTCTGGTCTTCATCGCCCCATGGCTTAGGCAACACTAGAGTGATGTCAATATCATTGTGTCGAGACATCCCTTTTATCAATCCGTAGCTTGCAGTACCAAGTCCTCCTAATATGTGAGGTGGAAACTCCCACCCAAACATTAAAGCCTTCATAACTATCCTTTCTTTACTCTGCCTCTAATTTGCTCAGCAAATGTTTGGCTCTGATTACTTCGCAAACATTTATTCCGTACGACATTCCTTCACTGCTCTTGTATGGAGCCATTCCGTCATACATCTCTGAGTATGTGCCTATGGTATTGTTAAACATCTCGTCTTCCAGTCCGTGCATTGATTTTTCCGCAAACGAGTATCCGCTCTGTTTGTACACACGGAGATAACTTTCTATATATGCGCCCATCAGCCAAGGATAAACCGCTCCTTGGAATGCTGCGTAGTCGCGCCCTTGTTGTCCGCCAGCCCCATTCCAATGGAAATTGTTGCTGTACGGGCTCAATGATCTTATTCCTTTTGGCGTTAGCAATTCTTTTGTCGCCATATCCACGACTGCTTTTTGCTGATCTCCATTTAGTGGGGAATATTTTAATGCCACAGCCCAAAGCATGTTTGGACGGACACTTCTTTCGAAATGGTCGCCGTCGACAAAATCAAACAGATATGAGCCGTTCCAGAATATGGCGACGAAATTGTCGCCGACATTGTCTGCCAATTGGTCGTAAGCGTTGTTTTCTGTAAGCTCAGCGGTGAATTTCAATGTGTCGTACCACAATGCGTTGATTTCCACTGTCCATCCGCTTCTTGGTGTGATTGGCTTTCCGTCGACACCGATTGAATTCATCCATGTCATCGGTCTTTCCCAGCCATGGATGTAAAGCAGACCATTATATGTTAATTCAATATTGACGTGTTTGCCGCTCTTTATGAAGTCGACGACGCGGATCAATTTGTCTGCATACTTCTTTTTTGCGGCGCTTTTCCCAAACGTCGTAGCATAGTCTTGAATGACTTTCACATACCATAACATGACATCTGGCTGCTCTATACCTGTGATGTTTGGATCGTATCCTTTTTCTGCCGATTCCGACATCATCTTTTCTATTTCATGACCAATTGTGCCAAGATATATGTCTATCTCCTTTTGAGTTGAACCTGCCGAAATCAGACCGGGTATGGCGATGACCATGTTTCTTGCTATGCACTTGTACCATGGATAGCCTGCCATCATATAGAATTTGCCGTCTTTCTCAACGAACATGTTCCTGGCTGTCTGCAGAAGCACAGTTTCCATTGTGTCTGCAGATTCTTTCTTTATTAGAGAATTGAAAGAACTTTCAATGTCTTTAGCCTTAGATTCGTTGAGACCGGCTGTAAAATAAATCACATCTCCCTCTTTTGCCTCAACTATGAAATGGCCGGCTACATATAAATCTTCTCTGTCGTGGTAGCCACGGTCTCTTTCGTTGAAATATTCAATGTTTTTCTTCCAGTATCCCGTCGCCACAAAATCGCTCTTTTTTGACAGCTGCATATTGAGCATAGGGTACTTTTCGTATAGGGAGAGTGCTATACCATTGCTGATCGCTTTATATTCTTTGTGTACAGAATCGTTTTCCACACACAATTCAGAAGTGTCACGGAATGCAAGCAGTGGTTCTATTTTTATTGATGTGTTTCCTTTTAGAATCTTATATCTGACTATCAGTCTGTTCTCATTTTCACATAGCGCCACACATTTCTCGACAAGTGTGCCTCCAGCTCTGTATGTGACAGTGACAGAGTTGGAGTTGTAATCAAACAGACGCATGTAATTATGTCCGTTTGGTGAAAAGTATCCGGCTGAATATTCATGTATGCCGAAATTATACTCGGCTGTATTCTGAATCAAAGTCTCATCTATTGATGAAATCAACAATAACTTCTCCTTGCCCTCTATATCTGATGGCACTACAAACGCGCCGTGATATTTGCGCGTATTGCAACCTACTGAGGTTGTGCTATAGTATGCTCCTAGTTTGTTTGGGATAATGAGTTCTTTTTGAAGAGATTGTCCCAAATCTGCTAACGTGAATTTGTCGAACTTAAGATAGCCCATAAGTTTCTAATATTAATTACCCTTCTAATAGTACGTAGTACTAATTATCCTACAAATTTACTAAAATTAAATCCTTTTAAGAAATTTTATGTATGTTGTGTAACATTTATTGCCACAAAAAATATCAACAATACATAATGAACTGAAAAGATGACTTTTATGGTACATCTTTCAAATCTGTGAATTTTTATGGGGTTAATGAGTTAGTTGTAAGGTAAAATTTTTAACGCCCCTTAGTGTTTTGTATGATAATCGATCAGCTTCTCCAATGGAGACTTTTGCACATCATTGATGACAAAGCCGTATTGCGACGCTACTAAAGTGAGTTCTCTCTTGAATTGTTGAGCGACTCCGCCGACAAATGATATTTGCTTTGTGTTATAGATGCTGTAATGTGCAATGTTTCGTTTGAAAAAGTCTCGGAATGAGTTCATCACAAGTGTGTTGATGTACGCATTTTCTATTCGTTTTGCTATAAATGGCACAAAACTTGCGAGATAACGGTTTGGAAATGGCTTTTTGTAGACATTCTCCATTATTTCCTCTCTGCTTGTGTGATATTCGTTGAAAAAATCATTTGCTAATTCAGTAGATGTCAATCCTTTCAGTATGTCGCTTACCAAGTGTTTGCCTAGATAACCGCCACTGCCTTCATCGCCAAGCATGAATCCAAGCGACGAAACATTGTCGATGATTCTTTCGCCATCGTAATATCCTGAATTTGAACCTGTTCCTAAGATTGCTGCGATGCCTTTCTCGTCTCCGAAAAGTCCACGTGCTGCAGCCAATAAATCGCTCTCCACCTCTACATATTCTGATTGGAAGGCTTGCTTGAAGCATTCTTTTATTGCATTAGACTGCTCTTGAAAAGCACATCCAGCTCCATAGTAGAAAACCTTCTTTAGAGCATTTCCCTCTTCTCCTCTTATTTGCGACTCTTTCAAAGTGGATGTCATTTCTTCCGTTGATTGGTAAAACGGGTTGATCCCTGGCAAAGAGTATCGTCTCACCCCATTTTGCTCATCGGTTATGACAATGTCCAATTTTGTCGAGCCTCCTTCCGCAATGATCATATATAATGTGTTTTAAAATCCTATGTTCACAAAATTAGTCGATTGTTTGTATGTTGACAATTTTTTTTGTTAAAAAATGCATTTGTACTGCCGAAAGTAATGCATTTTTTTGAAAAGTTAGTTTTTTATTTGTATGCAAGGGGAATTTTATAGACAAAAAAAAGACATATCAGCTAAGATATGCCTTTAATAATACTCTATTTAGAAATATGAGAGTATGATAAAAATTTGTGGACTACATTAATATGTAAATCCGATTCCTATAGCTCCACTACGTGTGGTTAGATTCTCACCTATATCTAAATCGTCTGAATTCATAAGATTACGCAACCCATAATCATAGTCGGCAAACAAGAATATTTTCCAGATATGTAGTTGGATTCCTGCTGATATGCCAGCGTCGAAGCGACTGATTGTGTCGAATAGTTTTGTCACATCTGGATTGTCGCTTTTTCCTGCGACACCGACGGCGGCGTAAGGTCCGACCATAAGTCCGAGTCCGATATTCCTTGAGAATTTAAGTAGTGCTCCAATTGTCACAGGAATTTCTGCATAATGGATTGTGCAATTGTTAAGAAATTTTCCCGCTTTCTGACCTTTCTGCGCATACACAGCCTGTGGCATAAAGAAGAATGATGATTCTCCTAGTGGAACGAATCCTCCGATACCACCTCTGATACCGAATAAAGATTCAGAACCATCTGATGAAAATTTACTTAATTGAGCACCACCTTTGATCATTGTGTATGGTTGTGCGTACATGAAAGAGGAAAGCAGTGAAGCCAACACTGCCAAAATAAGCTTTTTCATTTAGTTTGGGATTTAAGGACTAATAATATTTTGAAATGCCTTGGCATTTGTGTGCCAAGGCATATTTTTATAAAGGATGGGACCGGTTTAGTCCTGCATCATTTTCTTGTAAAGGTTTCTCATCGAAACAGCTTCCGAGATTTTGCTGTGGATTGCATCTACGCTGATACGTTCCTGAGCCATTGTGTCACGGTAACGAACAGTCACAGTGTTGTCTTCCAGTGTCTGATGGTCTACTGTGATACAGAATGGAGTACCGATCGCATCCTGACGACGGTATCTCTTTCCGATTGTATCCTTCTCTTCGTAAGCGCAACGGAAGTCAAATTTCAACTCGTTCATGATAGCCTGAGCCTTCTCTGGCAGACCATCTTTCTTCAACAATGGAAGCACTGCGCATTTGATAGGTGCCAATGCTGGTGGCAAGTTAAGAACCACACGCTTGTCTCCGCCTTCTAGCTGCTCCTCTTTATATGAACCTGCAAGTACAGACAAGAACATTCGGTCAACGCCGATAGATGTCTCGATTACATATGGAATGTATGACTTATTCTCTTCTGGATCGAAATACTCAAGTTTCTTTCCTGAGAATTGTCCGTGGCGACTCAAATCCCAGTTTGTACGTGAGTGGATTCCTTCAACCTCCTTGAATCCGAATGGCATCTCAAACTCGATATCTGTGGCTGCGTTAGCGTAGTGTGCCAATTTGTCGTGGTCGTGGTAACGGTACTTCTGGTCTCCCAAACCAAGTGCTTTATGCCACTTCAAACGGAAATTCTTCCAGTGCTTGAACCATTCCATCTCTGTGCCTGGCTTGCAGAAAAACTGCATCTCCATCTGCTCAAACT
>DGHQ01000016.1:0-17167 GCA_002392915.1 Bacteroidales bacterium UBA3844 | reverse complement strand
CGCATACGGAAGATGAACTGACGTGCTACGATCTCGTTACGGAATGCCTTACCGATCTGAGCAATACCGAAAGGAATCTTCATACGGCCTGTCTTCTGTACGTTCAAGAAGTTGGTGAAGATACCCTGACATGTCTCTGGACGTAGGTAAATATCCATTGTGTTGTCGGCACTCGCTCCGATCTGAGTCTTGAACATTAGGTTGAACTGCTTTACGTCAGTCCAGTTTCTTGTTCCTGAGATAGGACATACGATCTCTTCGTCAAGAATGATCTGCTTTAGTTCGTCAAGATTATTGTCGTTAAGTGCTTTTGCAAAACGCTCGTGAAGTGCATCTCTCTTTTCTGCATACTCCTTTACGCGCGCATTTGTTGAGATGAACTGCTCTTTGTTGAAAGCATCGCCAAATTTCTTCGCTGCCTTCTCGCATTCTTTGTTGATCTTGTCGTCATACTTTGCAAGCTGATCCTCGATCAACACGTCGGCTCTGTATCTTTTCTTTGAATCACGGTTGTCAATCAATGGGTCATTGAATGCGTCAACGTGTCCGGAAGCCTTCCATGTAGTTGGCTCCATAAAGATTGCTGCATCAATACCTACGATGTTCTGGTGTAGCAATGTCATGCTGTCCCACCAATATTTCTTGATGTTGTTCTTCAACTCTACACCGTTCTGACCGTAGTCGTAAACGGCTGCTAAACCTCCATAAATCTCACTTGATGGGAATACAAAACCATACTCCTTACAGTGCGAAACTAATGCCTTGAATGCATCTTCCTGTGAAGCCATATCTTTATATTGTGTTAAAATTTAATCGTTCTTTTTCTGCAAAGATAATAAATTATTGTTTATGAATGAGTATCAAATCTCCCAATTTTTATATCATGTCATATTTTCAGCGTGCCAATACTGTATTTTGCGGATTACATTCTTTCTTTTTTCCCTGTTTTTTGTGAATGTTTTTGGGTGATCATCATTGTCAATCGTACCAAAATAGATGTATAAAAGATAAAAAACATGTTTTGTGCGGTTGCTTGTAAATTGTAGATTTGTATTTTTGAAAATCAATCTAACGGTCAAAATACGTGCGATTTTGTATGTTTTTTGAGCCAAAAAATTAAAAGTTATGTATAAAGTTAGTTTTTTCATGTTGCTGTCTCTGTTTTGTTGTGGCCTGTCTGCCAAGACGGTCACAGTTGTCAAGACGGAGCTTAAAAGTGGAGAAGAGAATTCTTTCCCCATTTATGAGACGGGGCAGATTTCTTTTTCTGGTCGCACTCTTTTAATCCAGATTAGTGAGAATGCCAAATTCTCGATCTTTAATCTGGATGATATTAAAAGATTGGACTTCTCAAATGTTGATGTGTCTGATGTAGATCAGATTTCTGATGTTCGGTTCAATGTCTATCCAAATCCTGTCTCGAATATTTTGAAAATTGAAGTCGAAGGAATTGAAGAGATGTTGATTGTATCCGCAGACGGTAGGGTGGTGATGAAGAAGATTGTGGAACAGAATGAAGATGTTGATGTGAGTGGTTTGCCTGCTGGTATTTATTGGGTAAAAATTGGTGGTTCTACATTTAAAATTGAGAAGCTATGAAAAAATATTTGTTTTTATCGGCAGCTTCACTTGCCGCTTTGCTTTTGCTCGCTCAGGATAAAATGAATATTTATCTTGACGGCTCTTCCGAATCATTTAATATAGAGGATATAAGTCAAATAAAATTTGTCGATGGTGTCATGAAAATATCAGGAAGTGTCGACAAAGAGTTTGATGTCCCTGAGATATCATATGCTGATTTCTCATTAGACGACAGTGGAAAATCTGATACTATTTTTGTCACATTTGATGGCAGCCGTGTTAGTGTCAGTGATTATTCATGGGATAAGGTGTCGTATGTTGTAGACGGTGCGAATATCTCATTCACGTCGACCCAGAATAAGAAGAGCATTGTGTATTATCTTTCAGGCACTTCTTCAGACGGATCTTTCACAATCACTCCCGACAGAGCGTTTACTCTTGTGATGGATAATCTTTCTCTCTCTAGTGCATCTTCGTCGCCGTTAGTGATAAATCTTGGTGCTGATGGAGACTCTTATGCTACAAATGTGGAGCTGAAAGGCAAGTCTACTCTTTCTGACGCATCGTCTTCATCTTATAAAGGATGTGTGTATGCAAAGTCTAAACTAAAGTTCGGTGAACTTGGTGGAGATGGTGAACTTACTATTTCAGGAAACACGAAGCATGCTATCAATTCGTCTAAGAAGACGGAATTTTATGCTGGCACTGTCAATATTATATCCGCTCAGGGTGATGGCCTGAACAGTGATGGACTGCAGATGTATGGTGGAAAACTGAATATTTCTGGCACAGGAGGAGATGGTGTGGACGCTTCTGAGTCGATTCTTATAGAAAAAGGGGAGTTCGTATTTTCTTCTTCTGCTGAAGATGTGAAGGCTTTGAAATCTGATTCGTCAATTGTGGTGAAGGGAGGAAATGTAGATATCACTATGACTGGAGCTGCTGCCAAAGGTATGAAGACTTCTCTTGCAGATATTGAGATATATGGAGGTGAGATTATAATGAATATCGACGGGACATCTATAATCGCTGACGGTGATACCTCTTATTCTGCTGCAATCAAGACAGACATGGGAGTAGTGATAAGTGATGGAAAAATCGATTTGACTCTTGGAAAAAATGCCATCGCGTCGAAAGGAATCACTGCTGACGGAGACGTCACCGTCAAGGGTGGCGTTGTGAAAATAACCAATAACGGAGGCTATTACACTGGAGCTACAACTACAACATCAACAGGAGGTTGGGGCGGAGGATTTGGTGGTTCATCCAGTACATCTACAGCCTATACAGAAGGACGTTGTGTCAAGGGAAACAATGTATATCTGATAGCAGGAGATTTTACATTGATGACATCTGATGGTGCGAAAGGTGTAAAAGCAGAGGCTGATTTGATTGTAGGTGCAGAGAAGGCCGACAATTCAGCTTTGACAATCAATGTCACTACAAACGGAACAGCAACGTCTTCTTCAAGCTCGTCTTCCACTGGAGGTCGACCAGGCGGATTTGGAGGCATGAGTGATGGAAACTCCTCAAAATATGCTGGAAATCCGAAGGCTTTTGTCGGAGAGAATATCACGGTCAACAGCGGAACAATCATTGTGGATGCCAAAGACGATGCGTTTCATGCCAATACAAAATTGGAAGTTAACGGAGGTGATTTGACTATTGACACATCGGATGACGCCATGCATTCTGATGGAGATCTGACTTTCAATGATGGATATTTAAGAGTGAAGACTGCTTATGAAGGTCTTGAGGGTTCTAATATTTATGTCAACGGTGGATATTTGCATATCACAACAACAGATGACTGTTTGAATGTGACGACAGAGACTACGGGTATGTTGAGAGTTTCGGGTGGACAAATGTGGACTTGTTCATCTTCCGGAGATCACGACTGCTTGGATTCGAACGGAAGTATGGAGTTCGCTGGAGGACTTGTGATCGCATGTGGATCGTCTCCTATAGATGCCGGAGATGGCAACAGTTGCTATCAGAAGCATACAGGAGGCACATTGTTGGTGCTCGGACCAAGCAGTGCGGGAATGTGGAGTCAAGATGTCAAACCGACTTGCGCTAATTCAATCACCAACACATCTTGTTCTGTGTCGGCAGGTGCAACATTATGTGTTGCTAATTCATCAGGAGATGTGATAGCCGCATGCAAAGTGCCAGTCGCATTGTCGAAATTGATTTTTGCCTATGGTTCGTCATTGAATGGCTATTCTTTCTACACAACGACAGAAAATGTTGATTTTGATTTGTTTGAGAATCAGTATAAAGAAAAAACAAAGATACAGTTTAGCTTGTTGAGTGAGTTAGAAGCCGGTAGTAATAGTGGTGGATGGGGCAGGTAAAAAAAGATTATAATATAAGTGGAGACGTGAGGATTCGCGTCTCCTTTTTTCTGTATTTTTACATATTTATTTCCTTTTTTTTGTTTAGTTTGAAATTTTATCTATATATTTGGATGCTCTAACGGTTATGTAGAGCGATTTTTTTAATTATAACATGTGATTGTTTTGTTCTAATTATAGAAAATATGAAGAAACTTTTTACTTTAGTATCAGCAGCAATGCTTTGCATGCAGACTTTTGCTGCTAACCCTGTCGATCAGTGGGGTAAGCTAAAACTTGTTGGCAATCAGTTGTCATCAGAGTCTGGTCAACCAGTTCAGTTGAGAGGATGGTCAACACATGGTTCATGGTTCAAGGGCTGTTACGATGACATGTCAGACTTCGAGAAAATGAAGAACGAAGGTGCTAATATGGCTCGTATCGCAATGTATATCAATGAGGGTGAAGGCTATGATATACAATGGGTGAAGAATTGTGTAGATTACACTGCTCAATTAGGTATTTATTGTTTGGTAGACTGGCATATCTTGAAGCCAGGTAATCCAAACGCTAGTGATTACGGTCGCTACAATGAGTTCTTTAGCGAGATGACCTCTTATGTAAAGCAGAAAGGTTATAAGCATGTCCTTTGGGAGATCTGTAATGAGCCAAATGAGGATACTGATGGAGCTCCAGCTGCATTCCACAATGTTTGGAATTGGGTTACAAAGTATGCTCAGAATGTGCTTCCTACAATTGCACAGAACCTTCCAGATGCTATTGTAATTATCGGTACTCCTCAGTGGGACCAGGATGTTACAGTTGCTTTCCAGGATCCATTGGAGATCAAGGACTCATTTAAGGATTTGCAGTTGATGTACAGCTTCCACCATTATGCAGCTGACCAACAGAGATATTTGGGTATTTTCTCTGCCGCTGCTGCTTTTGTTCCTGTATTTATTACAGAGTGGGGTCTATCTAGCCACACTGGAGATTCAGGTGTAGACAAGACTGCTGGAAATCACATGCTTTTGGTTGCTAATGGTAAGAACCTAGGTGGTCAGATTGTCAGCTGGGCTAACTGGAGCTGGTCAGACAAGGGTGAGTCATCTGGAACATTCACAGGTGGCGGTTATGGCAACATGAGTTTTTCAGAATCTGGTAATTTCATCAGAGAGAATTTGAAAAAAGGTGATAACTTCTCGTTCTGTGAATCATCACCATACGAGTCTGCTCAGGTGTTTGATGGAAAGACTGATTTCATTCTTGATTTGGGAGCATACGACAAGGGTGGTCAGGACAACGCTTATTTCGACTATGATGAGGATTGGGCATGTTCAGGTAATGACAAGAACAATACTAAGCCATGTAATGCTGGTGATGCAGGTAAAGAGGATAATTTCCGTCCAGGAGAGTTCTTTGATATAGGTTACTCATCAAAGGATAAGTCTACAGCTTATAAGACATTGGGTTACATCGGTAACGGTGAATGGGTTACTTACACTATCGATGTGAAGAGAGCTGGAGATTATGAGTTTGAGGTATATGCTTGTGACCATAAAGATTATAACACATTTGCTATTGCAGTAGATGGAAAGCCAGGTTTGGTTACAGAAAATGGTGAGGATACTCGTTTCCAGGCATTGTATTTGCCTACTTGCAACGGTGGTGATGAAGATGGTGACTACAACGTATGGGGATGGGTTAAGCCATACAACGCATACAACAAGGAAATTAAGCACAAAATTCGTTTTGATAAGCCAGGTGAGCACAAACTATCATTTGCATTCATGACATCATTCTCTGGAATGGGATCATTTAAAATCATAGGTGATCCTACGAGTGTAGATGAGACAGCTGCTGATGCTCCTGTTATCGCTCCAAACCCAGCAGAAGGTGGAGTATTCAATGTTTCAGTATTTGAGAATTCAACTGTAAAGGTGGTTAATTCTCTTGGTGCTGAGATTTTATCTCAGAATGTAGAGGCTAATACTACAGCTACTGTCGTTTTGAATGCAGCTCCTGGTGTTTACTTCGTTTCTGTGGTTGGCGAGACTAATGCTACAACAGAGAAGTTGATTGTAAAGTAAAAATAATCAAATTGATTATATAACCTTACTCAGTGGCCAAAACTGGAAAATCTCTAGTTTTGGCTACTATTATTCAAAGAATTAACTAAAATTTATTACAATGAAGAAACTATTACTTTCTATTGTCTCTTTGATTGCATCCACATCAGTGTTTGCCGAATTATCTTTCGACAAGGCATATTGGATCATTAAGGATGGAAAACTTACTGACAATGTGGAAATTTATGAGTATGATCCTGAAGATTTGGACGGAAAGGTTCCTAGCGAATTGAAGGACACTACTGTTGATGGAGAAAATTTGGTTGTTTACAAGCAGCTATCTGATGATTATTTGGATGTCCGTCTAAAGTTTAATTCTGATAAGCCATTGGATTTGTCAGAAAACTATGTGATGGTATTTGAGTATAAGATTCCAGATTTCGATAAAGATACAAACATATATTTTGGAAACAAACCTTTGTGGATGTTTGGTTTCACAACACAAGAAAAATTATTGAAATCTAAAAATGCTTCCACAGCAGAGACATTCAGTTTCGTAGATGCGAAGTGGGGCCCAACAGAAGAATGGGTTACTACATATAAGTATATTTATGCTAAGGCTTCTATGAAGCAGCTTTTCGGAATGAATTTCTCTTATGCACGTGAATACAATGTAGGAGGTAATTATTGTCATTATAAGGGTGTCCTTAAAGAATACCCATACATAAAGAATATGGCGTTTGTTTCTATTAAAGAGGGAAAGCCATTCTATGCTGAAAATTTCGATAATGTAAAACTTGGAGATTTCTATCTTGAGGAGTTGAAGGTCGCTACTAAGGAAGCATCTGCATATCATGGTGGTATTCAGCCAATTTTCACAGAAGAATATGCAGACTATTGGGAAGGAGAAGGTAGAAGCCCTTTGTATTTGTTCCGTGATTTCATGCCTGATTCTGTTCGTAATCAGGATGGTTCTGGCCATATCGACTGTGAGCAGCTTCATGCATTGCAGGTAGAGTCTGTACGTGATTCTATTGTGTTCCCTGAAATTAAGATCCCTGCAGGAACAGAGACAATCTATTCAAAGATGCTGATAAAGAAGCATAAGAATGAAAAGGGATATTGGACAGATGCTGATGATTACGCTGAGTATGATATTCCTATTTTATTGAAGTTTAATACAGGTGAAATTGTTGATTTGGCGAATGATACAATTAAACCAATTTGGACTAGGTTTGAAGGTGAGGTTAAGGTGCCTTCAGGTGCAGAGTCTTTTGACTTAATCTTCAAGGGTTCTAAGGCGGGCTATTTGGTTGACGATATCATGTTCTCTTCTAAGAAGTTTGCTGATGTTAAGGTCGACCAGGTTGATTCTGATGCATTTGACATTGTCGCTTATGTAGACGAGAATGGTGATATTGTTGTTGAAAATGGTGAGTTGGTTGCCGCTTACAATATGGAAGGCCGTGCAGCTACGAAGGCTGACAAGGTCGTGGCTATCGTTGTCAAGAACGACAAGGGTCAGCTTGCTTCTAAGGTTATCCTTAGAAAATAAACATAGAGACAATCTATTTGTTTCATAAATAGGGGCAGGTTTCAAAACTTGCCCCTTATTGTTTGATCAAAACTTGCCCCTTATTGTTTGATCAAAACTTGTCCATTATTTGAAGATCAATGGCAAAAACTGGCATAAATAATTTCTCCAATTTTTCCAGATGTGTCCTCCCTCACTCTCCACATAAGTATATTGAAATCCCTTGGAGTCTAAAAAAGATCTGAATTTCTGGTTTTCCTCGTAAAGAAAATCATCTTTGCCTATTGCAATCCAATATAACGCTGGTTTCTGTGCAAACTGTGTTTTTAATTTTGCTTCACAATTTTCATAGATATGCGAATCTTTTCTGCCCTTAAATCTTGCGGAAGCGGAAAAAAGTCCGATATAGTTGAATAGTGTAGGATACTCTTTTGATATTTGCATTGAATGGAATCCTCCCATCGACAGTCCGGCGATAGCTCTTGACTCTTTTTTTGCAATTGTTCTGTACGCTTTATCTACAAATGTCACCACCTCAGGAAAAGCCTCTTCAAATGAGCCATCTGTCGTTTTGGGCAATTCTATAGTAGGAGTGACATAGCCGGTGGGGGATTCTCCCCATGTAGCTTGCAAATCGGAGTTGCCGTTGGTCATAACCACAATCATAGGTTTGGCTTTACCTTGCGCTATCAGATTGTCCAAAATCTGAGCCGCACGTCCCAACGTCGACCAAGAATCCTCGTCTCCTCCCATTCCATGAAGAAGATACAACACTGGGTATCTTTGATTGTTGGTCTCATATCCTGCAGGCGTGTAGACGGTGATACGCCTGTCTGCATTCAGGTTGTCGCTGTGATACCATACTTTGCTGAGAGAACCGTGTGGCACATTCTGAACCTTGTATAATTCACTCTCTTTCCCGTCGATCATGAATAAGTTGCTGATTGTCACCACGTCGCGCGACATGAATACATTTGACGGATCTGAAATCTTTATCCCGTCCATCATGAATGAATAGCTATACAACTCTGGTGCAAGTGCTTTTGGAGTGGTGTATTCCCACACGTCATTGTTGATTTTTTTCATCTCTGCTTTCTCATCTTTCGACAAGAAATCTCCCACAACTTCAACTTTTGTGGCGTTTGCCGCTTTAAGACGGAATGTGACGGTGTTGTCTTTGTTGACTTCTGGCGAGTTGACTGGCGTTTTCCACCACAGATTCTCTTGGCTCACCACATGTAGTGTGAAGCATGCAAAGCACGCTACTGATAATACTTTTTTCATCTATTGTAGTTTGTTTATTAAATTCGGTTTTATCCGTTGTGAAAAATGAGTGGTTTATTTTTGTTCCGTAGAACTTGCTGGATTTTCTGTCCTTTTCGTATATATTACGGATGCACAGTCGAGAAAAGCATCGTTTCCTATTTTTAAGTTTTCCTCAGAGTTGTCAATAACAATTTTTAGATTTTTACACTCGTAAAATGCTTTCTCTCCTATGTCTGTGACACTTGAAGGAAATTCTATGCTTGTCAGTCCGGTACATTTTTCAAATGCTGAATTTCCGATTTTGGTTACACTCGATGGAATATTTATGTTTGTCAAACTAAAACAATTAAAAAATGCACGGTCTCCTAAACTAGTGACATTAGATGGAATTTTTATGCTTGTCAGGCCATCACAATTAGCAAATGCCCAATCTCCAATGCTTGTCACACTAGATGGTATTTCTATGTTTGTCAGACTATAGCAGTGAGAAAACACCCAGTCTCCAATTTTTGTGACGCTTGAAGGTATCTCTATGGCTGTCAGTTTTTTACATGTTGAAAAAGCATAATCGCCTATTTTATATACACTAGAAGGAATCGATATACTTGTCAATTCTTCACAATCAGAAAACGCAAAATCTTCGATTGTATTCACACTGGATGGAATTTCTATGTTTTTCAAACCTCTGCATCTTGCGAAGGCACCTTTACTTATGCTGATTACGCTTGATGGAATTGTGAATTTGCCCTTGGTCGCACCAGGAACAACGACTATCTCGGTCTTGTCTTTATTATATAAAACTCCATCCTCGGAAGAATAATTGGGGTTGTTGGAGTCTACAATGATATTTTTTAGATTATCACATCCATAAAAAGCTCCATTGCCAATGCTGGTCACACTTGAAGGAATCTCGATCTTTTTTAAACTGGTACAACGATAGAAAGCTGTTCCGCCAATGCTTTTTACATTTGAATGAATCTTTATGCTTGTCAAATTTTTGCATCCTTCAAAGACCCCATATTCAAGTTTTGTTACACTCGTAGGTATTTCAACGCTGCTCAGACTTTTACAACCAAAAAAAGCACCTTCTCCAATGCGATTTACACTTGAAGGAATATTAATATTTGTCAAATTGCTGCATCCGGAAAACGCTTCGTTTGCAATGTCGGTTATGCTTGAGGGTATTTTTACGTTTGTCAGGTTTTGACAATCTTCAAATGCTTTTGAACCAACGCTTGTTACAGTAAATATATTATCCGCTATTCGTACTTTTTCAGGAACTTCAATAGATATAAGACTCCAATATGAATCATCGTTTATCACCTCTGCTGTAGAATCGGTTAGAATATTGAATTTCAGTTGCGTGTTTGTCGCATTCACCACTTCCGCTGTCTCACTTTTTGTGGTATTGTCTTTCTTTTTACGTGCGGCAAATGTTGGCATGCATAGTATGAAAGAAACGATCAATAAAACTAATTTTTTTTTCATGGCTTAAATTATTAAAATCCTATTTATAAATAGAATCACTACAAAAGTAGGAAATAGTTTGGAGTTTTAAGTCATTATATGGTTGTTTCTGTAAATTATGTTGCACACAATCAGTATACATTTTGTTTTTGCCTTTAGTTTCATCAATTTTTTTGTTTCCGTTTTCGTTATAAACTATTATTTTTGCGGCCAAATTAATTGTAAGATGAAAGCAAAAATAACAATGTTGGGCACAGGAAATGCCCTTGTGACGAAATGCTATAACACTTGTTTTGTGATATCGACGGAAGAGGGAAATCTTCTTACGGATGCAGGTGGTGGCAATGGAGTGCTAGTTCAACTTGAAAAAGCGGGTATCGATTACCGTAGTTTGAACGCAATGTTTCTTACTCATGCCCACACCGATCATCTCCTTGGCGCACTTTGGATTGTGCGTATGATTTCTACAGCGATCAACCGTGGAGAATATAAAGGTATTTTTAATATATATAGTCATTCGCACCTTTGTGGCCTATTAAAGATGATGGTGACGGAAATGTTGCCGAAAAAGATCGCTTCTGAGGTCGGAAAGGGTATTTTGATCAATGAAATTGGCGACGGTGAGGCGTTTGAAGCCATCGGTGCCCACTTCACTGCGTTCTCTATCCACTCCACTAAATTGGAGCAGTTTGGCTACCGTATGGAGTATGGTGATCTGAAGCTTGCTTGTCTGGGTGATGAACCATATAATGAGAAATGTGCGGATTATGTGAAAGGTGTCGACTGGATGCTTTGTGAGGCTTTCTGTTTGTACGACGACCGTGACAGATTCCATCCATACGAAAAGCATCATAGCACTGCGAAAGACGCGGGTGAAATCGCGTCTACTCTTGACGTGAAAAATATTTTGCTATATCATACTGAAGAGAAGACACTGGATACACGAAAGGAGAGGTATACGGCAGAGGCAAAACTCGGATTCTCCGGTAGGGTAGAGGTGCCTTATGATTTGGAGACGGTGGAGCTGGAATGAAATTCTAAATTCTAAATGCTAAATTATAAATGTTGATGACCAATAGCCAATGTGATACCAAAATGTCCGTTTCCACCAATATTTATCAATAAAAAACAAAAAAACGAGGATATTTGTTATAAAATCGTTAAAAAGGTTTAACTTTGCCTATAATTTTTAATACTTTTTTTAGATCCATTTATGGCTGAATCAATTAAAATCAAAAAAGGCCTGGACATAAAACTGAAAGGTAAGGCAGCAGAGACGAAGTCTGATGCTTTGCAGAGTCAGTTTTTTTCTATGCGCCCTGACGACTTTCACGGCATGACTCCAAAAGTTGCTGTTAAGGAGGGAGATGCAGTGAAGGTGGGTTCGGTGTTGTTCTACGACAAGGCTAACCCAGATTTAAAGGTTGTCTCTCCATGTAGCGGAACGGTTGAAGCTGTCAATCGTGGTGAGAGACGAAAGGTGTTGGATATTAGGTTGAAATCGGATGGTAAGTTTGAGTCTGTACCATTTGAGAAAGCTCAGCCATCACAGCTAAGCTCAGCTGATGTTAAGAAACTTCTTTTGGAGAGTGGTTTCTTTGCATTCATTAACCAGCGTCCATTTGATGTAGTCGCTAACCCTAACGATGCCCCTAAGGCTATCTTCATCTCGGGTTTTGACTCTGCTCCATTGGCACCGTCATACGACTATGTGTTCGATTACACACAGTGTAAGGATGAGCTTCAGCTTGGAATCGACGCTCTTGCAAAGTTGACAACTGGCAAGGTGTACGTTTCAATCCACAAGGATTCTGCAGCTCGTGCATTCAAGGAGTTGAAGGGAGTTGTCATCACAGAGTTTGAGGGACCTCATCCAGCAGGAAACGTTGGTGTTCAGATCAACCATATCAGCCCAATCAACAAGGGTGAGGTTGTATGGACAATCAGCCCATACGATGTAGTGGCTATTGGTTCTGCATTCAAGAAAGGAACAATTGATTTCTCAAGACTTATCGCTCTTGTAGGATCATCAGTTTCAAAGCCTTCATATTATAAGACATATCCAGGTGCTGAGATCGCTTCTGTAGTGAAGGGTCAGGTATCAGAGGAGAATGTAAGATACATCAGCGGTAATCCGTTGACTGGTCGTCAGGTTAGCAAAGATGGATTCATCGGAGCTTTCGCTCACCAGATCACAGTTATCCCAGAAGGAAACAAGAATAATGAGTTGTTGGGCTGGATTATGCCACGTCTTAACAAGTTCAGCACAAGCCATTCTTATTTCTCATGGCTACTTGGCAGCAAGAAGGAATATGTAGCAGACACAAACCTTAACGGTGGTGAGCGCGCGTTCATCATGAGTGGCGAGTATGACGCTGTATTCCCAATGGATATTTTGCCAGAGTTTTTGGTGAAAGCAATCATGGACAAGGACATCGACAAGATGGAGCAACTTGGTATTTACGAGGTTGCACCTGAGGATTTCGCCCTATGTGAGTATGTCTGCACATCCAAGATTGAAACGCAGAGAATCGTTCGTGAAGGATTGGATTACTTGCGTAAGGAGTTGGCATAATTGGAGTAATAATTTAAATAAGTGATAAATTGAAAGCTTTAAGGAATTTTCTGGATAAAGTGAAGCCAAACTTTGAGGAGGGCGGCAAACTTTCAGCGTTCCGTTCTGTGTTTGATGGCTTTGAAACATTCTTGTTCGTGCCTAACACAGTTTCGAAGAGCGGAACACATATTCACGACACAATCGACAGCAAACGTGTGATGTCATTTGTCGTGATTGCCTTGATCCCAGCTTTGCTTTTCGGTATGTACAACGTCGGTTACCAGAATTATTTGGTGGCAGGTACACTTGATCAGGCAAGCTTCATGGAGGTATTCTTCTACGGATTCTTGGCAGTTCTTCCTAAGATCATCGTTTCATACGTAGTCGGTCTAGGAATTGAGTTTACAGTAGCACAGTGGAAGCATGAGGAGATTCAGGAAGGATTTTTGGTTTCTGGTATGTTGATTCCATTGATCGTTCCTATTGAGTGCCCACTTTGGATTATCGCTGTGGCAACAGCATTCGCAGTAATCTTCGCTAAGGAGATTTTCGGTGGTACAGGTTACAACATCTTCAATGTGGCTTTGATCACTCGTGCATTCTTGTTCTTCGCTTATCCTACAAAGATGAGTGGTGATTCAGTCTGGATTGCAAAGGAGTCTATTTTCGGACTAGGTAACGATTTGGCTAATGGAACTGTAGATGGTTTCACTGGTGCAACTGCCCTAGGTCAGGTGGCAACCGGTTCTACAACAACAGTGACAGACGCTCTTGGTAATCCTGTAGGTCTTAACGATATGATTGTAGGTTTGATGCCAGGCTCAATCGGTGAGACAAGTGTCATCGCCATCATGATCGGTGCAGTTATCCTATTGGTATCTGGAGTTGCAAACTGGAGAACAATGATCAGTGTATTCGTCGGTGGAGCACTTACAGCATTCTTGTTCAACGCAATCGGAAGCGAGACAAATCAGGTTTGGAATCTCGACTGGATGGAGCATTTGTGTGTCGGTGGTTTCTGTTTCGGTGCTGTGTTTATGGCAACAGATCCAGTTACATCTCCACGTACAAACTGCGGTAAGTACATCTTCGGATTCTTGATCGGTGTTGTCGCAATTATAATTCGTTGTATGAATCCTGGTTATCCAGAAGGAATGATGTTGGCAATCTTGTTGATGAACTTGTTCGCAGCATTGATAGACCACTGTTTCGTACAGCGTAACATCAATAAGAGATTGAGCCGTCTTAATAATAAATAATCATTAAAAAAGCAGGAAAATGAATACAAATAGTAATGCTTATACTATCGGTTATGCTTCGATAATGGTTATTATCGTTGCTTTCCTTCTAGCTTTCATTTCTTCTTCTTTGAAAGAGAAGCAGACTGAAAATGTCAAGTTGGATACAAAGAAGCAGATTTTGAGTGCTTTGAATATCACTGACGGAGACGTCGCTACAAATTGGGAGCAGGTTACAGATTTCGTTTTGAATGCAGATGGTTCTCTTGCAGAGTATACAGACGAGTTCAAAACAAATTATGCTGACACAACAGAACTTCATGTTTTCGAGTGCACACTAAACGGAGAGAAGAAGTATGTTTTCCCAGTTAGAGGTGCTGGTCTTTGGGGTCCAATCTGGGGTTATGTCGCATTGAATTCAGACAAGAACACAGTGTTTGGAACTTATTTCGGACATGAGGGTGAGACTCCAGGACTAGGAGCCGAAATCACAAAGCCATTCTTCACAGAGCAGTTCAAAGGCAAGACAGTCACAAGAGATGGCAATGTCGTTTTGAGTGTTGTCAAGAACGGAAAGGTTTCAGATTCATCTTGCGAGGTTGACGGTATCTCAGGAGGTACAATCACATCAAAGGGTGTTGATGAGATGTTGAAGACTTGCTTGAAGAGATACAGCTCGTTCTTGTCTTCTGCTACAGATGTGACATCTGGCGCAACAAAGGTAGAGGCAGCTGCACAGGATTCAGCCGCAGCAAAGATGGCTGTTGTGGATTCAACGATCAATGCGGTGAAGGATACAATCGTAGCAAAGGTTGAACCTATCGTTAAGGAAGTTAAAGACGAGTTGAAAAAATAACATTAGGAGGATATACAAATGAGTAATCTTAAAGAAACATTTCTTACACCGCTAGGTTTGAACAACCCTGTGGCTGTGCAGGTGCTTGGTATATGCTCTGCGCTTGCCGTTACAGCACAGCTTGAGCCAGCAATTGTAATGGGATTGTCGGTAACAATCATTCTTGCTCTAGCAAACGTTGTTATCTCTTTGTTGAGAAACACTATTCCAAACCGTATACGTATCATCGTTCAGTTGGTGGTGGTCGCTACATTGGTGACAATCGTAAGTGAGGTTTTGAAGGCTTTCGCATACGATGTTAGTGTGGCATTGTCAGTATATGTCGGATTGATCATTACAAACTGTATCTTGATGGGTCGTCTAGAGGCATTCGCAATGGCTAACGGACCTGTAGATTCATTGGTCGACGGTATTGGCAACGGTCTTGGTTACGCAATCATATTGGTCATTGTAGCTTTCATTCGTGAGCTATTCGGAGCCGGCACATTGTTTGGCTACCAGGTTATTCCTGATTGCTTATACGAGGCAGGTTATATGAACTGTGGTTTGATGCTTATGCCACCGATGGCATTGATCATCCTAGGATGTATCATCTGGGCGATGAGAGCAAAGAACCCTGAGTTGCAGGAGAAATAACAACAGGTATTTAGGAAAAGAATATGGAACATTTTATTAGTTTATTTGTAAGGTCGATTTTCGTCGACAATATGATTTTCGCATTTTTCCTAGGTATGTGTTCTTACCTTGCAGTTTCGAAAAATGTGAAGACAGCTTTAGGACTTGGTCTTGCTGTAATTTTCGTGTTGTGCGTGACATTGCCAGTCAACTACCTACTTTATACAAAGGTTCTCGGACCAGATTGTTTGGTTGAAGGTGTTGATTTGTCATTCTTGAGTTTCATCCTATTCATTGCCGTGATTGCAGGTATTGTGCAGTTGGTGGAGATGGTAGTTGAGAAGTTCAGTCCATCGCTTTACGCGTCACTTGGTATTTTCTTGCCTTTGATCGCTGTAAACTGTGCAATCATGGGTGCGTCTCTATTCATGCAGCAGAGAATCACAATGTCACCAGACAGCACACAGTACATCGGTGGTGTGTCAGACTGTCTTGCATACGCATTGGGTTCAGGACTTGGTTGGCTATTGGCAATCGTAGGTTTGGCTGCTATACGTGAGAAATTGAGCTACAATGCCGCTCCAGCAGCGTTGAAGGGCCTTGGACTTACATTTATCACTGTAGGACTTATGGCTATGGCATTCATGTGTTTCTCAGGTCTTAAAATCTAAAATGGAGGAATAAAAAATGGACATGAATTTGATTTTAGCAAGTATTGGAGTATTCCTCGCAGTTGTTTTGACACTTGTTGCTATCCTTCTTGTAGCAAAGAAGTTTTTGGTGGCATCAGGTCCTGTAAAATTGAAGATCAATGGAGAGCAGGAGCTAGAGGTTGAGTCTGGTTCGTCATTGCTTTCAACATTGGCATCCAACGGAGTGTTCTTGCCTTCAGCATGTGGTGGTAAGGGTGCTTGCGGACAGTGCAAGTGCCAGATCACAGAGGGTGGTGGTGAGATCCTAGATTCAGAGAAGGGATTCTTCTCACGTAAGGAGCAGAAAGCCAACTGGCGTCTTGGTTGCCAGGCAAAGGTTAAATGTGATATGTCAATCAAGGTTCCTGAGTCTGTGATGGGCGTAAAGGAGTGGGAGTGTACAGTTATTGGAAACAGAAATGTCGCTACATTCATCAAGGAGTACAAGGTTGCTTTACCAGCTGGTGAGCACATGCACTTCGAGCCAGGTTCTTACGCACAGATTAAGATTCCTGCATTTGATATCAGCTACAACGACTTTGATAAAGAGTTGATCGGAGATGTCTATCTTCCTTTCTGGAACAACAACAAGATGTTTGATCTTCGTTGTGTGAATCCAACAGAGACAATCCGTGCATACTCAATGGCCAACTATCCAGATGAGGGTGATATCATCACATTGAACGTTCGTATCGCTACTCCTCCTATGAAGCCACGCTTCAAGATGGATCCAAAGACAAACAAGCCTATCTTGGGAGAGGATGGCAAGCCAGTTCCAAATGTATTGGCACCAGGTGAGAGCCCATTCATCGATGTCAACCCAGGTATCGCGTCTTCTTACATTTTCAATTTGAAGCCAGGAGACAAGGTGATCATGTCAGGACCTTACGGAGAGTTCCGTCCTGTATATGGATCAGGCAGAGAGATGATTTGGGTAGGTGGTGGTGCCGGTATGG
>DGHQ01000041.1 GCA_002392915.1 Bacteroidales bacterium UBA3844 | reverse complement strand
GGAATGCAACATAGAAGAGACGCACAGACGCGCGTATAACCACAAAACATTTACGTGCGTATGTTTCAATATGATTTCGTGCACATCTTCACGATATCATTTATGTAATATATTATTAGCAAAAAAGGCTGTTCCATGCATTTCTGGAACAGCTTTTTCTGTAGAAATTCCAACACTCTAATGTTAATATTGTTTAAAAAATGTCAATATTCACAAAAAAAGAATGTGTCATACGATCAAAATCTTATTATATTTGCATAGTCTCAGACAACCAAAGTTAGTTAGTATTAATAATTTGTAAACATGCAAGACATTCTTGCATCGCGAAAAATCAAAGCTTATCGTCTGGGATTAGTGTAATTTAATTTTTTTATTATGAGAAAACGTTTATGTTTTATGGGAGCTATGGTGGCAATAACATCAATGGTTCCGGCATTCGCTGAGACGACACACGTCACAGTTGATTTGACCGACGGGACAAAGTTTTCATACCTTCTGTCGGAATCTCCAAAAATTTCTTACAAAGCCGACAGCCTGATTGTCAGTGGATCAGCAAGGACAGCTTTCGAGCTCAGCAAAGTCGACTCGTATCATTTCACTGACGGTTCTTTAAGCGACGTCGCTGTTTTAGGAAGCAATGAAGTCCGCTTCACTTATTCAGACAACAGCCACGTCAAAGCAGAAGGTTTGCAGTCGAAATCTTCTGTTGTGCTTTACTCTGTAGGAGGTGCGGCTATTCAGAAAGTGAATGCCACAGAAGAAGGTGTGGCAGAATTAGAACTGCCACAAGCGAAAGGAGTCTACATTCTTAAGACAGGCTCACAAAACGTCAAACTAATAAAGGAATAAGATTATGAAAAAACATATACTTTCAGTATTCGGATTGATTGCAGCATTCACAATGTCTGCGACACAATATATGCACATCAACTTGCCAGACGGCAAGGAATACGATGTGAAGGTTGAGAAGACAGACCGTGTAAGCCATGTGACAGAAGGAGAAGAGGTCTTCATCAAAGTCAATCGCACAGACGGATCATCATCTCTTTATCCAATGAATGGAGCAGAAGTGACATTCGACGAAGAGATTGCGCGTATGGAAGGCGACGTTGCCAACTGGAACATTCTAACAACAATGGTCGAAGGTTGTGAATATGACTCCGCCAAAATTCGTGAATTAAAAGAGATCGGTGCTGACGATTGGGAAATATTCAAAATACAAGAAACATATAACGATTGTGTCAAAGAAAAGAGAAATGAGAAAAAAATAAAATTCTCTGACAATGAACTTGAGACACAAAGTTCTGCAAACAAATTTGCGACAAGACTCTTTACAGACATTTCAAAAGAAGAAAACTTTAAAGACAAGAACTTAATCTTCTCGCCTACCAGTTTGCAGTTTGCATTAGCCATGTTGGCAAATGGAGCTGACGATGATGAAGCATACGCAGAAATCACAACCGCATTAGGAAAAGAAAACATACCACTAGACGAGTTGAACAACATGTATTCTAAGCGTTTGACTAATCTAAAAATGACAAATCCACAAAAAGTCAAAATCGGAGTAACCAATGCGGCATTCCTTCAAAACGGAGTTCTTTTTGGAAAAAACTTCATGCAAAACCTTGACGAATACTTCAAAGCTGCAGCCAACAATGTAGACTTCAATGAAGATTCTACCTATACGAAAATGAATGATTGGGCAGATAAGTCTACAAATGGAATGATTAAAGGACTCGGAATCGACAAAGACCCAACATTAATTCTAGTATTAGCAAATGCCTTGAGTTTTCAGTCGGAATGGGAAGAAAAATTCAGTCCAGAGGCAACAGAAATGGGAAAATTCATCACATCAACAGGAGAAGAGAAGCAAGTAGAGAAGATGAATCATTACTTTGTTGGTAATTATGCAGAAGGAGAAAACTACCAACTCGTCACTCTTCCATTTTTAGAAGGATTCCAAATGAATGTGGTTTTGCCAGCAGAAGGAGTTTCTCCAGAAACAGTTCTTGCAGAAATCGATTTTGATAACATAAAACACAAAACTGGAGGAGATGGTTATATAGACATTCTTTACAGTTCTATACTTTCATTGCCAAAATTCAACATAGACACAAAGATTAAGTTGAATGAAGCTTTGCAAAAGATAGGATTTGAAAAAACATTCATCACAAATTTCGGCAATATTGCAGAATCTGCGAAAGTAGAGAATATTAGACAACTGGCACATTTGGAAATTGATGAAGACGGAGCAAAAGGTGCAGCTGTAACATTAGTAGAGCTAACAGGAAGCGCATATATGGATGAGATTGTCAACGTAGATGTCAACCGTCCGTTCATCGTGACAATCAACAACCCTAAGACTCACGAAATGCTCTTCATCGGATTGATTAACGATCCGACATTAAAAAATTAAAGAATATTTTTTCAGTAGAGACGGGAACAATCTCGTCTCTACTGATTTGCGAGCATTACACTTAAAATTAAACATAAACACAAAATTTACAGCATGAAAAATCTATTACGTTCAATTGGAGTCTTATTGGCGATGGCATCAGCCACTCCAATTTTTGCAGAATCTTCCTACGTCACAGTCAATTTAACAGATGGAAGTAAATATTCATTTCTGTTGTCCAGTTCTCCCAAAATATCATATTCTGGTGACAGTTTGAAAGTTGACGGATCTGCCAACACAACATTCCAGCTTAGCAAAGTTGATTCTTACAACTTTACTGAAAGTGATTTGACTGATGTTTCTGTTTTAGGAAGCAATGAAATTCGCATCACTTATTCAGACAACAGCCACGTCAAAGCAGAAGGTTTGCAACCCAAATCTGCTGTTGTGCTATACTCTGTAGGAGGTGCGGCTATTCAGAAAGTGAATGCCACAGAAGAAGGAGTGGCTGAACTAGAACTGCCACAAGCGAAAGGAGTCTACATTCTTAAGACGGACTCACAAAACGTCAAACTTATAAAGGAATAGGATTATGAAGAAACATATACTCACAGCACTAGGATTGTTTGCGGCATGCACAATGTCTGCGACACAATATATGCACATCAACTTGCAAAACGGCAAGGAATACGACGTAAAGGTTGAGAAGACAGACCGTGTAAGCCATGTGACAGAAGGAGAAGAGGTCTTCATCAAAGTCAATCGCACAGACGGTTCGTCATCTCTTTACCCAATGAATGGAGCGGAAGTCACATTCGACGAAGAGATTGCACGTATGGAAGGTGATGTTGCCAACTGGAACATCAAAACGGCAATGGAAAACGGTTGCATCTACGACACATCAATTGTCCACGAATTGAGAGAAAAAGGAGCTGACAAATGGGAAATAAACAATGCACTATACAACGCCCAAAATGAATATAGCAGATGCATCTTAAAAAACAAAGATGGCATGAAGCTCGGTCTCAAAGGAAGTGAGGTTGACGCAATCCGTTCTGCCAACAAAACCGCGACAGATCTATTCTGGGAAATATCCAAAGACAACGATCACAAAGACAAGAATGTAATCTTCTCGCCAACAAGTCTACAGTTTGCGCTTGCTATGTTGGTGAACGGAGCTGACAACGACAGTGCTTATTCAGAGATCACTAAAATGTTGGGACAGCAAGATATGCCGCTCGACTTCATGAACAACATGTATGAGAAGCGTATGACAACTTTGATAACGGAGAATCCTATCAAAGTTGAAATCGGAGTGGCAAATGCTGCATTCCTACAGAACGGCATACATTTTGGCAAAAACTACTTGCAGAACATTGAAGAATATTATAAAGCAGCAGCTAACAACGTTGATTTTTCCCTTGACACAACATATAAGATAATGGATAAATGGGCGAAAGAAACAACAAACGGAATGATTCCTTCATTGCAAATCCCTAAAAATCCTAATCTGTGGATAGTTTTGGCGAATGCATTAAGTTTCCAAGGAGAATGGGCTAATAAATTTGACAAATCAGCTACGAAATCCGACACATTCATCACGGCGACAGGAGAAAAAAAGAAAGTCGAAAAAATGAATAACCTCTACGAAGGATGTTATGCGGAAGGAGACAACTATCAGCTAGTCACGCTTAGATTTTACGATGGATACGTTATGAATGTTATCCTTCCCAAAGAAGGTGTGGCTCCAGAAGCAGCACTTGCAGAGATTGATCTTGATAGCATCCAATATAAGTATGGTCGTACAGAAATGGGTCCGGACACAATCTACTGTTCTTCACTTTCTCTACCAAAATTCAATCTAGACGATAAAATCGAATTGAATGAGAATCTGGAAAAACTAGGATTGAAAAACACCTTCTCTAAAAATTTCAACAATATTGCAGAAGGAGCATATGTCAGTAAAATCAAACAGCTGACACATCTGGAAATTGATGAAGACGGTGCAAAAGGTGCTGCAATAACAACAATTTCGATGGAAGGTTCTGCAATGCATGAATATAAGAATGTCAAAGTAGACGTGAATCGTCCGTTCATCGTGACGATCAACAAGCCACAATCTCACGAAGTGTTATTCATAGGATTGATTAACGATCCGACTCAGAAAGGAGAATAACAATTTTTCCCAACATAAAAATCCCGGCCACACCACGTAGCCGGGATTTTTATTTTCTAAACGAAACCGAACTTTTCATTCCACATTCCTAATTCTTAATTTTATAGGGGATACTCGTCGAATGCGTAAAGCACAGTAGACAAGTAGCGCTCGCCAGTGTCAGGCAAAAGAGTAACGATTGTTTTGCCTTTGTTTTCTGGACGTTTAGCCAACAAAGAGGCACCAAACGCAGCGGCGCCAGATGAGATTCCCACAAGAAGACCTTCCTGCTGAGCCAACTCTCTGCCAGTGCGGATGGCATCATCATTGTCGATCATCAAAACCTCATCAACCACATCAGCATTGAATGTGCGTGGCACAAAACCTGCTCCGATACCCTGAATCTTGTGTGGACCACTTGGTTTACCGTTAAGCACTGCCGACGTAGCTGGTTCAACGCCGTAAACCTTAATCGCAGGATTTTTCTCCTTCAAATACTTTGCGATACCACTGATTGTTCCGCCAGTTCCAATTCCAGCGACGAAAATGTCAATTTTACCTTCAGTCTGAGCCCAGATCTCCGGACCTGTTGTGGCGTAATGTTTTGCCGGATTGGCAGGGTTTTCAAATTGCTGTAGGATCACAGATCCTGGAATGCTTGCCCTAAGTTCCTCAGCAGCCCTAATAGCTCCAGCCATACCCTCGCGGCCACTTGTCAGACGGACTTCAGCACCGTAAGCCTTGACAAGATTACGACGCTCAACGCTCATTGTCTCTGGCATTGTTAAAATAAGGTGGTAACCTTTCACCGCGCTGACCAAAGCAAGACCGACACCAGTGTTTCCGGAAGTAGGTTCTATAATTGTAGCTCCAGGCTTCAAAATATCCTTCGCTTCAGCATCTTCAATCATAGCCAAAGCGATACGATCCTTCACACTTCCGCCAGGATTAAAAAATTCCACTTTTGCAATAATAGATTTATCAAGCCCCTGCTTTGCAGAAAACTTATTCAATGAAAGTAGCGGTGTATTACCGACTAACTCAGTAAGTGATTGTGCTATTGCCATAATTAATTATTTTTATTGACACAAAATTACACTATTTTGACAAATCATAGAATCACATATGTTTGTTATTTTAGAGGAAAAAGTCAAAAACAAAATAATCTAACGTGAATTTGACGAAATCAAAAAGATAGCTGGAGTGTCATAACTGAGGATTGTTAAGGGCCCATGTTTGATTGATATTGGCCCTAACCCCTTTCCACGTGCGAGCCGTAGGCGAGCACATAAAATTTAATAAAACCACAGAGAGAAAAAGTTCACAGAGAAAAACTTCGTCTTTTTATGAGAAAAGAAGGTTAAATATTAATCAGAAAGTGGAAAATGATTCACAGATTACAATTCACGAGCTAACGTTAATCTATGGTGATTGAGAATCTGTTTTAGAAAATATTTAAGTTTGATAGATATTTGGTCTAACCACCTCTCTCCAGCAAATACGTAAGGAGGAGCATTAAAATTAAGCAGTTTATAATTGACTAGCATAATTCTGCATAAAATTCACAAAATATTGTTGTAATCCAAATTTATTTTTAATTTTGCGGATGTTAGTCCTACGTCGTTTGACGGCAAACACTGGGTTATCAGAAATATGACTATAACAATTTGACGTCCGGATATGATTTTCCTTAACGGATTCATACCGTCTTTAGTTTAGTAAGTAAATATAATATGTAAATACCATGAAAAAGAATTACGCAAAAGTGGGATGGCTTTCAGCATTCCTTCTTTTATCTGCGTCGGTGCACAGCCAGGTCAAGGTTGAGGCAGAAGACTTTACCGATGCCAAGAGCCTTTCATCGGAAATCATCACCGAAAATGGAGGAAAAACAATCGGTTATTTTGATGAAGAAGGTGAGCAACTAACTTATGAAGTTGATATTCCATCAGATGGATTATACCAAGTTTCATTCCATTATCTTACAGGAAAAGACGGAAATGTAAAGATTCAGGATGCCAACGGCAACTACTACATTTTCGACACACAAGCGAACAATGCAGAAAAATGGTGGGAAGTGCCAATGAGCAACTGGCCAGACTTTCCAAAAGATGAGAGCGCATTGTTTCCAATGAAAGCAGGAAAGCAGAAATTCAATGTCATCTGTACAGGAAAATCTGTGAACCTAGACTATTTCACATTCACAAAGTCATCTTCAACTGATGCAAACGTGACTAAGATCACCACGTCTCCAAGCAAATTGAATCTTATGCCAGATGAGACGATAGATATCGTAGCAAAAGGTTACAACAATGCCGGTGAATTGATTGCATCCAACACGAAATGGTCATCCAATGTTTCAAATGGCCGCTACAAAGCAGCAAGCAGAGAAGGATCAGACGTGATAACAATCACCATGGGAGAGACTGTCAAGGAGTTGAAGGTCAAAATTGCAAAGCCAACAAAAAGACAGGATTTCGTTGTAACAAAGAATGGTAAACTTAACACAAAAGACGGAGCTGTCCGCAATGAAAAAGGAGATAAAGTTTGTTTGATGGGACCAAGCTGGTACTGGAGCTGTTCAGCTCCACAGTGGTGGAAAGCAGAGACTGTAGATTATTTGGTGGAGAACTGGAACATCCAGTTAGTTCGTCTACCAGTTTCCATTGCTCCTTGTAAGGATGGGCAGACACCTTGGACAGATAAAAGCCAAACATGGAACACGGACAACTACCTACACAGTCCTGAATATACCAAAGCATTGGTGGACGATATGGTACGCGCCGCAATCGAGAACGACATCTACGTCATTATCGACTTCCATGAGCACTATGCACAACACTGGGCAAACCTTGCAAATGAGTTCTTCACTTATTTTGCGACAAAGTGGGGAGAATATCCAAACGTGATGTATGAGATTTTCAACGAGCCCATGTGTGATGATGGAACTGTCGTAAGCTATGCAAAAAAAGTCATTCCTACAATCAGAAAAATTGACACGGACAACATAATCATCGTCGGTTCTTCTGAATACTCACGTCACCCAGAATCAGTGACAGCTGCAGGTGAAGGATACTCAAACATAGCATACACATGGCATGGATATGTTGAATGGACCCACCAGGGCGATTGGCAAAGTAGAGGCAGCAATTGGAACAGTGGAATTCCCGTAGTCGTTACAGAATGGGGTATGGATCCAGGAAATGACGGTGGTCTAATCAACACATATAGACAGCATTCTGTAATTAGTGCATTCTGGTCAATGAGTAACAAGGGCGGAAATGACGCTAAATGGTCAGTACTTAAGGATGACTGTTTCAAAACTACGGGCTGGAGTGAATCCGATATGACAGATGACGGAAAATATATGCTTAACCAATGTAAAGGTTGGATCAACTACAAGCCAGTTGTGACTACTCCTTTAGTTAAAGAATTGTCTATGAGCATCTGCAGTGCAAAGAAATTCTTCTTGCCTACAGATGAGACTACACTTACTGGAGATGCAGCCGGCGGAAGCGAAAACTACAAGTTTGCTTGGAAGCAGGTGTCTGGACCTAACGATGCGACAATCGCAAACGCTAATTCAGCAACAACAAAAGTCAGCGGTCTGACAGAAGGTGAATACGTATTCCGTTTGACAGTAAACGATGGCGAGGATGAGGTTTCAGAGTCTGTAAAGGTAACCGTATTGCCAGAAGGATATGTTGATCCAGGCTTGATCGACGATATGGAAGACAACGACGTAATCACTAAGTGGGGCGGACGTTGGAAGAGCAAAGACGACTCTGACAAGAACGCAAATCCTCACACTCAGATCACCGCTTCTGACAATCTTGTAAAAGACGGTGTTGTAAAAGTCGACTACACAATGGGAAATCAGTGGCCTGGAGATGGCTGGATGGGTGATCCATATTGCAGCGTCGACATGTACTTAAAGAAGAGTGAAGAAGGCGGAGACCTTTCAAGCTGCGAGAAGATCACTTACAGATATAAAGGTCCTGCTCACGAATTCCGCGTATGTATGACTGCTGTCACTGACGATGACTACCACACTAAGAACGTATCTGCATCATCAGACTGGACTGAAGTTTCTGTCACATGGGGCAATTTGAAACAAGCTTCCGACTGGGGTAAGGATATTGAATTCGACGCAGCTAGCATCGACAAGTTGAGCTGGCAGATCAAGGACGGTGTTGGCAATAAAGGCACTTTGTATATCGACGACGTAACTTGCGTAGGCGGACATTCAAATGTAGAGAACATCGTAGACGAGACTTCATTTGTTATCGCACCAAACCCTGCAAAGAACGGTGTTGCTAACATCTACGTCGCAGAAAGATGTGATGTCACAGTCACAGACATGACAGGTAGAATTGTAGCTCAATTCGTTGCAGTTCCAGAGCTTGACAATAAAATCAGCGTCAGAAACACAGGCATCTATGTAGTCAAGGCTGGCAACAGCATCCAGAAATTGATCGTGAAATAATTATCACATCAAAATAGCACAAGAAAGGTCGGGCAAAACGCTCGACCTTTTTTTCCCTCTATAAAACGATTGATTAGATTTGGAACATTTTGCCCACACAATCATTAAATTTACTTATAGATTTGAAGATTTTCCCTAACCCTTTTCTCTCTAGTGCGATCCGAAGGCGAGCACATAATAAACAATAACGAGCTCTCAGATATTGTAGTGTAAGTTTCCAGATCTATCAAACAAGGATACTTAATAATCCTCATTTTAGTTGACAAACGAGTTTATCTTTAAAAAATATTAAACTAATTTAACCAGTTTCTAAATAATAAATCCTGACAAAACCGTATATTTGCGTACAGACATATATTAACAAAACGCCATACGTATGAGAAAATGCATTTTCAAAACTATCTGTATATCATTACTTGCCATAATAGCAAATGCCTGTGCAAACACATCTAAAGACACAATTAAAGATTCACCAAAAGAGAGAACTATAATAAAAGGTAAGATATGTGACGCGAATGGGAACAACCTTACCAATGTCACTATAATCTCAGGAAATAATCAAGCCACAACTGATTCGCTTGGATATTTCAACATCGACGTCGACACTCTCATAGGCAATCGTCACGTGCTACGAATTCAGAAGGACGGATATTTCGACCGTATCTACTCAAAAATGGTCAGCGACACAATGAACTACCCTATCCAATTGATAAAGAAAGGACCGTCGAAATTTGTGACATTAAAAAAATTCAATGCAAATGAAGGAGTCATAATTGAGGTCAACGGTGCGACGGTGACAATTCCGGAATCGAGTCTAGCAAAAAACGACGGTTCCGACTATAACGGGACAGTCGACATTTACGTCGTCTACTTATCTCCGACAGAATCTCCAGCCATGGAGCCACTTATGCCTGGTGCCGACCTTATGGCCATTGCAAATGACGGAGATACAGTTCCGCTAATTTCTTATGGAATGGTGAATGTGGAGATGAGCGACGAGGATGGAAATCCACTGCAGTTGAAAGACGGTTGTGAAGCATACTTGAAGTATCCCGCCCCCAAAGGATTCACCAGCCACGACACTATCCCACTCTGGTATTTCAACGAAGAGTCCGGATTATGGGTTGAAGAGGGATACACAACCAGACAAGGAGACGAATATGTAGGTTCTGTCAGACATTTCACTTGGTGGAATTGTGATATCAAAATAGAAAATGGAGCCAGATTACGTTGCCGTCTTATAAATTATCCATACCACTCAGTATGCATTTGTTCTGCACCAGACACCATATCAACAAGTGTAGTAAATGAGACTTGTACATCCAACATATTCCCCAACAGGCCATTTTCCATCGCTGGGGTAAAAATGCGTTCCTTAAAACCGGGAGAATTTCTTGACACAACAATTTGTGTCAACAGATTCGTCTTTCAAGACATCAATGGCAACACTTTGAAATCCGTGAAATTCAAGATTAATGATGTGCTATATTACTCTAATGGTGAAAACCCTATCATTGTTCCTATTGATAAGAATGAGGAGACCACCATTCGCTTCCAAAAATATGAGACAAAAACCATAACTAAAGACGATTTTAATTCAGAAAACGTATGTGTCATCGTCTGCAAACCGCTTGAAAAAAAGAATACTTCACCATCATTAATCAGCAATGTCGCAACTGAATCCAATAAAGGATCCGCACAAAATGCAACGACTGAGGCAAACAATGAAATTGATGAGGAATGGGACAATAACGACACAACAGTATACGAAGGATTAAGACTTGAAATCAACCCGTTATCGGAGAATCAGTCATACTATACTTCATTTTTACGAAAAAACATAAAATATCCGACAACATGTATGGAGACTGGCATACAAGGAAGAGTCTTTGTAGAATTCATTATAGAAAAAGACGGAAGTGTATCAAACGTCAGAGTGGCGAATTCTGTTCAGTTAAAGGTTGGAAGCAACCAAAAAGTCGATAATAAAAGCAAAGATTTTGAATTATTGGAACAAGAAGCAGTTCGCGTAGTGAAACTATTTAAAGGATTGCAACCCGGAATTAAAAACGGTAACATTGTTCGAACAAAACATCTAATACCTGTAACATTCAAATTAAATTAAAAGAGACGCTACAACCGCAACGTCTCTACACTTTTCAATCACATTAATTCTTATTTCCAGAATGTCTCTTCTAGTTTCAGGCAGAACCAGTGATAAACCGGAAGATGCAATTCCTGGATCATATAAGTCTCCGTTTGCGGCACACGCACACAAACATCAGCGATCGCAGAAAGTTTGCTTTCATTGGCACCCGTAAGGCCAATCACCTTCAAACCTTTTGCCTTAGCCACAGTAGCGGCATACAACACATTCTGACTGTTTCCCGAAGTAGAGATGGCAAGAAGCACGTCTCCTTCGCAGCCATACCCCTGAACTTGTTGAGCGAAACACATTAGCGGTTCACAATCGTTGAGATATGCGGTCGTCAAAGCCACATGTCCATCCAATGCGATTGCAGGCAAAGCTTCCTGAAGTTTGTCGACAAGATTCTTTCCCATTACAGGATCAAGAGCCATAATCGCGTCGCTCTCTTTTTTGCTTATCTTACGAGGGTTTCTGAACCCCTTCATCAATTCGCCTACAATATGTTCTGCATCAGCGGCACTACCGCCATTACCACAAATCAACAACTTATGACCTTTAGAATAGCACTCAATAAGTGTATCCAACATCGCCTGCAAATCAGCGGAGCACACTGAAAGTGCAGGATATCGATTTAACAAATTCAACATAAGTTACATATTTTATACAAATGTAAGCAAATTATTGTTGTCCTACAAATTGTAGGATTACTTATACAACATCAAATTCAAATTATCCACCACAAAAGGGATTTTTGACATTGATAAATTCTTAAAAAAGATTAACAAAAACGAAAGCAACATCAAAATGAAAACAAAAAAATAATTTTCATACAGCATTTTTTATAATTTTGCAGAAATTCAGTGTTAATAAGTAAAATAATGAATATTCTTTTAACTGGAGGTGCCGGATTCATCGGCAGCCATACAATTGTAGAGTTGGATAAAGCAGGCCACTCTGTTGTTGTCGTTGACAATTTCGTGAATTCACAGCCTGAATCTTTGAAAAGAGTTGCGAAAATTATCGGTAAAGAGGTTCCTTTTGTTGAGGCTGATGTCCGCGACAAAGCAGCTATGGACAAAGTGTTCAGCAACTATAATATCGACGCTGTCATTCACTTCGCAGGCTTAAAGGCTGTAGGAGAAAGCGTAGCCAAGCCATTAGAGTATTATGAGAACAATATGAATTCAACATTCGTATTGATTGACACTATGCGTCGCCACAATGTGAAGAACATCATTTTCTCTAGTTCAGCGACTGTTTACGGAGATCCCGCAATCATCCCTATCACAGAAGAATGTCCCAAAGGTCATTGCACAAACCCATATGGACAGACAAAATCAATGTTGGAGGAAGTGTTGATGGACGTGCAGAAGGCGGACAACGAATGGAACGTGGTGTTGCTAAGATACTTCAATCCGATCGGAGCTCACAAGAGCGGACTTATCGGAGAGAATCCAAACGGTATTCCAAACAATCTGATGCCATACATCACACAGACAGCCATCGGTATCCGCAAAGAGCTTGGCGTATTCGGAAATGATTACGACACACCAGACGGAACAGGTGTTCGCGACTATATCCATGTAGTCGACCTTGCATGTGGACACGTTGCAGCGCTAAAAGCGATCCAGAAGAAATGTGGTCTTGCCATCTACAATCTTGGTACAGGTCACGGATATTCTGTATTGGACGTAGTTAAGGCATTCGAAAAAGCCAACGGATTGAAAGTGCCATACTCAATCAAGCCACGTCGCCCAGGAGACATCGCCACTTGCTACTGCAACCCAGCAAAGGCAAAAGCAGAACTAGGTTGGGAGGCTCAGTACGGAATCGAGGACATGTGTAGAGACAGCTGGAGATTCCAGAAACAAAATCCTAACGGTTACGAGAAATAATAACGTTGACGAATTAAAAATAGAGATGTTGGTAATTCCAACGTCTCTATTTTTTTCCTACAATCGTGATATTTTAACGTCAATCGTAGAAGAAGCACAACCGAGGGGAAATGAAAGTTGAAGTGTCATAACAAGGATTGTTAAGGGCGGAATGCCCTAATCCCTTCCTTCGTGCGAGCCATAGACGAACACCTTGAAACAAACATGATTCTGTCAATAAAAAACGAGACTTTGCAGCCTCGTTTTTTTCATATATTCCGTCTACCCTATTCTAGGGTACGTTGTTCTTCTATTTTATCATTCCAGACACTCCTTCTTATTGTCATCAAACCAATCCACTAAAGCCTCAGCAAACGTGTATTTGAATTTATATCCGCACTCAGCCAACTTCTTGCCACAGATATTTGTGGAGATCTGCAGTTTCTTGACACGGGCAGGACATATTCCCATCGGACTGCCTAGAAGTTTTGCGACAGCAGCAGCAGGCATAATCAACCAGTTAGGAATATAAGGCACAAACTGAGACAATCCCGTCGCCTTCTTCATTTCAGCGACAATCTGTTCGATAGTGTAAGCAGGTTCGAAAGTGCAGTTGTATATTTCAGTATGGGCACTACCCTTCTCCACATTCCACAAGATGAAATTCACCAATTCCTTCACATATATACACGCCTTGATGGTATCCTTTCTGCCAGGATATGCGAAAGTATGTTTTCTTATGCTCCAGTAAAGACGGGAGAAATTTCCATTCTCACCCTTGCCGAAAACGACCCCCGGGCGCACGATTGTCAGCTGACGGTTTTGAGCATCACGAGCCTGCCATGTCTTATGGATATTCTCTGCGACAAGTTTAGAAATTCCGTAAGGAGTGTTGGGAGTAGGCAGCGTCGATTCGCTTTTAAGTTCTTCCGAAGCTCCATAAGGAGCAATCGAGCTTGTGAACACAATTTTTTTTATGCCATATTTTTCAGCAAAATCGCAGACATTCTGAGCCCCAAGCATATTCGTCTCGAAATATTCATTGTCGGGATGGCCAGGAGTACGGTGAACAGCGGCAAAATTAAAAATGATATCTTCTGACGACGGAGTAAATGGCACCTGAATAGGTTTTCTCACGTCGCAAAAAACATAAGATGCAGGATGGGATTCTCCGTCGCACAACGCAGACTTGTAGTTCTTCACTGTCGGCAAAGGATCTCCCTGTTTTACTATATCTAAATTATATATTGTGACACCTAGATTCTTCTCTTTCAGCAATTTTGCCAAATGAGTGCCGATAAAACCAGTTCCACCAAAAATTATGTAGTTCATGATAAAAGAATTAATAAATAACGACAGGAGACGAACGTATAAACAAGATGAGAATATTCAAATCATGAATTCACACAGTTTTTATACACTTCAAACACCTGTTCAGAAATATGATCCCAATTATATTTAGTCATATCATAGCTGACTCGTTGTTGTCCGATAGCTATTAAAGCTTCCAGACGGGAAGACAGCATTTCAACATTACCACAAGGGAAATAACACGACCTATCCAACCCTACTTCCAAGTTAGCTGGGATATCGCTGACAACCACCGGCAAGCCATAACTCATGGCCTCCAAAAGAGATATTGGCAAACCTTCATGACTCGAAGGCAGACAATAACACAATGCATTTGTCAACAATGAATGTAGTTTTTCACCCTTTACAAATCCAGTCAGCACAACGCCAGCATCCCTGGCCTGTTGTTTTAATCCTAATGAATAGTCATCTTCAAAGTCGGTATCTCCTGCCAAAACCAATTTGACATCAGATGGACAAGATCCGTTTCGTTTCAACAATTGAAAAGCCTCGATCAAATGATGAAGATTTTTTTCAGGAACGAAGCGACACATTCCTAAAACATATTTGCCATTTTCAATCTTCAGATCTCTAAAATAATCTGGCAGTTCACAGAAATTTGGTTTAGGCACACCATTATAAATAAGATGCACATTGTCGACGCGATTGTACTTGTCATCAATCAGATGCTTTATCACATTAGAGATGACAATCACATCATCAGCAAACATACAACCGAAACGTTCACCCAATTTCAGCATCAGTTTTGCCGACCTTCCCCACTTATCACGGTCGTAGTCAGGGCCATGATGAGTAAAGACGACGCGAAGCCCCAACAGTTTTGCGAAAGGGGCTAAAAGAGCAGGACCGATAGCATGAATATGGACGATGTCCACACCAAACCTTTTAGCCTTCCAGATAGCCTTAAATGTATGGATTATGGCTTCATAGCGTTTGTTTTTAGGGCAGTCTATATCCAACAGATTAATGCCATTCCACTCCTTCAATCCGTCGTTGACATATCTGCTGCGACGGATAAGAGTGACATCAACACCCTTATCTACCAAACGTGGGAACAATTCCTCACAATGGGTTTCTACTCCTCCCATCACATTTGGAACCCCCCGAGTACCAGTAACAAGAACCTTCATCTAAGAAGAAAGAAATGAAAAAATTACTTTATTTCAATATTTCTGTCGGTCTCCGCCGTTGTCGTCTCATAACCCTGGCCAGCGACATCGGCATTTACTATATCCTCACCACGTTTGCCTTTCAGAGCCTCCTTCGAGACATCAGACAAACCATTGTTAATCTCAGCATTCATATCGCAAGTGGATAGCTTATCCAAATCTTCACTTGTCACCTTGCCATCACGATAATCACAACATATTTGGTTCTCATACATGCTGTATTTGCCACCGAGAAGGCTCTTCAATTTATGTTTGAACACCCACCATGCAGGAGTTTTGATATACTTACGCATAGCAGGAGAGACAGATCCAATCATCCAACAATTACGGTTGCAGCAACGTACTTTTTTACGTACGGCCTCCGCCTCTGGCGAATTCCACAACTCATTCCAAGTCTGATTGTTAAGATTACCCATGACCTCCTTATCCTTAGTTCCATTACAAGGCATCACGTCGCCATATGGATCAATAAAGAAGGTATCGAAAGACATATCACAAGGCAGAAGTCTCTTCTGTCCATATATATAGTTGATCAGTCCATGATTGAAATAGGCGCGGAACCATTTCTTTGGGCTGTTACTGTGAAGCAGCTCATTAACCAAATCTTCAAAGTTTTTAGCCACCATCGGACGATCCTTGATGATATTCTTAGCTTCCACGAAATAAAATGAGTTGTGAAGCGACGCAGTGGCGAACTCCATGCCCATTTCATCGGAGATTTTATACAATGGAACGAGATCACGAGCATTTCTATCCTGGACAGTCATACCAAAACCGACATCCTTCATGCCCATTTCACGGAGTTTCTTCAACGTTGTGTAGCCACGCTGATAACCATCGTTCAATCCCCTAATCTCATTATTGGTCTGTTCCAATCCCTCAATAGATATACGGATACCAACCTGAGGAAACTCTTTGCACAAATCAATGATACGATCAGTGAAAAATCCATTGGTAGAAATCACAATTCTATCACTAATTTTATACAACTCCCTGACGATATCCTTCAAATCCGTACGGATAAAAGGCTCACCTCCTGTAATGTTTGTGAAGTACATTTTTGGAAGTTTCTTTATCGTTTCAATGGAAATTTCCTCCTCTGCTTTTGAAGGAGCTTTATATCGGTTACACATAGAGCAACGAGCATTGCATCTATATGTCACAATGACTGTTCCGTTTAATTTCTTTTCTGCCATATCGATCATAATTGTACGGAAATCCAATCAAATCATCTAACGCGTAATCGCAAGTAAGGAAAAACCTTAGATTGACTGTCAAACCACTGAATCAACCGCAAAAGTATATAAATAAATTGAGTCCACAAAGAGTGGACTCAATTTATAAACAGAATGAAATAATAACAATATCATTTACCAGAATAAATTCTCATCAATTGCTCATAATAACAATCAAAAGAAAATCTACATTGTGCAGTTTCTGATATCCGTTGATAATCAAAAGAATAATTCCACATATCTATCAGTTTTTTCTTAAGATCTGAAGCATCCCCACTTACAAAAGTCATGCCATTTACATTTTCTTCTATAAGTTCCGGTATGCCGCCAATATTTGCTCCTAAAACTGGAGTGCCTAAAGCTTGAGATTCAATAACAGTGAGTGGATTATTTTCACTCCACTCTGATGGAATAACCATAAATCGTGCTCTTTCCAAGACAGAACGGAATTCAGACCAATTCTTTTGACCTAGGAATTCAATATTAGCATCCTTGTATTTTTCCCTGAGATCTTTTTCTAAATCACCACCTCCTATCACCACCAATCTATATTGCAATTCTGCCGCGACTTTACATAGTGTCTCTATACCCTTAACCTTCGTGAGTCTTCCCAAGTAAACATAGTAATCGTCCTTATCAAAAGATGGATTCTCCACTTTTTTCAAATCTATGAAATTACACAAGACTTGAAATTTATCCTTGTCATAACCACCTCTAATACAAGTGTCGGCCATAAACTGGCTTGGAGGCAAAAACAAATCACACGTATTCTGGAGTCTCTCTTTGTCCCATTTTTTTGCCTCAAGATATCCGATCACAGCACCGGGGACACTACCAGGCATACATCGATGTTTTATGACAGAAGTCCTAGATGAGAAGCACTCTTCACACCACTCTCCTCCACGCATACAAGTATAACATGGACAAACCAACTTAGAATCATGCAATGTCCATACCACTCGTATGCCTCGTTCGTGTGCGATCTCAGCTATGATTGGAGACAATTGAGTGTGTATATTGTTTAGATGCACCACATCGGGGTTAAAATCGTCCAACAAAGCGGTAAACTTGCTTTTCACCTCACCGTCGCCAAACGGACGTGTAAATGCCTTGATCGCCGACATATTAGATGGCCAATACTTACTCCATACAGAAGACTCATTTTGAGGATACTGCATTGAAAAAATTGCAACATCGTGTCCTTTAGTTTTCAGCAAACGCTCCAACTCCATCATATAGATGCAGTCTCCACCACGACGATAATAAAACTTATTAGAAAGGAGGATACGCATAAATTCAAATTTACTTTCTTAATCCAAATATAGATCCTATCAATTTATGTCTTTTCAAAAAATATTCTTGCAGCAGCAAAGGAAAGACCAAACCCGAAATGACAACTATCATAGCTGATATCAAAAAAGCCAACATGTTATCAACAAACATCGTATCCGAAATTTTGTGAATAACGGATTTGACAAAGCCCATGAATATAGTATGAAACAAATATATAATAAACGATGATTTTCCTATAAACAACAAGACATTATGATTTCCTTGATTCATAAGATTCGCCAATGAATATATTCCTAATGTGCCGATAAAAGACATTATAAAACCAGAATCCAAGAATCCAGCAAAATAAGAAAAAGAACATGCAATAAAAACTACCACAAAGAATATCTGCAAATTTGTTTCTTTGAATCGAAGATATAGTTTTTCACGGAAGAATAACGCCCCCAATAAAAAAAATGCAGCCTCATTCTTTAATTCATGCAAACATAAGATTCTAGGAAATTCTTCCGGTATAAATTTCACTAACAGACTTAACAAAAACAATACATACAAGTATATTTTACAATTGGAAAAAGAACATAATAAATACATCCATAGCAAAACCCATAAATACCACAAGAAATAACCTGCCTCAGGCATATACAACATCCTAACAAACGAGAAATAATCGACTCCGTTTTCTATATATACACCTTGTTGTGCCAACAACTTCAAACTTATTATTAATATAGAAATGACAAAATAAGGTATAGCTAAACGTTTGAGTTTTTTTTTCATAAATGCCACAACAGGTTCTTCTTTTTTTGTATATGCATACATACACCCAGACAAAAAAAGAAAAAGTGGCATATGAAATGAATAAAGATATGTTCTGAAATTCTCATAAAAAGCTGGCGTATTATCAGGATAATAGTGTCCTATCACAACAAGTATAATACCAATTGCTTTTGCGATATCAATGAAATTCAGCTTTTCCATTTCTATTTTTTAATAATTCTTTTTTTTCTCGTAAATACTCCTGATATTCACCCAAAGTACAATGTACTATTTTAACGTTTTCTAAAACAGGACAATTCTTACGGATATTATATTCATACTTCTTTTCTTTATCATATTTAATCTTATTATGGCCTCTAAATCCTTGATTCCATAATATTGGATTGTCAACAAAATAAAAAACATTATCATGTCCAAAGCTCAACATGTCAGGTTGCATAGCAGAATAAAAACCGTTACCTCCAAAAAATAGATTTTTTTCAATTATCATTGTTGACTTGTGACTCCTTTGGTAGCTCAAAACATGCAAATCTCTCGTTTCAGGAGAATCAAAACCATTTTCTCCTGCATTCATACATAAATTTGTTCTAAAATAACAATTTATACAATCATTTGTATTCTTTGGATCACCATCATTTAAAAAAAATTCAAAAGACTGACGACAACTATCAACAATATTGTTTTCCATAACAATATTACTTGCAACCAAAGGTTTTGTCGAATTGCCTTGAATAGTCATTCCACAATCAAACACCTTGGCAATTCTATTATTTGCGACGTAACCATTCTTTTCATTTTTCGACAAATAAAATTCTACACCGTTACCATATCTTATCCAAAGCGAATTTGAAACATGTTGTGAACCTCCAATATAGCGGATATCACAATTAGAAATTTTCACGTTTGATCCAGCCCCAACGCCATGGCAACCAAATCCCTCTATTTGTATATTTTCAATGCTTGAATTATTCATGACAATACCAGTCCCATATGTTGAAAACATGAGTTCAAATGAGGATGGATTCTCCTCACTATAAAGATATAAATAACGAAAGTCTTCACTACTAAGATTTTTATATTTGGATGTTTGATAGAAATCAAATTGGCGTTCCAAATAATTATTATGTTGTTCTGATGAGATAGGGTCATTAGATTCGGACTTATACATAAACTCAACTTTTCGACCATAAGTTTTCCATGTTTTCCGATCCACAACCAAACCTATATTATTAAAATATTTTGAACTACCACATAATCGTCCCTCAAAACAATCATTTTTTTCAAGATCTATACGCCAAATATGGGTTCCTTTTTCACTGATCCACCGACCTTTTTCCAATCTACCTTCTTGCCATACATCTTTCTTTTTCTTAACTATTTTCCACCCCGACAAAATAGGCTTGGGACCTTCACCATAACTTCCCAATGAAACATTTGCATCAAGACAATCTATATTTTCATAAAATACATCTCCTGACTTTAGCTTTATTTCTTTATCTCTTCTTAATTGGAAAACCGAAGTAATGCTTGGCACAGGCGAATCTGGAGACATTCCCAAATTACCAATTTCCCCATCAGATGAAGAAACATACAATACTCTTGAATTTATAAATTTGTTTATCTCTGGTGAATTCTTTGGATTAAAACAGTCTGGCCCGATAGGAAACGTCTCCGGATTGTCTACTATGGCAGAATCATTAATGGCATTCCAATTCACCTTTGCATATCCATATATACCACTATTGTTTCCAGGTGATAAATAAACAATAGGGAATTCACCGTTATGAGTTGTCAAAAAAACAGAAACGACAATTCCAACACTATTTACAACTGATATATACCATTGACCTTTTACATTTCTTTTTACCTGTGAGATTCTAAAGGTATCATTAGGTATTTTTCCTGATTTATCACGCAAATATATTTCTTCAACAAAACGGGTTTTGGTATTTTTAGAAGAACTGCCAACATGCAGTCCTTCAACACCAATCGCATAATATATAAAACAAATGAACAGTCCTAATATTATGAACAGCTTTTTCTTCATTTAAATTGATTTATATAATTATAAAACAATTTGCTACAATCATTCAACTGTGTAGCGATTTTATCTCTTCTTACATTAAAAGAAGAAATGGATTTTCCCATTTTAAGAAAAATCTCATTTTGGGGAGTCTCCATATAGTTGCTTTGTAAAAGTCCAAACATATCCAACAAATGAGTGAACTTAGATTTCACTCCGTTTGTAGAAGAAAACCCATGAGGTGTATACAACAACATAGGTGTCATATTTTTCAAACAAAACACAGCATCGTGAAATCTATGAGTAATCACACATTCAAAATATCTATAAATACCTAATTGTTCTAATGGAGACATATCATTTAAAACTTCATCTGCCCAAGGAGCAGGTCTTAAGCTATAGATTTTATACCCTTGCCCCCTATACTCCTTGGCTGCTGTGGCGGCCCATTTGTTATCTGATTTTGTGGTATGAAACAATAATGATTTTTGTGGTATTAATATTTGTTTTTTCTTTAGGTATTCGTCAGTAATTCTATCATCTATCTCCAAAGAAAATGTCGGATCTGGAATTAATTCTAATTTTTCTTTTGGTATAAAAGAAGCAACAAGATCAAATGTATTTTCATCGCGTACCCCAAAACCTATAAAATCATTCAATGATAACTTCATTTGCGATTTCTGATTCTCAGATAACCCTTCATAATTGACATTTTTAGACGAAGCTGCCAGAAGAATCTTTTTTGACTTTATCTGAGGAGATAACCAATACAAAGACAACGACGAATCATCCGATATTCTATCCAATTCCAAAATAGTATCCGAACCTACAAATATCATATCATAAGAACGCTTCTCTATAAAAGAGAGAGCTTGAGTTAGATTTTTTTCAACAATGTCTTCTTTTACCTCTAAATTATTCTTTATGAAATATGAATATTTTTTAATTCGAATAAAGTCATTGAACAATGATTTTATAGTGAAATAGCTAAAATATGGATGAACTCCAGGAGGAACAAATCCATGAATAGGTATAATCTCAACATCATCCTTTGGGAATGAATTTCGTAATGCTAAAAGACACGCATACGCCTGAAGATTTGTTCCACAATTCAAATCACCATAATATGTCAATAAACCTATTTTCATTGAAATGTTGTATATTTATTAAAATCATACCTATGAGAAACAGCAACCCTATAAGTACCATGCTTACAAGTTCCCACGCCAATCAACAAAATTGGTACTTCTTGGTCGCCAATTGACATGCTTCTTTTTATATCTTTTATCTTCCTTGCTTTGTGTCCCATAGTCAATGGGATTGTCGCCAATCCATGATAGTGAAGTGCATATAAAAGGTTCATTGCATATAATCCTCCATCAACATAAACTTGATGAATTTCATTAATGTTGTAAAGAGACATGTCTCCGCATATCAAAATTGCACATTGCATTTCTTCAAAAAAACCTTTACATCCACCTTGCAACGAGAATAGTTTTTCTCGCTCATTTTTATCAGTATACACATGGATTCTCCAAGACTGCCGATTACATGCTGAAGGAGTTCTTTCACATAACTTCAATGATTTTTTTACCAACTCCAAATTCAACGGATCATTTCCAAAATCACGAATAGAAAACCTACTTTGGGAAAAAATATCAAATGATGAATCTAATGTCTTTTTTATTTCTAAATCAGATTGAACCAAAACACCTCCATTGGGAGAAACGGATAATGGATATATAGAGGACAACTCATCCAAAGAAAATTTCACATCTGACATATCTGCCCCTAACTCTTCATTAAATTTTATATAACTCAATAAGATAGAACAAACATTCCCTACAAAAGAAATATCTCCTCCAATAGTCATATAATACTTCAAATCTTCAATAAGTGCCAATGCCTTATTTTTACCGAACCCAACTTTCACGCGCCCTATAGACATTCCTTTTTCAAGGGAATGGGCTGCAATCATCATATTAGTTTGGAATTTTGTTACATTCTTATCTCTATTACTATTTGCAATATATTTTGTACAAAATAGAGTTTCAGAAATACATTCTAATAGGATTCGGAAAAAAAGAATTATTTTTGATTGTTTTAGCCAAGCAATTATCATCATCCACCAATTATAGAATTAAAGAATTCGAGATAACGTGTTGATACACTGTGAATGCTATATGTTTTATCAACATATTCCTCCAAATTTTGTTTGATCATTCCATAGGATTCTTTTTTATTAGTATATGCTCTACTTATCACATTTGCCAACGATTTCACATTATTCACTTCAAATAAAAAACCAGTTTTTCCATCCGTGACATGCTCTCTAAATCCATCAATATCCGAACAGATAACAGGCATTCCGTATGAATAAGCAATCATAAGAGGTCCACTTTGTGCAACATCAGAATACGGCAATACCAAAAAATCATGTTTCACAAACAATTCAGATACTTCACAATCATTTATTCTCCTAAAATAAGCAACTATATTCTCATTCGTGCCAATCATCGCTTCATACATTTCTGTATCATCACACTTTCCAGCAATAGTAAGATGAACACGTCCGTTTAACGTCTCTGGCAAAGTATTCATCACCTCTATCAACAAATCAAGGTGTTTGTTCTCTTTTACATTTCCAAAAAACAATAGATTCAATTTTGAAGGATCTACATTATAACTATTGGTCGTTACCTCTCCATAGCTTTTAACCGCTAATGGACAGTTGAAAATTGTTTTCCCTGGATAATGTTTTTCAAAATATGGAATCAAATGTTTACTGAAAATTTGGAAATACTGATTCTTATGAAAAACATACGTAAGGTATTTTTCCATCAAAAAACGATTGGACCATCCTTTATACGGAATTATATTATGTGCAGCATGAACCAATGGAATTCTACGTTTTCTTTTTAATTTATGAAACACATACGGATAATAAAAAGGCACACCAACAAAATCTGAATAAACAACATCTATTTTATCCAAGTCCACATCACAAAAGATTTTTTTATAATCAAATATCACTCTAGGATCCAGACTTTTATACTTCAAAGAAATAACACTACATTCCAAATCAGAAGAAATCTCAATATGCGTTGATGTTTTAACAACTTTCCAAATAACATTTACTCCTAACGAACGTATATATGGCACCAAATTAAAATCACAATCAATAAAATAATCTGCAGTAATCCAAAGAATATTCATTTTCATTTCTTTAATTTAAACAACTCCTAATTAATAATATCAATTGTCCCCATAGAAATCGAGAACACGACTTAAATCACATTTAATAGGAGATAATTTTTTTGCGATATCCGAACAATTATGTACCATCTTCATATATCTTTTTGTGTCGGAAAGCGAACATATAAGAGAATTTAGCTGATCTTTTTCATTAATAACAATACCAAATTCGCCATATTTGTTAAGCAAATATGAAAAATGATCATTTCTAAAAGCAATAAAAGGTTTCCGTTTCGCTATTGACTCAAATATAGATCCACTTACAGAAAAACAAAACCTATCATTCGGATATGGAAAAAACAAATAATCAACATCAGAAATAAGCTCATCATATTTTTCCCTTGACAAGAAAAGCCCATCTGGATTCATAATTTTTACATGAGCATTATTGGAAAATATATCTTCAGGAGACAACACTCTACTGATCACACGTAATTCCACATTTGAGTTTTCCAACGAAGCAACAAATGACTTAAGATTATCTAATCCTTTATTAGGAGCTACAGTACCAACTAAACCAACCCTTATTCTTTCTAAATTGCCGATATTTGGATTTTCTTGTTCATCGTCTTGTGTCTGAAAATAAGGATGATCAACAGAAAAAAAATGGCGAACTCTATCTGCCGATAAAGTTTTTCGTAAATTATCTATTATAAAATCACCCAAAACTAAAAATCGAAGATTTTTTGACCATTGAGTCTTCCGATAAAATCTGTTAATCAAATAATACCAATTCGGATTTAACGGATATTTCTCTTTAACTAAGACATCCAATTCATTGTGTGCACAAATGATAACTTTTCTTTTTAGTAGTTTTGATAAGAAATTAACCAAATATAACGAGAACCTTGAATTTCCATAAGAAAACATAAATATATCTCTTTTGCTGCCCTTAATTAAAAGCCATGCATCTACTAAGGCAACATATAAATCCAAAAAGAAATCCGATTTGACATCTATATTAATTTCTCGCCAAACGCATTTTTCAAATGATTTTCCTTGATCGTTTTGCTTCATAAATGAAAAACACATTTCCTCCAGCAAGACACGTCTTGAATGAGACAAATAAATTTCAACCCTTCCAAATAAATTAGCCAAAGCCATTATTAAAGAAGCGTCTATTATCTCATGGGTATTTCCCTTTAACTTATTATTTATAAAAAAAACTCTTTCTTTTACCATGGTACAATCCTTTGATATGGCACTTCCTCAAATACTGAATAATAAGGGAAGTATATTTGTCGATACAATGCATCTATTTCAAAAATATCAAATTTGAAAAAATAATACAAAGAATACACAACATAAATGACCAATAACCGTCTTTGTATCGTGATATTTCTTTCCATTGAATATACAATCATGTAACAAAACGGGAATGACACCCAAAAGAAATTCATCAAACGAGCACAACCAGATAAAGGCCCTCCTACAGCCGCTATCAATAGTATCATAAATAAACATAAATACCCATTTGTATAAAAATTAAGGACACGACGATACATCATAGACCTTCTTATATATCGAACCCAATATTTAAATTCCAAGCTGGCATTTTCTCTTTTTTCTTTTAACAATTTGGGAAAGTCAATCTTTTTTTCATAGTAATACTTAAACATCACAAGAAAAATAATTGTATAAACTTTTCTAAACAATGATACTTTCACAGGTTCATTATTTACATTTTCAAAATACATACTTGACATTTCCGATACTGAACCCAAAGATAATCCTCCCAAAAATTGTAATATAGAAAACAAAAAAGCATCATTAACAAATAAGACAAATACAATTCCTAACACAAATATCGTAGTAATAGAAATCTGTAAATTAAATAACAAACAAACAGGGAAAAAAATAACAGACATATCATGTATTGTTGATGCAATAAAAACAAAAAATAAAGACAAAATGATTTTTTTGTTAATAGAGAAATAACAAGCCCACAATAAAAATATAATCGCTATATCTTGTCTGACAGGAAATATAGGTGTAAAAAAAAGTACCAATACAAATGTCATCAGTGGGTATTTTGGCACATATGTTCTACAAAAATGAGCGTAGTTCAACAGAACAGCTAAATTTGTAAGTAACAAGAAACTAGTATAATGTTTAAACAAGGATTTTATCAAAACATTTAGGAATACATATCCAGATTCCATAAGTTCCGTATACAAGCCATAACGGTAATAAGAGAATATATTACTCCAATCTGACTTTTCAAAACAAGCATAGTATTGAGACCAATCTGTTCCTGTTCCCCATCTAAGTCCTCTGAAAAGCGTAAATATGACCACCCAAAAATAGATAAAAAAAATATTATACCTTTTTAGTTTTGGGTATACATCACAAAATGAAGTAATAAATAAAAGCATATATATAACTATATATATCCACATACCTTAAACCTCAATAAAACTTTACGCAATCCGACTTTTCCGATATCTCACATAAAGCATTGGTGAGAACATGAATAACCTAACATGGATTCGATCCTTAATCGATAAAGATCCTTTTATTATTTTTAGTACTATTTTAATATGACGTAATTGCTCATTTAAAATTGACCAATCTGCCTTTTCATTCAAGAATTCGGCATATTTATGAATGAAATGCTGAAACATTTCATACAATTTTTCATAATATATATAGCGAATTTGACTATCGACACATTTTTCTGTGAAGTCTGCCACAGAAAGAAAACCATGACACAACCCTATCAAATTCTTTTCACTAATTTTTGAAGTAATACTTCCACTTGTTCTTCTCAGGTAATAATACAAAGGACACCCAACGACATCAACATTTGCCACATAATAAAGCAAACGTGGCACATACTCCAAATCCTCGTGTAAAATTTTTGGATAGAAGAAAAGATTGTTTAAAATCAAAATATCCCTTTTGACAACATATCTTTGAACTGGTGTCAAATGATTCTTATTTTGCATAAATTCTATTCCCGAAGAAAGAGACTCTGACTCATTCCACATTCCTACTTCAGTTTTTTTTCCATCGTCTTCATTCTCCCACAACAAATTTATTCCGTAACAATCGGAATGGGTTTCAAACCTATGCAGTAGAATAGAAATAGCATTCGATGCAATTGCATCATCACTGTCGACAAACCATATATACTCTCCATTTGCAGTTCTTAATCCTTTATTTCTTGCTTCACTTAATCCTGCGTTTTCTTGATTAATCAAAATCACATTAGAACGACCTTCAATTATTGGTTTGACAAGTTCAATTGATTTATCTTTTGTACCATCGTTTACTATAATCAACTCCGTTTTATCAAACTCACATTGATTGACAATGCTTGATATACATTTTACAATGTACTTTTCAACATTGTAGACCGGAACTATAATAGAGAGTATTGGATTCATATCAATCTTTTGCTCTAGAAATCAATTTGTTTTTTACCCCATAAAAAAATACCTCTGAATATTTCAGAAATAATTCATCCTTTATCAGCCACAAAAAAAGGCAATAAGCAGAAAAATATAGGACAAAGAAAAGTACGATATTAAGCAAATAATAATCAGTAGAAATAAAATAATACAAAGGCAATCCAATCACATAGGCATAAACAACATATTTAGTAACGTCAAACAACTGGGACATCAAACTATAATTAAGCAATCTTCTTGTCGGGTACATATTTACCAAAGCAGCAAAAACATTGTTGAATATCTGACCTATCAAAAGTCCAAAAATACCATATCGAAATGAATAAAATATCACAATCAAAAAAACAGTTTTCTTAATGATCTCTATTTTTAAGACAATATCTGTTCTATTCATTACTGACATTAAACTCAAACTCATAGCGCCCATTGGACCTAATACAACACAACATACGATCAATTGAAACATAGGGACAGTATCCAACCATTTATCTGTCCACAAGAACAATATTATATCTTTTGCTTCATAAACAAAATAAGCAGATAATGGAGCAATGATTAAAACCAACAATTTCATCATTGACTGAAAATGATTTTTCAACACTTCAATATCATTTTGATATTTTGACAACAAAGGCAATCCTACTTTTTGAACAATTCCGATTGTAATAGAACTGACATGCATTGACAATGAATTTCCCTTGGAATAATAACCAAGATCTGATTTTCCTATATATTTTCCAATTAAAAATGAATTGATGTTTCCCACTATAGTTCCAATCAAAGAGGATAATAATAATTTAGATCCGAACCCCCACAAATAACAAAAAGATTGCTTGTCAAATGGTTCAACAGGTCTCCATTTTGCTAACATCCACAACAATACAGTCCTTAGAAAAGAACACAATACTGATTGAACAGCAAGAGCATAGACGCCATATCCTTTATATGCAAAATAAATGGCAAATATACCAGAAGGTATTTGTGAACACAAATTAATTATTGTCAGAAGACGAATATTCAGTTGTGCTGTCAAAAGAGCATTTTGGACTATACATAAAGAATTGAACAAAACGTTCAATCCTACAATACGAATTAAATCAACTAATATCGGTTCTGAGAAAAAATCTGCAATTAGTCCCGAACAAAAAAACAACAAACCATAAAGTAGAATGCCTACAACAACATTAAAAATAAATGCTGTAGAAAGATCCTTTTCGCTACGATCTATTTTACGTATCAATGCGTTTGAGAACCCAGATTCTATAAAAACATTTGATACAACTATAAAAATCGTAGTCAATCCAATGATTCCATAATCAGAAGGAGATAAAAGTCGAGCCAAAAGTACACCTATAACAAAAGTCATTATTTCAGTGGACAATCTCTCAACAAAGCTCCAGATAGTAGCCTTAAGTGGACTAGTTGTTTTTGAAGACATAAACCCTACCAATGATTAATCACACAATTTTTCCAGTTTAATATCAATCATCTCCACATTTTTATCTGAACAATGGAAATTCATATAAGTTTGAGCCGGAAACCTTTTTAATAATTTTTGAGAGATTTGAGACCCAATAAATCCTACACGAATTTTATAAGGGAATCCCAACACCGCAGATGAAAATATTGTATATGCTTCTTCGAATCGGATTCCATTCAACATAATCAATTGCATTGGAATTGCACGATCAAAAACACTCACCTCAGGGAAATAATTTTCATAACAAGTTTTTTCTCTAGGATGACGTTTTATCACTACATCTTTTCCTATAACTTCTATGATTTTTGAATAAACAGATATTTTCTCATCCTCCGTCAAGAATCCATCCTCTGAAAATGGCTGTGTAAGCAATATTCTCTTTTTACTTTTCAATTGCTTGAATATTTCATTATCCAAACCAAATATCTTATTTATATAGTGTTTTTTGGAATCTTCACTTTGATTCCACAGTGTTTGAAAAGAATTGACTAAAGTCTTAGGGGACGAATAGACCTCACCGGAATCCATTAGACCTGTCAAATTGATTCTAACACAATTTTTTTCAAATCCAGAATATGGTATATCCAGACAACTCAAAGGTCCTTCCCATAAAGCAAAAAAACGACGCTTTAAGCTAGATTTAAAACGCCATGGATATGAAGAATAATTCAAAGTGCCATCTTCCAATAACTCAAAATCATGATTTCTAATTATATATTTCGACCATGGAAGATGATCATGCCCCCAATACTTGATATTGTTTTTTAATAGGAATGGAAAATCAGACAAAATTTTGATCCAACTGTACTTCTCCTTTTTTTTCATATTCTCATAACGCCCGTCAAATTGTCTTTTTATCTCCGCAGAAATACCATCTCCCCAAAAATAAAAAGTATGATTTGCGTCAAACTCAGACACCAATAACAAATACTGTAAGAATGCATGTATAGAGTCTATAACACAGACATTTTTCACCCAACTGTATTTCATATCAAATATGCTTTACAAAATCCAATGCTTTTTGATATTCGGTCGGTGTTCCAATATCAAACCAGGTTCCATTCAAAGGATAACGTATCACCTTCTTGTTTTTTGAAATCAATTTATCTATCAAATCTGTGGCATTAAAAAACTCATTATCTGGTATTTCATCAAGCACATTTTTCTTTATCAAATAAATACCTGCATTTGCATAGTAATTATACTTTGGTTTTTCCTGCAATCCCTTGATATTTATACCATCAAGATCCAATATTCCATATGGTATGCTCACATTATACGGAACCGCCGCAACCGACATCTCAGCCTCATTAGACTGGAAATGAAGAAAAAAATCCTCGTAATCAATATTGGTAAACAAATCAGAATTCATCACCAACACAGTATCATTGCAAAAAGAGTCCACAAATTTAACACTTCCTATTGTGCCCAAAAATTTCGGTTCCTTAAACGTTCGAATCCGCACACCATTACGTGGGGTCATATAATGCTCTGTTATTTGCTCCCCCAAATAATTGACTGTCACATTAATATTGTCAATACCATAGGAAATAAGGTTGTCTACATTATGATCAATTATACACTTGTCCCCAACTGGCAACAATGGCTTGGGTGTTTTTTCCGTCAACGGTCGAAGACGCTCTCCTTTTCCTCCTGCCATCAAAACTGCATCTATCGGCAAATGTGACTTGTATTTCCGAAGATTTATCACATCCACAATATGATTAGACTCATCAAGAATAGGGATAAAAAAGATACTTGAATCACGAAATTCTTTTATTCGTGCAACATTAAATTCTGTCTTTGGAATAAATCTAAAATCACGATGCATGATGGTGCTAACCGGATCTTCCAACCGGGCTCCCGATATCAATCCTCTACGTATATCTCCATCTGTTAGCGAACCTACCATCTGCTCGGCTTCATTCACGACAAATAGAGTCAGCACATCAGATGCTATGTCGTTAAGCGATATTAATGCTTCTTTGATAGAATTTTTATAACTAACAATATATTTTTTCATATATCACCTGTTTTTAAGGATTGATTCTACCTGATAAAAATCATATATGTCATCAATGTCAACGGAGTGTTCTTTCGACATAACATATTTAATTCGTTTGGAAAAACCGCTCATTCCTTTTTCCAATAATGATGTCACATTCATAACGTAAACAGCTCCATTATATTCATACATTTCTGCCAATTGTTGACGCCCTACAGAATTTTTATTATAAACAAGCTGTACAAAACCCTCTTCATCGTCTTGACAAAGAACAGCTGGAGCATGTGATTTTGTCACAGAGACTACCATATCTATGTCGTCTCTATATAACATCATCGCGCCCTCAACATCCTCAACCGTTCGCAATGGTGACGTAGGTTGGAGAAGACATAACTTCTTATACTTTCTTCCTTGTTTCTCAAAAAAATTAATGGCATGAACAAGCACATCGTTAGACGTAGCTGTATCTGTAGCAAGGTAGTCTGGACGAATAAAAGGCACTTTCAATCCATATTCTTCCACTACACTTTTTATCTCTTCTGAATCTGTACTGACACATATATTATCATCAGATGTAAATGCTCGAGCCACATCTATACTATATGCGATCAATGGCTTTCCACATAATTTTTTTATATTCTTACCTGGAAGTCCTTTGCTTCCTCCTCTTGCGGTTATCACAAAAAGTGTATCTGTCAGATTCATTTTTTCAATTTATATTATAAAAACGCTTCTGTATCAATCCTTCCAAAGGATAATTCTTTAATACCCGAAGTATGTCGTATGTCGTATTCTTTCCTTCGTATGGATTGTGTATATTCTTATACTCTGTATACAAAACCTTTTTCAAACCTTCCAAGATTTCTTCCTTTTGGGGACCACAATTCACAACACTATCCGCAGCCAAACGTCCTTTTTGACGATCACCTATGTTCAATGTCGGTATTCCAAAAGAAGGCACTTCTATAATGCCACTGGAAGAATTTCCAACAACTGCCTTTGCATATTTAAGTGCTGATAAATATCGTTTTATTCCCAACGATGGATACGCAATCGCTCTACCAGGATTTTTGGCAACATACTCATTAAGTATTTGAATGATTATACGTCCATCTGTATCGGAATTCGGCAATGTAAATATAACTTTATAATCTAGATATTCGTCCAATGCCCATAGAAGATTTTGTATTTGTTCTGATGCCGTAGAATTTTCGAGAGTCACTGGATGATACGTGACAACCAGATATTTTTCACCTAAACTGAACCCATCAAGTGATGCTTCCAACTCTGATTTTGACATCAATGGAACTTTCTTTATATTTTCAATACCTGGTGCTCCCACATTAAAAACTCGATTGGGTTCTTCCCCCAACTGAATAACACGACGTCTATATTCTTCTGTACTTGTAAAATGCAAATGCGACATCTTTGTAATCGAATGTCGAATACAGTCGTCATATGCACCCTCTGTAATCTCTCCTCCATGTAAATGCGCGACGGGAATCTTATAAAAGAGGGCTGTCGAAACTGCAGACAATATCTCGTAACGATCACCTAAAACCACAACCATATCTGGATGTAGATCTTCATACGCATCCGCAAATCCTATGAATCCTAGACCAACAGATTTTGCTGTAGCACTGGCTGTATCAGAAGAAAGAAGCATCTCCACCTTTTTGTTTATGAAAAATCCATCTTCCTCAATATTGCGGTATGTAAGGCCAAACTCAGGAGAAAGATGCATATTCGTAGCTATAACTTGAAGCTCTAGTTCGGAATCTTCCTTGATTGCTCGCATCAAGCCTGATAGCAGACCGTATTCAGCACGGCTTCCAGTCACCACACATATTTTTCTCATAGCACAATCATCTCCTCTTCTTCAAAATCCTTTATTGCGGTCTGACCGATCACCTCACTCCACCGCATTGGTGAAATTCCATTTCCTGGGCGTTTTACCGTAAGGTTTTCTTCAGTAAACAGTTCTCCTTTTTTGATCGGACAAGCAGCAACGATACTCTTACGAGCAATATCTATATTCTTACGTTCAGATGCAGAAATTGTCTTATGTCCCGAACCTAATGTCTGTTCTACATTGCGAATAGCGCAGACCATCGCCCTTAATTCATCAGGCTCTAGCGAAGCCTTATGGTCTGGACCTTCCATGTTTTTGTCTAATGTGAAATGTTTTTCTATCACACTTGCCCCTAATGCGACAGCGGCTATTGGGACTTCTATTCCCTGAGTATGGTCGGAATAGCCTACCTGCACTCCAAATCTGTCTCGAATCTCAAGCATTGCTTTCAAATTCACATCAGAATATGGAGTTGGATATTCCGTATTACAATGCAATATGGTGATCTGCTCCTTCCTCACACCAAATCCGACCAACACCTTTAGCGTCGCCTCGATATCGGAAAGCTCGCACATTCCCGTCGACAGGATGATTGGCTCATGATATTGGGCTATCTTGCGAAGATAAGGATAATTAGTGATTTCGCCTGAAGGTATCTTCCACAATCCCAAATTCAAAGAATGGAGATATTCTATGGAATCCAAATCAAAAGCGGTGGAAAAGAAACGGATTCCTTTCTCACGGCAGTAGTCCATAAGTTCTTCATGGTCCGACGGTGAAAGTTCCAACTTTTTCAGCATCGCCAACTGGCTTTCATCTTTCTTTCCGATATTACGTTGCTGATATTCCGCTTGTTTCGCAGACTTCGACACCAATTTCTCAGATTTGAAAGTCTGGAACTTGATGATGTCCACACCAGCCTCAACAGCTTTATCAATAAGCTGTTTTGCTATATCCAACGATCCGTTGTGGTTTACACCTGCTTCTGCAATTATCAAAACATGCTTCATTTGGATTTGATTTTTAAAATGGCAGGATTACCGAAGTAAATACCTTTTGTCGTTATACTCTTACGGACTAAAGCCCCTGCACCGACAATGATATCATCACCAACCGAGATGCCATTGGCAAGCACAGACTGACTTCCTAAAAACACACGCTCTCCGATCTTGCAATCGCCATTCACCATTGTACCGGTTGAAATATGACATTGATCACCGACATGTACGTCATGTTCGATATTGCTGAACGTATTGATAATACAATTGCGTCCTATCTTAGCTCCAGCGTTGACAAACGCATGATGCATGACGACGGTGCCCTCGCCCACCTCTGCATATTTGGACACTCTAGCTGTGAACGCTACTATCGTAGCTAGACGTCCGCCTGCACTTTTTATTCTATCGAAAATTCGAATTCGTATTGTTGGATTCTTGATGAAGCCAACTGTTATAACAAAATCCGCTTTGCCAACATATTGTGGAATATCGTCATCCGTGCCAACAACCTTATAGCCTAGTACCGTCTTTCCGACCTCTTCCGGCATATCGAGGATGCCTAAAATGTTGTACCCAGCGGATTCAGCCACGTCGATCACAGATTTGCAATGACCTCCTCCACCTACAAGAATCAAATTTTGCATTATGCTATTCTGTCCAAAATTATTCGCTTAAAAACAATTCCCCCTAATATACTTATTGATGTTGTTGCAATCATCATAAGTGGCAAATTGTAATACGCCGACTCAATTAGTTGATTCTGTATTTGATAGAAAACACCAAACACAAGCATCTGGACCAAAAATATCTCATATGAGCATTTTCCAATCTCCATGACGCATGAATTAAGCCAACTTACTTTTGAAATCATCAAATATATTTTATACAAGACGAACGGCAACAGCCATGCCACATTGAAATAACAAATCCATCTGTGGAATTTCCATCCCGTATTAAAAAAAATAGGCTCTAGATCTAAATTTGTCCTTACAAAGAACAACGTCGCGGCAATACTGAACAACGACAATCCAATTGTGACTAAATTGATTTCAACACCTCTTCTTACCCAAATTAATCCCAAATAAACAAGGAACAAATACCTGACAAACAATAATCTATATATAGAATCAGGAAGTTGTATAACAGAAAAGAGGACCTCCGCTCCTATAGACAATGCCAACATCAAAAAAAGGAAATTTTGTTCGGACATCTTTTCAACAATAGGGTACAAAAAAGCCAACAGGAACACAAACTGCAAATAAATCAAAACATAATATGACCCAGGACCTTTTAACTGAAAAGACAATGCAGAACACATCAACTCATGAAAATTCTGGTCAAAGACAAAACCAAAGATGCCGATTAAAATCAGTTGAACCGCCAAGAACGGCGCAACTATTCTTGTAAAAACTTTTTTATATTTAATTCTAGGCTGTGTTCCTTTTTTATATGCATGAAAAGTTTGAATCAAAAGAAACATCGGCACCTGCATATCTCCCCAAAAATGGAATAGAACTTTATCCCAATATACAATAGGCAAACAATGGGAGACTACCACACAAAAAATACTATATGCCTTAAGGAAATCAATAAAAGAATCTTGACCTACTTTAACAAACTCTATCCGATATAAGTTTTTCATTACAATCGAACAGAACTTGGAATATTAACCACTCTATCTGCAAACCAGATCGTATTTTCCAGACCGTCATTCTCGCATTTCTCAAACATAGGAAGGCGATTCATCAATTCCCATATAGGGCGAGTCATAACTCCATTGTCGTTAGTCTGCTGAAGAAAATCTAGCTGAGCATCCTTGTCTTTTAGGATCACGACATTCAGCCAATAGTTAGAGAATGAATTTTCTGGCTCTACAAAAAATTCTATATCTTCAATATTTTTAAAGAAATCCGCATAAGCAGAGGCAGTCTCTCGTTTGCTCGCAACATACTTGTCCAAATTTTCCAATTGGGCACATCCGAGAGCCGCATTGATATTTGGCATACGGTAGTTATATCCAATATTATCATGACGGAACTCCCAACGATGAGGAATTTTTGCCTGAGTAGTGATATGTTTAGCATAAGCTCCTAGCTTCTCATCATTAAAAAGCATCATACCGCCGCCGCCAGTGGTTATGGTTTTGTTTCCATTAAAGGAAATTGCCCCAACTTTGCCAAACGTTCCTGTATGTTTTCCTTTATAACGAGAACCTATTGACTCAGCTGCATCTTCAACGAGTTCTATATGATAAGCTTCACAAATATCAACCAACTCTTCGATTCTAACCGGATGTCCGAATGTATGCATAGGAACACAGGCTTTCACTCTGCGTCCGGTTTTCTTATTGAAGCATTGTCCATTACGGATCTCCGCATTCTTCACCAACCACTGTTTCACCGCATCAGGAGAAAGCCCCATAGTTGGGCGGTCTACATCAATAAAAACAGGATGAGCACCAATATAAGAGAGAGCGTTGCAAGTCGCAATAAAAGTAAGAGCCTGTGTTAGTACTTCATCGTCTCGTTCTACTCCGGAAAGCATCAACGACATGTGGAGAGCATTCGTTCCACTCACACATACAACTGCTTTCTTCGCACCTGTGTATTTGGCTATTTCATCTTCGAAACGATCCACAAATTTTCCAACTGACGACACAAATGTAGTGTCGATACACTCTTCTAAATATTTCTTTTCATTTCCTGCAAATACGGGAACCGAAAGCGGAGTAAACTCCTGATTTCCGTACAATTCTTTTATAAAATTTATTGTTTTTGAATAGTCAGCCATAACTATACATATTACATTTTCTGATCCAAATTTTTTCCCTTCTCTTCATGCTCGAAATTAGGGATGAAACGCTTGATTGCCTCCACAACCTGACCTTTGGTAAACTCAGGAGAAGAAAAGATTCCCTCTAGTTCCAAGAAGAAACTGTCCACCTCATCCATAGGTCTGCGTGTGCTTTCACACACAACTCCCAAGCTTGAGAATCGCTCCATATCCACCTTCTCTCCAGGAACGTAAAATTCCTCATATGCCTTCTCTCCTGTAGTATCGCTTTTGAAGTAGACGACGGGATAGGTATCTGATTCATACGACATTTCTGCTGCATACTTTCTCGCTTCAGAATCATTCTGACACTCTATCTTTTTGAATCCCTCCGCCTTGACAAAATCATCGCATATTGAGGAGAATGTCAACATCTGCTCCTCTCCCAATTTAGGGAAGAACACCTCACCGCTATTTCCAAGTATACATGCAAGCATACATATCTGCCCACTCTCTTCTGGAGAGACAAAATAACGCTTCACATCAGATGGAGCTGCCAGAGGTTGTTTCTTCTGTAGTCGATGAATCCAACCGTCGGGCAAAGATCCATTGGAGAATGCAACATTGGCAAAACGAGCTGTGGTCACCTTGAAATATCGGTTGTATGCCATGACAAGATCTTCCATTATTCGTTTGGAAGCCCCCATGATATTGACTGGATTTGCAGCTTTGTCTGTCGACACGCAGAAAAAATGTTTCGGCGGATAGACAGTCAAAAGATCCATAAGTTTCTTTGCCTTTATATCATTATTCTCTATAAGTGCCTGCACAGAATACTTGTCCTTCTCCGATCGAACATGTTTATGCGCAGAAAAATTCGCTACAATATCAAAGCCTTTTTCTTCTCTGAAAATACGTTCAAAAATAGGATCCGCAAAATTCAACGTATAACAACGGAATTCATCCGGACAATAGAGCCCTTCCGTCGACCTTACATCACGCACCAATTCTGCCAACCCATTTTCATTTAGATCTACAACAACTACAGATTTTGGTTCAAACCTCAATACTGCCTTTATAAATGAAGAGCCAATTGATCCAGCACCACCTATCACACAAACCGTTTTCCCTTTTATTTCCTGAAACAATTTTTCCTTATTTGCTTCAATATCAGGAATAAACATACTAACCGGACGTGAAATGACACTGTCAGCTATGAATTTTTCTAAATTAAACATATATTAATTCCATAAAACAAAGACTCAAAAATATTCAGAATGATTAGTCTATCACAACCGTCCATCAACCTCTTCTCTTTTCCAAATCCCCTTGACATCATAAACCACGCTATCTGGAGTCTTTTTTAGGTTGGAGACGGTGATTTTCCTAAACTCATCGTGCGCTACTGCAAGCACAATGGCATCAAACTTTTCCAATGGAATCTCTTTTCTAAGTAAAATTCCATATATCGACTTTACTTTGTCAACATCCGCATATGGGTCACAAACTATAATGTTGGATGTATACTCTGTTAAAGTATGGAAAATGTCAGCAACTTTGGTGTTGCGTATATCCGGACAATTCTCTTTGAATGTGAATCCTAAGATTAGAATACTCGCGTCTTTCACAAGCACACCTTTCTTATTCATACATTTCACAACCTGATTAGCGACATAATCTCCCATGCCATCGTTCAGCTTTCTCGCATCATACATCACACGAGGCATGACTCCATATACCTGAGCTTTCTGAATCAAATAATATGGGTCGACACTGATGCAATGTCCTCCGACAAGTCCAGGATTCAACTTCACAAAGTTCCATTTTGTAGACGCCGCATCTATCACATCATGGGTATCAATACCCATAGCATTGCATATCTTCGCCAACTCATTGAAAAATGCAATGTTAACATCTCTCTGAGTGTTTTCTATTATCTTGGACGCTTCTGCGACTTTGATACTTGGGGCTTTATGTGTGCCATTTACTAACACTGTATTGTATATGCCATCCACTATATCAGCCACCTTTACTGTCGACCCAGAAGTAACCTTTTTTATTGTTTCGACGGTATGGCTCTTATCTCCAGGATTAATTCTTTCCGGTGAATACCCTGCAAAGAAATCTACATTATATCGTAATCCGCTCACTTCCTCCACAATTGGAATACACTCCTCTTCCGTCATCCCTGGATAGACGGTAGATTCATACACCACTATGTCTTTTTTACCTATCACACGTCCTACCACCCTGCTTGCCTCTTGTAACGGTCTTAAATCAGGACGATTATACTCATCTATCGGAGTGGGTACAGCGACAATGTAGAAATTGCAATCTTCAATCTCTTTTTCATCTGTGGTGCATCTAAATCCATGATTTTCAATTGCGTCTTCCAGCAGGTTACGATCAATCTCTTTTGTTGAATCCTCATATGTCATTAATGCATCAACCCTCTTCTTATCAACATCGAAACCAATCGTCTCAAATTTTGTCGAAAAGAGACGAGCAAGAGGCAGACCAACATAGCCCAATCCGATAACACAGATTTTATATTGATTTGTTAGTTTTAAAGCGACAGACATATTGATTATTTTAGATGCATAAACCTAACGCTCAAAATTTTATAAAAATAATGAGCTAATCACATAGCATACCAAAATCAAAAGAAATTACTATCTTTTTGTGCGGAAAAAACGATTTTTTATCAAACCTAAAGACAAAAATCAATACAAAGGTAACAAAAAAACCTATTGGGGGCAAAACAAATGTAAAAAAATGTCTATTTTCGCACACGTAAAAAAATCAGGACAAAATGGCACAAATCTCAAAGGCACAATATAATTCCGAACTCAATTGGTTCAGAGTTAATTTGACTAAAAGGAAAGAATTAGACGCCTTTAGGAACTTCATAATAGACAAGGTAAACGACTTCAACCAAAAAGAAGACGCCGACTGTGAAGAAGACACAGACGTCGACTGTGTAAGACGTCGTTACCTTTTCCCTTCTAACTCCAGCAATATCAACGGCTACTACGAATCCATCATGAACAATATAAAGTTTTCATGCTGGGTGAAATGCACAGAAAAAGAGTTGTTGGAAATGCTCGACGAACTAAACAATAGCCAGATTACTGCAGATACGTCACGCAAGAGCAACAGCGGAGTAATTCGCGTCGTAAATGAAAACGAAGTCAACACTCTTGGCTGGATAATAAACAACGTTCCACAAAACCTGTTCAGAGCGAACACGGTCCCAGCGGAGACCAAACCTGCCACTCTCGCTGTCCCAGGAGGTGTCATACTGGAAGGTGAACTCAGCAAAATGCGTGGCAATGTGAATACCGACAAGTTCTTTTTCTCAGTGTTGGGAACAAATCTTTTCATGGTGATAAACAAAGGTGATGCCGATGAAGTTGTCGACATCTCCCAAGAAATAGAGAATGCAAGAAAAAACAACGACAACGACAAAGCCAACAAGACAAGGCAATGGATGGTGCTTCGTGTATCCAGAGGATCTGAGCAATCTCTTGAAAAAAGACTGGATGTATGGAAAGAAAACAACGAATCCGACATTTGTTTCGAAACGTATCTACCCACATATATAAAAGACATTAAGAGATGTGGCAATATAATCGGACAAAGGAAAGCTCTGTTTTGCCCAGGATATTTGTTCATCCACACTTCCATCTCTGAAATTCTTCGTATTGAGTCAGACAGACTGTGGGACGGTCCTACCATCTCTAGATTCCTGGTTCGCCAATCGATGAGAAAAAACAACAACGAAAGCCAGGCTCTTAGGATCTCAGACGCTGAAATGTCGGACTTCAAATTCGCTGTCAATTCAAATCTTACCAATATCGTCCTTGATGCGGAAGACTACATTGACAATGAGCTTGTGAGATATTACAATCCAGGCAGTCCATTCAACCAAAAAATCGGAAGAGTACTGCACAAAAGGGACGGACTATATCTTTCTTTTCTTCCTCTTGGAGGAATCATGAATTTCACAAAAGCCATAAAAATTGAGAGTTCGCAGATAAGAAAACTGTCTAGCAAAGAACTTGCTGAACTAAACAGGCAATAATGCGTCTTTTCAACTATTTGAAATTCATCTCGATAAACAAAAAAGTGATTTTTCACCATAAAAAAAACTGCAGAATGCTTTGGCAGAACCAAAAAAGCATATATCTTTGCAGTGCAAATGCGGAAGTAGCTCAGTTGATAGAGCAATAGCCTTCCAAGCTGTGGGTCGCGGGTTTGAGCCCCGTCTTCCGCTCTAATGAATAAGAACCTCAGACTCTGTTTGAGGTTCTTTTTTGTTTAGAAAAGGATTTTTTACTACAATTATACATTATGAACCAGAACTTCTATTACCATGAAACAGCAGTCCTTGACGACGGTTGCAACGTCGGCGAAGGAAGCAAGATATGGCATTTTTCTCATTTGATGGCAGGTTGCACAATCGGAAAAAATTGTAATATCGGTCAGAACGTTTACGTCGCATCTACAGCTGTGCTTGGAGATGGTGTGAAGGTGCAAAACAATGTTTCTATCTACGACGGTGTGGTTTGCAAAGACAATGTGTTCATAGGGCCGTCAGTGGTGTTCACCAACGTCATCAACCCACGTGCTTTCATCAGCAGAAAAGAGGAATACAAAGAGACGATTGTAGAGGAAGGAGCAAGCATCGGAGCCAACGCCACTATTGTCTGCGGCAACAAAATCGGCAAATATGCATTCGTCGGAGCTGGTAGTGTTGTCACTCATGATGTAATGGATTTCGAATTGGTCGCAGGTGTGCCAGCAGCTCACGTCGGATGGGTCAGCAAAGAGGGCTACCGTCTGGAATTCAATCGCTATGGTATCGCATTCTGCCACGAATCTAAAGAGACATACACTTTGAAAGGCGGTCAAGTATCCATACTGCAAAAATCAGACAATAATGACAACAAATAAAGATGTGAAATTTGCAGTTGTCGGGCAAGGACATATCGGCAAACGTCACGCTGAAATGATCAGACGTGAAGCGGGAGCCTCCCTCGTCGGCATTTGCGACATTCTACCCAAAGAAGAGCTAAACCTTCCTGTGGACGATGCCCCATTCTATTCATCAATTGATGAGATGATTTCCTCTGGCATCGACGCGGACGTCATAAATATATGTGTGCCAAACGGATTACACGCAATTTACGCTACCAAATCTCTTCTTGCCGGATACAACGTGGTGATTGAAAAACCAATCGCTTTGTCTACCGCCGAAACACAAATGATAAAAGACGCTGCAAAAAAAAGCGGCAAACGAGTGTTCTGTGTCATGCAGAACAGATATTCCCCACCATCAGTGTGGCTGAAGGAGACTATCGAGCAGAAGCGTCTTGGCAAAATATTCATGGTGCAACTGTGTTGCTACTGGAATCGCGATGAACGATATTACAAACCGGGCAACTGGCACGGCACCGCCGACCTTGACGGAGGAACACTCTTCACTCAATTCTCCCACTTCATCGACATCATGTACTGGCTGTTCGGCGACATCAAGAACATCAAAGGAAACTTTGCCGATTTCACACACCAGAAACTGACAGCTTTCGAAGACAGCGGTTTTGTATCTTTTGATTTTGTCGACGGTGGAATGGGCACATTGTGCTACAGTTCAGCTGTTTGGAACAAGAATCTTGAGAGCAGCATCACGATTATCGGAGAGAAAGGCACAATCAAGGTGGCTGGTCAATACATGAACGAGGTGGTGTATTGCGACATCGATGGCTATGTGATGCCGGAACTAGCACCATCTAACCCGCCTAACGACTACGGTCCATACAAGGGATCCGCTCAAAACCACCACTACGTGATCCGCAACGTCGTCGACACGCTCACACATGGAGCCAATCCAACGACAACCCTTGCGGAAGGTTCAAAAGTGGTCGAGATAATCGAGAAAATTTACAAATGCCGCGACGAGCACTGGAAAAAAGCATAACATCAATAGGGACAGGCATTGAGCCTGTCCCGTTTTTATACCTATAAAGAAAGCAAAGAAGGATTAGCAAAGGGAAGACTGTTATATAATGGCAAACGCATAGATTGTAACAAGCTCAATGAAATTCTTCAGTAAAAATACTTTGACAAAGGTGATGTGATCACTACAGGCATAATCAAATTCAAAAAAACAATCAACCTGCCTATTGAGCAGCCACAACAAATCTACACTATCAAACACAACAAATACAAAGATTAGCGACGAGTTTTATATTCTTGAGACACTAGAGTTTTGTTATTATAAGTTAAAAAGGAGAATTATTCCGACGTTTATCACATACCAATCTACACTAAATTGACTATTTTTGCAAAAGTATTTGTAGTAGTGTGATGATAAAAAAAACTTATTCTTATATAATCTTACTGCTATTATGTCTGATTGGATACGCATCTGATCTTACAGCACAAAGCATGTACACCTACAGTGGAATCGTGACCGACTCCACAAGTGCGGAAAGCGTCCCATACGCAAGTGTATTCGTGGCCGGCACGACAATCGGAACGACTACGGATAGTGAAGGTCGTTTCACTCTGAAAAGCGAGACTCCTCTTCAGACTATCACTTTCGCATTCATCGGATATAAAGACAAGACGATAAAGATCCGCCACGAAGGTTTGGTCGGCAACATCAGATTAGTTCCCGACAATATGCTCCAAGAAGTGGTGGTGAAAAAGCAACGTGTGCATTACCGCAGAAAAAACAATCCAGCCGTCACCCTTGTCAAACGAATGCTTGAAAAGAAAGATTCACTCGACCCACGCAACGCCGGTTATTTCCACAACCGATGCTACACAAAGCAGACATTGGGAATGACAAACGTCGACGATATGATTGAGCGACGCAGGGCAAGAGGCAAAGACGTGAGTGCATTGGAATCATCGACTGACACTTCCGAGGCTACCGGAGCCGTATATATTCCACTGTTTATAGAGGAACAGATCTCAGACAACACCCACACAGGCAAGAGAAAAGTGCAGAACGACGTGATTGATGCCAAAAGCACCACAATCATTGAGGTGATTCCAGAAGAGGCTTTCTCAACTCTGATGGCAGACGCAGCACAGGAAATCAACATCTACGACAATGATTTCCGTCTGCTGTTCACCGACTTCACGTCGCCAATAGCAAAATATGGCACCGCATACTACCATTACTACATCACTGACACAATAAAAAACTACAACGACGAAGGCAGAGACTACATCAAAGTAAACTTTTCTCCGTCTCTAAAAGAGAATTTCGGTTTTGTAGGACATATGCTAGTGGCTAAAGACAGCACATATGGCATACGCCATATTGACATGAAACTTACAGAAAACTCACGAATCAATTTCGTGCAAGCAATGAGAATATGGCAAGACTTCGAAGAGTCTGGCAATGGATTCTGGACTCTGAAAAAAAGCACTCTTGCCATGGAGGGCAATCCTTTGGAGAGTGCACAGAGAATAAAAGGACTATTCGCCAAAATTGAACGCTACTACTCTCCTACTGAATTCGAAAAGCGTGAAGTCACAGCGGTGAACAACGTCGAAAGCGATTGGAATTCTTTATTGCCAGACGGTGTGCCAAATGAAGCCACAAAAAACATTGATTCACTCAAAGCCAAAGCACAATCAAACAAAATGATGCGTTTTGCGAATTTTTCCGCCCGTACAATTCTTGACGGATATATTCCAGTAGGTGGAATCAAAAGGCCTTGGCTTCATATCGGACCGATCTTCAGTATTATCTCCACAAATCATCTTGAAGGTCCACGTATTCTGCTTGGTGCACAAACCGGCACTGGACTTTCACAGCGTTGGTTTGCTGGCGGTTACGCCGCCTATGGATTCCGAGACGAGAAACTCAAATACATGGGTGAGGTGGAATACTCATTTATAGACAAAGAGAAAAGCCGTTTTGAGTTTCCACGCAAAAGCATCAGAGCAAGTTACATCTTCGACTGCGACATGCCAGGCAACCGTTTCACCAGAAGCCGCCAAGGAAACCTGTTTGGCAGTTTCAGATGGGAGAATCCGAACCAATACGCTTATTTCCGTCGTTCGGAAATAACACACACATACGAATTCCAAAACGGCATCAGCTACTCATTGTCCGTGCGCCACAACACAGAAGAGGCAGCCGACGAGCTTGAATACCGTCACAACCAATCATTGGAATTTGTCGACAATTTCAAGACCACCGATTTCAGTGTGGAGGTTTCATTCACACCAGTGCAATACCATCAACTTGGATTGACCCGCTACACACTAACTAACCAGCATCCTCATATCAGCCTAACTTACAGCGGTGCTTCCGACAAGATATGGTCGGACTACACATACAACAGGCTGGAGCTATGCTACGACCAACGTTTTTCATTGGCTCCCGTCGGATACCTGGATGTGTTTGTGAAGGGAGGCAAGGTGTTTCAGAAAGTGCCATACCCACTATTGTTTATGCCAGCCACCAACCTGTCGTATTTCGTAGGCAGCGAATCGTTCTATCTGATGAGCAATATGGAATTCATCAACGACCAATACTGCAGTGTAGAACTAAAACATTGTCTTGACGGATGGCTGTTGTCGAGAATACCGTTGATCAACAAGTTGAAACTACGTGAGTTCTGGTCGTTCCGTATGCTTTATGGAGGATTGTCCGACGAGAACAATCCCCGCGTCAACCCGAATGACGAGAATTTATTTGTGTTGCCAGCCAACTCAAGAGTGATGTCAGACAACCAAATTCCATATATGGAAGCAAGTGTCGGATTATACAACATACTGAAAATATTACAAGTGGAAGTTGTCCGACGAATCACATATTTGGATTTTGATGAGAACTATCCGAACGCCCATCCCAACAAATGGGGTATAAGATTCGGAACAAAAATCACATTCTAAGAAGACACGAGAAGCACCGTCTACTTTGGAAGAGATGGGCACTCAAATTTGTGTTCTTCAACAAGTATAACTTTTTTTAACAAACATTATTTGGATTTACAAACTCGCCGCACTAAATTTGGAGGAACGGGTTTAATATAATGTTTAACAATAAATTTAGGGCAGTGGAAAAATATTTATCATTATTTGCAGGAGTATTTTTGGCTGGGTTGACATCCATTTATGCCCAAACATTATCAGGAAATCTCAATGGTCACGAATATATTGATCTTGGGCTTCCAAGTGGGACGAAATGGGCGACGATGAATGTGGGGGCCGACTCTAATAACATTTTGGGCGGATATTTTGCATGGGGAGAAGTCACGACAAAGGCAGAATACGGGAAGGATGTCCAGACATACAACAAAGATGCGTCTGCATTACTTGCCGCCAGCATCATTAACGAAGATGGTTCTCTGACCCCGGAATATGATGCCGCCACGAAAAATTGGGGTGAAGGATGGAGAACTCCGAAGAAAAAAGACTTCGACGAATTAATCGAGAATTGTGAATGGGAATGGGACAAAGGTAAAGTCGGCTACTATGTGAAAGGCAAAAACGGCAATAGCATATTCCTACCAGCCGCAGGAAACTATTTCGGCAATTCTCTGAAAGAAGCCGGATACGGCAGATATTGGTGCGCGTCTGTAGACGAAAGCAACACATTCCGGTCTTGGTGTCTCTGCTTCCACTCAATATCAAAGTATATGAGCAACGGAAGCTACGGACGCTATTTTGGCAGACCAATCCGTCCTGTGACAGATTAATTCAGATTTGATTAAAAGACGCGAGTCATCGCGTCTTTTTTTACATACCATTTATACTGGATTGAATGACTTTTTTACTTGTATTCCGATTTCTCCTTAAACTTAAATTTGGAGCCCCATTCTTTTTTATAACTATCAAGACTACCTGCTGGAATATATTATCAAATAACATCGTTTATCGTCGACTTTGATTTTTTGACCCCCTACCGTCATACATTCCCATTCTGAATTTTGAGCACAGATATTTGCGACACCCCAAAGTGTCGTGGAGACGAGAATTAATATTTTGAAGATTATGTGTTTCATAAAATTAGTTTGAGTTTATTTAAGATTTAGAAACCGCAAATTTAAAAAATTGTCTAAGTGTACATTCTGCATATTCCTCAACAAGAACACGACCGACAGCTCGGACAAAATAGAGATGACTTACTACGAGTTCGGGTCACCGCTTCGTCAAGAAGGTCACCCAAAAGAATGTTCTCGGTTGATTATTGTTTCCACACGGTTGATCGGCTCGCATTCCACAACCGTGAAACGTTTTATTTCATCAGCCCCTCAGCTTCTCATACGCCTCATTGATCTTCGCCATCATAGCCTCACACTCTTTTATCCTGTCTGCGTTTTTCTGCATATCTGGATGATGTTGCAACGCCAATTTATGGTAGGCGCGTTTGATTTCCTCATCAGATGCGGTCTCTTCCAAACCAAGGATTGTGAAATATGGCTTCAAGGATTGGGAGCTATTATTTGTCGACGCGGAATGATCCTCCGTCGATGTGGAGCTTTTACGCTCATAATCATAAAATTCCGTACGCAAAGAGAAGTATCTGTATCTGAAAGCTTCGCAATAAAACTTATTGAATCTCAACTGCCGTATCAGATTCATCAGCATATTCCACTCGTCGTTATGGATTCCATCCTGCACAATTGCCAATTTGAAAAGGAAATGCATAAATGACAGTCTCTCTCGTCCAGATCTTTTTAGCCAATACAATACTGCATCCTCTAACGAACCCAATTTTCGAAAATCGTCAAAAATTATTTCTATCTCTTCTTCGCCTAGGACATCAGACAAAATTATCTTCTGCTCCTCCCTTGCTCCTTTATTAAGTTTGCATATCTCTCGAATAAACGGGAATGCATACTTGACTGGATTCCTTCCTAAGATTTCTCTTTTTTTACGCCTTAAAGCCTTCTGCTCTTCCTGCTTTGAAATAAAATCTTTGATTTCCTTCTCTGTCATACCCCATTTTTTCCCAAAATGAGAAACCAAGGGTGGAATCTAAAAGACAATATATTGGCAGTCCAAACCACCATAGGACAAGGCAAAATACCAAATCAATATCGCTTACACTACAACCTAGCAACAACAATATTACAGCTGATATTACTGGGATCAAAAGACATAACATTTTAAGCCTCTTATATTTCCTTACGATTTCATTTTTGTCCATAATCAGATTTTTTCAAAAAACAGCCATAAATTTTGCAAAAGTATGTAAAAATATCGCATCAATTGAATAAACGGAGAAAAATCCAATTGAAAAATTTCACATGGGCACGCACGCATTCCACAACCGTGAAACGTTTGGCTGCCATTGCCAAAAAGGTCAACTGCTTCATCTGATAGCATAGTTTATCGTCGACTTTGATTTTTTATCTGCCACCATCATAAACTCACCCTTTGGATCTTGAGCAAGATATTTTCGTTGCTCAGCTGCAACGTCGCAAAAACAAATATAGTCAAAATAGAATGTTTCATAAATACGTCGTCATCGTCGTTTTTTATGTCGGTTTGGGCAAATATAGCAAAAGTCCATCGTCGTAATACAACCAAACTCAAATAAAATGCTTATCTTTGCAGGGTTTTTATACATCAAATAAAAAGTCAAGTATGAATTTACAGGAATTGACCGCTATATCTCCAGTAGACGGAAGATATAGAAGCAAAGCAGACGAATTAGCAGAATATTTTTCAGAGTTCGCTCTAATTAAGTATAGAGTGCGTGTAGAAGTGGAGTATTTTATCGCATTGTGCGAGATTCCATTGCCAGCACTTAAAAACATCGACAGCAAGGTGTTTGCTGATTTGAGAAAGATCTACGCAAACTTCTCTATTGAGGATGCCAACCGCATCAAGGAAATTGAAAGCGTAACAAACCACGACGTGAAGGCTGTAGAGTACTTCTTGAAAGAGAAGTTTGAGGCTCTTGGTCTAAAGGAAGACAAGGAGTATATCCACTTTGGTTTGACAAGCCAGGACATCAACAACACTTCTATTCCGATGTCGATGCGTGAAGCGCTTAACAATGTGTTCATTCCTGAGGTAGAAGGACTTATCGCAAAACTTGATGAGTATGCTACAGAGTGGAAGGACATCGCAATGTTGGCAAAGACACACGGACAGCCAGCATCCCCTACTCGTCTTGGAAAAGAGATCAAGGTATTCGTATCACGTCTACAGGTGCAGCTTGCAGAGTTGAAGACGATGAAGATGCCAGCAAAGTTCGGTGGAGCTACAGGAAACTTCAACGCCCACAATGTGGCATTCCCAAATATAGACTGGATTGCATTCGGCAACAAGTTCACAGCTGAGAAACTTGGTGTTGAGCGTGAAGCATACACAACTCAGATTTCCAACTACGACAATTTGAGCCGCGTATTCGACAGCATCAAGAGAATCAACGTCATCATGATCGACCTTTGCCGCGACTTCTGGATGTACATCATGATGGAGTATTTCAAGCAGAAAATCAAGAAGGGTGAGGTTGGTTCATCTGCAATGCCACACAAGGTCAACCCAATCGACTATGAGAATGCGGAAGGAAACCTAGGAATCGCAAACGCAATTCTTGAGCATTTGTCTGCAAAGCTTCCTGTATCACGTTTGCAGCGCGACTTGACAGACTCAACTGTTTTGAGAAATATCGGAGTGCCTTTGGCTCACTCTATCATCTCAATCAAGTCGATCCAGAAAGGTCTTGGCAAACTTCTTCTTAACGAGGATGCTATCGCCGCTGATTTGGAGAAGAACTGGGCAGTTGTTGCGGAAGGAATCCAGACAATCCTACGTCGCGAAAACTATCCAAATCCATACGAGACATTGAAAGAGTTGACTCGTACAAACCAGAAAATCAACGAAAAAACAATCGCTGATTTCATCGAGACTCTAAATGTAGACGAGAAGGTGAAAGCAGAGCTACGTGCCATAAAGCCAAACACTTACACTGGTATTTATAAGTAAATCTGCGTGAAGACACCACAGTTTATATCTCTGATAAAAAGATTTGCCGTCGCTTATAAAGGACACGTTGCACTGAATATTCTGTGCAACGTGCTTGCGACGCTTTTCTCCATATTCTCATTCGCTGTACTGATCCCTATCCTGCAGATTCTGTTCAAGACAGAGCAGGTTGTCTATGAGTTTCAACCATGGTCTTTTGACAGTATAAAAAACAACGCCTACTACTACGTCCAGCAATATATAGAAAATCACGGAGGCATCGACACACTCCTGCTCCTTTCCGTCATCCTCATATTCATGACACTTTTGAAAACTGGCACAACTTATCTGGCTTCATATTTTATAATTCCGATGCGAACAGGTCTTGTCCGCGACATCCGTCGTGACATGTATGCGAAAATCGTCGACCTCAATCTAGGATTCTACGACAAGCAGAAGAAGGGAGACATCATGGCTAGAATGTTGTCCGACGTAGGTGAAGTAGAAGCTTCGATAATGAGTTCAATCGAGTTGTTGAGCAAAAACCCCATAATGATAATCTTCTATCTTGGCGTCATGCTGATGATGAGTTGGCAGCTCACACTGTTTGTGCTTTTGGTATTGCCGATAGCCGGATTTTTGATGGGAAGAGTCGGACGAAGCCTGAAAAGGAAATCTGTTGTCGGACAAGAACAGCAAGGAAGTTTGACTTCAATCATAGAGGAGACACTCAACGGACTGCGTATAATCAAGGCATTCAACGCAGAGGAGCATATCTGCAAACGATTTGGGGAGCTAAACAACCAGTTGAGAAAAACGACAAATAAGATCAACCGTCGCTACATGTTGGCGCACCCGATGAGTGAGTTTTTGGGAACAATCATGATAGCTATCGTATTGTTTTTCGGAGGATCACTGATACTTAACGACCAAAGCTCACTGAATGCCGGAGAGTTCATCTACTACCTTGTGATATTCTACAGCATCATCAACCCAGCCAAAGAATTATCGAAAGCCATGTACAGCATAGAGAAAGGAAAAGCATCTTTGGCAAGAATCGATATGGTGTTGCTGGCGAACAATCCATTGAAGGTAGTGGACAATCCAGTCAAGGCAGAGCCATTTGAAAAAGAAATCTCATTCAAAGACGTATGGTTCAAATATGAAGAAGAGTGGATTCTGAAAGGAATTTCGCTCGACATCAAGAAAGGACAGACTGTAGCTTTGGTGGGAGCATCCGGATCCGGAAAATCAACCATGGTAGATCTTTTGCCTAGATTCTATGATGTGCAGAAAGGAAAAATCACGATTGACGGAACAGACATCCGCAATTTCACATTGCACGACCTGCGCGGGTACATGGGCAATGTGAACCAGGATCCGATTCTCTTCAACGACTCCATATATAATAATATAAAGTTCGGCACAGAGAATGCGACTGACGAGGACATCATCAACGCCGCAAAAATTGCCAATGCACATAATTTTATTATGGCGACGGAAGAAGGATACCAGACCAATATCGGCGACCACGGAGGCAGACTCTCAGGCGGACAACGCCAGAGACTGAGCATCGCACGAGCCATCCTGAAAAATCCGTCGATACTGATTCTTGATGAAGCGACGTCGGCACTCGACACTGAAAGCGAGAAACTTGTGCAGGCGGCACTTGAGGAGCTGATGAAAAACCGCACCACAATCGTGATTGCCCACCGTCTTTCCACAATCAAGAAAGCAGATTTGATCTGCGTGCTTGAAAAAGGAGAAATCGTGGAAAAAGGCACCCACGAAGAGCTGATCCAAAAAGGCGGTTTGTACAATAAACTCTACTCTATGCAAAAGTAAATTGCAGATTTATCCGATAAAAACGAAAATAATTGCGATTATTTTAGTTTTTGGATAAAAAAAGTGTAGATTTGTAGCAGATATTTTGACGAAAAAAAGAAGATAAGATGTTAAATGTAATTACAAAATCGGTCAAACTCCCTGACGGCAGAGAGATTACGATCGAGACAGGCAAATTAGCTAAGCAGGCCGACGGAGCAGTCGTAGTTCGCCTTGGCAAGACAATGTTGCTAGCGACAGTCTGTACAGCAACTGACGCAGTGCCTGGCACAGATTTTATGCCGTTGACAGTAGAATACAAGGAAAAATACGGAGCCTACGGCCGTTTCCCTGGTGGATTCACAAAGAGAGAGGGTAAGGCATCCGACTATGAGATACTTACTGCCCGTTTGGTGGACCGTGCTTTGCGTCCATTATTCCCAGACGATTACCATGCAGAGACATTCGTAAACGTATTGATGATTTCAGCTGACGGTGTCGACCAGCCAGACAGTTTGGCAGGACTTGCAGCTTCTGCGGCATTGGCAGTGTCTGACATTCCATTCAACGGACCAATCTCAGAGGTTCGTGTGATCTTGAAGGATGGCAAATTCATCATCAACCCTACATTCGAGCAGATGAAGGGCAACGACCTTGACATCATGGTAGCCGCAACATATGAGAACATCATGATGGTTGAGGGTGAGATGAACGAGGTTTCAGAGGCTACAATGCTTGAGGCATTGAAGGTGGCTCACGAAGCAATCAAGACAGCATGTCTTGTTCAGAAAGAGTTGACTGAGGCAGTAGGCAAGACAGTTAAGCGTGAGTACAACCACGAAGACAACGATGAGGATTTGAAGAAGGATGTATGGGCTAAGTGTTACGACAAAGCTTACGCATTCGCAACTTCAGCAAATACAGACAAGCACGACCGTGAGGCTAAGTTCCGCAGCGTAAAGGAGGAGTACATCGCGTCTCTAAACCTTTCAGACGACGAGCTTGAGGCTAAGGCAGGCATGATCGACAGATACTACCACGCAGTAGAGAAAGAGGCTATGCGTCGTTCTATCCTAGATGAGGGCAAGCGTCTTGACGGACGTAAGACAACAGAGATCCGTCCTATCTGGTGTGAGGTAGACTATTTGCCAGGAGCACACGGTTCTGCCATCTTCACACGTGGAGAGACACAGTCGTTGACTACTTGTACATTGGGAACAAAGCAGGATGAGAAGCTTGTCGATGACGTTTTGAATCAGGGCAAGGAGAGATTCCTTCTTCACTACAACTTCCCTCCATTCTCGACAGGTGAGGCTAAGGCACAGAGAGGTGTCGGACGTCGTGAGATCGGTCACGGTCACTTGGCATGGCGTGCACTTAAGGGAATGATTCCTGAAGATTATCCATACTGCGTACGCGTAGTTTCAGATATCATGGAGAGTAACGGTTCTTCATCAATGGCAACAGTTTGCGCTGGTACACTTTCATTGATGGATGCCGGAGTTAAGATCAAGAAGCCAGTTGCAGGTATCGCGATGGGACTTATCGCAGACGGTGGAAACTGCTACGGCAAGTATGCAATCCTTTCAGATATCCTTGGAGACGAGGATCACCTAGGAGATATGGACTTCAAGGTGACTGGTACAAAGGATGGTATCACAGCGACACAGATGGATATCAAGGTAGACGGATTGTCGTACGAGGTTATCGAGAAGGCGCTTGCACAGGCTAAGGAAGGAAGACTTCACATCCTAGGCAAGATTCTTGAGACAATTCCAGAGGTACGTCCAGATCTTAAGGAGCATGCACCACGCATCGTCACTATGGATATTCCTAAGGAGCTTATCGGTGCAGTGATCGGACCTGGCGGAAAGATCATCCAGGATATTCAGGAGAAGTCTGGCGCTGTAGTTTCTATCGATGAAGTAGACGGTAAGGGACACATCGAAGTAAGTGCTTCCAACAAGACAGCTATCGACGCAGCATTGAGCAGAATCAAGGCAATCGTTGCAGTTCCAGAGGTTGGCGAGACATACGACGCGAAGGTTAAGAGCATCATGCCATACGGAGCATTCGTAGAGTTTATGCCAGGCAAGGAAGGTCTTCTTCACATCTCAGAAATCGAGTGGAAGAGATTCGAGACTATGGAGCAGACAGGCATCAAGGAAGGAGACACCATCTCAGTCAAGCTTCTTGACATCGACCAGAAGAGCGGTAAGTTCAAGCTTTCACACAAAGCATTGCTTCCACGTCCTGAGAGAGTTGAGGGAGAGCGTCCTGAGAGAGGCGACCGTCCTGAGCGACCTCATCACCATCACCACAATAACAACAATGGTGGCGGAGACCAAGGATAATAATTAAATCCAAAATAAGAAAAGGCATCAGAGCAATCTGGTGCCTTTTTGGTTTTATGCGTCTGGAAGACGCTATTTCCGTAACCCCGTACATACGCAGCGGAGCGTAGTATGTGCGAGGAGATGCAGGGGATGTGAGGATAGAGAGCCAATGCCCCCATGCGTCTGGAAGACGCTATTTCCGTAACCCCGTACATACGCAGCGGAGCGTAGTATGTGCGGGGTGCCTGGAAGACGCTATCTCCGTAACCCCGTACATACGCAGCGAAGCGTAGTATGTGCGGGGAGATGCAGGGGATGCGAGGATAGAGAGCCCATGCCCCCATGCGTCTGGAAGACGCTATCTCTGTAACCCCGTACATACGCAGCGAAGCGTAGTATGTGCGGGGGATGCGGTGGATGCGAGGATAGAGAGCCACATGATCCAATGCGTCAGGAAGACGCTATCTCTGTAACCCCGTACATACGCAGCGAAGCGTAGTATGTGCGGGGGATGCGGTGGATGCGAGGATAGAGAGCCACATGATCCAATGCGTCAGGAAGACGCTATCTCCGCAACCCCGTACATACACAGCGGAGTGTAGTATGTGCGGGGGATGCGAGGATAGAGAGCCCACGACAATGCGTCTGGAAGACGCTATCTCTGTAACCCCGTACATACGCAGCGGAGCGGAGTATGTGCGGGGAGATGCGG
>DGHQ01000042.1 GCA_002392915.1 Bacteroidales bacterium UBA3844 | reverse complement strand
AGAAAGTCTTGTAAAAGAATATAATCTTTACTATTTGCATCATAATTGGGGATGGGGTGGCAAAGGAAATGGTTATTTTGAGGCGAATGTCTTTAATCCTACCAAACCTTATGCACTGGATGATGAGTCATTAAAGTCTTCAATGAATTATGATTATACAAGAAACGTAAATTGTTTTGTGATATGGAGATGAAAATTTTGTTTCGTTTGATAAGAAAAAATTGTCTGCTATTCGTGCTTTTTGTTTCAGGAATATTCCTTTCTACACAATGCAAGGATGATGTATCTTCAAATTTTATACAATATTATTATTGCATAGATTCAATGTATTGTGATGGAGTAAATGAATATGATGGAATAATTTCTTTTAATTTTGGTCTTATTAGCTCCAATGCTTCAAAAACGCAGATAGATTCTATGAGATCACTATATAAGGACAATCATTACAATGAAGTTATTGATGAAGATAATATTGGAGGAGAGGTTCTTATCAATCATTTGGATTCTATACATATAGTTTCAGATGCTGATTTCAATGAAACACATCCTGCAGGTGCGCTGTTGGACGATTTGTTTGATGTTGGAATTTATGGTTATTATGATTATTTGACGAGTAACTATGGAAGAGACGGAGATTGTCAATGGCAATTTTCTAAGAAAATTTCTGAATTTGAGTATAAAGATGGTCATCTGATAAATTCTTTTGGATTATCAATACCTAATAACGTAAACCCAATTGAGAAAGAGCATAATCTTACAATCACATATTATTTCACAAATTTGAAGCCACAAATTTTGAAATATAAGGTTGTGTTCAAGTAGAAATTATGAGACAGTGGAGGATCTACGGATTCTCCACTGTTTTTTATTTGCACTGCTTAGTTTATGACAGACCCACCGTCTCTTTTTTCTCATAAAAAGGAGAAGCCTTTCTCTGTGATCTTTGCATCTCTGTGGTTTAATTCTAAGTGCATCTTTATTTATGTGCCCAATCATATTCTTAACAAAAGTTAAAATTTTGTACATTTGACATTTTGTTTCTGACATCCCAAAGGAATTTTTTGTATCTTTGCAATGTTTTAATGAAAAAATAAATCAAATTATGTCAAAAACAAGCGAAAAATTTACCCTCGTTAACAGTGGGGGGGTAAAATTAAAAGGTTTTAGTCTGACGAAAAACAGTGCGAAACTTATGGTAAATGTTTTCTGTTTGTTTTCAGTGTTTAACGCGACGACATCCTGCACGGATGAGTTAGTGGAGGGATCCTCTGATGATTTGGGATCTGCCGAAGCGGTATCAGTCGACAACGAGAAGTTTGGCAACACCATCATCTTGGGAAAAAAGCTCAACAATCCCTATTCTTTGAAGAATATGCAGGCGGCTTACGATTCGTTATGCATGGCATCGGGAGTGGCGACAAGATCTGTGGATATGTTGCAGCCTACACATCTTTATGTCCGTTTTCTTCCAAAAGATTCCGTCGACATCAACCGTCTCGACAAAGAGAAACTTGATCTGTTCTGTTATCCTTTGGATTACGATGTGGAGCAGTGGGGCGACTATTACCACGACCCATCCATTCCGGAAGACCAGCCGACATGGCAATACACCAGAGTGCCGGTAGGTTATGATTTCCCGGATGTGCAGTACGAGATATTGGACACATGTTTCATTCCGGAAGACGAGGATGAGGTGGAGACACGTATGGCAGGCAACACTTTCTCATTGGGAGAGCTGGAGGATGCCGCTTATGAGCATTCCGGCAACGGAGACACGCTGGTGAAGGATGAATTGAGAGCCAAGCATTCCCCTTGTGGAACATTCACTGTTTACAATGATGTGACTGGCAAATATGAAGGAGTTGCCGGCATAGCAGTCAGGATGGGCAAGTTTGTGAAGTGGTTCCACGTCTACACCGACAGGAACGGCTATTATTTCACCAAATCCACATTCCGAACAGACCCGCACTATTGGATCTATTTCGACAACAAGAAAGATTTTAAAATAGGATCGTGGAGTGTTTTTGCAAATGCACGACTAAGTGCTATGGGTAAACACTCCAACAAAGGATACAGCCATGCTTTTGAGAAAGGGTCTTTATTATGGGCTCACTGTCTTGTGAACAATGCTACATATTATATGTATGAGAATTATGAGTCCTATATCCCTTCTGACATGAGGCTTTGGGTTCTTGATAATTCTGGAAAAGGAAGTGCGGCAATGCTCGGACATAATACAGCATCAAAGCAAAAAGTATTAGCGGTTATGGGTGCTTCGTTGGGATTAGGAGCTGCAGCTGTAGACAAACTTATTCCAGCTCTTACTGCACTTGCCCCTGACATAATTGTAGGTGCAGAGGGCAGAGATTCTTATAGTTTATATGAATGTACCTTTCACGAATTAGCACATTCAATGCATTTCAAAAAGGTCGGAAAAGACTATTGGAACAAATACATAGATGGTATTATAGATTGTCGAAAGAAAGATTTGTATGGTTACACTTCAAAAGATTCTCCTTTTTCCGGTTATATAGGAGTTGGTGAAACATGGGGATACGCTATGGGACTATATGTTGCAAAATTGAAATATGGATATATCCTCGATAGAAACAAAAACCGTTGGTTTAAGCACAGGACAACATTAGATCTTCTTCTAAACAATTCCAAAATAACCCCAGAGATATTTTTATCATGTATGGATAAAAACACAGTGGATTTGCATTCTTTGATGATATCACTTTTGCCTTATGATAATTTTCTTTCAAGAACTTTATATGTTGATTAAAATGAAAAATTTTTTATTTGTCTTACTATTCCCCACTCTATTTTTTTCATGCATTCCCATGGAAAAAGTTACGAGTGATGAATACTTAGATATAAGGATTCATAATAGATTATCTCAACCGATGTCTGCTTATTTAAGTTTTGATGTTGATGATAATAAAGGATTCTTTAACAAAAGAGATAGTGTGTTTCCCGATTCTATTGCACAAATGTATGGCATTGGGTTCGATGAAGAAATCAGAGACAAAGCTTTCTCTGTTTTGAAAGAACGATTTCACAATAAAAATCTTTTGATTTTAAGTTTGGATGGAGATACTCTTGCTGACTGGACAGATACATCTTTTGTATTTTGTGATCATCTATATTGGTCAATCGAAACAAATACAGGAAATAATTTTATACATTGCACACTCCAGCTGACTGATGAGGTACTGGAATTGAAATGATTTATAAATAGTGGGGAGTCTGCGGATTCTCCACTATTATTGTGATTAAAAATGAAAAAGATTTTTCCGTTTCTGTGTTTTTCCGTGTTCTTTTGCTCGTGTCCTATGGAGGATGTGACATGTGACGAATATCTTGACATCAAGATTCATAACAAAACATCGCAAACAATATATGCAGATTCTAAATTCAGCAATTGGAGTAATGGGAAAGATACAATTTTGTCTGATTCCATTAAGCATCTATGTGGCATCGGTTTTGACGAAAACATCAAAGACAAAGCTTTTTATTTCCTAAAAGAAAGAATTAACAACAAATATCTTTTAATAAAAAATATTGACGGAGACACTTTGGCTCTTTGGACAGACACTTCTTTCGTGTTTTGTGACAATCAATATTGGATAATTGAACCACAAGAAAATGGCGATACATATTGCACCCTGCAGCTGACAGATGAAGTATTGAAGTTGAAATGATAATTGTATAGTGGAGAGTTTTCGAATTCTCCACTATTAATTAAAATGATATGAAAAAGATTTTGATTTTATTGATATTCCCAGTGTTCTTTTCCTCGTGTCCAGTTATGGAAGACACAAATGAGCAAGCTGTTTGGTTATTGATAAAAAACAAATCAACTCAAGTATTTAATCTTATTTTCAAATTTGAAGTTCCTTCATGGTCTGGACATTGTTTTAATGTATGTGAGGATAGCTTGAAAATTGATTCGATAAGTAATATTCAAGGATTTAGTTATAAAGAAAAACCACAAAATCCTTTTGATTTCTTAATGGCAGAATGTATCAAAAAGCAGATTGTTGTGACTTCTTTATCTGGCGATACTCTCGCTAATTGGAATGACACATCAGCAGTTTTTGATCCTCAATATTGGAATATCGAACCATTGAAAAGTGGCGACATCCATTGTACCCTGCAGCTGACAGATGAAGTATTGAAGTTGAAATGATTTATAAATAGTGGGGAATCTGCGGATTCTCCACTATTAATTAAAATGATATGAAAAAGATTTTTCCGTTTCTGTGTTTTTCCCTGTCTTTTTTCTCGTGCATACCTATGGAAGATGTTGGTAACGGAGATCACCTCAGGATCTACGTCCATAATAAAACATCCCAGACAATAAATGTAGATTTTAGTTTTGATCTTGAACATCGTAGTTTGAGTTACAAAAATGATGCCATATTACCAGATTCTATTCCTCAATTGTGTGGAATAGGTTTTAAAGATGTAATTGGAGAAAAAGCAATTTTGACATTAAGAGAAGAATTTCACAACAAACATCTTGTGATTAAAAATATAGATGGAGACACTTTGGCAAGTTGGAGGGATTCTTCATTGGTTTTCCAAGACCAGTATTGGACAGTAAATACACAGGACAAAGGGGAATTTACAGGATGCACCCTGCAACTGACCGATGAAGTATTGGAATTGAAATGATAATTGTATAGTGGGGAATCTGCGGATTCTCCACTGTTTTTTATAGCTTTGTCTTAATTCATGACTGTTTTTTTCTTTTCCTCAAAAAAAGTAGAAGCCTTTCTCTGAGATCTTCTATCCTCTGTGGTTTTATAGTGCTCGCCTTTTTTCGTTTTATAATATTATAGCTTTCTTCAAGGCTTTCACAAGGGTCATCCTACAAAATACCTAATTTTGGGAATTTCACATTTTTTAACATTAGGATACCTTTGCAGCGTAAAAAAGAAAAGTAAAGATGAAACGTAAATTTTTAATGATCGTGCTTTCCGCTTTCCTATTCTCTTGCGGAAATTCAGAAAAAAAGAGTAATGAGTCTACTTCATCTGACGAGGTGCCAGCATGTTGTAAAAACAAAGGTAATGAAGCAACGTCTTCCGACAATGTGCCAGAGTGTTGCAAAAATAAAGGAATGGAAATGCTGTTTCCCTCAGAAGTGTCAGCAAAAGGTGATTCATATCTTGGCAAAGAAGTTGCCGTACGCGGTTTTGTGAAAAAAGTATGTCACTGTTCTGGTAAAAAATGTCAATTGGCTGACAACGATGAGTCGGAAGTTTCTTTGACAGTATTTGCTAACGATGAGATTGGCAAATTTAGCCAAGAACTGACAGGCAAAAACGTGAAATACATCGGTGTGGTGAAAGAAAACAGAATCACTAAAGAGATGATAGCAGCTGAAGAAGCCAAACAAGCTGAAGAGGCGGCAAAAAGCAATCAGAATTGTGATAATGGGCAGGGTGAAGTGAAAGAGGAGAAAGGTCATAAACATTGTGGTAAGAACAAAGACTACAGCAAGATGAAGAAATGGATGGAAGAGAATAAAAAAGACTACTATCCAGTTTACTACGTCGAAGTAAAAAATTTTGAAGTCATGGATTAATCCTTCTTTCATGTGTCATGGTTTGACATATTTGGATTGAGAAAAGTTCCCCCCAATTTTTTATCTTTTATTCTATCAAACATTGTTGAAGCATAGAATAAAGAGAAACAAAGATCTGTTTATTAGACATTTTCATCAATTTTAATTACTCAGTTCCGCAAGTCCTTTCAGATTATCACTTGTGAAACCTGGATCAGATTAGGAAATCTTATGGGATTCCCTACGGGATTGTTATATCTCAAAACAACCATATAAAATGTCTTCTTCAACTCATCTTTTAGTCCGCAATCCTATATGACAAGTACAATTATACATACAATGAAAAAACAAAATTAATTATAACCAAAATGAAAAAAAATTTTAGATTCCTTGCGTTAGCGGGAGTAATGTCACTTTCTCTCGGATTCACTGCGTGTGAAGACGACGAGGAGAAAGCAGAATCAACAATCAAGTCTACACTAAACATTTCACCTGATGTTGCCGACGCAATATCTGCAAAAGATATCAAGGCTTTGGCTGGAGCAAAGGTTACCTTCACAAATGTAAACTCAAAAGACGTTTACACTTTCGATGTTCCAGAATTGGATGCAGACGGATCCCTTTCTCTTGATGTCAACGTCCCTGTCGGAACATACGATATCTCTATGGAAAAAGATGTCGACGGCAAGATTATCTTCTTGAGACAACAGAATGTGACAATTAAGTCGGAAAATCAGCAGATTGAGGCAAAAATCATCGCAACTGTTGCTAATTCAAGCGATTACCAGTTCATCTTCTCAGAACTTTTCTTCAACGGTGAAAGAAACGGAGGAAGAATGATGCACCCAGACCAGTTTATGGTGCTCTACAACCCTACAGACAAAGTGCTTTACGCTGATGGTCTTGCTGTAGGTTGTACAATGCAAGCTTCATGCACAGAAAAGGAAAGCTGGTACGACGAGTTTTATGGTAAAAACTTAGTGCCTGTTCACGGAATCATTGTGATCCCAGGTTCAGGTTACGATGTTCCTGTTAAGCCTCACGACAAAATCGTCATCGCCTTCACTGCTATCAACCACACTGCTACAGAAGGAAAGAACCCTATAGTAAAACGTGATACTACTTTTGCAGCTGATGGAAGTGTTGAGAGCGTAAAGGTCGACACTCTTGGATGGGACGGATACACATACGACAATGCCATCGACTTGAGTGGAGCCGACTATGAAATCTATGATCCACAACTTTATACAAGCGACGTAGATAATCCAAACGTTCCTAATGTGAAGGAAATTTATCCTGCAGAGGATGACCTTGGCGGAATCGGTGGTTTCTACCAGCATCCAAGAGGTTTCTACAATGCTTTCATATTCAAGTTGAAGAACGGCAATCAGGAGACACTTGACGCATTCTTCGCAGAACACTCAGGTGTTGCCACAGTACAGGATAAAGAAAACAACAACGTAGAAATCAAAATGTTGAGTGTCCCTGCTTCTATGATCCTTGATGGTATCACAACAGGTCACATCCCTTCAGGTATCGTGACAAATCCTCTTCCTCAAACTGTTGACCGTGGAGAGCAGTTGGTAAAGGGATGCCACAGTGGATTGCTTGTGAAACGTAAAGGAAACGACAAAGACGGATATGCCGACACCAACGACTCTTCTGTCGACTGCGAAATTCTTTCACCTCATAAAGATTATGTCGGTTATCCAGAAGGATGGAGAAAATAATCTGAGTTTTTTTACTCAGGGATGTAAAATACCATTTTTTCAACTACCTCGAATCCGGGATGAATACATTTTCATCCCGGATTTTTCAAAAAAGACTATTTTTATAATGTCGAAGAGCAAAACATTTGAAATACTGACTTTGAGCATCATGTTATTATTTGGCTCTCTGCTCAACGTCTTTTCTCAAGCCATAGAAATTGGCAACGTCCATAACAAATACTTCAAAATAAGCGGAAACATCACATCCAACGATGGTCCTATTCCCTACGCATACGTCTCCATCGAAGAACTGCAAATGAACACTGTGGCTGACGGAAACGGTCATTTTGAATTCAAACGCATACCAGTAGGAACTTATAAAATTGAAACTCAAAATCTTGGCTACGTCGACGCAAAGAAAACCGTGACTGTAGCAAACGGGGATATTAACATAAACATCAGACTGAAAAATGCCGTCTACGAATTAGAGCAAGTCACCGTGATGGCAAAACAAGCCCAACGCAATAAATTGGAAGTGAACGAAACAGCTATCGAATATGTCCAACCTGTTTCGCTTTCTGATGTCATGATTCTGCTGCCTGGAAACCTTTATCAGCAAAACGCACTTACTGGATTTTCCCTCAATTCAAACCGTCAGGCTGGAAGCGACCAGAATACATCTTTGGGAATCGGTCTGACTTCCGACGGTGTGCCTCAGACTTCCGACGGACTGCGTACACAGATGGTGGGTGTGACATCAAACAGAGGTGACGGCTCTGGCGGTGACAACCAAATCAAAAACCGTTCGAGCATCAACTCCGGCTCCGACCTCAGATATGTCTCCACCGACCATATCCACAGCATCGAATACACAAAAGGTATCAGTTCGCCACGTTATGGCAATCTGTCGAGCGGAATGATTAAAGTGAACTCCAAAATGGGAGTCTCTCCTTTGCGCATCAGAACTAAACTGGACCTGAAAAACAAACTTGTCTACGCTGGAAAAGGCTTTAAACTTGGAGATAAAGCCGGAACTCTTTATGCAGGCGCTGACTATCTGCACGCAGTGGATGATATACGTGACGAGATGGATAAATTCACTCGTATCACCGCCCAAACTTATTACAACAACAAATTCAAATTGGGCGATAGCTATTCGTTGGATTTGGACGCAAAAATTGCCCAGACCATTTCTGCCAATAAAATGAAGAAGGATGAGCTTACCTACGAATACAACGAGACTTATAAGGCTGACTACAACAAAACAGACCTTATGGTGAAAGGCAAACTGAATCTTGGCTTGGCTTGGATCGATAATATCGAATGGATCAACTCTCTCAATCGCGTCGACGACAGAATAGACCGCCACTACTGTGTGATAACAGCTAATCCCAAAAGTATGCCAAAATCCTACGACGAGGGTGAACACGAAGGTTACTATCTTCCGACTATGTACTACAGCGACTATTATGTGGAAAATACTCCTATCAATTTCTACACTCAGCTCAATCTGAACAGTCGTTTTTCATTCAATAAAAAATGGAATCTCAACCTTGAATACGGCGCGGATTATCATTCAAGCAAAAATAAAGGAGACGGTGCAGTGATTGAAAATCCTGAAATGCCTCCTTTCCCTGGCAACAACACCTATATGCGTCCACGCCCCAACTGGAGCATTCCTGCGCTGGAAGTGTTCGGAGCTTATCTGCAAGCTGTTCTGACATTCAGACCCACGTCGACCCAATCACTAAAATTAGAAGCAGGAGGACGTCTCACCGAAATGCTGAATCTTCCCGATGACTATGCTCTGAACCATAAAGTCCTTACCGAACCACGCTTGAATTTCAGCTATCTCTTTGGCAAAAAATTCAGAAACAATTTCCGCTTGGGATACGGTGAGGAAAACAAACTTCCGACTTTAGACTATCTCTATCCCGACAAAACTTACAAAGATTTCTGGGTGCTAAACGCTTACACAAACAATCCCGACTATAGACATCTGATCACTTACACTCAGATTTACGACGCGACAAACAAAGAAATCCGAGAAAACAAAAACCAAAAAATGGAAGTCGGATACGACGCTAAACTCAAAGATTTCGAATTATCCGTAACGGCATTCCACGAATTCAGCAACAGCGGTTTCGAATACTTCACTTTCTATGCTCCTGTGACGTATCCATACTACAACCAGCTAAAAGACGATGCCGACATATCCAATAAAAAACCAGGCAAGGAGGATTACGTAGCCTCTTCATTCAGCGAATTCACATCATACAGACAAGTGAAAAACAGCAAAAAAATTGTGAAGAACGGTATCGAATATCGTTTGATTTTTCCTAAGTTGAAAGCCATTCAAACAAACTTGGAAATCAACGGCGCGTATTATAAAACAACGTATGGCACCAACCAGCCTGACTATTTCTATCCAAACAGCAAAGTGGGTGACAGCATGTATCCATACGTCGGATTATATGATCTGGACAGCAAAACCATAAAACAGCAATTCAATACAAACTTCTGGTTTAACACCCATATTCCTAAGTTCAGACTCATCTTCACAAACTTCTTCCAGCTTGTGTGGTTCCAGACAGAACAAAAGACTGACAACTTCGATGGAATATACAAAAAAGTGCCATGCGCCTACATCGACTTCAATGGAGTCACTCACACTGTGACTGAAGAAGAACTGGCAAAAATCTATTCAAAAGAAGAGACACAATGGTTCCAACTTCTCCGACAAAGCACAACAAGTATGTATGAGACAGAGAAAAAACCTATTTATCTCCTCTGGAATATAAAAGCTACAAAAGAATTGAACGACATGGTCAAACTTTCTTTCTTCGTAAACGGAATATTGGATGTCCATCCTAAATACGTGAGTGATAAAAGTTCCACCACAAAACGAGAATGGAGCAATCCATTTTTTGGAATGGAGATGGTTATGACTGTCGGAAAAACTAAAAAAGCAGAAGAAAAATGATCAAAAAACTACTATCATATACAATATTAGCCATTTTCTCGATAATCGTCTTGCCTGTTTACGGACAAGACTCCCCTATCTATGAATGGCAAACCAACTCTCTTTCTCCCTCAGAAAGCAGATGGACGGAGGTGGCATCCTCTATCGACTCAAGGATAACCTCGTCGCTACGGCTTCATCCCGTCTACCATGCAATGATGAATGCTGAAAATGATTCTGCCCTGTCGGAACATAATAAACAAAATATCGTGCTGACCTCCGTTGGCTCTGGCGAAATAGACGGAGATTTCCTTCCCTACGAAGGGAAAGCCAATAAAGACTGGAGACTTTTCGGACACGGATGCCATAATTTCGGAAAACATGGCACGCTTTACGGAACTATCCAATATGCAAGGGGAACACACAAAGAAATCAGTTGGAGCGCTATGCGTTTTCCTGAACTTTACTGGCCATACACGTTGACCGACTCGACTGGAGGCGACAGCCATTTCGAGTATTACGGAATAGAAGGAGGCTACGGTGTGAAACTCCGAAAGGTATATTTCGGTGTCATTGCCCAATTCGACGGTGAGTTGGCCCACAGAATGACTGACCCACGTCTGAAAAACAACACGACATTCCTTCAGCTTGGTTTCGACGCAGGATATATCTCTCCTAAAGGACAACGTCTGATGGCGGAAGCCAAATATCTACGCAACAAAGAGCATGAGAGCGACAGCTATTGGAGACCAGGAGAACAACAACGCTTCTTCACATTGTATGGATTCGGACTCTACGACAATAAAAGGAGCACCGTCTCCGGCGGCAGATCACGAATGTACTACATCAACGGATTCAAATCTCATCTTTCGTATGCGTCGCCAACAGAAAAAAATTTATGCACAACTATTAATTTAGGATGGAACATAAACAAAATGGATGCTGAGGAAAGCGACTTTACAAGTCCGTATGGAAGCCGTACGACAACTCTCACACCACAAATCGAATTTAAATGGAAAATCAACGAAAACAATGTGGTCTCACTGTTGAGCGACAACAATCTTGAAAAAAAATTAGGCTACGAACGTGTGTTTGAAAAATATGTGACAAACACCGCAACGTCGACCTACGATTATCGGCAAATCGCAGAAAACCAATACTATTCCTTGTATACACGACAAGGATTAAACGCTGTCAGATATTCCGTCTCCTTCGGCAAACACAATACTTTAGGGCTTCAATACGGCATTGGTTATTTATACAGAAGTGAAAAAAACTCGTTCTACGACTTCTCTGTAGTTAATAAAAATATTGTCTATTTGCCACGTATTGATTATAAATTGTCTGCAAAAAAACATGAACTCGCTGCTGGGGTCAATTGGGGTCGTCAAAAAGTAAGACTGCACGAATATGATGTGGATATAAAAATGTCAAGCATCCAACATCTTGATTTTCAAACCTGTTTCGCACCCTACGCATACTATGCATCTGAATACGACCTGATTGCGGCAGACCTGACATACATCTTCCATTTCAAAAAGTGTGGCCTTGGAATGCGTCTGAAGTATATGAATATCTCTGGCAACAGACTTAATGATGTGGAATATACCAAAGAAATCGGCTTCAATTCGATCTGCCCGATGATTTCAGCTCAATCAGACATCCATGACGAACATTGGTGTAATGGATCGATTTTCATCCTGTTCTGAAAAAATTCTGTTCCCAATTATTTATCTTTGCATAAGAGACATAAATTATGAATAAGAAAATACATTTAAAAAGACTTTTAAGTTTTGCACTCTTTCTCACGATACCTCACACATACGTATGCGGACAAGACAATGATATTGATTCCTCCGTCGATCTGGACGAGATTGTGATCAAAGCATATAGTGGAAATGAGAAAAAAGACAAAGTGAACCAAATCGAAGTTATCGGATCAAGCCAACTCGTCAGGGCAGCCTGCTGCAACTTAGGGGAGTCGTTCACAACAAACCCCTCAGTAGATGCGACTTACAGTGATGCCGCGACGGGAGCCAAACAGATCAAACTGCTTGGTTTGAACGGAAAGTATGTTCAGATGCTGATAGAGAATGTCCCCAATCTGCGTGGTGCGGCGATCCCTTACGGACTCAGTTATATTCCCGGCACATGGATGCAGTCTATCCAAGTGAGTAAAGGTGCGTCGAGTGTGAAAAACGGATATGAAAGCACCACAGGACAAATTAATATAGAATATAAGAAGCCTCAAACAGAGGAGGAGATAAATGGCAATCTGTTTCTTAATTCCAGTATGAAATACGAAGCTAATATGGATGGAAACATTCATATCAACGACCGTTTGTCGACCAACCTTCTTCTCCATTACGAAAACCGTCAGATGGATCACGACGGCAATCACGACAATTTCATGGATATACCTCACCAGCGTCAATACAACCTGATGCACAGATGGCGCTACTTCTCCGACAAATGGGTAAGCCAATTTTTGATTCAATTGCTTCATGATGAACGAGAAAGCGGTATGATAGACTCAGAAAAAAAGAAATATGACATTCCTCTTTACCGTATCGGTATAGAGACGAAACGATATGCGTTTCAATGGAAAAACGCTTTGTTTCTGAATTCTGATAAAAATTCTTCCGTCGCTCTTATGCTTCACGGATCCTGGCATGATGCCGACAATGATTTTGGAAATACCTACTATGATGTCACTCAAAAAAATGGATATGCCCAACTTATGTATGAGACAGATTTTTCTGAGAGACACAGTCTTTCCACTGGCGTATCTCTTAATTGTGATAAATACGATGAAGCCTCATCTTTGTTCTTGTCTGATAAAACCATCGACAAGGAAATAGTTTCTGGAATATATACCCAATACACATATAAATTGCACAGAAAACTGACGGCTATGGCCGGCATACGTTGGGATTTTTCCTCTAAATACGATGGATTTTTCACACCACGTGTCCACCTCAAATATTCACCATCGGAAAAGGTTACTTTCCGCGCATCTGTGGGAAAAGGAAGACGAACACCACATTGTTTGGCAGAAAACTCACACTTGCTGGCCTCTGGAAGAAACTTCTACTTTGAGAAAAATATGAAACAGGAAGAGGCGTGGAATTATGGCTTCTCCACTAATTTTACCTTCCCCATACATGGTAAAAATCTTGATGTGAATGCAGAATATTATTTTACTAATTTTCAGAATAGTTTGGTTGTAAATGTCGACGGGAAAAATGGAGACCATTCCGTCTCATTTGAAAATCTGGATGGAAAAAACTACAGCCACACAGTACAACTGGATGCGACATATCCTTTCGGAAAAATATTGGATGTGACCGCAGCTTGTCGTTTTAATGATGTCCGCACTACTTTCGATGGCATACTTTGCACCCAACCGTTAACCTCCCGTATTAAAGGGTTGCTTACAATGGGATTTAAATCAAAACTTGATATTTGGCATTTTGATATAACTGGCCAGATTAACGGAAAAGGCAAATTATATGATCAGTCTTCTTATCCTGCCTTTTTCCAGCTGCAGGCACAAATATCAAGAGAATTCCGTCATTTTACAGTATATGTCGGAGGAGAAAACCTGACAGCTTATAAAATGAGCCATCCTGTCATTGCCGCCGATAATCCTTGGAGTGATCAGTTTGACGCGACGCAGGTGTGGGGTCCAACTCACGGAGCCATGGCATACGCTGGACTACGGTTTAATTTTAAAAGACAATCTAAAAATTAAACTTTTATGCTATAAGCCACATGCATTTGAAAAGGTTGAGGATTGTTAAGGGCGGAACGCCCTAACCCCTTCCTCTCTAGTGCGAGCCGTAAGGCGAGCACACTGAAACAAACAATACATTTTATGAGAAAAAGAAAAGAAATAACAAATTAATTAAAAGGATATGAAAAAACTTTTTTTAGCAACTGCACTGTGTGCCTTTGTAGGAGATGTTTTTGCAGGAAACGACGCAAAAGATTCACAGTTGGACACATTAGTCGTGACGACACAACCCGTCATGCATTGTTCTAAATGTGAAAACAAAATCAAGTCTAACATTCGTTTCGTGAAGGGAACCAAATCAATTGAGACATCTGTTCCCGATCAAAAAGTGACGATCATCTACAATAACAAAAAATCTTCTTTGGAGGATTTCAAAAAAGAATTCAAAAGAATTGGTTATGAAATAACAGTTTTGCCTAAATAACAGACAGTAATTTCTTCTTTCGTGTTTTATTTTTCAAAGGCTGTGAGGTGATCACAGCTTTTTTTTATTAAAATATTATAAAATGAGAAAACGCCATTGCCCTCCCCTCCAGTGCGAGCCGAAGGCGAGCACATTGAAACAACCACACAGAAAAGATGTTCGTTTTTACAACTTGCAGATCACTCACAAAGACAACCATCATTCGGATGGCTGTCATCGCAAGTAACAATATTTGCTTAATTCTATTATAATATGAACAACTTTATTGATCTTTTTTAGGCTTTCGCTCTCATTACATCCGTTACTTTTTCCTTTCCCACATTTTTTGCCTACCCATCAAGTTGTCAATCACTGACAACTTGTGGAAAGCAAAACTAAAACAAATTATTACACTTAAATACCCCATTTAAGTTGATACAAAGGTAAGGCGTGTACGAAAAAAGGACAATACCGAAAAAAGAGGAAAAGAGAAATTAAATGCGAAATTATAAATGAGAAATGCTAAATGTTTTTTGCATTCAATCATATTCTTAACAAAAGTTAAAATTCTGTACATTTGACAATTTGTTTCTGACATTCCAAAGGAGTTTTTTGTATCTTTGCAATGTTTAATGAAAAATAAATCAAATTATGTCAAAAACAAGCGAAAAAATTACCTCCGTTAACAGTGGGGGGGTAAAATTAAAAGTTTTAGTCTGACAAAAAACAGTGCGAAACTTATGGTAA
>DGHQ01000040.1 GCA_002392915.1 Bacteroidales bacterium UBA3844 | reverse complement strand
CCTTTGCAATCCCGTTCGACGGGAAGCTCATTACAAACAATGCGGAAATAGCTCAGTTGGTAGAGCACGACCTTGCCAAGGTCGGGGTCGCGGGTTCGAGTCCCGTTTTCCGCTCAAGAGAAGCAGCAAGAAATTGCTGCTTTTTTGTTTTATTTCTGTCCAAAGAGTAGCAAACCTAACAATTATAATTAAATTTGCCAATAATAAATTCTATGCAATAGGCATTCTAAAATCAAAAGAAATGGATGAAAAAGATCAATATTACATTCAGCTTTACGTTTATGCAGGAGTACTTATTGCAGCAGCTATCTACCTGCTGTTCAAATCAATATATGAAACTGGCCTTATCCAATATTTAGCAAAGAAGATAATAGGAGAATCTTCAGCAGAAAAAATAAAACAGCAACTATATATAAATGATGAAACAACTATATATAGGAAGAAAAAAAAGAATGTTGACATTCAAAAGGAGATGGAACTGACAAAAAAGTGCTTGCCGAGATGGATAAAGAGACAGTCAAGCCATTTCTGCGTCTGAAACTAACAAATGAAAAGACGTCGATTTCCGGAAGCAAAGTTGGCGGAATTCCATATATTCCTTCAAAAGACGCGATTCCTTTCGACTCAGAAGGCATGCCATTGCGTATGCTTGCGCAGATAGACTGCAGAGAGCTCTCCGCCCTACCCGATTTTCCACAAGTCGGTCTGCTGCAATTCTGGATTGGACAAGATGAAAGTTTGGGACTTTTCACAAAAGGAGGTTCAAAAGTGGTTTGGCATGAAACGATTGATGATCAAATCACGGAAGAGCAAGTGAGCACTTGGCTTGCGGAACTACCACAACCTTCGGAAGAGAGCTGGTTTCCAGTAGAAAGCGAATATAGAGTTTCATTCACAAAAGACGAAGAGCCGATGTCTATGGAAGATGTACATTTCGAACCGATTTTCGTCAAAAAATACAATGCTTTAACTGAAAGCGACCCCATAGAGGGCATTTATGATCTTTCTGAAGAAGCCTATGAAATAATCGAGGAGAAACATATAGGAGAAGGACATAAAATTGGAGGTTATCCACACTTCAAACAAGAAGATCCACGTGAAGAAAAATCAAAGCAAACAGTTTTACTATTGCAGATTGACAGCGAATATAGTGAAGAGACTCCTGTCGAATGGGGAGACGCGGGTGTCTGCGGCTTCTTCTGCACTCCAGAAAATTTGAAGAGACGGAATTTTTCTAAAGTTCTCTACAATTGGGATTGCGGTTAAACAAACTATTACAACGCCAACGGAGATTGCATCAAATATTGTGAATATAGCATAGACGGAACAATGAAAGGCGTTTCGAAAAACATTTATGTAATTGAATATCAATATTAGGTTGATGCGGAATTGGTAATGTTTTCACAATATACACATATGGGTTTTCACACAATTACACATTATGAATTCATGTTTCTCAAGTAGGTTTCATATTCATTTTGTGTAAAAATTGAGGATTACAAAGGGCGGAACGCCCTTGTTCCTCCCTTTATCGCGAGCACGTAAGTGCGAGCGAAAATAAAAGACATTGAATATGGAAGTCATCATACAAACTTTTATTAAAGTGCTCGCCTACGGCTCGCACTGCAAAGAAGAAGGTTAGGGCGTTCCGCCCTTAACAATCCTCTATTATATGCCAACATCAAATTAAATCCACTTGCAAAATTTGAGTTATGAATTACAAATCAACAGAATCAAAACCTTATCAAAATATACGATTCATACACCAAAATAGTGTTTCCATCTTGATTTTGGTAAGTAAGCGGAAAAACTCCTTTCTGGCTGGTCAACGTATACCCCATCCGCTTTAGATTATTTATAATCTTAACGCGAGTAACCGCCATTTCGTTAGAATAAGACTGAATTGATGGATTAGATATTTTTAATGTAGAACCTGTAGTAGATTCCGTCCATACTTCATGAGAAAAAGGAAGAAACATTTCTCTCATATCTGAATCAATGACAGAAGATGGAATAGTCTTGTCTTTTACATATTCAAGTCTGCCGGATATGGATGCAATCTGTTTTCCATTGTGGGAAAAAAATAGGGAATCGTCAATAGTCTTGAACGTCATAATCGTTCGATTATTAGAAGTCGACTCTTTTGAATCAAGAATAATATCTTGAGGTAAAGTATTGCCCATCGAATTAAAAAAACGAGGAAACTGAATGGCATTAGGCTTTGAATCCTGAAACAGAATTATCATTCTATGGTCAACTCTATTTGGAATAGGAGAATTAGGTCTTGCAAACACCGAGTCGAATACAAAATCAATATTTATAGACGTCATACTATACACGTCATTCCAGAAAGACCGCTTATATACAATCTGGTTGGGATTTAAAGCCTCTCTTTCCTTCGTTCCATCAACATACTCATAATCAACATACTGAAGTTGAGCATTCAATTGAAAAATGATAGCAAATAAAAACAGTATTATATATGTTGCCCGATATTTCATAAACTAATATATTTTAAGAATCACACAAAGCTTAAATATCACTTTCAATCCTTGACTTTTACCATAATATTAGTTTCATACATCAAGATAGTGTTTCCATTTTGATTCTGGTATGTAAGTGGAAAAACTCCTTTCTGGCTGGTCAACGTATATCCCATCCGCTTTAGATTATTTATTACCGTTACGCGAGCTACCGCCAATTCGTTAGACGAAGACGGAAAAATGAATTTTATATATGAGGCATCTGAGACATCCGATGATCCAGTCAACGTTATTGGAGCTAAATAAAAAGGGTTTAGATTATCTGCTAAATCGTCATTTAAAATCGTCGACCTAATGGTTTTGAATTTGAAATAAGAGAAACGACCAGAGATGGATGAAATCTGTTTTCCATTATGGTATGCAAAATCAGGAAGGCTATAAGAATAAAATGATATAGCCATAATTCCGTTATCAGCATCTTTTTTATCTAATTTAAATCCATAACTAAATAATATACGCATAGTATTTCCCATAGAAGAAGACATTTCATAAGGGCCTGACACTTCAGATGGTTCTCCATCCTTAAAAGAAAAAAACAATTTGTCTGAACATATCGCTCTCAATGCGTTTTGTACTATATCTACTGGTCTTAATGTATCAAAGACATTATCTATAGAAAAATTCTTAATTCTATATGACAATCTATCATTATAACAATACTGAAAAGTGATTCTTCTCATATCTATTGCCTCTCTTTCCTTCGTTCCATCAACATATTCATACTCAACATACTGTGGTTGGGCCTTCAATTGAAAAATGAAAGCAAATAAAAACAGTATTATATATGTCATCCGATTTTTCATAAACAAATCTATTTTTAGAATCACGCAAAACTTACAAGTCATTTTCAATCCTTTTGACTTTCACCATAATACTAGTTTCATACATCAAGATAGTGTTTCCATTTTGATTCTGGTAAGTAAGTGGGAACACTCCTTTCTGGCTGGCCAACGTATATCCCATTCGCTTTAGATTATTTATTAATTTCACTCGCTCTAAAGACAAACCATTTAGCTTTGTATTTTTTTCATCCTCATTATACGACGGTAAAACGAAGTCTAAATATGAGCCATCTGATTTTTCAATCAACGATGTCGGATAGAAAAGTTTTAGATTCTCTCTCAATTCGTCATTTAATATCGTCGACTTAATGGTTTTGACTTTGAAATAAGAGATACGACCTGAAATGGATGAAATCTGTTTTCCATTATGGTATGCAAATCTAGGAAGGGAATTAGACTTAAATAAAACAGACATAATTCCAGCTTTAGGATTTACTTTATCTAATTTATATTCATAACTATCTAAACGGTCTCCCATACATTGTATACTAGGACCTATAACATCGGATAGTTCTCCATCATTAAATTTAAATATCAATTTGTCAAAAATTTGCGAACCTATATTGGGAATTAATGTATCAAAGACATTATCTATATAAATGGTCTTTATTCTATATTTTTGATAATAACGGCAATAGAATTTTTCCGTACCAATTGTATTTCTTTCCTTCGTTCCATCAACATATTCATAATCTATATATGAATTCTGAGAAAAAGACGGGAAAACAAACGTCATCAAAAGTAAAATTATGTAGGCGATGCGACTTTTCATAACCGTAGATGATTCTTGGTAAATTTTATTTAATTCTGAGTATCTTTTTCACAAATGTAACAAAATATTGTAGTATGTAAAATCTTGAACAAATAAAATTGGCTCTGACTGACATTTTCATTTTTTTCGTCTGAAAGAAGCTACCGAGCAAAGCGTGAGTAACCCAATGACGAAGTCTCGGAATAATGTAACGATGATACAAAAAAATTGTCTGAAAGGCAATACCATATTACTGCTTACTCGCCTATTTCCTCAAAAAAGTCTAAGACTTACTCTTAAAACTCCGAGTCTCTGTATTTTTCTATATATGCTCGCCTACGGCTCGCACTAGAGATGGAGAGTTAGGGCGTTCCGCCCTTAACAATCCTCATATTAATTATCGTATTATCAATATCTATTATTCCTTAGAACAATGCATTCATCATGTTTTAAATCATAATCCATGACTAACATATTATTTATAGAAACCATTTGGACTCATACTTGACCATTTTATGTACATTTCCTTATAGTTTTCTTTGATAAATTCTCTGATAATACGGAGTTCCTTGTCTGTTAACATTCCTCTTTCTTTAACTTCTGTATCTCCATTTCCTCTAACGAATAATTTTGCCGAACCTGCTTCTGTCATTCGTCTGTCACTTGCATGTACATGCATAGCCTCAATAACACAGTGTGATGTGAAATACAAATAGTATCCACAAATCATAAATTCATAATACTTAGGCATATGATTCCTCCATAAATTTATGATTTTTCTTCCAGTATTCCTTCACAATACTAATTTCAACATCATTCATTGTTGTCTCCAAAACATCACCATCTGTAGTCATGATAGAAGCATGGTGTGGCTCATTTAAATCGACTACTCTCACATTAGAGTTGTCTGTGCGAGAGAATGCATAACCACAGACAATCATGTCTGAACCATTGCATATCTTTTCTATTTCTTCACTGCTCATAATTTCCTATTTTTACTGTTTTTATATTCTTTAAGAAAATGTTTGGATTAATATAAAGATTATTGAGAATAGGAACAAGATCAATATATTCTTCTATGATTCCAATTCCCTCATAATCAGCCATAACAACCAAATATCCATTATCCCATTCTTTTATTTCAGTATATTTATTTAAAATAGGAGATGTACGGAAACGAATGTTATAATCCCCGTATCTAAAAGATGTCATATTGCCAAAATTTGACAATATTGCTTGGTTGTCAATCTCTTTACTCATTCTAAATATTTGTCGCTAAATTAGTATTTTTCATGGCTATGTCCTAATTTATAGATGACAAATTATATGGTTCTGTCCTAATTTAACGAGAGCTCGATGAATTGTAATCTACGAATCATTATTCACTTTCTTATTGAATTCTCACCTCTTTTTCTCAGGAAAGGAGTAGTCTTTCTCTATGGACTTTGTGTATCTTTGGTTTTATTTAATTCTATATGCTCGCCTACGGCTCGCACTAGAAAGGAAGGGTTAGGGCGTTCCGCCCTTAACAATCCTCAACTCTATAGCCAAATTAATTAATTTATACAACTTAATCTGTTTTTTCGGCTCATACATGAAAAGATCTTATGGAGTTTCGCCCTTAACAATCATCAAATATCAGCAACAAAACGAGAATGAACTAAAAAAAAAAGAGCCGATCCAATCGAACCGGCTCTCTATATAAACCTTTAATAAGGATTACTTGTCACCACGGATTGCAGCGATACCTGGAAGAACCTTACCCTCCATGTACTCAAGCATTGCACCACCACCTGTTGACACGTAAGAAACCTTATCAGCCAAGTTGTTCTTGTTGATTGCAGCAACTGAGTCACCACCACCGATCAAAGAGTAAGCTCCCTTAGCAGTTGCAGCAGCAACAGCCTTAGCGATAGCAGTTGTACCAGCAGCGAACTTGTCGAACTCGAATACACCCATAGGTCCGTTCCATATCAAAGTCTTAGAGTTCTCGATAACCTTCTGGAAGTTAGCGATAGACTTAGAAGCGATATCAAGACCCATCCATCCGTCTGGAGTCTGGTCGATAGCTGTCTCCATAGTGTTAGCGTCTTTGTCGAACTTGTCAGCGTTCAAAGCGTCAACTGGAAGAAGCAAGTTAACATTCTTAGCTTTAGCCTTAGCCATGATCTCCTTTGCAAGATCAAGCTTATCGTCCTCACAAAGTGAGTTACCGATCTTACCACCCATAGCCTTAACGAATGTGTAAGCCATACCACCACCGATGATAAGGTTCTCTACACGGTCAAGAAGGTTAGTGATGATGTTGATCTTATCAGAAACCTTTGAACCACCCATGATAGCTGTGAAGCCTTCCTTCTTAGCAGCAAGAACACCATCCATTGCCTTAAGCTCCTTGTTGATAAGGAAACCGAACATCTTCTTATCATCAGCGAACTCGTCAGCGATAACAGCTGTAGAAGCGTGCTTTCTGTGAGCAGTACCGAATGCGTCGTTAACGTAAACCTCAGCGTATGAAGCCAAAGTCTTAGCGAACTTCTTCTGAGAATCCTTCATAGCCTTCTTAGCCTCGTCGTACTTTGGATCTTCCTTCTCGATGCCACGTGGCTTACCCTCTTCCTCAGCGTAGTAACGAAGGTTCTGAAGCAATAGGATCTCACCCATCTTCAAATCCTTAGCAGCCTGAGCAGCGTTAGCAGCGTCGTCAGCAAACTTGATAGATGCTACACCGAACTCCTTTGTATACTTCTCAATAGCTGAGATGATCTGCTTTAGAGAGAACTTAGGATCACCCTCCTGAGGGTTTACATTTTTTGGCTTACCCATGTGAGACATCAAGATAGCAGCACCACCGTCTGTGATAATCTTCTTGATTGTAGGTAGAGCACCACGGATACGTGTGTCGTCACTTACTGCACCTGTCTCTTTGTTCAATGGAACATTGAAGTCCACACGAACGATTGCCTTCTTACCAGCAAAGTTAAAATTGTCAATTAATTGCATACTTGTAAAAATATGAACTTGTTTAATAATTTGCTACAAAGATAATATAAAATTCGAAATGCTAAATGCTAAATGTCAAATTATACATGACCCATTACGCATTTCCAATCACATTTTTTGCAGCGTTTATTCTTTATTTTGCGAATCCATGAAAATAGTTGTAGGACCGTCGTTGAGAAGCGACACTTTCATATCAGCGCCAAACTCTCCTGTCCCCACCGTCTTACCAAGATCTGAGCTGACCTTTGCACAGAATTTCTCATACATCGGAATTGCGAAATCATGTTTAGACGCTTTGATATACGAAGGTCTGTTGCCTTTCTTTGTTGAAGCCTGTAATGTGAACTGGCTGACAATCAATATCTCACCGTCGACATCCTTCACTGAAAGATTCATCACATTATTCGCGTCTTCAAAAATACGCATATTCACGATCTTGTTCGACAACCACTCTATATCAGCATCTGTGTCTCTATCTTCCACACCGACAAGCACAAGCAAACCTCTGCCGATCGACGACTTAATTTTTCCATCAATCTCAACAGAACAGTGCGTCACTTTTTGAATTACAACTCTCATATCAAAATAGGAAAGTCACAACAGGATTATCTGCTGTGACTATTTATAATTAATCAATAATTTCAGTGTTGATAGCGATCAAAAAATCAGGACGAGACGGATCAAAATTCGGAATAGCCTTGATATCAAAGTACACCTCACACTCATCATACAATTCCGGATTTTCCTCTACAGGAACCTGATAACGTTTGCCACCCTCAGTCTGAATTTCTCCCTTGTACTGGCAACGATATTTCTTAAACATATAATTATTATGTTCATAATAAGTGCCATGGTTCTCCTCTTCTGCGTCGTCATCCTGATCATCAACGACTGGACGAGGACGATAGGTAGGTTTGGGGCGTGAGATATATGGACGATAATTCTGAAGATTACGTTTGATCATGTCCTCCTCTCTCTCGTTGACATTAACCACATTAAGCTGAATGTCACTCTCTGTATTTTTCACATCGTATTCAGGTTCAATCTCTGGATATGGCACATCAGGTACATATTCGAAAGGAAGACGATCTGGAACCGGTTCTTCTTCTGGCTCACCACTCTGCTCAATCTTTGGAATATCAACCTGCTGACGGTCAATAAACTCATCCTGCGACTCTGTTTCACGAATGACTTTAGCGGAAGCGGCTGTATAAGATATCGGACGAACGATTTCTTTGGTTGGGTCGGGATAAGTGATAGAGACATCAACTGTCAGCTGCGGACACATCAAAAGTATTTTCTTTCCTTCTTCAGGAAGGAAACGTGTAACCAAATCGATAAAATTATTTGTGCCGACCAAACATTCCGAAACCATATTCTTATCAAACGACAAAAATGATTTAGGATCTGTGAAGCTATGACACGCGCAACTTGCAAAATGATAATCTCTGATCAAAGTGAAATATGCAAGCTGCATGTGGGATATGACAAGCTTGTTTGCCTTTTCATCTGACAATTGTTTTAGCATTGCCATTTTTGCCAGATCAATCAAAAATCTACCAGTTCGTGGTTTAGCACTACACGGAGCAACTATAAACGCCTTACCATCCTTACTAAAACCTTTCGTTCCATTCAATATATCAACAACTTCATCTTTGTGCAGCGCAGTAAGAATTCCTATACATAAACTTTCAATCGACGGTCTATAGTTTCTAAAAAATGCCTTATAATTACCTTTTTCAAAACTTTCCACTGCAGCTGTATAATCATCTACAAAACTTCGCAAATGGAACTCATAATTCATTTCGTTTTCCATAAAATATAAATAACAATAAAATCAAAATACAAAGATAACATTTTTCACGTATTCATTGACGTGTTTATCTAAATATATAAAGTAAAGAGACTCCCAAAATAACACCACATAACAAAACAGATTTGATCTTGATATTCTTTTCTTTTAATGCAAAAGCGCCATACAAGAAAGGCACAATAGCGCCGGAACGACGGATAGTCGAGACGATTGATATGTATGCATCATCATATGAAAGAGCCCAATAGTAGACATAGTCTGCCATCATAAGGAACACTGAGATTCCCAAGATAGTCCATCTCCATTGAAATGGCGTTGATTTTCGACGGTGGGGATACCATAACGCGAACATCACAACCAGCATCAACACCGACTGATACATAGTGCTGTAGACCTGGACAGCCATACGTGGGTAGCCACTATGCATTAGATGTTTGTCGTATAGTCCACTTGCCGAGCCAAACACAGTGGCCGCAATAACAAGCCAAATCCATTTGTTGGATTTCCAAGACACTCCCTCCTTTTTACCAACTTGAGAGAAAGCGAAGAAAGATATCAATGTAATAGCGATAGCCAACGACTGAATCCAAGACAAACATTCATTGAAGATCACCACTGCGACAAGGACAGTCCAGATAGGCTGCGTCGCCCTTATCGGAGAAAAGATAGTGATCGGAATATGTTTCATTCCAAAATAGGCGCATATCCACGAACAAAGCACAATGACTGCCTTCAAGAAAATCTTAAAATGAGTTGCACCGTCTACAAAAGGGACATAAAAATCACCAAGGCTATCTTTTGTACCGTCAATACTTGAAGCGACAAGCAAAGGCGAGAAAAGCAGGAATGAGAAAAAAATAGAAATCGAAAGCACCGGAATGACGGCATTGTCGGAAAGCGATTTCTTTTTAAACACATCATAGATGCCAAGCAAAAGAGCCGACATCATTGCAAGCAATATCCACATATCAATATTCCAAAATACCTTTTCCCTGACGTACAATCACAGGCTCATCACCTGTACAATCAACCACTGTGGAAGGCTCAAGGCTTCCATAACCGGAATTAATAACGCAATCCACAAAATGAGAAAGTTTTTCATCCATCAGTTCCGGATCAGTGTAATATTCAAGCACATCATCATTATCGTCACGAACAGAGGTCGACAGAATCGGATTACCAAGAGTTCTGACAATCTCACGAATGACATTATTGTCTGGGACACGGATACCTACCGTCTTCTTGTTTCTAAACAACTTCGGAAGATTACTAGTAGCATTCAAAATAAAAGTGAAAGGGCCAGGAAGATTCTTCTTCATCAGTTTAAAAACATCATTGTTCACTTTTGCATATTCAGCAATATGGCTTAAATCATAGCAAATAAAAGAAAGATTAGCCTTTTTCGGGTCAATTTTCTTATACTGACAAACTCTCTCCACTGCTCTCGCATGAAATATATCACATCCCATACCATAGATTGTGTCGGTAGGATAGACAATTATTCCGCCATCCTGCAAAAACTGGACAACCTTATCAATCTCTTTTTGATTCGGATTCTCCGGATAAATTCTGTAGATCATAATATATGACAATTTCAAACAAAAGGGAGGAAGAGAAAACTCTTCCACCCTTTTTGATATTCAAATCTTATTGACATCATTTAAAGTAAACAACCTCAATTGAGCCCTTATGTTTTTCACCTTCATTGATGATGACCTCATAATAGTAAACTCCAGGGTCAACGAGATTACCACGACAAGTTCCATCCCAACCATTGTCGCTCTCTACCATCTTCTGACCATAACGATTGAAGATAACAACCTTGTGTCCCTCCATGAATACATCATTCATGCCAATTGAATTGTGAGGAGTAAATGCAGTCGGCAGTTTCTTAACGACATCAATTGATACAATATTTGATGGTACAGCCGGACAAACGCTATCAACTAACAGAACATAATATTGAGCACTATCTCCAAGTTCAGTCAAATCCCATACCTTGCTTCCTAGCTCACCATAGTTAGTAATACCAAGCAATGTGTCCTGTTCAAAATCTGAGTCCATATAGTCTTCACGTACATTTCCGTACTTATCAAACATTCTGTCTGAATTTCCGTCAACAACACCCTTCGCACGATACCACATGTACACCTCTGGTTTATACTTAGTAACTAAGTTCAACTTTGCAGACTCACCCAGATATACTCTAGCCGGATTATTTGGTTCTGTAGTCAGCATCAAATTGTCTGGAGACATTCTGCGTTTCATACTTAAAGAAACCCAATCATCAGAAGTTCCTGTACCACAAGAGTTCACAGCATAATACTTAAATTTAATCAAAGCATCAGTATACTCAAGCAATGTTTCTGGCTTATACTTTTCACCATCAAGCATCCATCCCTCTTCTGTAATCTCCTCACCATTATCACGAACATCCAAAACGAATCTATCATAAAGAGTCTCATTATCTGAGATCAAATGAATTGAGTCTTTTTCACAAACCAATAGATTGGAAGCATCTAAATCAATTGATGGACGTGAATGAATTGTAATATAAGCGCTCGCCGTATCAGTACAGAAACGGACAGTATCCATAGCCACTATATAATATAGGCCAGTCTTACCAATCTTATCAAGCACAATGGAATCTGTTTCACTACGTGGATCAAACTTATTTCCATAAGTGTTAGGATTATTAGAGAAAATAATATTCTCAGGGTCAACCTCATTGCGATAATAATCATAGACAACTTTGTCAGTTTTTTTCCACTCCCACTCTCTTGTCCATTTATTAAATTCATATACTTTACCAGAGATACCAGATATTACAGGGCTCTTCAACAAAAGATTTTGCTCAGCACATATAGTACTTTCATTCATCTTAATAGTAATGACATCTTTTCTTGTAGGCACGTAAACAATGTGTTGTACTGTGTCATACAAACCACAAGGATCTGTTATATAAAGAGTAATAATCTGATCACCTAAATCTGGATTAAATTCCGTTCCTGCCTCAGGCTTTTGTGTCACCTTATAATACTTAGCAGCTTCTGAATCACAACTGTCAGAGTATGAGCCATCAGGAAGAGTATTAGTAATATCTGGAACAAGGAATTTACATGGAACTGCATATTCAGCCACCATTTGAGAATCTCTCCATGTTTTAGGGATATTCACTATAGGAGCAAAAGTGTCTTGAACTTGAGCAACAAACTTCAATCTTTCTGTACGATTGCGACATCTGTCAACAGCAATATATCTACGCACTTCCTCATAATTGTAGTAATTACAATCTCTTGGATCTGAAGATCTGTTAGAGGAAACAGTATAGAACACACCATCGACAATTCCATCAAAGTCGTTTACTTTATGATACTCTGAAATTATTTCATTAGAGCATTCATCTTTAGCCCTAAGATCAGTAGGGAAGAAATCCTCCGCAACACAATCGAACACCTTTGTCAAAGAAGCAGCATCATCCAACCAAACAGGAGGAACTGTATCTTTAACATGGAAATCTTGAACACATCTAACAGTCTGATTTCTCAAATTTCTAACTGTATATGTTCTCCTGAATGTAAAATCACATTTATCACCCAAAGACATTGTATCTAATTTGAATGTAGATGGATCAACAAAATCAGAAACATCAACTCCATTTGAAATCAGTTTTCCACCTGCTTTTCTAAACTCACTATAATCTGCATATTTAGCAGGAAGAGCATCCAAACAAGTATATATACTATCAAACAATGGTGGCTTACAAATCGGAGTATCACCATCCTGAACCTCAACCACAGTATGACAAACCTTCTCTTTGACTGCATTCTCAGTAGTATCCCTGAACAACCATGTGATTGTCACAATACTATTTACCGGATAAATATCATAAATCGATTTTTTGTCATCTCTAGTATATATTGTATCCAAAACCTTACAAATATCGAAATCAATATTTGGCAAAATCAATCCAGAGTCTCTAACCTCTTCAAAAGTAGCACCTGGACCTTGTCTATGCATAGTAACATGAACATATTCCGCCAACTTTGAACAGTCTACTTTATTAATAGCATCACTATTTACCTTAATATTCTGATAACAGATTTTCTCCTTTATAGAGAATGGACTCTTAAATACCCACTTGATCTTATGTCCACCAAGAGGAAGATCCATCAAATAAACAGCCTTGTTCTTTTCTCTATCAAAATAGCACAACTCAATATAGTCGCCTTTCTCAAACAACTGCACATATCCATGTCCATAAACGATGTAATCACGTTTACATGAATCAACAGCTTCAGGAATTGGCAATGTATTTATTTTACACTCGCCCGTTGTATCCCATAACTGTAAAGGTGAAGGTAATGAACTACAGTCGAATATAGGTTCACCGTCATGCAGCAAATACAAAGTTTTATCACAAACCGACTCCTTAGTTGTTAGGCTATCATTTGCAAATACCCATTGAATTGGATAGATGCCAACACTGACCTCTGAAGGGAATTCCACTCTCTCACCTTTATCATTGATCAAATATGGTTCACCCCAAATTGTATCGCCTGTACAATATTCAATGGCAATCTTCTTTTCAAGAGAATCTCTCAAATCCTTAGTAGGGATCGAACACTTATCATGAAGTAAAACTGAATCATTCTTCATTGTGTCACAATCAACAACTGGAGGGAATGTGTCTCTCAAATGAATAGACTGAATACATGAATCCACAACAGCCTTTGTGTAATCCCAGAACTTCCAAGTAACGAAAGTCTCTCCAATTGGGAATTTATGCGTCAATTCTATTTTCTCACCATTTATAAATGGAATACCTTGTGCCTTATATCCATCGACACATGGATCTGCAACCTCCTTGGTTTCCAAAGTGACATCCATAGAATCACAAGTTGGCATTATTGTATCAACATCAGGGAACAAATGTTCACAATCAAGATCAAAATGTTTGTTTCCTTCAACAAACACATGTGTAACACATGTAGATGGGTATGAATTCTTACCTGTGAATACCCAAGTAATGTAAGTATGTCCTGTAGGATATGGATCATCCAACGCTTTTCCGTCATTACGAGTACCTACACCTGGAACTTCAATTGGTTCACCATTTTTATCAGGACATGGCTCTATACCAATAGGAGAAGGTATATTCAAATCCTCTGCATTAGCGAAGCAAGTGCCTTCTTCTGCTTTGCCCTGACGTTCGCTTATTGTGTCACAATCAATTTTCACAGAATCTTTAGATGTTGCGTTGATAAGCTGAGGACAATACTTCACATTGTTATGACGATCTCTAAATTGCCAATAAATTGTTTGTTCAATACCAACCTCAAATACTCTATCATCAGAAACTTTATCTATATTAATAGAATCCAAATGTAGTTCACCTAAAATAGGAGTCACAGGTTCTGGACAAGAATCATATGCATAATACTTATTTTTATACAAATCATTCTTAAATTCGACAAACTTGATTTCACATTTTCCTGGCTCCGTTTCAGGACGGAAATCCTTTATCTGAGAACAATCAAAAGATGGTCTCACAGTATCACGAACCAATACCTCCTGCACACAGTATGATGACTTATCTCCATTAGTGAATTTCCAAAGGATATAAGTATAATCAATCTCATACTCATCATACAAACCAATACTCAAATCAAACTTTGCAATAGAAGAAGACACCTTCAACTCATTCTTGTCTTGCTGATCAGTAAAATGTCTACGACCTGCATATACCCCCACCAATATAGTGTCATTCTCTGAATTTCTATCTAGCAACTCAGGGATAGGAATGTCTTTTACACCTAACTTAACAGCACATTTGCTACTTTCTATAGAATCTCGACCATTGATTACATCCAAATCTAAAATTTCTTCACAAGGAATATCTGGATATCCTTTTTCCACAACAATCGAATGATCGCAAGACTTAGTTCGACCACAACCATCCTGAAGGGTGTAATGAAAATCATACAGACCCCACGGAAGACTAATTTTCAATTTATCTGTTTTATTATCAATCTCAGATTTACGGACGACAATAGTTTTTGTTTCCATTGTATCCTTAACCTCCTTACGTCTTGGAGTGATTTCAATTATAATATCAGGATCCAAGTCGCAACTAGAATCAAACTCTGGGATTGGGAAAGGAGCAATAACTGCTGTTTCTTTCTTTGACTCGCAATAAAATGTATCTCTACCAGACAAAGATTCACAATTGATTTGTAGTTCTCCAAGAGCCTGAACACCATAACTGTTTTTTGCTGTATCAGAACATCCTCTTACATCAACAACTACAGAAAATTCCACACTGTCAACATCTCCATTACATAAACCAGGAATTGCAGCAACATTGATATCTGCTGTGTCTTGATGAGTTCTAGGAGTAAATACACCTACACCATTAGGATTAGAAGACCAAGAATAAGTATACAAAGATTTTGCAGGAGTTTCAAATCCATTTAGAGCGACAGTGTACTTTTCACTACGCACATCTGATGGACACACCTGTTTGTCCTGTTCGTCTATACCTTCATATTTAGATCCACCCAAGATTAAAGATGCCTGAGGCTTACGATATATAGACAAAGGCAAAAATACAGGAGAACCTTCTTGTTCTATTGAACCTCTGAAAGTATGAACTTCTAGCTTATACTCTCCTTCTCTGGCAGTTTCATCTAATTTGATAGTCAAAGAGTCTCCCCTTGCAGATTCAGGTATGAACTGAGGGGCATGTTCCTTTTCATATACAAGATTACCATCGGGATCATATAAATTCCATTCATACCTTACCTCAGGATCATCATCTACTATGTTCGGTTTATATCCTAATTCATTAGGCAAACAGAAAACGCCAGAACCTTCAATTCCTGTAGGCATAGTGACTTTACAATTTATACCTGCGATAACAAAATCCTTTTCTCGTCTGTATGGTTTATCATCTACTGTTGCCTCAACCACCAAACGATAATTATATTTACCAATTTCTTTAACTACAATCTGAGCCTGTTCATAGTCACTTCCAACGCCATTTAAGCTAGGATCAAAAACAGCATACTGACCAGAACCTCTATATGTTTCCTTCAACCAAGTGTACTTTGAATTACGAGGGTAACCTGCCGCATTGGCAACTGCAACTGAGTCGATACAAACAACCTGAGGTTTCAAACATACATCCTCTACTTGAGCAGAAATATAGTCTACAGCAACCTTTGCACAGCCAAACTGCTCAAACATCGGTTTGAATATGAACACAGGCGGATCATTTTTATTAGGGAACATTCCATAAAATTGAATCTCAATACGTATTATATCATACGTTTTAAGAGCAGTAATATCCATGAATTCTGGGAATCTGATACGTGTATCGGTTCCTTCTATTACTACTGGTTCTACCTTTCCGTTAACTACAGGATTTTTTGATCCTTTTAATGGATTTCCTTCATTATCATAAGCTATAATTTCTAGACAGTCTCTCGTTACAGTACCCTGCTCTGTTCTAACAATAAACTTTGCCTGATCCCATTTTTGAGAAATCGGCTGGTCACAATTTTGTCCTACTTGAAGATACAAACGCATCTTGTACGTATAAGAATTGTTCTTATACTTATATGCGGGGAATCCTAGAGATACAATACGATCATTAGGATTTTCACAAAACATGTAATAATTACTATTAGGAGTAATGTTCTGATCAAGATATGGAGTCTGTCCAAAAAATTCTTGAGCATTAGTACCAATCCAATAATTCTTTATATCACCTTCATTGAATGTGATATCTCTATCCGCAAAATGATGCTGGACTCCTTCTGGGATTTTTCCTGAATTTAACTGAGATGGATCAAAATCAGTTCCCTCATAATAATCTCCCGTAGACGTTGTTTTACAATCTTCCTTACAGTCTGTTTCCACACCAACTGTCAAAGTAGAAGTTTGGAAACGAGGAGACTGTGCAGATTTTGAGCAATTAAACTCGTCATATTTAAGTACAACATATGATTTTGTAGGGACATCTGTAGACATTTTAGAATATGTAGTTGTACCATCTGCATACTCCTTTTCCTTTGTCAGTTCATTGTCTCCTAAACCAAACCACCATTCGCTTCTATATGCGAATTCACCTCCTACTACATCAAACTCTATAGCTTTTCCTGGACAGACAGAAGCCATATCCGAAGCCAACTTACCAGTAACTAACAAAGCCCTTTGGTCTGAGACTCCCAACATTCCATTGTCAAAAGTAGCTCTATACAAAACATCAGCCCCTAAGTCTGTAACTTCAAGAGGCTCGTCACTTGGTTTTGTTTCTACAAATATCCAATTTCCATCCTTGTTTGTTTTCTTTTCCCATTTAACACTGACAGGTTGCACTAAAAACGAAGATACAGTAAGTGTCACACTACTTCCCGTTACTCGGTAAACATAATCCTGTGGATTCAAATTTAGTTTTTCCGCACCGCTAACTATCAATGACGTAACACCAGGATCACATAACCTTGCAGTTGAAGATCCAGCTGGAATTCCCGGACCGCCTGGCTGTGCAAAAGTGCTTGCCTGCACACCTATAAGCATGCAGAAAACAACTAGATATTTTTCAAATCCAATTCCTTTTTTAGGAATGAACTCATAAAGCATTTGTAAAAAATTTTTCATATAAAAAATGTGTCTACGTTCAATAAATATTATAAATATCAAACGGTGTCTTCTTGTAGCAGTCCATAAATTCTTCTACGCTATCCACCAAACAATGCAAAAATAAAAAAATTAAGTATCATAACACAAAACATATCACTTTTTTTATCATAAAGTATGATTTGTCTATGTAAAATTGTACGATTGGCGATAGTTTTTTGAAAATTTGATCAACAACAATAATTCTTTTTGCTATTGTCTAATTTTTGACTTTCTTCTTTCACAAAGTCTCTGTGATGTTTTTTATGCACACCCTTCGTGTTAGCTTAGTTATTTTCTCTTGTTCACAACCGGCAACAAAACATAAGCCAATAATCCACATCCTATATACACAACTATCGTCTGTACGGAGTGGACCACCAAAGCAAATGCCTTTGCCTCAGGTTCAATCGCGTCGCCCAAATAAAACACCAGTGCCTGAATAGTCATGAAATGCCATGCTCCGATTCCTCCTTGTACTGGAGCTATAATTCCCAAAGCTCCCATAACATAAATCACCAAGCCTTGTGAAAATGTTATGTCTTTAGTAAAGTCGAACGCCCAAAAACTGAAATGAAGCATCAAATAATAGCATGCGAAAATCAGAACTGTGTAAATGCAAAACATCAACTTGTTGTCAACATCTTTCGCTGACAACATGCCAACCTTGAACTTTCTCAGGCTCTCTCTCCCCTTTTCATATAATTTGCTCTTGTTTCGCAATTTGAAAAAAGACACAAAAACGGCTGTCAGAATGAGTATGATCACAACAACAAACGGATTGGATAAAATTGACAATAGTTTCGACGGGAGATTCGCGTCGTCTACTAAAGAAGAAAGCATTCCAAACTCAAATACGAAAGCGAGGAGCATAATAATCGCAGTCATTATAACATCAAAAATTCGCTCCGTCACAACCGTTCCAAGCACCGTCGTAAATGAAAGACCTGTATATTTTTTTAATACTCCACATCTTGCCACTTCACCTGCTCTTGGCAACAAGAAATTAGCAAAATATCCGACCAAAACAGCCAGAAATAGGTTAAGACGCGACACTTCCAAACCAGATGCTTTTATCAACATCCTCCATCTGAGGGCTCTGAACAAATTGCTGAATAACGCCACCAACACAGGCAAAAACAGCCAGAAATAATTTGCATTTTTGATATACGAGATTTGCTCATCCAAGTTTTCACCTGAATAGATATAATAAAGAAGAGCGACGCTCAATAATAACGGAATTACAAATCCTAATATGCTTTTTAACTTTTTCACCTTAATCCATATAAAAAGTGACACTTGTTTTTATACAAGTGTCACTGAATAAAAATCATTTCTAATTAGTTTGCAAAACCAAAACTAATATCATAGATGTTCATGTAGATTGAACTGATGAATCCAATCACAAGAATTGCTATTACGCATACCAATAGAGCGACGCGTGACATCACATCTATCTTGATTGTCTCTATTGGAGATTCGCTCTTGTTGATGAACATGGCCTTAACAACTAACAAATAGTAGTAAAGTGAGATGATTGTGTTAAGCAATGCCAAGAACACCAATAAATAATCACCGAACACTTTCGACTCAGCTACAGATGCGAAAATAAAGAACTTGCTGAAGAATCCTGCAAATGGAGGAATACCACCAAGTGAGAACATAGCAAGTGTCATTGCAAACGCAAGCTTAGGGTTTGTTGTGTAAAGTCCATTGTAATCATCCATACCTACCTTACCTGTCTTGTTCTCAATTGCAGAAATGATACCAAATGCTGCAAGGTTTGTGAACATATAAATCAGGATATAGTAGATTGTGCTCGACATACCTGTCTGAGAAGACGCGTATACACCAAGCATGATGTAACCAGCCTGAGAGATTGACGAGAATGCCAAGAATCTCTTCAAATTCTTCTGACGTAGAGCGAACAAGTTACCGATAGTGATTGTAATAACGATCAACCACCATAGGATACCTTGCCATACATCAGGCTCATTTACGAATGCCTTGTAAAGAATACACATGAAAGCGAACACCGCAGCACCCTTAGAAATCACAGACAAATAAGCAGTGACTCCTGTTGGTGCTCCCTGATATGTGTCTGCTGTCCAGAAGTGGAATGGAACAAGAGAAATCTTGAATCCGACTCCAGCTATGAAGCAAACCAAAGCAAAAATATGCAATGGTGTGATATCAGTGAACGCTGCCTGAACCTCGTCGAAATATAGAGATCCACATGCTCCATAAATCAAAGATATACCGAATAGCATTACTCCTGAAGAGAATGACGCTGTCAAAATATACTTGGCAGCCGCCTCCGCTCCTTCCGTACCCTTCTTATTCATAGCAACCAAAGCAGCCATTGGAATAGAAGCTGTCTCAAGACCGATATAGAAGAACAAGAAATCGCCGGCTGAGACCATGAAGTACATGCCAATCAAAGTAGACAATGTCAAGAAGAAGAACTCTCCTACTCCATTCTTATTTTCATTGTTGTTCCACTCAAATGAGAAGAAGAACACTAGCAATGTACCGACATTAAGAATATTCTTAACAAACGACTGAGCCGCACCTGAGACATACATGCCAGCGAATGCATCTCCTGCCATACCAGTGTAATAACAAAAACCAGCAACAGTATGCAAAGCAAAAACTGCTATAGCCAAGTATTGAAACACCTTTTTGTTTTTGATTATAAGATCGGCAAGCAAAAGGAAAATCAATACAACGACGAGAGAAACCTCGTGGCTCATCGATAAAAACTGACTATAATCTAAATCCATAGTTGTATTCTTTTATTAGTTAAGCATTGCAGCAACTGCTTCCAAACTTTCACTGATCATATCTGATATCCAAATTGGATATAAACCAATGATTGCAATTGAGACAATCAAACCGACAGTTGCGATTTTCTCATACCAAATTGCATCACGAAGAGGATAATGGTGAACCTCACCATTGTGTTCCGAAAGATAGTTGAACTTTCCGTCAACCTTCTCAATCTTGTAAAGTGGTCCGAACAAAATCTTACCCACAACACGAAGGATATAAACTGCAGTGATTACAATTGATGTACATCCAGCGATCACAATTACTCTGTGGAACAGATCCTCATGTGCGAATGATCCGACGAAGATTGTCATCTCAGCGACGAATCCTGACAAACCTGGAAGTCCTAGTGAAGCCATACCTGCAATCACATAGCAGACACACAAGAATGGCATTACCTGCATCAAACCTCCTAAGTAACGGATGTCACGAGTATGAGTCTGACCATAAATCATACCGATAAGTGCGAAGAACAAAGCTGTCATCAATCCGTGAGATAGCATCTGAAGGATAGCTCCTGTCATCGCTGTCTGGTTCATCATCAAAAGTGCGAATAGCACCAAACCACAGTGGCTTACTGATGAATATGCGTTGATATATTTCAAGTCGTTCTGAACGCAAGCTGAGAATGCTCCGTAAACAACCGAGATACCTGTCAACACGATGAAGATCCATGCCTGCTCCTTGCAAGCCTCTGGCATAAGTGTCATTGCGACGCGGAAGCATCCATAACCTCCAAGTTTCATCAACACTCCGGCGTGAAGCATTGACACCGCTGTTGGAGCAGATGCGTGACCGTCTGGCGACCATGTGTGGAATGGGAACATAGCACCAAGCACTCCGAATCCTACAAATGTAAGAGGGAAGAAAATTCTCTGCCACTCGACTGGCATCGCAGCGTTAGCGGCAATCTCCTCAATGTTGAATGTAAGAGCACCTCCGTCTTCAGCAGAGAAATAATAGATACCAAAGATTCCGACCATCAAGAATGCCGAACCTCCCATCAACATCAATGTAAGCTTCATCGCAGAATACTCTTTATTTCCACTTCCCCAAACTCCAATCAAAAGATACATTGGAATCAAGGCCACCTCGTAGAACAAGAACATTGTGAACAAGTCTACTGAAATAAAGAATCCGAACACTCCGATCGAAAGCATGATAAACCACAAGAAATACTCTTTAGCTTTATCCTCAACCGCAAATGAAGCGAAAACTCCAGTGATCACCACGATTGCAGACAACATGATCATCGCAACCGAAACTCCATCGACTCCTACTGCAAATTTTATATTTATCACACCCTCATACCATGTGATAGGATCCAATCCTGCATTGTAAAATTGCTCTGTAGGATTAAGAGATTTCCAATCAAGGAAATCTTTTACCAAGTAGATCGCCATACCTAGAAGTACAAAACTTCCGGCTGCCATTGTCCATCTGATTGCATTCTTCTTTTCTCCTGGGATCATGAAGACGACAACAAGCATCACAAGCAAGACGACTACAAAAGCTGATAATATATTCATAGTATATTACTTACTTTATTAATACTCCGTTTTAATAATAAATCGCGAACAACGCAATCGCAAGAACTCCCAACAAGAAGCCCATAGCATACTGCTGAACATTGCCACTCTGTACGTCACGAATGTCGTATGACAATTCACGTGAGATCCATGCCAACAAGTTCATGAATCCGTCGATGATGTGACGGTCGAACCAAGCGATTGCGACACAGATGCCACCGAAGATGATCTTACGTGTAATGAACAAGTAGATCTCATCTATATAGAATCTGTGGCTTGCTGAAATATACAAGCATTTTACCTTTCCTGCAATCATATCCGGCTTGTCGTTCTTCTCTTTGTATAGTACCCAAGCAATTGCGATACCGACAACAGCGACAAGAATACTTGCGATAGCGATAGTCCAGTTTGTCTCTAGCTCATAGCCGACACGATCCGCTGTAATCTTCTCTGGGAAGAATGGGAACACCTTGTCTAACCAAGTGAAGCAAGTGAACACTGAAAGAACAATCAAAGGAATGTTCATATTCATAGGTGCCTCATGTGGAGTGTGGTGCTCGTGAGCTGGATTCTCTGAATACCAGAAGATGCGGAAATACAAACGGAACATATAGAATGCTGTAAGACCTGCGACGAATGCCTGACATGCGTACAACACTTTGTCGTGCTCAAATGCGGCAACCAAAATCTCATCCTTAGAGAAGAATCCTGAGAATGGAGGAATACCTGCGATCGCCAAACATGAAACCAAGAATGTGATATGCGCGATTGGCATAAACTTGCGAAGGTTACCCATAGCATTCATCTCATTAGAATGAACAGCATGGATTATACAACCAGCGCCCAAGAACAAACATGCCTTGAACATAGCGTGAGTGAACAAATGCCACATTGACGCTGTGTAACCCAAACACTCCTCATGTTCACTTGCGTAACCCGACACTGCAAGAGCGACGAACATATATGCAATCTGTGAGATTGTAGAGAATGCTAGCACACGCTTGATATCTGTCTGTGTACATGCGATGATAGCGGCGAACAATGATGTGAACGCTCCGATATATCCGATGATTGTCAAAACATCGTGAGCCTCGAAGAAGTAGACTGGGAACATTCTTGCCACCAAGAAAACTCCAGCCACAACCATTGTAGCGGCGTGGATAAGTGCTGATGCAGGAGTTGGGCCCTCCATCGCATCTGGTAACCAGATGTGGAATGGGAACATTGCCGACTTTCCAGCACCTCCTAAGAAAATCAAGAACATTGCGATTGATGTGACAGACAATCCCATGAATGTCATACCGCACATTGTGTTGTTTACCAATGTTGCGTGGCCGTCAGACACTGCCGTCAACTTCAAGAAGTCGAATGTATTTGTGTAGTAAGACAAGATCAGGATTCCGACCAAGAAGAACATATCCGCGAAACGTGTCACGATAAACGCCTTCTTTGCAGCCGCTACAGCCGATGGCTTGATGAAATAGAAGCTGATCAATAGGAATGATGACACACCCACAAGCTCCCAGAAGATATACATCTGGAAAATGTTAGTTGCCACTACCAATCCCATCATTGCGAATGTAAACAATGAAAGCACCGCATAATAACGCTGGAATCCTTCCTCACCGTGCATATAGCCCAAAGAATAGATATGAACCATAAGTGAGACGGTGGAAATGACAACCAACATCATTGCTGAAATAGGATCAAGCATGAAACCGATTGAGATAACCAAATTGTCGGTCATCTTCAACCATTCATAATTGAACAACACAAACTGCTGATAACTGTCAGAGCCTTTACCTTCAAACCAGAAATACTGGATCGCAATATAATATGACACTATTGCAACCACTGACAATCCTGCTGTGCCAATCCATCCTGCGACGTTTGGATTAGACTTAAACAGTTTGTTGCCAAATAGTCCAAGGAATATGAACATCAAGAATGGCAACGCCAAAATAATATGTGATATACTTGCAAACGCTTCCATACCTGATTAATTCTTTAATTCGTTGATACTATCCACACGAATGTTACTCAACTTTCTGTAGACGTTGATAATGATTGAAATAGCGATTGCAGTTTCTGCCGCAGCCACAACAATCACGAACAAGCTATACATATATCCTTCAAGATGATCAGGATACAAGAATCTGTTGAACACGACGAAGTTGATGTTGACCGCATTTAGAATAAGTTCGACTGCCATCAAAATTCCGATAAGATTCTTTCTTACAAAAAAGCCATACACTCCGATAAAGAACAGAAGTGTACTGACCACCAAATATGCTTCTACTGGTATCATCTTAATCCTCCTTTGATTTAGTTGCGACTACAATTGAACCTACTATACATGCCAAAAGCAAGATGCTGACTGCCTCAAACGCCAACAGATACTGATATTTGTCTGTTCCCATAAGAGTCTGTCCTATCATCTCCATATCGATCATCTCAGAAGCGTCGTTAGCCTCCTCGTTTGATATGAATCTATACTTGCTCATTGTGATGAAAGCGAACACAGCGCCAGCCAAAGCCGCAATACCTGCAATCGTCTTGTTCACATAAGATGTCGTCTCTGTGTCTGTACCAAGATTCTTAACCAACATGATGGCAAAGATCAACAACACAAGAATACCTCCTGCGTATACAGACAACTGCACAGCTGCGATAAACTCATAGTTTAGAGTCAGATATAGTCCTGCAACTGCAAACAGAGTAAAGAACAAATATGTAGCGGCACGAAGAATCTTTGTCGACGCTACAGACATGAATCCGCATACAAGGATTACCGCTGACAGTAAACAGAATACTATATTGTCGGCAGTAAACAACCCGGCGAAATCAATAGATGTCAAATTTTCTGCCATATTACTGTTGATTTTCATTTTGTCCAGCCGCAGGAGCTGCCTTTGGTGCTGCAACTGCTGGCTTTCTCTCGATTGCCTTGCTACCCTCTGGGTTCAACTGCTTTACCAATGCTGAACGGTTAAACACTGCGTGCTCAAAATTATTTGTCCACTTGATAGCTTTCTGTGCACACGACTGTGTACATACAGAACAGAATGTGCAGCTACCAAGGTCATACAAAAACTTGTCAAGCACTTTCTTTGTCTTTCCATCCTCAGTTGTGATGCTCTTTGTGATCACCTCCAACGACTGATTAGGACAATTTCTTGCACATAGACCACAAGCGATACATTTGTGTTCGTTCTGGTCGTTCATGTCAAATACAAGCTCTCCACGGAATCTTTCAAACTGTCGCGCAGTCTGTCGATCCTCTGGATACTGCTCTGTAACCTTTGGTCTCCAGAAATTGAGGTTTGTGATGTACATACCCTGCAACAACGCATAAATTCCAGAGAACAGATCCTTTATATATTTTTTCATACACTCTTATATAAAAGTCGTTTTATTAAGCGAATAGTGGAACTAATACAGTCACCCACAAAGCCATCAAAAGCATATTGAGCAAACTGATTGGCATCAATATCTTCCACTCCAAGTGTAGCAACTGATCAATTCTCAAACGTGGGAATGACCATCTTACCCACAAGCTCAACATTACCAAACCGAATGCCTTGGCGAAGAACCACAACCATGTAGGGATCATATCCATCACACCGTTGAATCCTGCTGCCCACTCTGCATTGATATGAAATGGCTGCCATCCGCCCAAGAACACCATCGTTCCGATACCTGCGATTGTGAACATGTTGACATACTCACCAACGTAGAACAAACCGAATGTGATACCTGAATACTCAATGTGGTAACCTGCTGTAAGCTCCGACTCTGCCTCTGGAAGGTCGAATGGTCCACGGTTAGTCTCCGCATGTCCTGCGATCAAATAAATGACCATCGCAATCCATGTAAATGGTGTCTGGAACAAGAACCATGTTTCACTCTGTGCCTCAATCAAACCAGACAACTGCATCGTACCACCAAGGATTACAATTGTTAGCAACGACAAACCAGATGAAAGCTCATAGCTGACTAGCTGAGCACCTGCACGCATCGCTCCGATCATCGTGTACTTATTGTTGGAAGACCAACCTGCCAACAAAATACCAAGAACTCCAAGTGATGATATTGCAAGCACATAGAAAACTCCGACATTAAAGTCGATTCCTACCAAATCCTTGCTGAACTGTAGAGCTCCAAATGTACAAAGTGAGCCAATGATCACTAGGAACAACGCTGTGAAGAATAAGAACTTGTCGTTCTTCAACAACGGAATGATCTCCTTCATAAGGATCTTGATCATATCAGCGAATGGCTGAAGCAATCCCCAGAAACCAGCTCTCATCGGTCCGAGACGACACTGATAATAAGCACAAACCTTTCTCTCCAACAGAATCAAGATAAGCGCGATCAATGCGTATAGAGCAAGGAAACCTACGCCTATTAGGACATACTCTATCAAAAGAGTAAGCCACTCTGGACATGAAGAAGACAACGCTTCGTGAATCCAGCTTAATATTCCTCCTACTTCTAACATAATTTTAAGAATATCTGTGATTATTATCTATCTATACAAGGGATGACATAGTCAAGAGATCCTCCGATCATAATCAAATCTGCAATCTTTGTGTCTCTACAGATTGGATCCAAACCAGACACAGCAACCATACTTGGTGAACGGAACTTGATTCTATATGGCGACTTGTCACCCGTACTCTTCAAATATACTCCGAAATCACCACGTGCATTCTCGACTCTCTGATAGTACTCTCCTGCTGGAACCTTAACGATTGCAGGTACCTTTGCTCGGAAATCACCTTCAGGGATCTTGTCTATCAACTGTTCTATGATCTTAAGCGACTCTTCAATCTCCTCCAAACGAATCATATATCTGTCGATTGTGTCACCACCGTCATGAAGAATCTCCTTGAAGTCGACTTCTGAATAAGCTGCGTATGGAGCAATCTTTCTCACATCACAATGCCAGCCTGAAGCACGACCGTTAGGACCACTCATTCCAAGAGCAATCGCGTCTTCCTTCTTTAGCAATCCGCAATTGATCATTCGTCCACGAGCGATTGGATTGCCAGTGAACAATGTGTGGTATTCCTTGATCATCTTCCTCAAGTACGGAATAAATTCCTTGACTCTGTTGACGAAGTTAGGATGGATATCCTGAGCAACTCCTCCGATAACATAGTAGTTGGTCATCAGACGACCGCCAGCAGTCTCCTGGAAAATATCCATGATCTTCTCACGGTCACGCATACCATAGATGAACGCTGTGATCGAGCCCATATCATTACACATACATGCCCAACCTATCAAGTGGCTGGCGATACGGTTCAGCTCATCGAAAATTGTACGGATATATTCCGCTCTCTTAGGGATCTCAAGACCCATTGCCTTCTCCACACACATACATAGAGCGTGACGGTTCATGCTGCCGCAAAGGTAGTCGAGACGCTCTGTAAGGAATAGCATCTGAGGATAAGTCATGCTCTCCATCATCTTCTCTATTCCACGGTGGATATAACCGAAGTTTGGATCAATCTTCTTGATCGTCTCGCCCTCAAGAGAAACTCTCAAGTGCAAAACTCCGTGTGTAGACGGGTGTTGTGGTCCGAAGTTGACCACATACTCGTTTCTTCCAAATAGTTTAGTGTGATTCTCAACAATCTCTCCATGTCTGTCAAGAGTGATCGAAGGCACATCCTCGCAAGCATCCATATCATGAACCTTTGAAGGGATACCCTCGTTTGGAGTATTGTCGTAGTTCTTTCTCAACGGATATCCTACCCAATCCGGACGCAAGAACAATCTGCGCATATCCGGATGGTTCAAGAAACGGACTCCGAAGAAATCGTAAGCTTCACGCTCATATAGGTTGGCGCTTTTCCAGATGTCAGAGACAGTCTCGATGATTGGATTCTCCACATCTGTAGTATTTGTCTTAAGCACCATAAATTTTTCCATGTCAGACGACTTGGAAATGTGGTAGACGATCTCAATGTTCTCCACATTGTCTACCGCAGTAAGGTTGATCAGGTAGTCCCAACCATCTTTGTATAAAGCCTCGCAAACCTTATGCAGATCTTTTTTGTCGACGCTGACCATCACGTCTGCAGCATCAATCTTAGTGCAAGAAGACGAGACAGACTGAATCATTTTCAATGTTTTCTCCATTATTCTGCTCCTCCTTCTTCAATTTGTTTTGTTTCAGACGCTGGTGTGACCAGGGTTCCGTCAGAGTTGTATTTCGACAAGATAACTGAACCATTTTCTGGATTCTTAGGCATCTTGAAGATAGACTCCACACGGATCTTTCTCTGCAGCTGCATCATTGCGTACAGCATTGCCTCAGGACGTGGAGGACAGCCAGGGACATACACGTCGACTGGAATAATCTTATCCACTCCATCTACCACATGGTATGAACTCTTGAAAGGACCTCCTGAAACTGCGCAACCGCCAACGGCTATCACATATTTAGGCTCTGACATCTCATCATAAAGACGTCGCAACACTGGAGCCATCTTTTTTGTGATAGTACCAGAAACGAAAATAACATCAGCCTGACGAGGAGAGTTACGAGTGACCTCGAAACCGAAACGAGCGAAATCGTGACGGGCTGCAGCCACACACATGAACTCAATACCACAGCATGATGTTGCAAATGTCAAAGGCCATACAGAGTATGAACGACCCCAGTTGATTACTTTATCCAAAGGTGCGACTTTGATACCGAAACCACCCTTCTCTAGTTCGTCTATATACTTCTGGAGCGACTCGTTGTCTCTGAAGTCCTCAGTCTTCATCGACTTGATCTTAATATCCTTTACTTCCATTCCAACGCTCCTTTCTTCCAAGCATAAGCCAAACCTAGCACAAGAATCAACAAGAAGAACAAAATAGCAAGTATTCCGTTCGGACCGAGAGTCTTAGTTATTGTTGCCCAAGGGAACAACAATACTGTTTCCACATCGAACATAAGGAACAACAGAGCGAACAGGTAATAGCCTGGTCGGAACTGAAGCCACGATGTGCCTCGGGTCGGAATACCACACTCGTATGGCTCTCCCTTCTGTGCATTCTTACTCTTTGGTGCCAATAACCAACCGATGATAATGGCAGCCAATACCATCACCACTGCGGTGATCATAACAACCACAAAGATTTCACTTGAACCCATTGTTATTATTGTTTATTATTTTATTATTCAACATAAAAAAAGACTACAACAAACCAACTAATTGATTCATCATAGCCTCAACTTCTACATAAAACGACATTTAGAGATCTACAGACGGACGAATATACAGAAAAGTGCACCGAGCCACACTGCCCAGCACATCTGTTTACCATCACGTCGCACATCATTAATATGTCTCTTTTATGTATCATTTTATAGTTATATCACTCCGCCTTTTCGCTCATTTGTTTCAAAAATGTCTACAAAGCGTGAATATGCACAATATTCAACAACAAAAATGATAAAGAATTTTTAGTCTTGCAAGTAAAAAAAGAAGAATTTTTCTTTCATTTTGTCGAGGTTCTCGCCGTAGACAGCTCTTTTTTCAAGCGAAAAAACACGATTATCAAATAAACCGTTTACAATTGAAAACAAACTGATACTTTTTACTTTCAGTTTTTCATTACGTTTGTCCGCAATTCAATCATTTTGTAATTTGTATCAAATAGAGAAAAAATTTATCGCACCAATCCTAAAATTTATCTTTTTTTGATAACAGGGAAAGAAAACTAAAAATGGCAGACTAAAAATGGAGTCACAAAATTGTTTTTATTTGACATTACGTTTTCTCAACACAAAAAGAGAAGCACAAGGTGAATCATTGCTGATTTTCGACTTGTGCTTCTCTTTTCTTGTGTAAATGTTCGCCGACTTGTGGATTGAATGTTTCCTGTGAAAACCTGGTCCAAGCAACTCCATCTCTGCCTCACGGTTGCCTTTTCTCATGGCCTTAACCGCATCTGTCACTTCTCCGTGACGATTCTTCTTTTTCATACTATAAACATTTTAAATTAACGGATACAAAAATATAATTAATCACTGTCTTTTCCAAACAAAATGAAGAGACGTCGTATTGCGGCGTCTCTACTCTCAAACAAAAATCTCTTCTGATTTCATCAAACCTCAATGGCTACATTTTGCAATCTCTCAAAGAAAGATGCTCGGTAGCTGTCAGAAATTGGAATTGTATTATTTCCGATCACTATCCTACCCTTCTCAATAACCTTGCATTTTGACGTCTGAACGATATACGAGCGATGAACTCTACAGAACTGATTTTCCGGCAGCTTCGTCTCCAGACTTTTCATGCATAGAAGCGACACAATCGGATCTTTTTCGTTCTCTATATAAATCTTCACATAATCCTTCAAGCCTTCTATATAAATGATATCCTTGATAGGAATCTGAAGCATCTTATAATCACTCTTCACAAGTATTGTCCTCTGTTCTGGCTGCGACGGAGATGATGCCACTGGCGTTGAATCTTTTTGAATCATGCCCTGCACCTTCATGGCGACATCAAGAAACTCATCGTATGAAATTGGTTTCAATAGATATCCCACAGCATTCACCTTGTAGCCTTCAATCGCAAATCTGTCGTGAGCTGTGATAAAAACCACTTTTGTTTCTGGAGAAAGCATCTTCGACACTTGTAGTCCAGAGAAATCAGGCATCTGGATATCAAGAAAAGCGACATCTATTTTCTCATTCTGAATCGTCGGCATAGCCTCTTCCGCACTTCCGTATGTGCCGATAAGATTCAAAAACGGGGTACGCTTGATATAACTCTCAACAAGTTGTAGAGCCAACGGTTCATCGTCTATTGCTATGCAGTTAAATTTGTGTGTCATGCGTTATAATAATAATTGTTATTAGTATATTTCAAAGTCAGGTCGACACGGAATGTCTTTCCATCGTTCGTGATTTCTAGATTATAATCGTCCTTGTAGACTATCTCCAATCGGCGACGCAAATTCTCCAGACCTATTCCGCTCTCAGGGTTGTTGCTCTCATGATTCTGGAAATATGGGTTCGACGTGAAGAAATGAATCTCCGTCATACTTTTCGCTGTCAATCCAAACTCTATAACACACTCTTTCCCTGAGGCAACTCCATGTTTGAATGCGTTTTCTATTAGCGACGTGAATATCAGAGTCAAAACCGGAGCATCTGAGAATTCCGTAATATCCGCATTATATATGACGTGCACATTGGGCCGCATACGAAGATAGACAAGTTGCAAATATGTCTTTATGAAGTCGTGCTCCTTCTGCACTGGCACCATACGTCCGCCCTCACCAGAACGCTCTCCACTCAAAATATACCGAAGCAGTTGCGAAAGATAATGCACCGACTGCTGGGCTCGTTTGGAATCTATCTCACAAAGAGCATAGATATTATTCAAAGTGTTAAAAAGGAAATGCGGATGAAGCTGGGTACGAAGATGTTTCAACTCTATCTCCGTCTGATAATGTTCCTTTTCATTCTGCTCCACGTTCTTCTCTATAAGCATACGATTGCGGGATGCTATCACCGCAAAACAGCCTATAATAAAGAACAATGCCGTCGTCTTAATGTATGATATGTCTGAAAAAATCGACATCATCATTAAGCCAAGAGCCATCGCAAACATCAGATTAGCAAGGACATATAGGACTTTTCTAGTAATATCTTTAGAGAAAAACTTGCGGGAGCAATAAAAATTAATATAAAAAGAGAGTGCCATAAACAAAAACAGCACTAAATTTTCGCCTGAGTTCAAAGGCAAAAGGTATGCCAGAAGAACCCAGAAGAATAAAGGCAAAGCGATACTATTATAAAACCCTAACTTATTTTTCATTATTCTACTTCTTTTTAGTTCTTTGAGCCACCACATCATCCCAACTCTTAAACTTTTTTTCTCCAGTCACAGCTCTCGACTGCCAATGATGACAAACAGCAACACCCAAAGCATCTGTAGCGTCGAGATGCTCAGGCAACTGTTCTTTTTTCAGATTCAGCTGCACCTGTAGCATTCCGCAGACCTGTTCCTTGGATGCAGCACCGTTTCCAGTGATCGCCTGTTTCACTTTCAACGGAGCATATTCAGCGATCGGAATATCACGCTCCATGGCAGCCACGATCGCTACACCCTGCGCACGTCCAAGCTTGAGCATACTCTGCACATTCTTGCCAAAAAATTGAGCTTCAATAGCGAATTCATCAGGTAAAAACTTATCTATCAACGCAATCGTGAAATCGTACACCTTCTTAAGTTTCATATATGTGTCTCCCTCTTTTTTCAAATCAAGGATACCCATATCTATAAACTTCATTTTTGTGCCGACGACACTGATCACACCGTAGCCCATATACATCGTACCGGGGTCGATGCCGAGTATAATCTTCTCTACCTTGTTCTGCGGTTGAATCATTATATTAAATATCTACATCCTCCAACACCGTAGCAAACGACAAAACAGATGTCCCGAATTTCTGACGCAGTCTCAAAGCCATTCCCTTTGAGTTGAGCATCATCCATTTTTCCAATTTATCCATATCATCACACTCTGATTGCAAACAATAATTGACTGTAGAGTCGTCGTCAGTGTAGACGAGACGGAGCTTCAGATTAGAAAAGATCCAGTCGCCTCGGAAATCCGCAACAATCTCCTTGCGAAGATAATCCAGAAACTGGGATTCGATGTCATTGTTTACAACATAAGTCGTGTTTAGAAGAATCATATCTTACATTTTTAAGCAAAGTTAGATTTTTAATATTACTTTTGCAACAAAATAAAAGGCAAAAGAAAATGGCACAAGACGAATTATTCCCAATCATAGATGAAGACGGCAATGTCATAGGCAAAGCCACTCGCCGCGAATGTCATTCCGGATCGATGCTGCTCCACCCTGTCGTCCACCTTCATGTGTTCAACAGCAAAGGTGAACTTTACCTGCAAAAACGTTCGCTATCGAAAGATATCCAGCCAGGAAAATGGGACACTGCGGTAGGCGGACATGTGGACTATGGTGAGGAGATCGAGACCGCACTTCGCAGAGAGGCACGTGAAGAATTGGGAATCACAGACTACACTCCCGTCTTCTTCCTTCGCTACACATACCAAAGCACAAGGGAACGCGAGGTTGTCAACGACTATTACTGCATTTACGACGGTGATTTCAACGTTGATCCTGTCGAGATCGACGAAGGTCGTTTCTGGACAAGGGAAGAGATCGAATCGCAGATCAGCACAGGAATATTCACTCCACAGTTCAGCGGAGAATTGGAAAAGATTTCCGCATTGTGGGATAAGATTTTGAAGAATAAGTAAAAACATGAAAAAGATACGTTGCCCAAAATGTGACAACTTCGTCTCATTTGAAGAAAAAAATATTGAAGCCGGCTCAATCATCGGATTGACTTGCGATGACTGTGGAAAGAAATTCAAGGTCAGATTCCGAGTAAAGCCATCCACAATTGCAGCAGACGCTCTAGAGAAGAAGAACGAAGAGGCGGACGCTGACAAGTATGGCACGATAGTGGTGATAGAGAATGTGTTCTGCCACCGTCAGGAGATCCCGTTGCAAGAGGGAGAGAATGTGTTTGGAAGACGTTGCCCTGGCACCGACATCAACTGTCCTATCCAGACATCAGACATGAGCATGGACCGCATCCACTGCACAATCATAGTGAAAGAGAAGAACGGAAGAATCACCCACTACGTGAAAGACAACGACAGCTTGGTAGGCACATTTGTCTCAAACGATATTCTTGCCAAGAAAGAGGCTCGCATCATCGAGTCGGGCGACATCATCACCCTTGGAGCCACAAGCATGATTTTGAAGTTTGGAGAAGAAGAGTGATTAGATTAGAGATTAGAGATTAGAGATTAAAGATAAAAAACTGGAGATCGAAATCAATCGGTCTTCAGTTTTTTTCTTTTGAATGTCTAGTCCTGAAATAACGTCACAAAAAAAGAGACGTTATGAAAGAAAAAGCAAACGGTTAACAATCATCATTTTGTACAACAGCAATATAGTCACCTAATTAAATGAAGACTAAATCGTCAACAATAGCTATCTTTTAGATTTCTTCTTCAACATTCCCGAACATTTGGAAATCTTCTGTCTGCAATCCTTAACCGTCACTTTATATGGTTTAGACTCTGCTTTGACTTCCTTGTCTGTAATGGAATCAAGTTCAGCAGATGCCTTATCCAGACGACCATTCAACTCGTCTAATTTCATTTGAATCTTTCGTTCCACACCCGGACTCATGAAATTCAAGTCGACTAACATATTATGAGTTAGCCGGATCTGTTTATCAACATCAAGCAGTTCGGAATAGACATTCTTCAATATAGCCTCATCCAAATCATGTCGGGAAAGAGAAGTTGAATTCTGAGTGATTTTGACTGAATCAGTTTCGGCAATAGTCTCCTGTACACTACAAATTAAAGCAGAGCAAGTAAGCAGAGCAAATATTATTATATAGCATTTCATAGTTGTCTATCTTAATGTAAATCCAAAGATACAAGGCATATTTTACAAAACAAAAAGGATTTGACATTTCTGCCAAATCCTTTTTATATTTAAGAATCATTCGGATCACTTGTTCTCATCCAGTCTGCCGAACACTCTCTTCAACAAATCTGAAGTACGAGCGGCTGCGTTAGTACGGATATCATCCTCTTTCTGAGACACTCTCAAGAACAAACCGTCGAGAGCCTTACCAGTCACATAATCAGAGATATCAGTATTCACTTCACCAACATTGTTGATTGCCGTCATAGCATTTGAAGGTATAACACCAGTTTTAGAAGCAAGATCAATAGCACTTCTGTACTGATTAATATATCCTGCCAACTTGTTGTTTCCAGTAGCGAATTTCGTCCAAGCATTTGTAGCAGTCATTCCAGCGATTTTCACATTATTCATGCTGTTAACAATCGGATCATGGAACGCACCCTGCAAACCTGTGTAAGTATTGTCCTTCAAATATGTAGTAGCGGCACCGCTTCCTCCGAACAAAATTTGCTCTCCATCCTGAACCGACATGTCTTTGATTGCACCAGCAAATATCGAGGCAGCCTCTGGAGCAGCGTCTTTTGCAGCGTCATTAAACAAAGTAACAAGATTATCCTGCAAATCAGAACCTAATCCGACTTCATTTAAAACTGAGCTGACACCAGGAACTTTCTGTAAAGCTTGAACAGCAGTGAAAGCGGAAACAGCCTCCTGAGGCAAACCAATCCTTGTAGCAGCATCTTCAAAATAGCCTTCCGTAGAAAGACGATCCACAGCGACATTGACGCCGACACCTAAAGCCTCCTTCAAAGCTGCTACTGTATCACCCTGAGTAAACGCATTCAATGTTTCCTCATCACAAGAAGTGAATGTGAAAGCGGCGACACCAAACGTCAACACACTTGCAACAATACTTTTCCTAAACATACTCGATAGATTTTATTATTTAACAATACTTGGAATAATGCCTCTCTCACTGCCTTCCAAGAAGTCAAGCACCACCTTACGCTCCTCTGTTTCTTGGAAAGTCTCCTTGATCTTGGCAATCGCCTGAGAGACATTCAATCCAGACATATATAATGTACGGTAAATATTCTGAATTTCTTCAATCTTCTCATTTGAGAATCCACGTCTGCGCAAGCCGACTAGATTCAATCCGCAATAAGCCAACGGATCACGTCCTGCCATCGCAAACGGAGGGACATCCTTACCGATTCTCGAACCTCCCTGAATCATCACATGTGAACCGATACGCGTGAACTGATGAACAAGAGTACCTCCTGAAATAATTGCCCAATCATCCACATGAACCTCACCAGCAAGCTGTGTAGTGTTGCCTAAAATGATGTTGTTGCCTACAACACAGTCGTGAGCGACATGGACATAAGCCATAATCAGACAATTACTGCCGACAATCGTAGTGCCCTTGGATGCTGTGCCTCTGTTGATAGTAACACACTCACGAATTGTGGTGTTGTCTCCGATAACAGCAGTCGTTTTTTCTCCCTTGAATTTCAAATCCTGTGGAATCGCAGAAATGACTGCGTTAGGGAAAATAATACAATTCTTACCGATGCGTGCCCCCTCCAAGATTGTGACATTAGCCATAATCTTCGTACCGTCTCCGATCTCGACATCCTTGTCAATGAAAGTAAACGGTCCGATTTCAACATTTTTTCCGATCTTAGCATCGGGATGTATGCTTACAAATGGTTGTTCCATCCACAAAATATTTAGTCCTATCTATTTTATTTGTTCTTAATAATTTGAGCCATAAACTCTGCCTCTGCCACAATCTGGTCACCGACAAAAGCATAAGCCTTCATCACAGCGCATCCTCTTCTCAAAGGAGTTATATACGACACCTTGAATATCAATGTGTCTCCTGGCACTACCTTACGACGGAACTTCACATTGTCAATCTTCATGAAGTATGTAGAATATCCGTGTGGGTCATCCAATGAATTCAAAACAAACAAACCTCCAGACTGTGCCATTGCCTCAACGATCAACACTCCTGGCATAACCGGCTCCTGTGGGAAATGTCCCATAAAGAATGTCTCGTTTGAAGTGACATTCTTGATAGCGACAACATAATTGTCCGAAATCTCTATCACCTTGTCCACCAACTGCATTGGCCAACGGTGAGGAAGGATCTCTCTGATCTTGTTCACATCCATCACTGGCTCCAAGTTTGGATCATATGACGGGATAACAACCTCCTGACGCTTGATCTCCTTACGAAGTTTCTTTGTCAAATCTGCGTTTGCAGTGTGGCCTGGGCATACAGCAATCACCTTACCCTTGATTGGCTTACCGATCAATGCCAAGTCTCCAATCAAATCAAGCATCTTGTGACGGGCTGGCTCGTTCTCAAAACGCAAAGGCTCATTGCTCATGTAGCCGATGTTCTCAGCCTTCATATGAGGCTTGCCCATAATATCACAAAGATGATCAACTTCTTCCTGAGACATCTTCGCGTCATAAACGACAATCGCGTTATTTAGATCTCCTCCCTTAATAAGGTTATTCTTAACAAGAGGCTCTATTTCCTTTACAAACACGAATGTACGGCAAGATGCCACCTCATTCTGGAAATCAGCGATAGAATCTAAGTTGGCGAACTGATTGCTCAATACAGCTGATGGATACTTGACCATTACTGTCATCGAGAAATCCTCGTCTGGAATAAATGTATACTTTGAACCAGTAGTCTCATTAACGAACTCTGTCTTCTTTCTTACAACGTAATATTCACGCTCAGCATCTAGATCTTCAAGACCAACAGCAAGAATCTCTTTCACGAATGGAGCAGCACTGCCATCAAGGATAGGCATCTCAGCACCAGAAATCTCAATCATACAGTTGTCTACACCCATAGCATATAGTGCCGACATTGCATGCTCAATTGTGCTTACCTTAACATCTCCCTTAGCAATAACTGTGCCACGGCTTGTCTCAACTACATTTTCAGCCAAAGCGTCAATCTCGTTTTCTCCCTCGATGTCTACGCGTTTGAACTTAATACCTGTACCTGCAGGTGCTGGCTTAAAAGTGGCATTGATAGCCAAACCTGTATGCAAACCTACACCAGAAATAGAGAATTCTCCCTTTAATGTCTTCTGATTTTCCATTTTGTTTTTTTCTCAGTTATTACTTTATTTTACTTGCCAACTCCTGAATCTGCTTTTCAAGTGCCTCTATTCTCTCGTTGGCAACACGTAATTGCTTTTCTGTCTCCGAAACAACCTTTACAGTCTCTGGCAACTGCTTAAGGCAAACATAGCTGCGACGGAATTTCGCTCCTTCCATATGTGGGTAGAAATGCCACTGTTGACCTGGAGTCTTGATTGATGAAGAAACACCACATTTTGCGGCAAAATTAGAATTGTCCGCCACTTCCACATGGCCGACCACTCCACTCTGGCCTCCAAACATACAATGTTTACCAATCTTTGTCGAACCAGCAATACCGGTCAATGCAGCCATCACTGTGTTGTCTCCTACAACAACATTATGCGCGATATGCACAAGATTGTCTATCTTGACACCCCTGTGAATAACAGTCTCTCCCATTGTGGCACGGTCGACTGTCGAATTAGCCCCAATCTCTACGTCGTCCTCCAATCGAACGATACCAAGCTGAGGAATCTTGCTATAAGATCCGTCTGGATTCGGAGCGAAACCAAAGCCGTCTCCTCCAATCACACATCCTGCCTGCAAAACACATCTTTTGCCAATCTTACAGCCTTTATATATTGTCACATTGGCATAAACCAATGAATCTTCTTCTAATGTCACTCCCTGTCCGATAAACGTATTGGCGTAAATCTGACATCCATTGCCTATCACAGCACCGTCTTCTATCACAACATTCTGCCCGATATAGACATTCTCTCCAACCTTGGCTTTATCTGAAATAAAAGCTGACGGATGAATTCCATTTCTCTTTGGTGACAAATACTGATCCGCCAAACGAAGAAGCTGAGCTACCGCAGCATACGGATCAACAACTCTCAATAGTGTGCATGAATATTCCTTCGTCGGAACAAAATCATTGGACACCAACACGACAGATGATTTTGTGGAATAGAGATACTCTGTGTACTTTGGATTTGACAGAAATGAAATAGCTCCCGTTCTACCCTCTTCTATTTTTGCAAAAGTACTAACCTTTACATTTTCATCTCCTTCTACTTGTCCTTTAAGCATTGCTGCCAACTGTCCTGCTGTAAATTCCATGCTCTAAAAAATTATAAAATCAAACAAAAGTAGTAAAATATTGACATATACCGCAATCAATCACACGAATATGAACAATTACATTACTTTTCCGACACAAAATTCAACCAAAACTACATCTGAGTGTTAAAATATTGACGTGAATCATAGTAGCAAAGATAGTATTTCTTCTCTTGTTTTGACAATAAAGAAAAGTCTAAAATATCAGAAACTTCACTCACATCACACAATTTTCCATCAGAACGCAGAATATTCAGACCACCGTTATTCAATGAATAAGCCTTGCTTGTCACAGGAACAACCCTACATAAATATTCTACCTCTTCATCTGTAAAATTAGTGACCGACTGTATCTGCTTCTTTATTTCATCTACCTCAGAATCACTTGGTTCATGATCAAAGACTTTGACCTTAAACAATCGTCTGTCTGTAAGTGCCTCACTTAATAAGGACAAGATATTATCTTTATGGCATTGCCATACTTTCAGTGCGGAATATATGTCGGAATCATCGAATCTGGCATAATTTTCAAGCGAAGAACTATAGATGTCGAAAGATTCAGCCTCGACGTTGTTATATAGAAAATATCTCAATGATGGCGACGCGAACAGCTCCTCACCTTGTTTGGCAAGACAAATCGCCCGTCTAAGCAAAGATATCAACACCTGTTCCGCCGCTATCGATGCCTTATGTAGATAAACCTGCCAATACATCATTCGTCTGGCAATCAAAAACTTCTCGATTGAGTATATACCCTTCATCTCCACACAGAGTTTATCTTCAGCGACATTCATCATCTTAATGATTCTCTCTGCTCCGATAACTCCCTCGACGACTCCTGTGAAATAGCAGTCTCGGCTCAGATAATCAAGTCTGTCTACATCCAACTGTCCTGAAATCAGCTGATGGAAAAAATGACGAGGGTATTTATCTTGAAAGATTTCGATGGCCATATCAAGTTTGCCACCGAAATCTTTATTTATCTGTTTCATCATCAGAAGAGAAATTTCCTCATGTGAAATGCCAGAAACAAAAGTACTCTCCAACACATGCGAGAATGGAGCGTGACCGACATCATGAAGAAGGATAGCGGCCATTGCAGCCTCTCTCTCTTCCTTTGAAATTGCAACACCTTTATTACCAAGAGTAGTCAAAGCCTCACCCATCAAGTGCATAGCGCCCAAAGAGTGAAGGAAACGGGTATGCTGTGCACCAGGATACACCATGTAAGTCAAACCCAGTTGTCTGATTCGTGACAAACGTTGAAAAAAACGATGTTCGATAATTTCGTAGATAAACTCCGGGATATTAACAAATCCGTGGACTGGGTCGTTGATGATTTTTGTGCGCATTACTCTGTCTACCCAAACAATTAAATCATTCCCGCAGCCTTCAAGAATCCAGCCATCTGTTCCTGCACCTTCTTTGCCTCACGAGCAGCCGCCTCAGCAAATGTCTCGTCGTTGGCAGCGTATATAATGGCGCGTGAAGAATTGACAAGAAGTCCACACTGGCTGTTCATACCATGTTTCACAACCTCCTCTAGGCTACCACCCTGGGCTCCGATACCTGGGACAAGCAAGAAATTATCCGGGATAATCTCACGTATATCACTAAGCATATCAGCTTTTGTCGCACCGACAACATACATCATATTGTCAGCATTACCCCAATTCTTAGATGTTTTCAAAACTTTCTGATACAATGTGTCACCAGACTCAGCATCCTTCATAAACTGGAAATCGAATGCTCCCTTGTTTGATGTCAACGCAAGAAGAGTCACCCACTTGCCTTCATATGTCAAGAATGGAGACACAGAATCCTCTCCCATATAAGGAGCCACAGTAACTGAATCGAAATCCATTGCTCCAAAGAATGTGCGGGCATACATAGCTGAAGTGTTGCCGATATCACCACGTTTAGCATCGGCGATCAAAAACATATCCGGATAATTGCTGCGAATATAGTCGACGGTACGCTCCAGGACATCCCATCCTTGAAGTCCAAGACTCTCATAAAATGCCAAATTAGGCTTGTATGCGACGCAATATTTTGCAGTAGCGTCGATAATTTGCTTATTGAATTCGAATATATAGTCGCCTTCGTATTTATCAAACATAAACTCAGGAATCTTGTTCACGTCAGTGTCAAGACCAACACAAAGAAACGACTGCTTCTTCTTGATATTTTCAAATAATTCTTCTCTTGTCATATCTGTATTTTTTCAATCATACACAAAAAACTAGGCAAAGATAGCACCAAATGACGTGAAACTGATGAAAAAGACATGAAAAAAATCACTATTGGGGTTGTTTTTCTGGCGTAATGATCATTTTGCTGTCGACAATAACGTTCAAATCAACATTTGCTGGAATTCCATAGACACTGCCGTCGCAAGCATATTGTTGGATATAACAGTCGGGAAAATCCTCCGTCACAAACATTGCATTATAATCAGCCACCCATAATTTGACTCCAGGGAAATTAGACGCTATATTATATTTCGCATAACAATGACGATTAGAATAAATCATCACATCTTTTCCTTGAAGTTGAAGATAATCCACCATCTTACGAAGATTATATACGGAAGAATCCACATTCATCTGTTTTGGATTGTTGACCACCGTCGACTCTTCAAAATCTATGATCAAAGGAAAATTATTTCGTTTGCCATTCGTGGCATCCAAAAAAATTTTTGCCTGCAATTCACCGTCACAGTCGAAATAAAAGAAATGGTAAAATCCGAGCAACAAATGTGATTTCGCGGCTTTTGCATAATTCCCATAAAAACGTTGGTCACATTTACCACTTGACCCGATAGAAGATCTGATGATAACAAAATGAGCCCCCTCTTCCAAATCGTCAAAATCGATTTTCCCTTGATAATGACTCACATCCACACCCCAAAGAGTGTCAGGCGGATTATGGAGATCCATAGCAGAGTAATCAATGGTCTGATCCAAAACAGCTTTGTCTTCATTGCAAGATGAGAAACAAACAAGTACAAGTATTAGGAATAATAATAATCTGTCCATAAATCTATTATATCACAAACACAAATATAATTATTATAATTCACAAATTGGTTCTTTATGGTTCGGAATTTCTCTTAAGACTCAGAGTCTATGTGTTTATTCTATCTATATGTGCTCGCCTTCGGCTCGCACTGGTTGGGAGGGCAAGGGCGTTCCGCCCTTTGGAATCCTCATTTATGACTCTCCAACTATCATTTTTATCCTACTATAATATTAATTGACGTTAAATAATAAACAAAAAAGGTTGCGATTACTCG
>DGHQ01000038.1 GCA_002392915.1 Bacteroidales bacterium UBA3844 | reverse complement strand
CTTTGACGAATTGAAATAAGATCCTATATTATTGTTATATGAACTGTTTCCTTCTATCTCACAATTCGTGACATTCGAATTATTCTCAGCGCATATCGCACTATTATAATATGTCTTGTTATTCTTCAAAACACAGCTGTCCATAACACATTTGTTAAGACGGACTGTATAATAAAGACGATTAGTATATGTGTTGCCGACAATCTGACAGTTCTTTATCACTGCACTTGTGGCATATATGGCTGATCCATTTTCGGACGCCTTATTGCTCTTTATGACACAGTTGCTGATTGTAGTGTTGGCAGTAATGTTCACACCTCCGCCATTGGCTGCTGTTCCGTTCTGGATTGTGAATCCGTCTACAACCACCGCCATCGAATCTGCGAATCCATAGTTCTGGGTGATTACTCGTCTCTGGTTCTTTCCGTCTATGATTGTTGGATTCTTCGCTGTGTCTCTCGCCGCTAGCGATTTCTCGTTTCCTGCGAATCCTCCATACAGGCTTACGCCCTTTTCAAGACATATAGCAGAAGCCCCCGACGTTGTATCCCCATAATATGTTCCTGCAGCAACCCATATCTGATGTTTTTTTCCATCACAGGCTGCTATTTTTATAGCCTCACTGATATCTCCAAATGCTGACGACCAACTTGAACCATCACCATTCATACCTTTCTTTACATAAATCACATTGCCTAAAGATGGAACATTCGCAATCTTATACTGCGACTCGATTGCTCCCATATCAACGGCTCCATTCTGTTTTCTAGTTTTGCCCAATAAATCAATTGAGTCTTCAACATCCTTTCCTCTGTTTATACAATATGATTTTTCAGATAGAGAATAATCACCCTTTTCTGGATTTGCGAACGCTGCAAAACGCTTCGATCCTGTAATGTTACCCTCCCCAGCGACACCGCCTTCTATCATAGAATATAAGAAAGTGTTTATTCCGCTCAAATTCAGATGACTCTGGAATGATTTCGCAAACTTAGTGCCGACAATGATTGAATTTGTCACTGATGAATTGTACGATTCAACCGCATATGATGCTCCCGTCTCATTATCCACAAAAGTCGAATTTATCATTTTCGAATTGTGAATACGAAGTGGTGAATTAGAGGCATTTACATTTTTATTTCCATATATCAATGAATTTAAAAGTAAAGATGAGTTGAGAATATTTACAATATTATGATTCTTCTCAACCACATTATTGTACACCTTACAACGATTCATTGACGATGAATTATACACATATACTATTTCATAATCAGTACCCTTGTTGTCAAAAATTTCAGTATCTTCAATTTTCGAATAATATTCAATATGTATAACACTATTTGACGTGCTTGCATTTCCTGAAATTGAACAATTCTTTACAAAACAATTATTATAAGCATAGACTCCTGCATTACGGCCATAGTTATTTATAACTTCACAATTAATCAACTTGGAATTATTATACAAATACACAGGAGAATCATAATAATAATATGTATTCTTATTCGAATCTATTTTTGTATTTGACACACTGGAATATGCTTCCGCAAATACACCAGAGCCATAATATGTTGTATTGTTTTTAACAACACAACTATCTAATTCTGAATGATACAGATATATCGTTCTATACGCATTACTTGAACTATTATTACAAATTATGCTCTTCTTAATTTTTCCATAAGACACATATACTGCTAAGCCATAAACTCTAGCATCGTTGTTTCGTAATATACAGTTGTTGATTGTAGTATTTTTTCTCAAATATGCACCACCTCCATAATCCGCATATCCGTTCTGTATCACGAATCCATCAACGACTACAGAAGACGTGTCAGCAAAATCATTATCCTGATATATAACTCGGATCTTTCCATTTCCATCCAAAACAGTCGGATTCTTTGCTGTGTCACGAACAGCAAGAGATGTTTCGGTGCCAGCGAATCCTCCATACAGATTGACTTTAGGTTTTAGGAAAACAACAGCCGAGGAATCGCTCTTATAGATTCCTTTTGCCACCCAAACATCAGCACCTTTCTTAGCTGCCGCGTCAACAGCCTGCTGAATATTACCAAACGCTTTTGTCCAGGAGCTTCCGTCTCCACTGGCCCCTGACTTTACATAAATAACATCTTTCGCCGAAACAGATAATGTGACAAAAGAAAATACTAAAAGCACTAAAAGTGATTTCAGCCTAATGTTAAAAGAGTTCATTTTTTACTTGTATATTTTTTCCTTAAAGTTTTCATCAAAAAGTATGCCAAACAATGTGATTTCGTAAGGTTTTATGCACAATAATAGCAAAATCATATTTTTTCCAATCGGACCTAACATTACATGACTAAGCGAACGAATGAAAAAACATCATAGTAGAAATCCACACATTTGCATCAATCAATATGCAAAAATACAAGAAATTCTCCTATTTTTGTAAAAAAAATACAATTATTAATGAACAATATTCTAAAAGACAAGCGATTTCTCTACATCGCAATTTTTATAGCAGTCATTATAATAGACCAAGTATCAAAGATTTGGGTGAAGACTCACATGTCTTTGGGATCAAGCATCTGGATCACAGATTGGTTTCAAATCAATTTCCAGGAAAACAACGGAATGGCATTCAGCATCGAGATGGGCAATAAAATATTCCTGACCTTGTTCAGAATCTTTGCCGTCGGCGGTCTTTTATATATCATTAATAAAATCATTAAAGAAAAATATAAGACAGGCTTTATCGTGTGTATGGTGCTGATTACGGCGGGAGCCCTCGGCAACATCATCGACTGTGTTTTCTATGGAGTCATCTTCAGCGACAGTCATCGTCAAGTGGCAGAATTTATGCCAGCCGCTGGCGGGTATTCGACATGGCTTTATGGCAAAGTTGTGGATATGCTTTATTTTCCATTATTCCGTATTCCAGAATGGGTGCCTTTCTTCGGTGGTGAGATTTTCTTCCGACCTGTTTTCAACATAGCCGACAGTGCTGTCTGCACTGGTGTGTTCTGCGTTCTTGTGTTTGAACATAAGGAGTTGTCAAGATTCATGGGTGACGACGAAGATAAAAAAGAAAAAGACTCTAATCATTCCGTCGAAACAGAATCTAAATCAGAAAGCAATGAAAAAGAATAGTATTATATTGGCGACGCTGCTAGCATTATTCACATCATGTGTTTTTTCTTCTTGCAAAGAAAAAGCACCTATTGAAAAAAAGAAGATGAGTCAGATAGTAGCTGACTATTATATGCTTGAAGGGACTTCTAAGCATGAATTAAGGGAGGTCAAAAATCTTGACATGAATCTGGTATACGTGGATTTTCTTAACAAACACAATGTTACTGCCGCTGTATTCGATTCCGCAGTCTCCTATTATGCTAAACGTCCGCTCGAATTCAAGGAAATATACGAAGATGCCATAAAAATCGTAAACAAAAAATTGGAAGTTTTGAATAAAGAATTAGAAGAAAATTAAAAAAGACGGAATTATCCGTCTTTTTTATTTACAAATATGCTCCGCCAAATTTCGTTGTATACCAATCACATCTATGCCTTTTTTGAATTCGTATGAAAAAGGCATCGCCATACCAGCCACATACAACTTCATTTCACAGTCATCATCAAACGATCCTGCAGTCTCAACCGAGAATTGTCGGATAGACTTGTACGGTACTGAATGAAATTCCTTCTTCTTTCCTGTAATGCCTTGAATGTCAAGAATAATAAGACGATGCGATGTGAACAACCAAATGTCTCGGATAACTTTATATCCTTTCTCCACCGTCTCTCCATCAAACAGCACTCCATTAAAGTGTTTTTCTATCTCCTGCTGCGACACTTCTGATGAGTTGCCGAGCACCATATCCAATATTCCCATAATACGTAATATTAAGTTTTAAATTATTTTTTCTTTCCTAAACTAAAAAATGGTTTAAGCAACGGCTGCTTGTCGGTTGGTTTCACCTCACCTAATCCAAATCGATAACTTGAAGCCCACGAGAATCCAAGCAGTTTGGACGCTTTAATCAATTTATCTTTATGTTCATCAGGCAACTTTGAGTAAGCAGCCACAATAATTTTTGTATTTCTGAACGGATGCTCATAAAGTTCAGCAAAACTTTTTGCTCCACAACTGCTTACAATAGAAAAGACATTCTCAGTCACAAACTTACGCTCCTCAAGAGTCATCTCCTTCAAAAATTCCGCGAATGTGTGTTCTGCCACATCTCTTACCCATACATTATCAACTTCAGTGACCAGATTAGCACGATACACCTCCCAAAACAATGGGTTATGTTGTTTTATTCCAAAGCCTTGGCTCTTCACTGCGACATAATCCTTCACATGTTCCAAAAGCATTCCAACAATAGAAGACGACGGCACAAATGTGTGAATTTTTTCTTTTCCTTCTAAATAACGAGGAGTATCCTGTATTTTATCCAAAAATCCAGGGCCATCGAAATTATATACAGCTACCACATCATCCACACGTTCTTCTTTCATCTTGATATACGTATATAACGCCTCATTTCCTCCCTTGGAATGACCTACGATATAGTATTTCTTGCCAGTCTCTGATTCATTGAAATATCGCACAGCCTCAGCCTGACCTGGGATTTCCCTTAAGTAAGATAGCATACAGTCCTCTTTCCAACCAATTATAGATGAATCAGTGCCTCGGTATGCCACGACCCTTATGCCATCAGACAATTCAAATGTGATAGCAGCAAACTGTATAACTCTTTCCTCATCGAAAATATTCCTGAAGTCGACGATGCGTATATTGGCAAACCTCTCCGTCTTCACCGCTTTACACAAAACAAACGGAGCTGTCTTTCTTGGCACAATATCATTTTCGATATCAATATTTTTGTCTATTTCACCGAATATCTGAACATTATCCTCATGCAATTTGACATATTCGTCAAGTGTATAACCACATACATTTGTAACCACTTGATAAAACTGTTCAAACTCATAATATGATATCAATGAGAGGATCAGGGCATCCACTTCATTAAACGGATCCCTTTCAAACGGCAAATCACCTCGCCACTCAAGATAGTCGAGCATATTCATGTTCAAAGCACAATTGAAATCATCATCAAAAATACTTGTTTTATATTTGCCAAACAAATCGACAAAACGTTTATTCGGCAATATTAAGAAAAATCATCATCATACAGGCACCCGTTTCTCCATATTCGAGTTTATAAAAATGGGTGTACCATAGGCACACCCATATTTGCAACCACATCGTTTCAGACTCTTATTACCAGTTTCTGATCTTTGTTTCCCAACCGTTAGCGTTACAGAATTGACCACCATTTTGCAGGAACTCTTTTTCCCACTTTGTCTCTCCGCACAAATGCCATCTGATCCAAGCGACACAACAATTTGATCCACCCCAAGGACCATATCCATGACCTTCATTACCTTTTATTCCAAGCCACATTGGAGCTTTGTTTGCAGGGTAATTGAAATCACCTACCGCGTTGTCGTAAGCCATATCTGTGTGTCCAGTGATAATTCCTGTAGGGATTGTCAGGTTGGCAGAACCACTATGAGCATCGAAGCTTCCACTGTTGAGCAACATCAACACAGCTACACGCTTGTCTTTGCTAGCACAATCCTGAGCCATCACACCTCCTTGCGAATGTCCGCAGATTGCCACACGCTCCATGTTGAGCTTACCATAAAATCTTGCATTCGGGTCATTGTTCATCTGATCAAGCCAGTCAAAAGCTTTAATCGCGTCATCTCCACTCCACGTAGAAGGTTGAGAAAAGACGACAAAGCCCATAGATGCGAGTCGTTTAGGGATAGTAGGCTGCGAGTTTGGAGTCTCTCCACCACCAGGACAAAAGATTGCTACTGGATGAAGCACATTCGGATCATTAGACATTTCTTTAGGATATGCCAACACTCCATTACCAGATGGACCTACATTTTCATCCCAGTTGTACTGTAGAGGTCCATCATAATCGACATTGTCACCATACAAAAAAAATGTTTTTTCAACAGGCTGCTGAATCTCCTGTTTCTCTGGTTTGTTAAAGGAGACACTATCAATGTCGCTGATCGCGTACTCCACATAAGTGCCGTCTTTCTTACAGACATAAAATGAGCCTTGTGCAAAAAGAGTCACAGCCGAAGCTAGCGATGCCAATAAAGCAAAGCTTTTAATTAATGTTTTCATGTTATTTTGTGTGTTTTAAGTTTAGACAAAATTAAAAAAATTTCAATTCAAAACAAATAAATAAAATAGTAGCGACGGTATTTCTATCGTCGCTACCGCTATTGCTTGATTATTCTTTGATTAGCTTAACTGTCTTCGAACCGTTTGACACCACATAGATTCCAGACGCAAGATCCGAGATTACAACATCAACAGTCTCTGCCTCAGCAATGAATGCCTTCACAACAACACCATTCATTGATGTGATTGTGATGATATCACCGTCTGTCAAACCACTAACCTTAACCATATCCTTTGCTGGATTTGGCTCTACCATTAGTGAAGCAAATGCAGCGTCTACAACTTCTTCGTCCGCTGGATCATCATAGAACATGCTCCATGAATCAAACTTCAACTCTCCGCTGAACGTGAAGAATAGGTCTGTAGATGTAGGGATGTCTGATGTCAACTTACATTCAAACTCCTCGTATGATGAATTAGACTCTACATTCAAATATCCAAGTACAGGACCATTAGCTGAACCTGTTGTGATTCTGATCGCGCCACCACATGGAGCTGATACACGAGCCTTAAACTTATTTACACCTTTAGCCTGGACTCCACTCAAACCAATCCAAGAACCGTTCTTTCCACTTACAGCCATTCGAGTAGAGTTTCCAACATAGTTGACCTCTATTCCACTCTGCCAAGCAAAACACTCGGCCTGGATTGTCTTAGTAGCATCTACTGGCTCTACCTGATCCACACCTTTTACAGTACCAGCCGACACACCCATAATCTTTCCTGCCGACTCATCAACATTAGCATAGTCGACATGTGAACAACGATATCCACCACTTACACCAATCTGATTCTGAATCCACTGGCTATGGTAGCAGATATACCACTTGTTCTTAAATTTGAAGAATGAGTGGTGATTGTTGCCATTCGATCCAAGCCACTTAGACGGATTATCAAACACCTTGCGATCAAACTTGAATCCAGACATTGGATTAGTAGAAATCATAGTTGAGATCACCGCATTGCTGATTCCAATGCTGTTTCCTCCTGTGTTCCAGTTAGTACAATATGAATATACATAGTTCTTACCAATCTTATTGATACCAGCATCCTCAAATAGATAAGGAGGGTTCAAACTCTGAGCTGTTCCAACAATACTAGTAAAGTCGCTGCCAAGTTTAGCTATACGAGCTGTTCCTGGATCTGCATCCTTACCCTTAGGCACACCACCACCGAAATAGATGTAACCAGTACCGTCGTCATCTACAAGGACAGCAGGGTCGAACAACCAGTCCACATTACAGTTTGGCATAGAACGAGTGATAAGTCCCTGACCATTCTTCACATCCTGCCATGGACCGTAAGGAGTGTCACCTGCGACTACATAAATACCATTACCACCATTAGCAAAATATAGGAAGAAACGATCCTTTCCATTCATCTTCACATGACATGCAGTCGGAGCCCATGAATTACCAGCCTTAGATATACCGCCATTTCCCGCAACCTTCATTGGTCCGTGGTCTGTCCAGTTTACAAGATCGGCAGAAGAAACACAAACAATCTCAGTGATCTTGCCATATCCGTTATCCTTAATCTTACCATTATTGTCGTACTCATATATATCATGAGTCATATAGATATATACAGAGTCACCGTAAACCATCGCACATGGATCAGCTCCATAACGCTGAGTCATGATTGGGTTATGGTTAGTAGTTGGCTTAACCTTAGGGTTGACGTTGCTCAATGCGATTGAAGAGAAAATAGAAGCCAACTCAGTATTGTCGCGATCGCCGATCACACAACCGTTAGCGTCGTATGGCTCTGCACCGTTTGACTCATATTTTTCAAACTTCATATTATCAATATCAACCCAATCACTTGTAATCTTTAGCTGCAAAGTGTGCTTGCCTGCTGAGATTTCCTTTGTACGGGCCATCACAGTAGATAACTTTGAGAAATCACCTGTATTAGGAGCTCCAATCTCACCAGTCACTTCCTTGCCATCAATCAAAAGCTGGAATGAAGCAGACGCATTATCTGTTGCGGCTGAAATTGTAACTGTGTATCTTGATGTCTCCTTCACATCAACAGTATAATTCAACCACTCACCACTCTGATTATAACCGATAACGAATCCTGATCCTCCCTTGTAAATATCAATTCCGTCTTTACGGAATGCCTCTCCACGATTTTCCTCATCCTTATCGTTGTAAGCGACATCCTGTCCTCCGAAATCATACTCCTCTGCCTCGATTGTGCCTGGAATAGACGCAGGTGATCCATTATATGGACCTGCCTCTTCTGCCATTGTTCCTGATCCAGATGAACCGGAACCAGAAGAAGAGCCAACCTCTCCACAATTCAAAGAGAATCTGCTGACAAACTTCCAAATCTCACGTACTGAATGATACTTGTCGTTTGATGGCCAGTGACCTTTTCCATAAACCTTGTTCAAACAAACCTCTACGCCACACTTACCATTCTTCCATAAATAACGAGTAGCAGCACCGTCGATCACCGACTCGACAGGAGTTCCGTCACACTGATTTGCTTTTGCCCAAGCCTCCGCCTGAGCATAAGCACCCTGCTGCTCCTGATACATTCCGTTGAAATTGCCCTTCCATGGCTCATAGTGCACCACGTCGTCTTTGTCTCCATTTGTATGGATGATTGGCATAGGACGTGAAGGCTTAGCAGTCAGGTCGCCAATTGGATAACCTGAGACTGGAGCACAAGCCGCAATCTGGTCTGCCATGTTGTTTGCAACTGAATATGTAAGCATTCCACCCATAGAGAATCCAGACATATACACACGATCCAAGTCAATTTTATACTTAGAACTCATCTCCTTAATGATAGCCTTTATGAAAGCGATATCATTACCAGTAGCGCTCAAATCCCAAGTAGAACCGTCAGACTGAGGATAGACAACAAGGAATTTAGCAGTGTCGGCCACCAAGTCCCAACGAGAATTCTCCTTTTGATAAGCGATATCCTGACCCATACCGTGGGCTGAAATCACCATCGGTCTATTCTCTCCCATTCCGTTTGGAGCGTACACATCAATTGTACGGTTTTTACCGTTCACATTGATGGTGCTTTTCACACCGGGAAGTGTTTGAGCAACAGACGATACAGAAAGCATTGTGCCGATAACAGACACAACTAATGTGTTGTAAAGTGTTCTCATGATATATTGTATTAGTTATTTTACATATTTTATTGACTTTCCATTTGCAGAGACGAGAATGTAAACACCCGATTCCGCAAATTTTGCATCAAATTCAGTTTTACTACTGATAGTGACATTTCCTAGCGACTTGCCGTTAGCATCACATACTGTATACTCACCAGAAGGGAACGCAGCGACAACATCATCTATTTTAGTAGGATCAGTACTCTTGACTTTTATCCAATCCACGTTAACCCAAGACGATTCGATTGAAAGAAGCATCTCATGTTTGCCAGCCGACAACTTGACAACCTTATCAGAAACCAACTCTTTATATGTTGTCCAAGCTCCAGTGTCTTCAGTATCAAACACGACCTTTGTAGACTCATCACCGTCAAACATAATCGAAAACGACGACTCGCCACCTTCATCCGAAACATTTGCCGACAATGTATATTCACCATCTTTCTCAACTTCAACAGTATACTTCAGCCACTCTCCTGCCTCACAATAACCGACAGCATAACCTCCGTCGCAAACATACACGTCTACATTAGAATCTGATCTGTAAGTAGCGTCTCCATTATTCTCTTCCTTCGCGTCATAGAACGAAATGCCAGAAGCTCCTTCATTGAAATTCTCAGCCTCGACGATTCCTGGAATCTTGGCTGCCACACCTCCATAAGGACGTGCCCTCTTCACAACCTCGATTGTGATAGGAGCCGACTCGCCCGACTCTCCATTCTCATCATAAGCCACAGCATTGATAGTGTGCTTTCCTAAAGATGCGTCTGCTCCGTAATAGAAGGCGAAAGGAGCCACCCACTTATCTTTCACTTGCTCCGAACCTTCGAAATACTTGATATTCTTGATTTCAGACTCGCTCTTGTATGTTGGAGTGATCAACACACTGTCGCCCTCCTCAATGACAAGTGTTTCAGCCGCGATATCCAAACTGATCTTGCCACTGCCCTCGCCAACGTATGTGACACAACTTTTTGCAGGAAGAGTTACAGAGAATGAAGAACTCTTATTTATCGCATCAAGCTGCTTCATATTTCTTGTCTGGTCTGTAATCCATACATTCCACTGCTTAACCTTTGTGCCAGGGACAGAAATGTTTATTGTCTTTGCCTCTGTACTCATATTGACTGCGACAATCACAACGTCATCTCCATTCTTATATGCGGATGTGTACACATTATAAGTTGGGTTGACGGTGCAGTCGACGCGATAATATCCAGGACGGATGAATCTTGCAAACTGACCGAATAGCCATCCACGTTTTGTGATCTGGCCATCTTTGGAATTCTCGTTGTTAGAATCACCGTTGTTGATCAAAGAATAGTTTCTCTTTAGATACCACCACACATACGCACTCATATTAGAAAGAGCCATACCACGATGGATTGAGTAAGCCACCTCCAAAGCCTCAGGCCATACATTGGCACGACAAGGAGAACCATTAGTTGCATTTGAAGAGGTGTAGTATTCCGTCATCCACAACTCTTTGTTAGGATCCGCAGCAATTTTCTGGTCGCCAAGAGAGTATTTGAAGAAATTATCACTAGTAGAGGCACCACTTGCATAGAAATGTGTACCCAAAATGTCGATATTCTTAAGAGCATTTGCATCATTCAGCACTTTGTCATACAATCCTTTGCTATATGCAAAACTCTCTGCAGTAATAACCTTAGTGCCATTCACACGAAGTTTACCAGCATAATTTTTTGTGTACTCATACACTTGATCAGTACTCCACCATGTCCAATCATGTCCATAATCTGGCTCGTTGGCAAAACTCATGGCGTAAAGGCTTACACCATTATTATACATATAATTGTTGAACTTGATCAGATGATCTGTGTATTTTGAAAAAGCACTAGTGTTGATTTGCTTCTCGTTGGCACGATACTGACAAGAGTTATTGTTACAAAAAGCAGTTGTCTTAGTGCACATATCAGCAGAAGGAGTATTCCAAGGAGTCGCAAAAATCTTTACGCCCATCTTTTGAACCTTCTTACACGTAGAAAGCTCTCTGCTCCAATTATTCTCACTTTCTGCCACCCAAATACGCATCACCGAAAGTCCAAGTTTACCATCACCGACGCCGAATAGTTTGTCTATATCATTGTCAGTTAGATCATAACCTGTCCAACAAGGATGGTTGATACCTCCAAATCCAGCGATCTTTTGTTTTACACTGGAAAGATTGACTGTACAATCTTGAGCAACAACTGAAGTTGCCCCCAACAATGTCAGAGATACTAATGTTAATTTGTAAAGTAAACGTTTTTTCATGATAACTACCTTTTGTTTGTCCATAATAATAAAAACGGATTGCAACCGCCTCTTATCATCCCGTTTCCGTTTGCAATCATAGCAAATTTATCGTTTGTCATATTGAAACTGTTAATCAAATAACAGTAAATTCTTATCATTTATTGATTTTGGTATAAATCACCACCTTCGATGTTACATATAAAATACACGATGGAATGGCTTTTTTGGGGAAACATGATGCATTTGCGTAAAAATATCCTATATAACTTCCTATAAAATAGTTGCATCAGAATGCTTAGAACACGACCATTCCATTCGACAACATACAATCAGCATGTCATTGTTGATTCACAAACAGATTAAATATGAAATATCAACGCAAAAAAAATCAAATTATTTTTTAGTTTTGTAAAAAATAAAAGAGTATGTCAACTACAACACAAGACAAATCAGAATTACAGTCACAAACAATCGATTTTTTAAGGTTTCCTTTGATCATGATGGTGGTTTTTATCCATATGAGTCCAAAGACAATCAACCTTATCGACGCCAAATACACTTTATTGTCAGGTCCCGGTATATATAATGTAGTCAAAATCCTTTTTTCACACATAATCCCCAGCATAGCTGTACCGACATTCTTTTTTATATCAGGATTCTTGTTTTTCTTAAACTTTCAAGAATGGTCGTGGAATGGATACAAGAAGAAGATTGGAAGCAGAATAAAGACGCTGCTCATCCCATACATTCTTTGGAATCTAATACCATTCCTACTGATTGTTGGGAAAAGTCTTATATGTGACATTAGCAATGGCAATCCGACAACAGAGACATTAGCCTTTTTCTCAAATAATATATGGCGAATATTCTATGTATTCCACGAATGGGAAGGTTCCTACACCGACTGGTTAGAAAACCAGCTGAGTTCGACAGCACCATTAAATGTTCCGCTATGGTTTATACGCGACTTGTTTGTCATTTCTTTGTTAACCCCAATCATATATATAGCAATCAGACGGTTGAAAATATGGCTGATTCCTATTCTCTTTTTAGCATACATTTCCAAAATATGGACCCAAATTCCAGGTCTGGATATAGAATCTGTTTTCTTCTTTACTGTTGGATCCTTTTTTGCCTTAAACAAATTAAATATCGTGGATTTTGCCAACAAATATAAATATTTCATACTGCCAATCAGCGCCATTCTTTTAGTGGCATGCACAATATATGATGGGAATAAAACTGAAATAGGACACAATATCATTCCATTCTACGTATGTACAAGTATTCCGTCTGCTTTCTACGTCTGCTTTCTATTTAGTGTCATTAGCAATCACTAGATATAATATAAAGCCAAACAAATTGATAGTTTCTGCATGTTTTTTCATCTATGCAGTTCATGTTATGCCACTCCCATACATAGAATGTCTCTTAACATTTGTCAAAAAGACAATACATGAAATTATCCCGGGAAAATCATTAGTAGAAAACTACTTCTGCTATTTCGCCACACCGATTATAACTGCTGCAATTTCTATAGCCATATTTGCCGTTTTGAGAAAAATATCTCCAAAGGCGACAAAATTCATCTGCGGCAACAGATAATCACACCACTCTGCTTAATGGAATCTTTCCGTCGAAGAACAATGTGATGTTTTTCACAGCGTATCTTCCCATTGCAATTCGTGCCTCCACCGTCGCAGTGCCTATATGAGGCACTAAAATCACGTTATCTCTGCCCAACAATCCATTATTGATTTCCGGCTCTTTTTCAAAGACATCCAGACCAGCACCTCCAATATGTCCACACTCAAGAGCCGCCACCAATGCTGATTCGTCAACCACCGGTCCACGTGCTGTATTTACAAGGAAAACACCTTTTTTCATCTTCGACAAAGCCTCAGCGTCTATCAAATGATACGTTGATTCATCCAATGGTGTATGAAGGGAAATATAATCAGATTGCGACAGAAGTGAATCCAAAGAAACGTATTCAGCCGAATATTTCTTTTCAATATCTTCAGGCAAACGATGTCTGTTATAATAAATGATTTTCATGCCCGACACTGCCGCACGTTTTGCAACCGACTGTCCGATACGTCCCATCCCGACAATTCCAAGGGTTTTATTGTAGAGGCCAGTGCCAAGATTTTCCATCACTCCCCAACGAATATCATCTCCAGTTTGCAGTTTCCGATTGCATTCCGTCACCCTACGGGAAAGAGCAGACATCAAAGCAAAAGCCAATTCTGCTGTGGGCTCAACCACAGGATCCGGAGTATTCGTCACAACAATGCCTTTGGATTTAGCATAATCTATGTCGACGTTGTTGAAGCCAACACCAAAATTAGATATGATCTTGAGGCGAGCCCCTGCGTCGATAATATTCTTATCTATCGGGAAATTGAACATAGAGAGCAAACCGTCACATTCCGGCAAACGCTCAATTATCTCCTCTTTTGTGAAAGACGGTGCTGATGGCAAAATAAATTCATAATTATCAGGAGCCTCAGTGAAGCTCTCCCTTAGAATGTTGTATGTAACTAAAATGCGAATTTTCATGATTATTAGCAATAAAACACACCACAAATATAGCAAAATAACTTATTTTTGTGATAATTTCAAAAACATGAACGACAATGATTGAACAAATGCTCGAATATAATAAGCAATTCGTGGAATCGAAAGCTTACGAACAATTCAAGACAAGCAAATACCCCGACAAAAAGATCGCCATCGTCACGTGTATGGACACTCGTCTGGTGGAACTTCTTCCAGCCGCATTAGGCATTAAGAATGGAGACGTGAAGATTATAAAAAACGCAGGAGGAACCATCACCAACCCTTTCGACTCCACTGTCCGCTCATTGCTTGTAGCGATCTACGAACTAGGAGTGAATGAAATCATGATTATCGGGCATACCGGTTGTGGAGTGCAAGGAATGGACAGCAAAGAAATGCAGCATCTGATGCGTGAACGTGGCATTGACAACGAGCATATCAACCTGATGAAGCATTGCGGAATCGACCTTGATTCTTGGCTCCACGGTTTTGACGACACTGAAGCCGCTGTGCTGGAAACCGTCGACCTTGTGAAAAATCATCCGCTTGTTCCAAAAGACATTATTGTACGCGGATATATAATGGACAGCGAGACAGGTGAATTGAAAACAATATAAAAACAAATTCCATCAACAACTTAAATAAAAATGGACAGATTCAGCATCATAATAGAAAAGCAATCCCAACTTGAATCTATAATAAAACAGTTTGGGTTCATGCCTTTTTTCAAGAATACTATCGAAGGATTCTCAATTGAGGAGATGACACCTCCAGAACTTCTGTTTGGAGACGACATGGAAAACGGTCCATGGCAATGGAAAGGTCCTATCATCAGCAACTGGCAAACGGCTTACGGAAAGTTCTTCCGTGGCAAAGCTGGATACGTCAGTTTGGAATGGCTTCCAGATTTTATGAATTGGCGACGTACGGTCTACCCTATCGACAAAGAGAGCGAAGACTCACGCAGAATCCTAAATGTGTTGGTGGAGAATGAATCCATGCTTTCCAAACAATTGAAAATTGCGAGCGGATTTTCTCTAAGCAGAAAAAAGACAAAATTCAACCCTGAAGACCCGACCGAACCAATCGTCAACAAAAACAATGGAATGGCATTCGACAGTTTGATCGGACAACTGCAGATGGGGACTCACGTTTGCATCGCTGATTTTGAATACCTCATCTCCAAAAAGGGAGAGCCATATGGATGGGGAGTGGCGAGATACTGCACACCAGAAGCAATGTATCCTGAATTGTTTCCTATAAAGGATCAAGTAGACGGAAGGACTCCAGAAGAATCAAGAATCCGCATCATTGAACATCTGTGCGGATTATTTCCAGATGTCGAAAAGAAAAAGATTGAGAAACTGATTTAAACATCACACATATATAATATGTGTAGACACTACCAAACAACTCGAAAAAATCACAAATCTCCAAACTTTTTCATCAGCCAATACATCAATGCCAAATTAAGAACAATAACACCTAAACCACATATCGCCATCACTATGTTCTCAAAGACACTATACAAATTTAATAAAATTGAGATTCCATAGGCAAAATATGGCAAAAGTAAAACAGAGCTAATCATTCCTGGAAAATAAGCGCGGAATACAATACTCGAAAAAATATGCTGCAACACTGTGTGTATGGCAAATCCCCAAAATAAAGCACACATTGGCATTGGATCCGCATAAACAGCCATAATCACTGCAATCACAAGAAACAACAACTGCTCCAAAATCACAACTGTATATTTTACTTGGTTGAGATCTTTTATTGCCGAAAAAAGAGACGTGAATTTGGGGCATTTAGCAACGAAATCATTATAATGCTTTTTTTCCCATCTTCTTCGCGTCAACAATTCTTCAACATCATGAAGTATATAAGCGATAGGCATAGATATATAAAACAATAAATCAAACATAAATCATTTGTAAGTTGTAAATCCATAGCAAAAGTAAAGAAAATTTATTTTTTCAAGTATAAAGTCGGCAAATAATAATCATAAACCGGCAACAAAAAAAACATATAAAATGTATAGTTTTTACATATATACGCACCAAATGTATATTTTTGAGCCAAAACCGAGATGCGAACATAGCAAAATGTCAGTTATAAATATAAATCAATAGAAATATGTCAGTTTTTCAAATATGTAAATTTATACAATATCAACATCGTTATAAACCAAAGACTTAACTAAAACAAACGAAATTATATGCAATTAATATACACTTTTATAAAACTTGATAATAGTTAATAATCAATAAGTTACACAACAATAAAGAATATTATACAAAATAGCATCAACGCGAATTCAAAAAAAATTCAGCATTTTGTCAAAAAAAATCGCATTTTCTTTTGCAGAATGAAATTTTGTTGTAATTTTGCAAGTGTAAAGAAAGAAACAAAGTAAAAACAATTAAAAATTTAGACTATGGTACTTTCAGTTTTGGCAATCGCAGTAGTAGCAAAGATCTGGGTCGTTAAAGATTCACTTCACGCTTAAAAACAGTTTTAAGAAGACTAAACAAAGTTTAACAATTTTAATACTTACGACTATGGTTACATTAATGATCGCATGTTTGGCAATAGCATTTGCAGCAAAAGTTTGGATTGTAGAGAAATCTCTTCACTCTTAAACAAAACAAAAGAAACAAACGTTTACTAACATTTAATTCATTACGACTATGGGAATAACATTAGCGCTACTTTGTGTAGCATCAGCAGTAAAAATAGCTTACTCAGTGAACGATTGTAAAAAACTAAACAATAATAATAATCAAAATCAGCACAACCGCATCTAATCATGAGACCGCAAGATAATTCAGACAGAATTCAATCCTGATTCAAACGAGACATCGAACGAATCAGGATTTTTTATTTATACACAAATTCAGCAAAAATGAGACATAATATAGAACCATACCGTCAACATGACAAAAACACGCAAAAACAAAATATTTAATAACTATTTATCCTTAATAACTCACTAAAATACAACAAAATCCACAAACCATGTTATACAACAACAATTTATAAACTCAAATTTTCAAGTTAATGAATACGTAATTAACCACTTAATATTATATTTGCGAAACCATTTGAAAAACACAAGAATTATGACAGAGAAAGTTAGATACTCCGACGAAGAATTGGAGGAATTCAAGCAGATAATCCTTGAGCGACTTGAAAAGTCGAGAAAGATATACGAGGAATTGAAAGCGAGTGTGACAAATGCTGACGGCAACGATTTGAGCAACACCGCACCCACATTCAAAGTGCTTGAGGAAGGAGCTACAACATTGAGCAAAGAGCTCAACGGTTTGCTCGCACAAAAAGAAATGGTCTACATCAAATGTCTTGAGGCCGCGTTGGTAAGAATAGAGAACAAGACCTACGGCATCTGCAGAAAGACCGGCAAACTGATACCTAAAGAACGTTTACGCATTGTCCCTCACGCAACTCTTACAGTGGAGGCTAAAATGGAAGAAAACAAATAAATCAACTAATACAAAACACCAAAAGCGGAGTAAACCCTCCGCTTTTATTATTTTTTCACAATTCGCCAAATTTTTAAAGCTATCGTTTGATGTGTTCAACTAAAAATTGATTAAATTAGCATCATAATCAAAATATAGCTTAAAATGAATCGATATATAATAACAATTTTGCTCGCCGCAATAGGATTTTTTTCATCTGCGGCGACAATAACTCAGACAACCTTAGATGGTTTGGGAATCAAAGACAGCCTGATTCTCAAATCGTTAGTGATGGATTCTGTCATCCCTTACGATTCTACTCATGCCATCGTCGCAATCCCTGTCAAAGTGGATTCTGCTCGTAACGTCTACGATCTATACGTCGCTAAAGTAAAAAAAGCAGACGGTAGCATCGTATGCTACACAAAAGACGAAAGCAAGATTGATGTAGGAAGACGTAGAAAATACACATCTCACCGTTTTGACTTCGCGAATTTCAAGCTCAACGACAAAGTGATGGCTTTCGGAATTCGTATGACAGATAGTGTCGGCACCGACGTCTACCTTTCTAAAAACGAATATATGACGCTTTACGCTCTAGACAACAACAAAATGCTGAAAGTGCTCGACAACCTTTTGATCTCAAGCGTGAACGACCAATGGAATCTGCAAAACTGCGAAGGCGACCACTTCACTGAAAACAAAATCATCGTCATGAGCAGAAAGAAGAAAAAAGCTAACACCTATCGCGACCTTTTGGTAAAAAACCGTGTGGTGTCAGTGAAGAATTTCATCAAACACGCCAACGCAGACTCGACCAAAATCGATTCTACTGCCATTACTGATGCTCCGGCAACAGGACAAGAGGCTAAAATAGTGTCGAAAGCAGTCGTGAAATACAAGGATGGCGATGTCGTGACACAAGGTAGCATGAACAACCTTTATATGCACGACAAAATGAACAACATCGATAGCGTCAACGTGGATTCCATCGCAAAAAAACTTGAGACAGAAAAACAAACAAAAAACAGTCTTTCCGGAGAAGAACTAGACGATTATCTTCTTGAACATGTTGAAGAAGACGAAGACTGCGTTGAAACTACAACTATCGAATGGATGCATGAATATTATGTGTTCAAAAATGGAAACTATGTATTAACCGCTGAATAATAAAAAACGTGGCTACACTAGGAGAAAAAAAAGGAAAAAGTAAAGGTAAATCTCTTGGATTCGAAATTCCTGAGAATGATAAAGAAGAGATGGTCGACGTCGTTTTTTTCAACGATGACATCACCACAGTGGATTTTGTCATTAAAGTGTTGATGACCGTATTCTTTTTGCCAAAAGAAAAGGCTGTAAAACTGACCTTCAAGGTAGACCAGGAAGGTTCCGCTGTGGCTGGCACATACACCGTCGACATTGCAAAATCAAAAAAAACTCTGGCTGACAGAATGGCAAGAGCCGAGAATTTTCCGTTGAAGATAGAACTATTCTCACACAACTGATACTACAACTATAACCATTTATTAGAAGCAGCAAAATGCTAAATGTACGATTCGTAACTGAAATGCTTTGCAGAGCGCTATGCTTTGCTCAGGAGTTCGCAACCCGTCACCGCCATCAATTCCTAATGCCAGAGCATGTGATGCTTGCCCTCACTCGGCAAGTGCCATTCTATCTGACATACGGAAAATATGGCGAGCAAAAGATGCGTGAATATCTTAACAAATATGCGGAAACAGTGCCTGACTCTATCGACTATGCCGGCCCCATTCCGTCTTACAATCTTGAGTATGCTCTCGAATACGCAAAGGCTCTTGTCTATGAACTTGAGCAGAAAAATAATATCAGCGAGAGTGCTTTCAAACTGAATTTGAAGAATTACGCCAACGATAAAAAATACAAAAAATTTGAGCAGACAAGCCTTGAAGACAACGAAGCCACCCTACTCGTTGTCGGGGTTCCGCATATTGTGATCGGACTTATAGAGGCTGGTTGTAAGCTTCCTCCAGACTTGGGAGAGAAGTCGGCAATCAACGTGCATAAACGTATGGCCATATTCTTCTTCCTCGACAAGTACTACAAATCGACTTACCAGGACGCATGTGAGCTTTCAGAATTCACATATCAGGATTTCCTTGAAGACAATGAGGTGTTTGACGCTCCATGTCCGTGGAAGACGGAAGACGAATCCGAAATCATCCCTGAAAATATCCTCAACGATTTGGAACGCAGTCTGTGCAACTCATTCGAGAAATACCGTACAGAGGATGACTACGAGACAAAAAGCATCGCAAGCAACGACGGCAAAGTATATGAGCTCACGCCAGACAACATCGAAAACCTTATGAAAAATGGCAAGATTTTTATCGATGCCATTGAAGATATAAAGACAAAACACGGCAACCAGACAGCTCCAGAGTCGGAATACATCACCTGTCTGAACACGTTGGTAGAAAAAAACAAATTCAATTTGATCGGACGTGAGGATGAGCTGAACCGCGCGATGCAGATCTTATGCCGTAAGGATAGAAACAATGTGATTTTCGTAGGTGAAAGCGGAGTCGGAAAAACTGCCATCATACATGGTCTTGTCACAGCCATCAACCACGGCGACGTGCCAGAACGTTTGAAAGACACTATGGTATACGAGCTGAATATTCCGTCGCTTATCGCAGGAAGCACTATGTACGGTGAGGTGGAAGGAAAGATGAAAGAGGTGCTCTCTCTCTTCACCGACGACAAACGCAAGATAATCTGCGTCGACAACATCCACACAATGACCCCGGCAGAGTCCGACAAAAGTATGGGCAACATGGTGTCGATTCTTTTGCAACACGTCGACAACTACAACATCCATATCATCGGCACTTCTTCCGCTCAGGAAATGGAAAAAGCATCTGTCGGCAACCGCCAGTTCCATTCTCATTTTGAAACTATTGAAGTGAACGAGCCAAACGACGACGAAAGCAGAAAAATCATAGAGGGCAGACTCGACGACTACGAGGAGTTCCACAATATTGAATACACTGAGGAGGCAATCAAATACGCGATCTTCGGAGCAAAAAAATATATCACAAACAGATTCATGCCGGAAAAGGCTCTGTCTCTTATTGACGACGCGGGTGCTTGGAGAGAGCTTCATCCGTCGGAAGATAAGAAACAGATTGTAGACAAACCTGAGATTGCAGCCATGTTGGCTAAGATCTGCAAGATAGATTCCCTTGCCGACGACGATGACGACACAGCTAAACTGATGAACCTCAGCGAACGCATCAAAGACAAAATCTATGGCCAGGACAAAGCCATTGAACTTTTGTCGGAGGCTGTGCTCACCGCTTCTGCCGGACTTGCCGACGACACCAAACCAATGGCGAATCTGCTGTTTGTCGGTCCAACAGGAGTAGGAAAAACAGAGGTGGCTAAAGTGTTGGCCAAAGAGCTCAACATTCCACTGGTACGCTTCGACATGAGTGAATATTCGGAAGAGTACAAGACTTCAAACCTTATCGGTTCTTCCCGTGGATATGTAGGATCAGAAGACGGTGGATTGCTAACAAACGCCATCCGCAAGACCCCTCACTGCGTGTTGCTGATAGACGAGATTGAAAAAGCACATCCTAAAGTGTTCAATATTTTCTTGCAGGTGATGGACTACGCCACTCTGACCGACAGCCGTGGACAGAAAGCTGATTTCCGCCACGTCATCCTAATCATGACATCTAACGCAGGAGTTGAGAACGCAAAACAGTCGACCGTCGGATTCGTGGAAAATTTGAATGAAGGAGACGCTATCATGAAAGGCGTAAACAAGGCATTCAAGCCAGAATTTCTAAACCGTCTGACTGCAATCAATCTGTTCAACGGCATGACAAGAGAGATGGCAAGCCTCATCCTAAACAAGAAGATCAGAGAATTGACAGACAAATTGAAGACTAAAGATGTCAACCTGTCTCTTTCAGAGGCGGCAAGAGAAGTTTTACTCAACAAGGGATTCTCTGTCAAGTTTGGCGGACGCGAGATCGACCGTGTCATCACAGCCGAGTTGAAGCCACTGCTGACTCGCGAGCTTCTGTTCGGTTGTCTGAAGAAAGGTGGAGACGCGGAAATCACCGTCGACGCAGAGAAAAAAATTGTAATTGAGAAAAGATGAATTCAGAGATTGAGCAGGAATATTGGGTTTATCAAATAAAGGGGACTCCATATCAGGTGATTCAACTGACCGAAAACGCAACAGATTTTCCACATCCGTTCATCATTCCAGATGAGAACAGAAGTCCGGACGGGCTTTATGCAATAGGTGGAAATCTTAACCCTGGATTTGTGCTGAGCGCGTACAGCCAGGGAGCGTTGCCATGGACAGCAGTGGAAAACCTGAAATATGGGATCGACTGGTATTGCCCACTCGACCGATTTGTGATATTTCCTGATGAGATACACATCTCCCACTCAATGAAATCTCTGCTCAACAAACATATATACACCGTCACCAAAGACAAAGATTTTGATGCTGTCATCAAAAAATGCTCGGAATGTAATTCCAGAAATAAGCAAGACGGTGCTTGGCTCGGCAAAGAGATCATCAACACCTTCACTCGCCTCAACCAGCTTGGTTATGCCCACAGCTATGAGGTTTGGAATAAAGACGGAGAGCTTGCAGGAGGTCTATATGGACTTGAGATCAACAACTGTTTTTTAGGAGAAAGCATGTTTTCCATCGAGCCAAGCGGCTCAAAAATAGCGTTGATTCACATGTGTCAGCAAGATAAAAAATATAAATTCATCGACTGCCAGTTTGAAACCCCTCATCTGAAATCAATGGGAGGCAGACATATTGACATAGATGAATATCTGGAGATGATGTATGAGTAAATGAAAAATGCTAAATGAAACACGGAATTTATATCATATTATCAATATTACTGTCTCTTATCAGTGCGACGCTGATGAGCCAGAACTTCATTTATGTCAACCAAATAGGTTATCCAGCGACAGCCACCAAACAAGCTTTAGTCGCCAACATTACGGACAAGACCTTCTATGTGAAAGATGCGGTGAGTCATAACGATGTGATGAAAGGCACCGTCTCTACGGGAAAATTTTGGAGAGAAAGCAACGAGACCATCTCTTGGGCTGATTTCACAACACTAAAAAAGCCAGGCAAATACTTTATTAAAATAGGCAATGACAAAAGCGAGACGTTTGAAATCCAAGACAATGGCAAAATCTACGACGACCTGCTGACTGCAACCGTGAAAGGATTCTATTTCTGGCGAAGCGGAATGGACATCCTTCCTGAATACGCGAATTGGAAAGGCACCAACTATGCGAGAAAAGCTGGCCATATCGACAGCGTTGTCTATCTTCATGCGTCTCTGACATCTGCCAAACGTCCAGCCGACACAGAGCTCAACAGTCATGGAGGATGGTACGACGCAGGTGAATATGCCAAATACACTACCAATGCTGCAATAACGGTGCACACATTGCTAACTTCCTATATTACAGAGCATAAGCAATACGACACTATAAGTTTCAACATTCCAGAAAGCAACAATTCAACTCCCGATATTCTTGATGAAGTGATGTATGAATTGAAATGGATGCTGACGATGCAGGATCCGAATGACGGTGGTGTCTACAACAAAGTGACGCCTCTGAGATTTTCGGCTTTCATTAAGCCCGCCGATGATAAGGCAGACCGTTATATGATCGGCAAGACCATAGACTGCGCATACGATTTTGCAGCCACTATGGCTTTGGCGTCACGCGTGTATGCTGGAAACAAAGATTATCCAGATTTCTCAGAGAAAGCGAAAAAAGCGGCACTGGATGCTTACAGATTCGCATCAAAACATTCCGAATACCGTCCTTTTGTCAATCCTCCAGACTGCAACACAGGCACATACGATTCTGAATCAGTGGACGATGAAAGATTCTGGGCTTCATGTGAACTGCTGATTCTAACTGGCGACAAGAAATATGCGGAAAACATAAACCTTTTCCAAATATTCAACGTCCCATATTGGGGCGACGTTGCCACACTCGGTCTCATCTCTCTGATGCTCAACAGAGACATAATATCCGGAGCACTCGACGTGAATGCTGTGGAAAAACGTTTCAAAGCTTTGGCAGACAACCTGTTGGCGATGTACAAATACCAGACCGGAAAAATACCGTTGAGAGAATTTGTGTGGGGAAGCAACGGTCAGATCGCCAATAGCGGAATGATTCTAGCGTTGGGAAAGAAAGTGATGAAAGCAGACAAATATACAGAAGCCGCGCAATATTGCCTCGACTACATTCTTGGATGCAACAGCACAGGATATTGTTTCGTGACTGGATTCGGCAGTTTGTCGCCACACTTCATACACGACAGACGTTGCGCGACAGATGGAATTGAGAATCCTATCCCTGGATATATGGTAGGTGGGCCAAACGTGAAGCAGACGACAGACTGCGGAAGGTCAATGTACCCTACCAGCAGATTCGCAGCCAGAGCATATCTCGATGAAGAGTGCAGCTACTCCACAAATGAGCCTGCCATCAACTGGAACGCGCCACTGGTGTTCCTGACCGCTTTTATAAGGGGGGAATATAAATAAATTAGAAATGATGAATGCGGAATGAAGAATTGAAAGCCGTTTCAGGATTGTATTCTCTGAAACGGCTTAGTTTTTAATACACTTTTTATGTCTCGGCTTCACGACCGATTCACTTTTCTTGCAAGATATTCAATACCATAAACCGGCCATATAGGTACTTTGCGGAAATTAGTACGTACAGCTGGGATGTCAAGGACAAAGAAGAGTACAGTCATCGTTCCACTTATCCATATGACAATTCCATAAACTTGCTTGACAGCAGTGTTGATCATACTCTGCACAAAATTTTCCATAAAATACGGGAAATCAAAATGAGTAGGATCTACGCGAGTCAAAGTCAACTGTTGTCCGTAACGTACAATATCATCATTCAAGAACTGTGAAAACATAGTGGTGTATATGCCATATCCAGCAGCTCCAGCGAGATACATGTGGAAAATATTGAAGATGAACAATCCCATGAAAAATTGTTCCAAATCAGGGATCGACTCATCTAACGACCACATCAACGTGGCTGCCAAAATAGAGTATGCCACTCCACGGCACATAATCGGCAAACGGAACTGTTCGATGTTGACTTGCATGTCGAGTGTGAAATACATAAGCATAGCATATACCAATATGAATCCAAAACCTATTGCCAATAGTTTCCACACTTTCCATTTCAAGACCTTCAGCCACAACAAGTCGATAGCTACCCCTACATATACTCCTGGCAGAGTCCATAAAAACAGTTCCTCTTTTGTGTGCTCTTCTAGTTTCAACACCTCGGAACAAAGGATTTCTTCCATAGTATGCTCACAACCTAAAAGAAACTCCGCGACTGTGACAACCGCCAATATAGGTATCACATTCCGCAAACGGAAAATCCGAAGATCAACATAAGGATTCTGGACTCGCAGCAGACGATGCAAAATGACCCCAGAAAGAAAAATGGACACACCAACAAGAATACGCAAATTACGGTTGTCGAACCACATTTTGTAGTCGCCATAAACCATAATATAAGAAATAATCAACATCAAAAGACTAATCAGTAAGCCACTGCCATAGTCGATGCCCTTCAGACTAAGACGTTGCGGCATCGGACAAAAAGGCCGACACAAGAACAACTGCACAGCAACAACAAGACACATAGTCCCGACGGTGAACACATGCATCATCTGCCATGAAAAATGGTATCCAAACCAAGCAGCCAAGAAAGCACTTCCTTCAATAGCAGTAAGCAAAACAATATGAAGCACCGGGAAAAACACGGCAAAATCGCGTCGCGGTGTAATCCATAATTGTATGTTGCTCATATGTTCAAAAGTGCCCTGTATTTTAGCCATACCCTCTATGAAACAGACTACCAAAAGAAGTGGCATACAAGTGGAATGCATGGTGATAAGATTACACACTGCTATGATAATTGCCGAGCCAATAAGCAACTGTTGATTCGTAAAACGGAATTTCATACGGAACAACATAGGAAAATAAATCGCCATTCCTGCCAAATTCGCATATAGCAGCATCAGCAAGTCTTCTATCATAAAGTTCGTTGATCCCTGAATGTCTTCTAGGGCACCCAAATACATGCCTCCAGAAAACTGGATACAGAAGACACAGACAACATATATCCACGGCTGGATACGTTTGGGTACCCAATCACGAAACATAGGCATCATAAAACCCATGCCCGTAGGAGGTGGTGGTGGAAGAGGAAGCATAACCTTACAAATTAATATATCACCTCACATTCCATATTATATCCTGCTCGCAACTTGGCAAGTGATTCTGGATCATTTCCTTCAAGCGAAATACGCACCGTCACACGCTGTTCCACCTTCACAAAATTTCCAGTCGCATTATCAATAGGAATCAATGAGAATGCGCTGCCTGTAGCGTCGCTCACTCGCTCCACCCTTCCCTTATACTCGACATCCGGAACAGCGTCTGCAGTCATTCTTACCTCATTTCCTTCTTTAATATTTGACAACTGGCTCTCCTTATAATTTGCCTCTACCCAAAGACTGTTCCCGTCGACTATATTCACCATCGTCTGACCAGGCTGAACGAGCATTCCTTCCTGAATATCTTTTGTGCCGACCACTCCATCACAAGTAGCTACAATATAACAATATGAAAGATTGAGACGTGCAAGAGCCACTGCCGCACGTGCAAGTTCCAACGTACAGTTGGCTGCCGACAAATGATGCCCCTGCTCTGCCTTGACTCGCGATTGTGTGGTGTGCGAGCGAGTCACCTGCTCATATCTGGCACAAGCCGCAAGATATGCTGTATGTACATTATCATACTGCTGACGAGTCACAGCGTCATCCTTGAGCAATGCTTCAAAACGAAGATCTTCTTTTTTTGCATTCTCTAAATTCACTCGTGCTTCCTCAATACTGGCTTCTGTCACCTGCATACCAGCTTCAGTTGTGGCAATACTGCTTCCAGTTGCTTTTATTCCTTCCATGGCACGTGCTAAATCAGCTTCCGCCTGTGCCAGACGAAGACGGAATTCCGCATCTTCTATAACCACAAGAGTGTCGCCTTTGCTAACTTTCTGAAACTCTTCAAACCGCACCTCTTTAATAAATCCCTGTACACGGGTGTTCTGAGGTGTGATATGCTGACGGACACGTGCATTGTCTGTGAATTCCACATTTCCAAAGTGACAGAAATTTAATATGACAATGAAAACACCGACAATAAGAAGAATAACGACAACTGTATTGTAAATATATTTTCTCATAGCGAACTTGTTATATACTTTAGTTTATAATAATTATACATTAGATTTATCTGAGCGTTGACCAGCATCATGTCAGCTGATAGTTTCATATTGCTGGCATCTAGCATGTCTGTGAGGAGGGCAAGACCATTATTATAACGGTTTTGCGTCACTTCATAATGCTGAGTCGCAAGTTCTACCTGTTTTCGCTGTGTCTCTACCTCAACAAATGAAGTCTGGAAATTAACGAAATCAGCCTGCACAGCATTCTTAATTCTCTCACTTGCAAGTTCGACAGTCTCTTCACTCTGACGGACATTAATGTCAGCTTTCTTTATATCGTGATTCTTTCGCCATAAATTTGAAAGATTATATTTGATTCCGACTCCAATAAACCAAGCGTTGACATTGGCATCCACAGGAATAAAATCATTTAAATAGGGTCCGCCAAGATGATCTTCCGCAAACAGAGCGATAGTAGGCAACTGAGCAGCTCTGACAACTTTTTTCTCAGTCACTGAGATTTCAGATGCGAGCCTTGCCTGCTGCAATGTGATATTCTGCTTCGACGCTGCTTCATGCCATTGTTCCTGTTGAGTGGATTCGACGGGAGAGATCATCTGCTTCGGCACAATCTCCGTATTATCATCCAGATGCAGTGTTGTCACAAGCTGGTGATTCATTATGCTGATAGCATCCCGCAATTGCGTCTCATTCAACATAAGTCCTTGCAACTGCAGTTCATAACGAGTGATATCATTCTTCAAAACAGTGCCTTGCTCGTGGCTTGCACGCATTGTAGACAACACCTTCTCTGTAAGTTCCCTGTTTTTTCTCACCACCTCAAGCTGATTGTTCAGTTTGCATAATTCCAAATATTGTCCAGTCAACAAGAAGCGAACCTCTTGACGGTTCTTTTCCAAATCCAGATGTGCCATTTCCTCACCCAGTTCAGCCAACCGGACACCTGCCCTGACCGCTCCACCAGCATAGATGACCTGCGTGACCTGTGCGACTAAATCATTTCCCCAGTGTGGCGTCGGCTGAGCACCGTTACGCACATACCCCTCGCCTATCGCATAAGGGACCACTGTTTGTCCATCGGAGCTAAACCCTCGACTCAGCAAACTTGCCGTACCAATAAAACTGCCACTGAGGCTAAAATTAACGTCTGGCAAATACGCACTTTTCGCCGACTTGACACCCTCTCCTGATGCCTCAACACCTATCGAGCTGATGCGGATCTGACGACTATTCTGATCGGCTATGTTGAATATATCATCCAACCCGACATCAAGCCTCTGCTGAGCATTCAACTGCGTCAACACACAGAGGAACACCAGCGTTGATAATCTCTTTTTCTTCATGAAATTTGGATCGTTTTTGAAATTCGAGGTGCAAAATTATGTTTTTAATAAGAAAAGAGAATGTGGCATTTTCGTCTGATAATGTTTGTTTTTTCGCTATTTCAACAAAAGAAAAAAGCCACAAAACATCATATAGGCAATATAAAACATAAATAACGAACTTTCAGACATCCGTTTTCAAACAAAAGACAATAAATTTGTGTTATGATTTATTCTATTACACAATCTCAACTACAGGAGACTTCCGGAATGTGTTGTCTGGAAAACGACTTTGTTCTCTGTGACCATCTGCCAAATGTGCCACATATAAACGCCGCTTTCCAGTCGGAAATGCTCATCATGTTTTTTTGTTTGAATGGTCATCTTCAAATGACCGTGGACGACAAAATTCAACATTTAGAAAACTGCGACGCAATTCTTTGCAAACCGTTACAAACCATTCATCAAGTGTTGTCAAGCAGCGACTGTCAGGCTTTCGTGCTTTTCTATACCCCACGCATCGCCGACCACCTGCTTCCTACCAGACTTAATCTTTCTCAAGTGCTGGAAGGCGACTTTACCCCAATTGTGCATTTCGGAGACCAAACACCATCCGGACACATTAGTATATTGCTCGACTTGCTACGTCGACATGCCACAAACCCGCTGCTGCCATTCCGTAGCAACTCTTTATTCCATCTGTTCAGCACTCTTTTTTTTGAAGTCTTGAACAATAGCTGCTCCCATGCCACAACAAAAGAATCTGAAAATTCTTGTCAGACGAGCAACCGTGCAAGCTCATTATTCAATCAGTTCATAAAAAAGCTGAATGAAGACGGAGGAAGACACCGCACTGTGTCGTACTATGCAGATCTCCTTTGCGTCTCTCCTAAACATCTATCGAAAATAATCAAGGAGAAGACCTCCAATCGAGCGCTTGACGTAATAAACACTTTCGCCATCCAACAAATAAAAATCGACCTGAAGCTGACTGACCTCCCTATCATTGCAATAGCAGACAAATACAACTTCGCAAACCACTCCTTTTTCTGCCAGTACGTCAAGCAACATCTTGGCATGTCCCCCAAAAAATACAGATCCAAATAAATCTGCGACAGACCTGCAACCTAACTGAAAACGTTTATGTTTTTTTAACTAAACATTTAAACTAATGATGAAAATCACAGGTGAAAAATGACTATTTTTGCAAAGACAAACGGAAAATAATTAAAAATGATACGCAAAGTTTACACGTTTATTTTTGCCTTCATCTTAAATGCAATTAACCTATTCGCTCAAGAATACTCGACAGGTGACATCATAGAGAAAGATGGAATCTCATATAAGGTTTTGGTCACATACCTTGTGACAAACCCTAAAGAATCTCCCGACACCATAACAGGCCCCGACAAATTCTATCAGGCAGGTGAAATAATGGTGACTAAAGTCGACGAGGGGCTGAGAGACGTTGTCATTCCTCCAGCTGTAGGCAGATTCAAGGTTGTCGGCTTGACAGACAGTCTATTCTACAGACAAGAGCACGACAGAATCTGGTTGCCTGACCTTAATTTCGCCGGAAACGGATGCTTCGCCAAACTTAAGATGGGAAGCGGTGCTTTGGTGATTCACAACATTGACAATCTTGGAACAGCTGTGTTCGACGAACTTGACGCAGATTTGATCCTAGATATAACAAAGCAACCTTCATGGGGAAATTCATTTCGAAAAATGAATGAAGATTCTACATTTAGTACAAGCAAGCCCAAAGGATTGATAAAAATCAACACTAAAATGCTTCGATACATCGGAAAAAATCCTATATACAACGATAGTTATAGTGCAACCACACGTAACTATACAAACTGGTTAAACAAGGCATTCAACTACGACGCAACATTCCCTAACAGCTACGTCGAAGACAAAAATTTTTTTTTAGCAGAAGAACTTACTCAACGACACCCAAAAGTAAGAAAAAAGGTCTGATAATCACAGCTAGTGCCGTAAACGTAAAAAAGCTAGGATATCCTTGGGGTAGACTTACTAATGATTATTACCGTTTTCCAAAATATACTGTCACAACGAAAAAGAAAAGGAAATCCCAATTCTACAGAGAATTTACACCTGTGGAAGACGCCACTCAAAAAGAGGGCTGGTACGTCAAATTTGAAGGCGTGGAAGGAGATGTCAAATACAAGTTGAACGGCAAAAAGATAAAAGAATGAAAAGAATACTAATACTATTGCTTGCACTCGCATCATACATCATTTCTTTTGCTGACCAAAGAGGAGTGTCATTCGAGAAAGACGGGGTGATATACACCATAGCTTCTGAATACATTATAAAAAAGGACAGTGTTGGCAGAAAATCCGGCGAGCCACGATATTATTTCAAAAACAGAGGTGAAGTATATGTGAGCGGTGTCACAGTCTCGGATCAAGTTGTGAAGATTCCTACATCTGTGTCATTTCCTACGTCATTTTGCAGAAAAACAGAAGATACCGCAAGATACTCAGTTTTGGGAATTGGAGAGAAGGCTTTCGAAGGAGCAAGATTGAAAGACCTCATCATTCCATACGGTTTGAAATTCATTGGCAACGAAGCATTCAGCAATATGGAAATCACAAGTGGAGTGTTCGCACTTCCACCTGCAAGAAGAATGGGGAAAAATCTGTTCATCGGAATGAAGACAAAAGTATTTCTAACTGAATTGGAAGATTATATAGGAAACAGGCCAATTCAAATTTACTATGACAAGACATTTGAGGACACAGAGAATTTGCCAGAAATCTACATTTCTCATTCAAGCATAAGAACACAGGTAGAGAATGTAGACAAACGAATCTTTTATACAATAGGTGTAAATATCATCTCAGACTGGATGTCGACAAAAGAAAAAGTTGACAAAAATAAAAGGCCATGGTCTATCGCATCGTCGTCTGAACCATTTTATTTTAACGTGAGTTCGATGAATTTTAACTAGTTGATTATTTGAAAAATAGCGTTATTTTTCGTAATTTTAAAGTGCAAAAAAAACAAAACTAACGAAAAACAACGCCATGATTCCTGAAGACAAAATTACCGAAATTTTCTGTTTGGCCGACGATTTCTGCAACCTTTTTGACTCTAAGTTTGCAGTATGATTGATTTTCGCAAAATGAGCACAGCGAAATTTTGCGAAAATCAACAAAATCAAACAAAAGAATTTGCAGATGACAACATCCAAAGTTGTCATAAAAACGATGCTTTTTTTACCTTTGTTGTATTAAGGGGAAAAGATCGGAACGAAAGAGAAAACCCTCATTCGTGAAGTCTCAAAGACTATAGTTCGTATTGGTCTCTTTCGTTCAAGCTGCAAAGACCATATAGAATACTAAGGTCCAGAGCCTATTTAGAGTCACAGTCTAAAACAGCTTTTTTCGATCTC
>DGHQ01000027.1 GCA_002392915.1 Bacteroidales bacterium UBA3844 | reverse complement strand
GTTATATTTCATCGAACTGACGTTAACATACAAATCTTAATTCTTAACTTTTAATTCTTAATTATTTTAAAATCGCTCCTGCCACAGAAGCTTGCGGATACATTGCTCCATTCTCGGTCAGTGTGATTCCGACTTTATCGAACGAAACAACCTTCGCCAATCTGAAAATGTCCTGTTGCTCTGGCCACATCGGATATCCTACTGCCGGACGTATGCCTGTCCATCCAAACTGACTCAACTGCTTTGCCAAATATTGGTTTCCAGCTTCCACAAGTCGGTCTGCGAGTGATTGGGCAAGCAGTGCCTCATAATTGTCGTCGCCTTTCTTCAACTCTTCTATATGCTTGATGAATGGTTCGGAAATAGTTGCGGCGAAGAATCCGAGAATATCACCGTCTGCTTTTATATGGCAGCAAATGGGTGCCCAAGCGTCGCACAACTGCAATGTCTCGTCATCTTTCTTGATTTTCAATCCATCCGCGTCGACAAAGGCAGGATAGAATGATTCTAGTGAATTGATGCCAAATCCTGGCATTTGCTGGAGTCTGTTTAGTAGCTCTTCTGCGTCTTCATGCAGAGATTTTGCTTCGTCGCTACCCTCCTTCACTCTCCAAACGTGGTAGAAATATCTCCAGTCGATAAGTGGACGGACTTCAGAAAGTGCGATCAAATCGTGTATTTTTTCGCCGTTATATGGTGGCTCGACATTTTTCTCAACCTCTTTTTTCTCTGGAGCTGGAATCGAATGTGCTTCTGCTGGTGATTTCTCCTCTTTGCCATTCGCATAATCATCGCGCAGACGTTGCTGATACTCTTTTATTTCAGTGATGAACGCATCTTTTGAGTCGGAAAGTAGACGTGAGACTATTACTGGATTTTGTGCAGCATCCGACGCTCTGATCACAACTCCGTTCGGATACAACGGGGTCATTTTCAATGCAGTATGGAGGTCTGATGTCGTCGCACCACCAACAATCAGCGGAATATTAAGTCCTGCTTCTTGCATCATTTTTGCCACCGTACACATCTCTTCAAGCGATGGTGTAATCAATCCACTAAGGCATACGACATCACTTTTCTCTTCTATGGCGGTCTTGATAATATCGTCTGGCGGCACCATGACTCCCAAATCTGTAACACTATATCCGTTGCAGGTCAGCACAACAGCCACAATGTTTTTACCGATATCGTGGACGTCACCTTTCACAGTGGCAATCACTAGTTTGCCGGCTGAATGTGCATCTCCATCCGACTTCTGAATATAAGGATTCAAAATCGACACTGCCTGTTTCATCGTGCGGGCAGTCTTCACCACCTGAGGCAAAAACATCTTGCCTTCACCGAATAGTTGGCCCACTTCGTTCATTCCTTCCATCAACGGACCTTCAATGATTTTAAGCGCTGATCCGTATTTGGTCATAGCCTCCTCAAGATCTGGCTTAAGTGTCGAACCGTTACCTGTTTTCAATGCATTGCGTAATCGCTCATCACATGTTGTGGCGGCTGCTGGAGCTGACGATGCTGTAGGGGTTTGAACCGTCGCACCGGATAATTTTTGCGCTTTTTCTGCCTCTTTTCTTAATCTTATTTCTTCAGCCATGGCGATAAGCAATTCCGTAGCCTCTTCATCACGACGTGTGAATAGCACGCCACGTATCGCAAGACGCAACGCTTCCGGCACACTATCGCTTGGAATCATAGCTGAAGGATTCAAAATAGCCATGTCCATTCCGCGTGGGATTGCTTCGTCAAGGAAGACGGTGTGCATTGTCTCACGCACGTAGTTGTTGCCACGGAAAGCGAAAGAGAGGTTGCTCAGACCTCCGGACACTCTCGCTCCTGGCAGATTTGCGTGAATCCATTCTGCCGCGCGCACGAAATCGATTCCATAGTCAAAATGTTCAGCCATTCCTGTCGCCACAGTCAGCACATTAGGGTCGAAGATGATGTCGCCTGGAGGAAAATCAAGATTTTCTCTAAGTAGACGGTAGGCTCTTCCACAGATTTCGATTTTCCTGTCGAACGTAGTTGCCTGTCCTTCTTCGTCGAAAGCCATAACAATGACAGCCGCTCCGAATTGTCGGATAACACGGGCATGGTCGAGGAATTTTTCTTCGCCCTCTTTCAATGAGATAGAGTTGACGATACATTTTCCCTGCGTCCATTTCAACGCTTCTTCAATCACCTCAAAACGAGATGAATCCAACATCAAAGGAAGTCTGGCTATCTCAGGGTCAGACGCGATCAGACGCACGAAATGAGACATCTCGGTTTTTGCGTCGAGCAGACCGTCGTCCATATTAATATCAATGACGTTTGCTCCTCCCTCCACCTGTTTGCGGGCGATTTCAAGAGCCTCGTCATAACATTTTTCATTGATCAGTTTCAAGAATTTACGTGAACCAGCCACATTGCATCGTTCGCCGATCTTTAGGAATTTGTCATCCTCCGGCAGATTGGCAACAGATAGAGGCTCAAGTCCTGACAATACAAGATTATTTTTATCTATAGTGTTGATTTTATGTATTTTGGCATGACCTTTCTCAACCTCTTCATTAATGGCTGCGATATGATCAGGAGTGGTGCCACAGCATCCTCCGATGATATTCAGCAGACCCTCGTCGAAGAATGGAGCCAGTTCACTTCGCATCTTAAATGGAGTGTCGACATATTTTCCAAGTGCGTTTGGCAGTCCTGCGTTAGGATGGCAGCTGACGTAGAATGGAGAGACCTCACATATACGGCGAAGGTATGGCAGCAGAGCCTCTGCTCCAAGTCCACAGTTGAGACCGATGCTCAGCAATGGAGCGTGGGAAACACTTGCGATAAAGGCTTCAATCGTCTGTCCGGACAGAGAACGGCCGCTGTTGTCGCTGATGGTAAGAGAAAGCATAAGTTCCACACGTCTTCCCATCTTTTTCATGGCTCTTTCCGCCGCCACAAGAGCCGCTTTGGAATTAAGAGTATCAAAAATAGTCTCGATTAGGAATGCGTCTACTCCACCCTCAATCAACGCTGACATCTGCTCTTCGTATGCGTCAGTTATCTCATCAAAAGAGACGGAGCGAGCAGCTGGATCATCCGCATTCTCCGACATCGAAAGCATCTTGCCCGTAGGTCCGACACTTCCTGCCACAAAACGTGGACGGTCTGGAGTGATTGCAGTCATCCTGTCAGCCTCCTCACGTGCCAGTTTGGCAGCTGCGATATTCATCTCCCTGATCTTTCTCTGCATACCGTATTCGGCCTGTGATATACGTTGAGCACCAAATGAGCAAGTGGAGACAATATCCGCACCGGCTTCGAGGTATCCACGGTGAATCTTAGCGATCACATCGGGATTCTCCATGGGCAAAGCATCGTTGTTGCCCTGGATTCCAAATGATTGGATCATTGTGCCATATCCACCGTCGAGGATAAGGATTCTATTTTGGAGTTGTTTTCTCATTATATTCAATTCTGTATGGGTAGAAACCCTTTTAAAAATGTATGGGCAAGTTTAAAAACCTGCCCTTATAAAATTATGTAAATATGCTTAGAAAATTTCTTTAGCCACACGAGCCACAGAATCAGAAGCCATAAGAGTATAGAAATGAAGGTTGTTGACACCATGGTCGAGAAGGTCACGACATTGGTTCAAACACCATTCCACGCCAACTTCTTTAGCCTCTTCATCAGTTTTGCATTTAGCCAATTCATTAGCGAACGCTTCTGGAATATCAGTGTGGAACACCTTAGGCAGGACATTCAACTGATTGCGCAGCACCACTGGTTTGATACCGGGGATGATAGGCACTGTGATTCCAGCCTCACGAGCTTTAGCCACGAAATCATAATATTTCTGATTATCGAAAAACATCTGAGTCACAAGGTATTGAGCACCGTTTTTCACTTTTTCCACTGCGATACGCAGGTCTGAATTTAGGTTTGGAGCCTCCTCATGTTTTTCGGGATAGCAAGCCATTCCGTAGGAGAAAGGGATGTCAATGCCTTCTATTTTATCTCCGTATATGTCCAAACCTTTATTAAAATCATTCACCTGTTTCTGAAGATCTGTGGCATAATCATTATATAGGTTCTCCTGTCCTGCTGGAACAGACACATTTTTGCTGTCGCCACGAAGGAGAAGAAGGTTGTGAATGCCAAGGAAATTAAGGTCGAGAAGGGCGTATTCCGTCTCCTCTTTAGTAAAACCCTTACAGATGATATGAGGCACAGCTTGAATGCCATATTTATTCTGGATTGCGGCGGCGATAGCCACAGTGCCGGGGCGACGCAATACCATGCTTCTGCGTAGAAGTCCATCAGCTTGTGGGCGGTAGATAGCCTCGCTGTGGTGTGATGTGATATTTATATATTTTGGATCAAATTCACGAAGTTTATCTACAATCTTATATATTCTGTCGATTCCGTTACCTTTAAGAGGTGGAAGAATCTCAAAAGAGAACACAGTCTTCTGTGAATTAGTGATGAAATTCTGAACTGTCATATAATATTTTAGTTTCGCTGTTTCGTTAGTTATTGTTTTGACGGTGCAAAATTAGGCACAAAAGAATAATTTTGCAAGTTTATAAGGTAAACAAAAAAATAATGAATAGATATTAGGATTATGGAGAATATTTTTTTGTAAAGAGGCATAATCATGTATAAAAGCAGAATGATTTTTCCATTTATCTTCGGCTCATTTTGTAATGATTTCCTTCTTCAATCCTCTAATCATAGATAATACATCCTTTATTCTAATAAAAACAGTAAATTTGTGTCATAAAAATAATTGATATGGGATTTGTGTCTGGTTTTATAGCGTTATGCATTTTTTTACTCGTTGTGGTCATTATAGCGGGAATTATAGCTGTAATTTCTTTCTGTATGATGGAGATAATAGCGATAACTGTCATCTGTTTGGTATCAAAGAAAGAGAATCGTTTGTCCAACGTCATGTCATATTCTGTAGGTTCCGCTATCTTCTTCTTATTGTTTGCTATTTTTTCATGTATCAGTATAATTTTCGGTGGCAGTAATGATTCAAATGCCTATTTAGGAGATACAAGATATGTGAAGATTAACGATAAGTATACACTTACATCTATTGATAATTTTCCATTTTTCATTGAAGGAAAAGGTTTTACTCTAGATTACGTGGATAGTCTGGCGGAGAGTAAAGATTATCTTTATGGACATGTGTCAGACACATATTTTTCTCTTAATATGGAAGACGGAATTGTCAGAAAAGACAGTTTGTTTGAGAATCTAGATTTGCCTGAGTATTGTGTAAAAGAGAATATTGTTGGAGCGGAAGAATTCCTAATCAAAAAAGATAGTGACTTGTCACGCAGTTTGACGGAAGTTTTGCTGTGGCCTTTCTTGTTGGCCTTAATTCTTGCGTTCTTATCTTCATTCTACACTAAAAAGTTGGTGTTATGGCTGGAAAAGAAATACAAGGATTGGAAAAACAGACGAAATGGCAATGAAGATGAAAATTTTGGAAATGATGATACAAATTATTTGACGCCTGTAGAATAATACCCCTAATGGGGTAAAAAATGTAAATATAGCAAAGAGGGTGTATCAAAATGTAAAATCAAGTTTTTCGAACTTACATTTTGTCACTTTTTATATGAACAAAGCCGTTTCAGAGCTTAAAAATTACAGTTAAGTCTCTGAAACGGCTATATTTTTGGAGAATTTAAAAATCAACTTACATTTTGATAGTTTGATTTTTGATAAATTGAGTTTTGATACACCCTCTACATTTATATCCAGGTCTTGGCGACCACAAGGGGGGTATTCAAAGGGCGACCACAAGGGTTCGCCCCTACGGTCAAAATACAATTCTACAGATGTATTTCCCTACAATTTTGAATATGCATTATTAATTATGCATTATTATTTTCTTGAAATGGTCGAGGATATGCTCTGTGTAGAGGGCAATTCTTTCCTCTTCATCCAAATCAACAGCTGACTTTGTATCCATACCATAGTAATAAGACGCCTTTTCGTTGTAGTCTACGATGCGATCCACATCGAAATGGTTGGCTTCTTCTTCCGTCAACGGAATTATTTGTAGGAATTGGACGCTTCTGCCAGTGCTTGTATTGAATAGAGTGCTATAATATGGATCCGGCAAAGGATAATCAATGTAGACGCTGGTCGGATTTTCTGTCTCACTGCTTCTCTTATAACTTACAATCTCGTTGAATTTGAAGCATTCGTTTGAAAGTTTTGGCTCCACTGCCACTGTTTTCAATAGTCTGATCGGCCACCAGTTCTCCTCTTTATCGTATCCCTCTTCAGGAAGAACGACCCAATCCGCAGGAAGGTGAATCAAAAACTCATAGTATTCCGGAGTATGGTTTTCTACCCTATCCTCGTTGTTCATTGTCATACGGTAGGCTCCAACTCCGATGGTACATACAGTGTAATATGGCCTCTCTTCTGTAGGTTGGATGACAGCAAGGTCGACATGCAGACCATGAGCAGATTCCTTCTCATGTGCGATGACATCAATCTCTCCGAATTGGTCTTCTATAAAATTCTGTAACTCAGCTGTCTCTTCCGCAGAATAATAGTCAGGCATATCATTAGGATTCTTTCCATTCAAAGTGAAATTCAGCGACATCTGCCAGAATCCAAGAAGATTCTTGAGGTTCTTTTCTTTATCACCACCGATTATATGTATTTCTTTTGCAATTTCTGCTTTGTCGGAAAGATCAAGTACTATGTAGTCGTCATATTCATAAACAGACTCCACAAGATCCCAACTCTCTGTATCCAAACGGACTTGGCATTCGTTGGTATCAACCATCATAGATATGCCATATTTGTCGAATCTGTAGTAAGCATTGTCTTTCAGAGATTTGTATAGTTTGTGGTAAGCGTAAATCAAATATGCTTTGTATCCAATGATGGTAAGCATAACGATGAATACTTTTACCCAGTGCCTGGTGTGTCCTGAATAAAATGCCAATATAGGCAGAGCTATTAGAGCAATAATCTCAAGTATCTGTCTTATTTTAGATGTGGCAAAATAATGTCCGTATGCGTATTTTAGAAATTCAGAAAATGAATCCGGCAAGTAAGTTCTGAAATCAGACGGTGTCCCTTCCGTCTTAAAATTGAACACATTCTCTTTAGTGTATTTTTTCATGAAAGTATTTTTGGTGATTTATAATTGTTATTCATCGATTCTTCTCAATTATCGTTTTAATTGAGGATTTGTTTTTGACAAAGGTAAAAGTAACACACAAAAAAACAAAATATTTTATCATACAGACCCTTGAAGCGACAATTTTTCATGATTTTATATCTAAAAGGCAAAACATTCACAATATTGAATGTTTTTGAACGTTTGAAAAGTTGCCGTTCAGCATAATTTTTTATATTTTTGTAGACAAGTATAACAAACAAAAAGGTAGAAAAGATGAACGATTCGTTAGTAACAACGGTTGCCGACACATTGTCGGAAGCGGCGCAGGCTGCAAATGTGCTAGCCACAGAAGGATTGAGTAAATCGCAGTACGATGAAGCGCTGCAGATTTTGGTGAAGGAAGGCACAGAACTTGCTATCAGTTTTGCCGTTAAGATTGTGGTTGCAATCTTGGTGTTCACAATTGGTAAGTGGATAATTGGCAAAATCAACAAAGGTATCGCCAAACTGTTGGAGAAAAAGAATGTAGAGCCATCATTGGCATCATTCGTGAAGAGCTTGACAAAAGTGGTGTTGATGTTCATACTAATCATCGCCATTGTTGGTATTCTTGGTCTTGAGACATCTTCATTTGTAGCGTTATTTGCATCAGCCGGTGTAGCCATCGGTATGGCATTGAGCGGAACATTGCAGAATTTCGCAGGAGGTGTGATGATTTTGATTTTCAAGCCATTCAAAATTGGAGATTTCATCGAGGCACAGGGATTGTCTGGAGTAATCAAGGAAATTCAGATTTTCAACACCATTATAACAACTGCAGATAATAAGACGATTATCGTTCCGAATGGTGGACTTTCAACAGGAATCACAACAAACTACTCAAAGCAGCCATTGCGTCGCGTCGACTTCACATTCGGCATTGCTTATGGAGAGAGTTACGACAATGCCAAGGAGGTAATTATGGATCTGATAAACGCAGATTCAAGGATTCTTAAAGATCCTGCTCCATTTATAGGTTTGGTAAATCTTGGCGACAGTTCTGTTGACCTGACAGTTCGTGTATGGTGTGAGTCAGCTGAGTATTGGAATGTCTTTTTCAGCATGAATGAGAAAGTTTACAAGACATTTACAGAGAAGGGAATCAACATTCCTTTCCCACAGATGGATGTGCATATTGTAAAATAATAGCCATATTATATTTGTATTCTTATGAGACGGTGCCTTGCATCGTCTCTTTTTTATATATGACATGCCTATGCGTCTGGAAGACGCTATCTCAGTAACCGCATGCACCGAACGCAGTAGTGCTTGCGGATGGAGGATGAGAGGATGAGCGATGCGTCTGGAAGACGCTATCTCCATAGTCGTATGTATTGTGCGGATGTGTTGAAACCAGCCCCTACGGACATAAATTGACAATATTTTTTGAATAAACCTCAATAATTAACAAAAGAATCGTATCTTAGCCAAGATCAAGACAGGAGAAAATACATATTGTTAAAAATTTATGTCATGAAATATTATAGATTAGATAATTCCGTTGATGCAAAAGAAATAGGACGACATACTATTCAGTTAGATTTCGCCGATAAAAAAAGTCAGGATTCATGTTGGAGTCTAGTTGATGAAGAGTTCCCGAATTTTAAGCCAGACTTGAGATTTGATTTAGAGAAAGGATCTAAACTGACGGATGTCGCTAGCTCGGGCGTTGATGTGCCTGGATTCATGATAAATGAACGGGTAAAAAACATTTTTGAACAGTGTAAGTTGCCTGATCATCGGTATTATGAAGCAACAGTTACAGATCATAAAGGAGTTGTTCACCCCTATTATTGTCTCCATATTATGCCTAATGATTATTCTATGATCGATTTCGACAAAACCATATTTAAAAAACGGAGGAGCCTATGAAAATATGGCCGGAACTGGCTTTCCCGAATATGGAAGAAATAAAGAACGCTCCAGAAATACGGATAAAAAGTCTGGAAGAAATGAAGAAATATGAGGATGAGTTATTCCCTAATGATATATATGTTGTTTTGGATGTCTTAAGAATACATGACAGTGAAAAATACGACATGCTTTTTTTCCCGGATGTGGATGTAAACGTAAAATACATCTCAGAGAAATTAGCGAATATGTTGAAATCCGAAAAAATTACAGGAATCGGATTATACCCATGTGACGACATAGAGAATCTTGAATAAACAATTTGTTACAAACTCAAACAACTTCTGAAAACAGAAATATAAAAATTTTATCTTTGTAAAAATCAGAAAACCTATTGGGCAGACTTTGAAAAATTTGTCTATAGGCATTCATAACTTTGTGGTATAAATTAAAAATTAAGAAATATGTCTAAATATATTTATCTGTTTGTTCTTCTTGTCTTTATATTTTGGTTTATCACCAATACCATACAAAATTGGGGCTATTGGAAAATAGACGAGTATAAAAAGAAGATGGGGCTTCTTGGTAGTGAGACAGATGTGAAAATAGCCTTGGGCAGAAGTGGTCTCAGCAAATACTATGATTCCATCGCTCCTCTGATACGCTGGGGAATCAATGTGAGACTGACAGAAACAGAGGAAAAAAAACTTCTTTTGGGAACATCAAAGTTTGGAGGACGTCCAGACCTTCCGTCAGACGTAGAATGGCCGAAGTCTGCCAATGGGACACCTATGGAGTTTGTGGGCCAATTTAATTTGGAGGAGGCACACAAGGCAGATATGGAAGAACAGATGCCTGATCATGGAATCGTCTATCTATTCTTCAGTTTTTCCAATGCGGTGGAGGATTATAGTGATCCGCAATGTTTCAAGGCGATCTACGTGGAAAAAGCCGATGGATTGGCACGTAGAGAATATCCGGATGACGTGGAGAGGAAACAACCGTCTAAAAAAATGGATTTCATCGAATATTTGAGTCTGCCCACATTTGACTGGAGTGATTTGGAAAAGATGGGAATGACAGAAGCCGAGCAAGATGCATATAATGAGTTGAGCGGCACACATTTCGAGATCGTGATGCTTGGGCATATTCTCACTGTTCAGGGGCCTATGGAATATGATTGTGAGGAGCAACGTCTACATAGGAATATGGGAAATCTGCTTCCTGAAAAATGGGAGGAAAAATGCCAATTGTTCACACAGTTAGACGAATGGATTCCATTCTTCTATCTCAACAATGATTGGTTGGATCCGAATGGAGACAGCTCGGATATCGCATTCTATATTCAGAAACAGGATCTTAAAAATGGAGATTTCAGTAAAATGTGTCTTGTTGTCCAAGCAGACTGATTTGAAATGCGAAATTATAAATGCAAAATGCTAAATGAAATGCGAAATTAAGCATTTTCGCGTCTGTAAGACGCTATCTCTGTAACCGCATGCGCCGAACGCAGTGGTGCTTGCGGATGAGAGGACGTGCGGATGAGATAAAAAAAAGACGGTGATATGCACCGTCTCTATAAAATTCTGAATTATCAATCAGATTATTTGAATAGCTTCTTCAAATCATCCACCTTGTCAGTCTTCTCCCATGTGAATAGTTCCACAGTACGCTCGAAGATATTGCCATTGGCATCCTTGAACACCTTGTCTACCTTCATTGGCTGACGACCTACATGACCGTAAGCGGCTGTTTCAAGGTAGATTGGCTGACGTAGCTTCAATCTTTCCTCTATTGCCTTTGGACGGAAGTCGAATAAACCGCTTTTACTAATCTTTTCTGCCATTTCACCGTCGGAAATGCTAGTTGTGGATGTTCCGTAAGTGTTGATGTATAGATTCATTGGTTCTGCAACGCCGATAGCGTATGCCACCTGCACCAAACACTCTTTTGCCAAACCAGCGGCAACAATATTCTTAGCCAAGTGACGAGCAGCGTATGCCGCAGAACGGTCCACCTTACTTGGATCCTTTCCAGAGAAAGCTCCACCACCGTGAGCTCCCTTACCGCCATAAGTGTCGACGATGATCTTACGTCCAGTCAAACCAGTATCACCGTGAGGTCCACCGATCACGAATTTACCTGTTGGGTTGACAAACAGTTTGTAGTCGCCAGCCTTTAGAAGTTCAGCGTAAACCTTTGACTGTTTAGCGACACGAGGAAGAAGGATTTTCTCCACGTCTTCTTTGATCTTTGCAACCATCTGCTTATCAGCAGTTTCCTGATTGACACCATTGCCAGCTAAAATAAACTCATCATGCTGAGTGCTGACAACAATCGCGTCGATACGCTTTGGGCGATTATCGTCGCCATATTCGATTGTCACCTGGCTCTTTGCGTCAGGGCGAAGATAAGGCATAAGTTTGCCCTCTTTCCTGATTGCCGACAACTCACGAAGGATAGCGTGCGACAGGTCGAGAGAGATAGGCATATAGTTTTCAGTCTCATCAGTGGCGTAACCGAACATCATACCCTGGTCGCCGGCACCCTGCTCCTCATCTTTTCTGTCGACACCACGGTTGATATCCGGGCTCTGGCCATGGATTGCAGAGAACACTCCACATGAATTACCGTCGAACATATACTCACTTTTAGTATAGCCGATCTTGTTGATCACCTCACGAGCAACCTCCTGAAGATTAACGTATGCGCGGCTATTGACCTCACCTGCAAGCACCACCTGGCCTGTAGTCACAAGAGTCTCGCAGGCAACTTTTGATTCAGGATACTGAGCGAGAAAATTATCAAGCACAGCATCTGAAATCTGGTCAGCCACTTTGTCTGGATGACCTTCAGAAACAGATTCTGATGTAAAGAAATATCCCATAATTTTATTTTTTATTCTATTTAATTAATTTCGACTTTAGTAAAACGATAGCTTATAGCATATGGCTTATGGCATCGTTAAAAAATAAAAAAACGCAAATACGGATGGTATCTGCGATTCATAAAAACAACTAAAAACATTGAAGAAACTACCGTTTTAGCATTTTTTTTACGTGGTTGCAATCGCTCAAATCCGTCCACATTTCATTTTCATTGCAAAATTACTAAAAAATCAGAAACTCCAAAAGAATGAACATAAAATTATCATCGCCTTTTTTTGGTACTTTTACGTTCATTTCGTCACATTATGTATTTATATTCTTTTTTTATTCATTTAAGTTTCATTTTGCAGAAAAAATATAGAAAAGGAGGTACTATTTTATAATTTTTTTCTAATTTTGCTTTATCTATTGCGGATAGAAAAAACAAAAAACTATACATATTTAATTATGGCTAAAGAAAAAAAATTCATCACTTGTGATGGTAACCAAGCTGCTGCACATATCTCATATATGTTCAGCGAGTGTGCTTGTATCTACCCTATCACACCTTCGTCTACAATGGCAGAGTATGTAGATGAGTGGGCTGCTGCAGGCAGAAAGAACATTTTTGGTGAGACTGTATCAGTTACAGAAATGCAGTCGGAGGCTGGTGCTGCAGGAGCAGTACACGGATCAATCCAGGCAGGTGCGTTGACATCTACTTACACAGCTTCTCAGGGATTGCTTCTTATGATTCCTAACATGTACAAGATTGCTGCAGAGAAGATGCCAGCAGTTTTCCATGTTTCAGCACGTACAATTGCGTCTCACACACTATGTATCTTCGGTGACCACCAGGACGTATACGCATGTCGTCAGACTGGTTTCGCTATGCTTGCTGAGGGTTCAGTTCAGGAAGTGATGGATCTTGCAGGTGTCGCACACCTTTCTACAATCAAGAGCCAGGTTCCATTCCTTAACTTCTTCGACGGATTCCGTACATCACACGAGATCCAGAAGATCGAGATGCTAGAGAATGATGATCTAGCTCCACTTATCGACCAGGAGAAGTTGGCAGAGTTCCGTCAGCGTGCTCTTTCTCCACTCCACCCTGTAATGCGTGGTATGGCAGAGAACCCTGACACATTCTTTACTCACCGTGAGTCTTGCAACACAATGTACAACAATGTGCCAGGAATCGTTGAGAACTACATGAAAGAGATCTCAAAGATCACAGGTCGTCAGTACAACCTATTCGACTACTACGGAGCAAAAGATGCTGAGTATGTAATCGTAGCTATGGGTTCAGTTACAGAGTGTATCCGCGAGACAATCGACTACCTAACAAAGCAGGGCAAAAAGGTTGGTCTAGTTGCAGTTCACTTGTTCCGTCCATTCTCAACAAAGCACTTGCTTGCTGCAGTCCCTTCAACATGTAAGGTACTTACAGTTCTTGACAGAACTAAGGAGCCAGGAGCAAACGGAGATCCTCTATATCTTGACGTATGCGAGTCTTACAATGGTGTTAAGAACGCTCCTAAGATTATCGCAGGTCGTTACGGTCTTGGTTCAAACGACACTACTCCAGCACAGATGATCTCTGTATACGAGAACGCTGCAATGAACGAGCCTAAGCACCACTTCACAGTAGGTATTGTGGATGACGTAACATTCACTTCACTTCCTAAGAAGGAGGAGATCGCTGTTTCTGGCGAGGGCATGTTCGAGGCTAAGTTCTTCGGTCTAGGTGCCGACGGTACTGTAGGTGCTAACAAGAACTCAATCAAGATTATCGGTGATCATACTGACAAATTCGTTCAGGCTTATTTCCAGTATGACTCAAAGAA
>DGHQ01000046.1 GCA_002392915.1 Bacteroidales bacterium UBA3844 | reverse complement strand
TGGCACGCAACGTGACGAAGAATGCGAATGTCATCTATATGTACAACTCAACATTGAAGAACTCGATAATAGTAGGAAATACTACAAATTCAAATTACAGCAACATTCTGGCAAAGGAAGGCACGAACACAATCCAGAATAACATGTTTGAAGGCACATTTGTGGATGGCAACATGGACGGATCGATGACATACGCCGCCTTCACAGATGCTGAGAACGGAGACTACTCATTGTCTGCAAACTCATACTGTATCAATGCGGGAGAAGATGTTGCAGACTCTCTTGATTTGTATGGAAATGCAAGAAAGCAGGGTGATGCTGTTGATATTGGTGCGATAGAGTCGTCACATACGAAAACTCCTGTACTAAAGAGCGGTGAGATTGTATATGTGAAGTCGGGTTCAAATGGAGACGGTACAAGTTGGGAATCTGCGTTCGGTGATATTCCACAGGCAATCTTTGCTGCGTCGGCAGACGGAAAGAAGCATCAGATATGGGTGGCAGCCGGCACATATTACGGAGACACAACGCTTTCAACAGTTGTTAACCTTGCACCTGGCATAAGCCTGTATGGAGGATTCGCAGGAAACGAGAAATCGCTAGCGGCGAGAGACACAGCGAATAATCCTACAATATTGGATGGAAAGAACGCAAGACGTGTCGTCACACAAAACTACGGATTCTCTGATTCTATGGCAGTGGTTGTTGACGGATTCACAATCCAGAACGGATATATGTACAATGGAGGTGGTGCTTATTTGTGTAAGAATACAACTTTGAACAACTGTATTGTTAAAAATTGTCGTGCTATAGAATCAGGTTCTGCAGTATATGCAAATGGTGCTAATGTTACAAATTCTATTGTTTGCTATAATGGAGCTGTTGATTATAATACGAATAGAAATGCAGCTTTGTACTTTGTCGGTGGATTTATCGACAGCTGTATTGTGAAGAATAATTCGGCTTATTATACAAGTGCTTTGCAGGCTGAATCTTCAGTTATTACAAATTCGTTATTTGAAGGAAATGGTAATTGTAATAACCATATAATTACTTTGTCGAAGTCAAGAATGTATGATTGTAAGATGATCAGCAACGTCAACAATACATACAGTAGTGATCAGATAGTTTATCTTTCATCTGGTTCCACTGTTGAAAGATGTTTGATTGATGGAAATGATACTTATCATCAGACAGTGTATCTAACTGGAAGTTCAACAATTTCTAATTCTCAGATTACTAAATGTAGGTCACGTGCTTATTATTTGATTGAAATTCGCGACAATTCAAAGATGATTAATTGTACTGTTGCCGACAATGTCTCTAGTAATCAGACTGTTTATTGTTATAATGCTCCACAGATTTTGAATTCAATTGTTGTAGGCAATAAACGTACAAACAATTCAGAGTCTGTTTATGTCAACGGAGCTACAATCAAATATTCTATGATTGAAGGTGGAGCAAATGGAGAAGGCAATATAGACGGAAGCAAGTCGAGTGCAGCATTTGCAGACGCAGCCAAGGGTGATTATTCACTTTCTGGAACTTCTCTATGTATCAATGCAGGAACTGACGTGGCAGACTCACTTGATTTACGTAAGAATCTAAGAAAGCAAAGTGAGGCTGTTGACATGGGTGCTATAGAGTCGTCATTTACAGAAAGAGCTATGGTTGGTTCGATCATATATGTGAAAGCAGGATCAGACGGATCTGGTTTGAGCTGGGATGATGCACTTGGTGAAATTAATCAGGCGGTAACACTCGCGTCGACAACAGGAAACAGACATGATATTTGGGTGGCGAAAGGAACTTATCTCGGAGACACATCATTGGTGTCTGCAATTTCTCTTTCTGCAGGTGTGAACCTATATGGAGGTTTCGCAGGAACAGAATCTTCATTGGATGAGAGAAGCCCAAAGACGAATGTCACTATTATCGACGGTAGGTATAAGAGAAGATGTATTATCCAAAATTACGATTTTGCTGATTCCTTGGCAATCGTGGTAGATGGATTTACAATTCAGAATGGTTATTTGAGTAACAATAGTGGTGTAAATGCAAAGACGAAGAAGAACACAACTTTCAACAATTGTATTTTTAGAAATGCAAGAACTGGTAACGAGGGTGTTTATGCAGAGAAGTCTATATTCAGAAACTGTCAGTTTATAGAAAATAAAATTCAAGATCTTGAAATCTACGGAGGTGTTGTAGATAGTTGTTCATTCTCAGACAATACGACTACTCAGAGTAATAAGATTGTCTATTTGAATGGATCAAGAATGTCAAATTCTCAGATTTGTGGTATCACAAATGAATATGGAATAATTGATGCAGTAGAGAATTCGGTTATTTCATATTGTAAGATTATGAACAATAAGATAAGGTACTACAATACGGTCTACTTGTCGAACTCGACTTTGGAAAATTCTTTGGTGTGTGGCAATGAGATATATAATAGTGGTTATAGTTATAGCATTATATCTGCTGATTATACATCATTTATCACCAACTCTACTATTGCACATAACAAGACAAGAAACAGTAGTGCGGTAAGTTGCAATTCTTCATCTCCTAAAAAATACACTACTATTGCCAATTCAATAATCTATGGCAATAAGGTGACTGATGTTGTTCTACCACAGGTTGTTACTTCTGATTATATGAAGGTTAAATACTGTGCGTCGGATGGTGATTTGACTGGAGAAAACAACATCAAGTTGGCTACATCAAATAGCGGATCAGATGCATCAAAGAATTATGTATGCTTCATCAATGCTGCTGGAGGTGACTACCGTCTACATGCGACATCTGCTTGTATCGACAAAGGTCTTGACAGTGTGATGACCGCAAAGACAGATATCACCGGAGGTGCAAGAGTCTATGGCAAGGCAATTGATCTTGGAGCAATTGAGTTTGATGGAGAATATGTTCAGATGTTGGATTATAGTCAGGTGGTTTGCTACAACAGCATATCATTAGAAGCAACATTCGATTCTACAATTTCTAAGATAGATTGGAAGATTGATTATGCTGGTAATGTGACTGGATTTGAAACAACATCTGGAACGGGCACAACAATTCCGTCTATGCAACTTCGTACATCAGGAAGTAATATCGACACTTTGACATTGAAGGTAACACCTTATGATAAGTCTGGTGTGGCAGGTGTTCCATTCAACTATAATTATTTTGTATATCCTGATTTCTCTAAGAAGAAGGTTAATTTTTCACGTCCTCAGGTTGCATATGTTGTGAACGAGCAGAACAATACTATGACAATTGAGTGGAACAGATTGATACTTCCTGTTGAGGTTGATAAATATGATTTGTATGTATGGAAGGCTTCTCAGAAAATGCCTTCTACACCAATGGCATCTTTTGTTAAGGATCACAGCAAATATCTATCAGGCCTTGACAACCATACGACATATAAGTATATGGTGAAGGCTGCGATCGCGTGTGACACTGTTTGCTCTGATGTAGACAGCTTCAGAATAGACATACCAGTAAGTTTGGAAGTGAGTGGAAATGTCAATTGTGTGTTTGGTTCAAAGTTGAACGAAACATCTTCGTTGACACGTTACGTGAAGGGATTTGAGTTGACAGACTCAATCACATATACAATTTCTGGAAAAGACGCTGCTGATTTCTCGGCTAAGTTTGAAAATGGTTGGGACAAACTGAATGGTGGTTATCTAAGAATCTACTATACTCCAACTGATGTAAAGAAACAGACGAGTGACGCAGAGATCACAATTAAGTCAGGCAATTCAGGCAAGTACGAAATCACTCTTTATCTTGCTGGAACATTGTCAAACTACTATGTATATGATGCGGTTGTAGATAAGGATGTGTACCATGCTGGAGACACTGTGGATGTGACAGGTATCCTTACTGATGCCTATGGCACTCCAATGGCGGGCAGAACACTTACAATTGAGGCAAATTCAAATGTCGGATTTACACATTCTACGACAGGTGTCACAGATTCAACTGGCCGTGCTGCTGTGAAGTTCCCAACGGAAAAGACAGAATGTGGTACATATACAGTGAAGGTATATGTCGGTTCTAAATCTGAAAATGTCGCTTACGCTAGTTTCGATATACCTGGTATGGCATATACAGGAGGTACAACGAAGTGGACAATCCAAAAGGGTGACACTATTGACGGTACTATTACGATTACAAACAGAAGTTCTGTTGCTCTTCACAATCTTGTGGTTGAGACACGAGAGTTGGCAGATGGTTTGCAAGTAGCGTTTGATACATTGAAACTGCTTAAAGGAGGTGAATCTGCAAGAATTCCGCTCAAAGCTACAGGTACGAAATTGACGGAAGGCAAGATGTATCTTCCAAGTGTGTTCCGCGTATCTTGTGATGAGAACACGACTTGTGATTTCTCAACATATTTCTATTGTGAACAGCCTTATGGTCAGATTAAGGTTTATCCTGCAAATATCAATGAGTATGTGTCGAAGCAGAAACCAAAATATATCAATATAGAGTTGACAAATGCAGGATTTGGTGAGACAGGAGAGATTACATTGTCATTGCCTGATTTTGAAGGATTTAGCGTTCCTGAAAAGACGTTGCCAAGCATCAAGTCTGGTGATACTGTTTATGTTCCGTTGAAACTTGAATATTTTGATGGTGCTCCAATCAATGTGCCATATACAGGTTCGATAGGAGTCAATTGTGCTAATGGAAAATCTACAAGCTTGTCATTCCGAGTTGAATACTCTTCAGAATCAAAGGGTAGCTTGGAGGTAGACGTGGTGGATGAATATTTCTACAACACTGCGGATAAGAAACATTTGAATGGTGCTAAGGTTGTTGTTCGCAACCAGTACAATAATCAAGAGGTGGCATCTGGCTATTCAGATACATCCGGTATTGTAAAATTTGACAGTATTCCAGAAGGTTCTTATTTGTTATGTGTAAAGGCAGACAAGCACTCAGAATATCAGGAGACAATTGAAATTCAGGCTGGTCAGAAATTGGATAAGTTTGTGTTCTTGGCTTATCAGGCAATCACATACACTTGGAATGTGGAGCGAGTTGAGATTGAAGATAAATATGATATCAATCTTGATTTTGAGTATGAGACAAATGTTCCTGCTCCTGTTGTGACATTGTCATTCCCTAATGGAGTTCCAGACAAGAGTAGATTTGAAGTTGGTGTACCAAAGACAGTACGTCTACAGATAACTAACCATGGCTTGATTGCGGCTCATTATGTTAAGTTTGGTATGCCTAGAGTGCCATACTACAGATTCTATGTGCCATACAACTATATAGATTCGTTGCCTGCTAATCATACTGAGTTCGTGCCAGTCACTATTGTTCGTACTGATGATGAGTTTGGCACCGGCAGTTACGTCAGCGGTGGAGGAGACGGAATCCTTCTTGAGGATGAATCGTTTGGAACATCTGAATGTCCAAACGTACATGCTGAGTATTCTTATGTCTGTGGAGTATTGAGACAGTTGTCGGCAGTCAGCCAGAATGCTTGGGGTTGTCCATATTTGGTTCCTTTGACAGGAAATGGAGGTTCTGGAAGTGGCGGATTTGATATTCCTGCTTATGGTGGAGGATCAAACAATGACAACCATGAGCTTGGAAATGTAAAGAATAATCATTATTCAATCAACTTGGATATACCTTGTAATTCTTGTTTGTCAAAAGTTGATCCTTGGGGATGTGCCGGCAGTCTTTTAGGAATGATTCCTATCGTTGGTCCTGTACTTTCATGGGGAACAGATAAGTTGCATGATGCTTTAAAGAAAGATGCGGAAGCAAGAAGAAAGAGACAGAGTTGCGAACTTAAAGACCATATTGACGAGGAAGAAGATCAAAATTGGTTTGAGTCTCTTGATACGCCATTCAATGATTATACATTTGATAAAAATTCTCCAGAGGATTGGAAGAAAAAAACAAATGCAGCTGTGAGTGCCGTATACAATGATAAAAAGCTGTTTGATGTAGATGATGATGATGATGATGATGGTGGTGATGATGACGATGATGATGAGTTCATTTCTGCAAGTATTAGTGATTTGCAGACTGTGTATACAGGTACAAAACTTGTATGTAAGGGTCTTGAGGGAGAATTGGATCCATATGAAGGTGTTGATTTTGTATGGGATCAAGGAAAGGATCTTTTGGATGATGTTAAGGGTAAAATGCCTGTTATCAAGCATGTCCCTTGGAGTTGTATTGATATGCTCTGTCAGTTGAATTCTTGTGATGCAGGAAGATATGCAGAAAATTGTGGTAGATATGTATATGATAGAGTGATGGGCAATAACGAGGAGGATGCAGATACTCGTGTTACTGTAACAACAGCGGGAGATACTGTTATGATTGTTGATGGAGAAATCGCGGATATTCATTACTCTGATGGCACACGTCTGAGTGAACAAAATGGACCTAAGGAACCTGCTATCAGTAAGGCAAAGTTTGATATGCAGAATAGCATCTATAAGGTTTCAGACGCAAGGTCTTTGGCCGCACAGGATGCGATCGAGTTTTCTGGTTATTTGCAGTATAGAGGTAATATAATGAAAGAATTGGCTGGTTCGGAAAATCTTCTTTCAGAGAGTGGAATTGTAGATTATTTTGACTATACAATCAAGAATTATTCTCGTAGAAAGAAGATAGATATAGATTCTATCAAAAAATTGCCGTCATTAGATTTGTCTACTACTGAAATGGTAGAAATGGCACAACGTTGGAATGAGACGTTGGTTGCTAATGAAAATGGTGTTTATTCGCCTAATGAGCAATATCCTAATATCATAGACCAGTCTGTGGTTAATGCTTATATGGATAGTATTGTCAATTTCTTCAATTATATGCAATTGAGAAAATTTGGTACTATTAATCAATTGTTGCTTTCTGTTAACAAACAGGTTAACAAACCATCGCAGAAGAGCATTTGTGCAAGTGTTAAACTTCATATTGCTCAGACATTGACAATGACTCGTGAGGCATTCGACGGTACCCTTACAGTCAACAATGGTAATGAGTCTGGAGCTATGGAAGGATTCAAAGTCGTGCTTGAGGTTCGTAATGATAAGGGCGAACTTGCTAATGATTTGTTCCAGATTAATACTCAGAAGTTGACAGGTATTTCTGCAATCGACGGTACTGGTGAGATCGCACCAAAATCAGAAGGAACTGCATTGTTCAGATTCATTCCTGAGAAGGGTGCAGCTCCTACGTCTCCAATTAACTATTCATTCGGTGGATATATCGTATACGTAGATCCATCTTCAGGAGATACAGTAAAGGCAGATCTATTCCCAGTGACATTGACAGTCAATCCAAGTCCAGACTTGCAGATCGACTACTTCATGCAGCGTAATATCCTTAGTGACGATGCATTGACTCTTGATCGTGTAGAACCAAGTGTACCTGCTGCTTTGGGTGTGAGAATCGACAATCAGGGTTATGGTATTGCTAAGAATGTGAAACTTGAGACTGCTCAGCCTGAGATTGTTGACAATGAAAAAGGCTTGTTGATCGATTTCGCTATCATCGGTTCTAGCTTGAATGGTAAGGATTGTGATCTTGGATCTGAAAATATTGACTTCGGTAATATCGAGGCTCACACAGCTAAGACTGGAGTTTGGTGGTTGACAAGTTCATTGCTTGGACACTTCACTAAGTATGAGGCAAGTGTTGTCCATGCTAATAGCTTTGGTAATCCTGAGTTGAGTTTGGTGAAGGGTATTGCTATCCATGAGTTGATAAAGACGGTTGACGCTTATGGTGTGAAAGATGATCGTGTTGTCGACTTCCTTGTGAATGACAAAAAGGATGACAATGATACTCCTGATGCAATATATTATTCTGATGGTGGTAATGACGAGGTTAATCAAGCTCAGCGTGCTACTCTTGATAAGAAGATGGTGACAATGTCCGATACCGTCGTCAAACTTACAGTCACTCCATCTAAGGCTGGTTGGAATTATGCTCAGATGAGTGATCCAGGCGATAACTGTTATGATATTGTAAAGGTTGTCAGAGTGAAGGATAGTGTGGAGATACCATTGAGTAATGTATGGACAACATTCGTCACTCTTCCTGATGGAGAGGAACCAATCTATGTGAACCGTCTTCATTTCTTAGATTACATGACTGCTGTAGGTGAAAATGATTACAATATTTACTATAGTATAAAGAAGAATGTATTGAAGGTTGCCGAGATTTCTGGCGTCCCTACTGGTGTTAATGCCGTTACTTCTCCTGTAGATGCAGTTGTCGTTAAGTTCAATCGCAAGATACAGAATGAAACATTCGATTATAATGACATTGAATTATATTGTCAGGGAGGAGAAAATCTAAGTGATCCTTCGATTACGGTTGTTCAGCAAGATGACTATACTTATTTGGTAGATATCTCATCTAAAACAAATCATTCTGGTTTCTATAAGATAGAGGTTAATGTAAACAACATACTTGACGAGTATGGTAATGCTGGAGATTTTGGCAAGAATGCCACTTGGAGTCAGTTGTTAGAGTTCGGTTCTGTTGTGGATGTTTGGAACAACAATGATAGTATTGTTGTATTTGCGGATAATAACCACATATATGTTAAGTCTGCAAAGTCTGGAACTCTTGATTTCTACGACATTCTTTCAAGATTGATTGTGAAGAATGCTAAGTATGACGAGGGAGTCACTCAAGTTGCTGTTTTGCCTAAGGGTATATATATCGTTAATGGACAAAAGGTGATAGTGAAGTAACGTTGTTATCTTATTTAGATAGATTTAGAAAACCACTTTTCGAAATTTTCGAGAAGTGGTTTTTGTATTCACTAAAGACGAAATGAAAGATGGAAAATCAAATTGATTCTAAAAAAATATTATTGTATTATAGATGAAATCAGTTGTTGTTTTAATCAGCCAATTTTACCTTTGTCGAAAATCATACAATGTTTTTAATTGTATGGGATTTTGAGTGTTTAATTAAAAATGTATTATGGCAACAAATTTTGAATTAATGAAACTTCCGTATGCTGAAGATGCGTTGGAACCTGTTATCAGTCGTCAAACAATTTCTTTCCATTATGGAAAACATTTGCAGGCTTACGTGAACAATTTGAATTCTTTGCTTCCTGGCTCTAGTTTTGAAGGAATGTCTCTCGCTGATATCGTTAAAAAATCAAATGGTGGTGTTTTTAACAATGCTGGTCAGATTCTTAACCATGAACTTTATTTCGGTCAGTTTTGTTCTCCAAAAGCAAACAATGTGCCTGCTGGTGAGATAGCGGCTGCCATTACAAGGAATTTCGGCTCATTTGATGCGTTTAAGGAAGAATTTCAAAAGAAAGGCGCTACTTTGTTTGGCTCAGGTTGGGTGTGGCTGTCTGCTGATGCTGATGGCAAACTAGTCATTACGCAAGAGCCAAACGCATCCAATCCAGCACAACGTGGACTCATCCCACTTCTGACTTTTGATGTTTGGGAACATGCCTATTATTTGGATTATCAGAACCGTCGCCCTGATCATCTTTCTGCTTTATGGTCGATCATTGATTGGAATGTGGTAGAGCAGCGTTACTCTGTTAAGTAATATGGGATAAAATAAAAAACCACAATTGACTCTTCACAGAGTGATTGTGGTTAATATTAAAAAGTATAGCTTTACCTAAAAAATATTATCGGTTATGTGTTTAGTTTTTTCAACCTGATTTTAAAGCTCCTCAAACTTGTTTTCTCCTCTCATCGTATGACGTAGCGCACTTAGAAGCTCCTGAGATTCCTGGACAAGATTCAGAAATACAGTCATGCTCTCTATGTTGAGCTGTTTTGTATGAATGTCATGAATTATACGTTTACGATAATCAGAAAGATTGGACTGTAGCTTGGCAGCATCATTTCTGATTTGAGCAGCGTTATCAATGGTAATAGCCCGATTGATAAGATTTACTATCTCATCACGAATTACAAGAAACTCTTTTATGTATTCGTTAGGCACTGGACTGAAGTTGTTCCCGACATGCTCACGGCAAGGTTCTCCCATTCGCTTCAGACAGTAGACCATCTGGGCAAGAGAATTGATAATGAGGAAATACCAAGTTCCTTTTTCAACACACAGAATCGGGTCGATATGGCGTAGTGCGATTATTTGTTTGCGACGCTGCCTTTTTATTTCTTTGCGTTGGCTTTCTGTCTGGACTGTGGTACGTTTGATAGTACGGTAATCTTCATAGAAGAAAGCAGTTGTAAGTGCTTCGTATTTTTCTGCCACTAATTGAAGATTTTCCTTTGTCGTATATCTTACATGTTTGCGAAGCAGATTCCAGCATACATTTTTGTCTTCACTATGTATGATTTCTGTAAACAACTCATCTGCTTCACTTTTTTTGTTGTTTTTGCTGTATTTGATATTGCTGCGGATTATCAGTGTGACAGCTATGACGATAGCTATGACCATGGACACAAATGATCCAAAGAACAATGCGTTGGTGACGATAAAACATATAATCAGTGCGGCACCTGCAGTTATAAACCATCCTCCTATGACACTTATCACTCCAGTAATGCGGAACACTGCACTTTCTCTACTCCATGCTCGGTCGGCAAGTGAAGTACCCATGGCCACCATGAATGTGACGTAGGTAGTTGACAGAGGAAGCTTCATGCTCGTTCCGATAGCGATGAGTAGTCCGGCAAGTACGAGATTCACGGCTGCACGTATTTGGTCGAAGGCTGCTCCTTGTGGCAACACAGCGTCATTTGAGTTAAAACGTGAATCTATCCATCTGCTCATGGATTTAGGAATAAGATTAGCTATGGCCGATGCTGTCTTTTGTGTGTTGCGTGCCAAAACCCGTGCCACTCCACTTGATCCAAACATCTCGTCGCCTTCATCTTGACGAGATAGGTCAACTGATGTCTTTGTCACATTTTGAGCTTTCTTAGAGAACAATAGCGCGGACACCATTATTATGCCAGCTATTACCAAATAGAAAGTGGGCGTTTGTGCCGAATTCATAAGAGATGTCATCATGAATGTCGATGCATCTCCAGATCCATTTGCCATATAATCGTTATAGGCATCAAGACCTGTGAGTGGCACACCTACAAAGTTCACCAAGTCGTTGCCTGCAAATGCCATTGCCAAAGCAAACGTGCCTAATAATACTACAAACTTCAGTACCGGTATCTTGAACGCACTCAGTATGGTCATGATTACAGAGAAAATGGCGAATCCGCCTCCTAGTATCAGCCATGTGTTGTCGTTGATTGTCTCTTTGATTTCAGGAGTCATTATGCTTGATCCCTTCAATCCGTTGATCAACAGAAACCAAATGATACTTGTTACGGCTATTCCTCCAAATATTCCTATTTTTAATGAAGAACTTACCAAATTTCCCATTTCACCTTCAGAATCAGTCGTTTTGCCGTTTACTCTGTAGGTAAATGTGAAGACGATGCGCGCTATCCATTGTACGATATTTCCGAGTACAAAGGCGATGGCCACGCTTAGAAAAATACCTATTATTACACTGAATGCTTTTTCTGTGTTGATGAGATCACCGAGTGTCAATAACACTCCATTTGAATCTGTAGCCCCACTTATTATCTTGATTATGGCTATGGCAAGTGCTCCACCAAGTAGTTCAAATACCATACTGACAGTCGTGGAGGTCGGCATACCAAGTGTGTTGAACACATCGAGCAGCACTACATCTGTGACCATCACCGCCAGGAACACACACATCACATCATAGAAAGATAAGTGTTGAGGCAACATTATTCCATGTCGTGCGACGTCTATCATGCCGTTGCTCAATGCTGCTCCGGTGAAGATTCCGACTGCCGCTACAAGTAGAATTGTTCGGTATCTTGCTACTTTGGCTCCGACTGCTGAACTCAAAAAATTCACTGCGTCATTGCTTACTCCAACCATTAGATCGAGTGCCGCAAGTCCGATTAGAAATACAACTATTCCTAGAAATAGAATGTCCATATATTTGAAATTTAGAATTTTAATATATATCCGGAATTAACCACATGGCTTGCTTTGTTAAGACCATTGTTTGCTTCCTTTAGGTTTATTATATATGCAATGTACACTATATGGTGACGGCTTATTTTGTAAGTGCTTCCTGTTGATCCACGTATTTCGTCAATATTGAAATGTTTTGCTATATTGTTGAACGTCTCAATAGAGGCAAATGGCTTCCATCTAACATTATTTATTTCCATTTCAGCTTTGAGCCTACAACGTAGATGGTGGTTGCTTGTCGCGTCAATATTGCTTTTTGCCGTCATATATGTATATTGGTATCGTTCGCGTATTGATAGTTTCAGCCATTCTACAACGTTCCATCTCTTTGATAAACCAAGCATCATGCGATGACGGGGCACTATTTCTGAGATTCCATCCACATTTCGATTTTTCAGGTGAATCTCATATCCTGCATTCAATCTGAGTGTTTGGCATATTTTATAACTTCCGTTAACCCCCGCCTGCCAACGGTCGATACTTCTTGTGTTGTCCATCGTGCGAAGTTCAGTATTTATTCCAGCACTCCATTTGTCGCCGATGTCCTTTTCTAAATTCGCATTCAACCATATTCCAAAATCGTTTTCCCTGGGTTGTGCTTTTGCATAACCGATAAAGATAAACGTGAAGAAAAATGCAGGGATATATAAATTCATCCTCTTGCGAATCTTGATTCTTCTTCTATAAACACAGTTTCTCATAACGTTTCAGCAGAGCTCTTTTTTGACTTCTCTTTTGACACTGCGAAGGTATGTGTAATGTGTTACAGATGTATTACACCCATAATACAATGATATTGCTTAAAAATGTGCTTATAAACCATAGTGGAAAAGTTATTTAGAAAATGCAAATTTGATAGTGAGCCCTCCACCTGGAGTGGTGTGTGCGGAGATTGAGCCTCCATGTGCTGTGATGGCATTTTTGACGATGGCAAGACCAAGACCTGTGCCTCCCATTTTGCGTGATCTTCCTTTGTCGACGCGATAGAACCGTTCGAATAGATAAGGAAGATGTTTGGGCTCGACTCCAATTCCGTCGTCTGAGAATGAAAACTCTCCGTCGTTGTACGTTATATTGATTTTAGTGGCTCCTGTCGCATAGAAGATAGTGTTGTCGACAAGGTTGCGGAACACACTGTACAGGACCTCTTCCGGTTCCGTGAGTGGAGACGGAATGATGATTTTGTCAGGCAAACTCACTATACTTTGTATGCCTTTTTCATTTAACTGCAGAGCGGTGTCATCCAATACGTTTTTAATTATCGGCACAATGTCGACATTTGATATTTCCTTTGTGTCTTCGGATGATAACGTAGGCGTCTCCTCCAATCGAGTCAGTTGTGCCATATCCATAAGCAATTTGTTCAGACGTTCACTTTGGGTATAGCAGCGTTCCAAAAAGTGCTGTCGCTTTTCTGCTGACATGTTAGGATTGTCGAGTATGCTCTCTATGTATCCGTGGATGCTCATTGCTGGAGTCTTCAACTCGTGTGCCGCATTTTGGGTTAGCTGACGTTTGATACGGGCTTTGTCCTCCTCGCTATGGCGCAGCTTCCAATAGAGTGTTATGATGGTGTGGCTGATGTCTCCCAATTCGTCGTTTGGCAGACGTCGCTCCAGTTCATGGTCCAGCTTTTCTCCGTTTTCTGCCTTGATCGCAAATTCACGCAGATGCTCTATGTGTCTGCTTATTCGGCTTGTGTTCCAATATAGAACAATGACCAGAAGAAACGTAAGGAATATTGTATAGTAGATGTAGGAGTAATCGGTTTGTAAAAATTCAGTCAATTCTGTAGAGTATGGCACAGCTGTACGAATGATGAGATTCTTGAATTTAGTGGCCGAGTAGAAGTATGTCTCATGTGTTGTTTCTGACGTTCGCTTTATGTCATATCCGCTTCCGTGGATCAGTGCTTTTTGCACCTCATGTCGCTTCAGGTGATTAGACAAAGAATCTATTTTATTGTCGTCGTTGTCTTGCAGTACTTTTCCGTTAGTGTCGATGACTGTCACGCGCATCCCTTCGATGCTGTGCGCCTTTGTGTACGCTAAAAAAGTGCTGTCGCATAGAATGCCTTGCTCTCCCAATGATCGCATCGTCTTATAGTTGAACATCTGCAGACGAGTGTTCAGAATGTCTATCTTGTAAACCTTTTCTCTTTGATGCTGGTATATTCCGAAGCAGACGGCAAACAAAATGAAAATGCTGACGATGCTGAAAAATAGGTTTCTCTGAAAGGATTTACTTCTCAAAACAGTAGCCATAGCCTATACGCGTCTTTATTTGTTTGCCATAGCGGCCAATCTTTTTTCTTAGACGGGTGATGTTGACATCCACAGTTCGGTCGAGAACATAAACATCCTGCGGCCAGCAATGAGCCAATATGTCTTCGCGAGAAAACACTTTGCCTGGGTTTTGCAGCAGGAGTGATAAGAGTTCGTATTCAAGTTTGGTGAGAGTCAGCTCTTGCCCGTCCAATGTCACTGTCTTGGATTTTTGAACCAGAGTGATGCCTTCGTAGTATATGTTAGAATTCTCCTCTTTTTGAATGAGAGGGAGAGATGCTCGTCTGAGCACTACTCTGACTCTCGCTTTCACCTCTTTCATGCTCAGAGGTTTTGCTATATAGTCGTCCGCTCCGATGTTTAATCCTTTGACTGTGTTGTCTTCATCATCAAGGGCTGTGATGAATATAATCGGTATGTGTGCTGTGACGGGATTGTCTTTGATCTTTCGTGCCATTTGGAATCCTGTCATTTCTCCCATCATGACGTCTAGAAGAATCAGCGCATATTCTTGTAGGGGAAGCTTGAGTGCCTCCTCCGCTGAATTTGCTGTCACAACCTCATATCCTTCTGTTTCAAGATTGTACTGAAGTAGTTCGCAGATATCCAATTCGTCGTCCACAACAAGAATTTTCATAAGTATATCGAATATGAGTAAGAATATTTGATGTCTTTGCATTGCAAAGATATTGATTTTATTGATATGAAATGTTGGCCGCATGTTACATTGGTATGACAATTTTGTGTCGTTGCTCAATGTCTTGCATTGTAATATTCTATTTAGAATCACTATTAATAGGGGTTTTGCTGAATTGGGAATTGTCATATTTTTGTGTCAAAATATTTAAATCCTTTTCCTAAGCCATACTACACATGTGAATTTTTAACCACATTTTTTTGAAAAAACGGTTGTTCTGGTGAATGACCGTTTTTTGTGAATCCGAATGTTGTCTTATTTTGTAAGTTATGATTATTCTTAATTTTGGGGATTTGACAGCTGATGTTGTAGAAATTTCAAAATGACAATTATTGAGGATTGATTTTTCTACTATTGACAACTAATTTTGCATTTGTAAAGATATTAGCTATAATAGTGGTTGGAAGATAACTCCAATCTAATGCTATGTTTATGTTAGGTTTTGTTTTTGTTTTTTTGCCGGCCAAGCGGATTTTGATTACTCTGCTTGGCTTTTCTTCGTGAAAAATCTATACACATAAATTATTAAAGGGCTCTTTTGTTTGATTGACAAATCATAATTTTAAGTGATTGACAGCTTTTCCTATCCTACTTAATTTTGCATTGTAAATAAAAATAAGAAAATGAAGATTAAGAAAATTGTAGGTCGTGAGATTCTAGACTCACGTGGTAATCCAACTGTAGAGGTGGATGTAATCCTTGAGAATGGTGTGTTAGGACGTGCTGCTGTCCCATCGGGAGCCAGCACAGGTGAGAATGAGGCTCTTGAGCTTAGAGACGGAGATAAGAACAGATATTTGGGTAAGGGAACCCTTAAGGCTGTTGCTAATGTGAACAATGTGATTGCTCCAGCACTTGTGGGTGAATGTGTGTTCCAGCAGCGTGCCATCGACCAGAAAATGCTTGATTTGGATGGTACTCCGACAAAAAGTAAGCTTGGAGCCAACGCCATTTTGGGAGTCTCTTTGGCAGTCGCACAAGCTGCGGCTAAGGCTTTGAACATTCCTTTGTATCGTTACATAGGTGGTGCTAACGCTTACACTTTGCCTGTGCCTATGATGAACATCATAAATGGCGGCGCTCACTCAGACGCTCCAATCGCATTCCAGGAATTTATGATTCGTCCTGTTGGAGCATCAAGTTTGAAGGAGGCAGTCAGAATGGGAGCGGAGGTGTTCCACAATTTGGCTAAACTTCTTAAGAAACGTGGTCTTTCAACTGCAGTGGGCGACGAAGGTGGTTTTGCTCCTAACCTTGATGGAGTGGAGGATGCTCTTGATTCTATCTGTCAGGCTATTAAAGACGCAGGTTATGAGCCAGGAAAAGACGTGAAGATTGCTATGGACTGTGCGGCAAGTGAATTCGCTGTGGTAGAGAACGGTAAGTATTTCTACGACTATAAGCAGCTTAAGAACGGAAAACAGAAAGATCCTAATGGTAAAAAATTGAGTGCTGACGAACAGATCGCTTATTTGGAGCAGTTGATATCTAAGTATCCTATCGATTCTATCGAAGACGGATTGGACGAGAACGATTGGGACAATTGGGTGAAGCTGACAGAGCGTATCGGTGGTCGTTGCCAGTTGGTGGGTGACGATTTGTTCGTTACAAATGTGAAGTTCTTGCAGAAAGGTATTGCGATGGGGGCTGCCAATTCAATCTTGATCAAAGTCAATCAGATTGGTTCTCTTACAGAAACACTTGACGCTATTGAGATGGCTCACCGTCATGGCTACACTACTGTCACTTCCCACCGTTCTGGAGAGACTGAAGACACTACAATCGCAGACATTGCCGTCGCTACTAACTCTGGCCAGATCAAGACAGGGTCTCTTTCTCGTACAGACCGTATGGCTAAGTATAATCAGCTTATCCGTATTGAGGAGGAGTTGGGCGGTTCTTCTAAATATGGATATAAGAAAATAAAATAATTTTGCTTTTTCGAATATATTTTGAATATATCATAATGATTCGGAAAGTTGCGTTGCGAAACGCAACTTTTTTGTTTTTCCCAATGATATCATAAAATATGGGTATTGTGGAACATTCACCATACCTGTAATTTTGTGCTCAAAAAAAGTGTTATGCAGCTACAAATCGGAGATGTTCAGGAGACGGCATTGGTGACATTGGCGATTCGTGCCAGTGAAACAGACCGTCCGAATGCCAGAATAAAAGATTACAAGGCAAAAGAGATAATCGAAAAATTAGGTGTTGATGTGAAAAATTATGATCCGTTCATGTCGCATGAGGGGGTGGTGGCTCGTACTATCATGTATAAGAATCAACTTGACGAGCTTATCCAAAAATATCCCGACGCTCTTTGTATAAACCTAGGTTGTGGATTCGACGACAAGTTTGCACAGGTGGACAATGGCAGGATTATATGGTACGACGTGGATCTGCCTGATATTTTGGACGTGCGACGCAAAATATATCAGGATAGGGAACGATGCGTGATGAAAGAGGGAAATGCTCTTGAATCAGAATGGACTAAAGATTTGCCAGAACGCAATATGACTATTGTTGTGATGGAGGGAGTGCTAGAATATTTTACCAAAGAACAGGTCCAGACTTGTCTGCACATGCTATGCGACTCTTTCAAACATGGCTTTCTTCTGGCTGAATTGCATCATCCTTTTTTAAGCAAAAACTCAAAACATCATGATGCGATCAAACATACAAACGCAACATTTCAATGGGGTACAAAATCAGGAAAGGAATACATTGAATTAGAGCCTCGTTTGAGTCTTTTGTCTGAGCACAGCTATCATGAGGAGATGAAAAAATATTCGATTAGAGGAAAACTTTTTGCTTTTTTCTTTCCCCACCTCAACAACAGACTTGCACTTTTTAAGTGGTAATTGCGGATGTGAGAAATTGGAGCAGTATAATTCGCAGTGGATGCCTGTGGAAAACAGTATCGAATTGGCTCTTTACAATGTGTCTGACGATAGTTTTATCAAGCGTATACGCAACACGTCGCTTGGCTATTGTTGTCCGTCTCGTCCTATTGACAATCAATCAATATTTGTTGATGAAAACGGTGATATGTACATCAATTGTGTCGGCTCTTTTGGATACATTCCAGGCTTGGATGCTGGTATAGCTCGAATCAAAAAGGGTGAGACAGAAATCGATGAAAACTATAAATTCAATCTGAACAGTGCGACGGTGGACGGCTTACCTTGTAGCCTTAATATGATTGGAAAATGCCAATATACATCGGACGGAATTATGTATGGCTATGGTTATGCTATTGGGCTTGATCCTGAGAACACTAATACATACACTGCACGTACCGGTGTGCCAGTGGTAGTGGATCTTAATAAGAAGACTGTGAAGGTAATCAAGGGGCTTCCTCTTACTAACGGACATGGTATGGCTATGGGAATTCATAAAGGTAAGATTGTTTATGGTTCTGCCAACGACTCATATAATGGATTCTGCACTTATGATCCTGTGACTGGAGACATTGAGACGAAGGCTATTACTGTCACTGGATTCCCTTCGTTCTTCTACAGCTTTGAGAAATAATCTTTCATAATTATTTATGTTGAAAAAAAGGACGCATCACAATTAAAGTGGTGCGTCTCTTTGAATTTTATGTTTGAAATTGTTTAGTAGCCCAAAATCTTCAGCATCGACTTGTAGCTCTGCTCTTTAGCGAACAACTTGGTCGTGTATTCTCCGTTCTCGTCGCGGTCGATCACAACAATCTTCGGAGCTGGAATCAAACAGTGCTTTATTCCACCGTATCCGCTCAACGCCTCCTGATATGCTCCCATGTTGAAGAATCCGACGAATAGCTCATCCACGTCTTTCATCTTAGGAAGGAAAATTGCGTTTGAGTGAACCTCCGCATTGTAGAAATCCTCACTGTCACAAGTCAAACCGCCTAGATGGACACGCTCGTATTCCTTGTCCCAATTGTTGATTGCAAGGAATGGAAAACGTTGGTTGATTGCCCATGTGTCTGGCATGGTAGTGATGAATGAACTGTCGATCATATTCCATTTCTCTCGGTCGTTCTGTTGCTTTTGGTTGACGATGGAGTAGAGGATAGCTCCGCTTTCTCCGACAGTGTATGAACCGAACTCTGTGAATAGGTTTGGCTCAGGCACTCCAGCCTGACGACATGCATTCTGTACTTGAGTCACGATCTCCTCTATCATATACTCATATTCGTAGGAGAAGTCCATGTGTGTCTGGATTGGAAGTCCACCACCGATATTCAGACTGTCCAGCTCTGGACATACTTTCTTCAACTCGATATACATGTTGACACCTTTGTTCAACTCATTCCAGTAGTATGAAGTGTCGCGGATACCGGTGTTGATGAAGAAGTGTAGCATTTTAAGCTTCACCTGCGGATTGTTCTGGATCTTCTGCTTGTAGTAAGGAATCAAATCACTGTATCTGATTCCAAGACGGGATGTATAGAAGTCGAATTTAGGCTCTTCCTCACTCGCCATACGCATGCCCACCTGGATTGGCTTGTCGAATCCATCAAGCAAAAGATCAAGCTCAAATTTATTGTCGAGGATCGGAATGACGTTGGTGAAACCATCATTGATGATCCTTTGAATGTTCTCAACATACTGAGGACGCTTGAATCCGTTGCAAAGAATGAACCTGTCTTTAGGCAAATGACCTTGCTCGGCAAGTGCTTCAAGAAGGAATATATCAAATGCGGATGATGTCTCAAGGTTGACACCCTGTTTAAGCACCGTCTCCATCACAAAAGAGAAATGAGAACTTTTGGTACAGTAACAATAGTTGTATGTGCCTTGATAATCAACCTTTGCCATAGCAACATTGAACATTCTGCGAGCGTGCTGAATGTGGTTTGCGATTGCCGGAAGATATGAAATTCTCAACGGAGTGCCGTACTGTTTGATTATATCCATTAGAGGAATGCCATGCCATTGAAGCTGGTTGTCCTCCACATTGAACTCTTCGTTAGGAAACTCAAACGACTGCTCAATCAAATCAATGTACTTGTTTTTCATCTCTTTTGTCTTTACTGATAAAAATTTAACTCACTTGGATTGATGAAAATTTCCAGATTCAACTCACTTGAATTGTACCTGTTTCCTGAAATTCGCTGCAAATTTATAAGCATTTTTCGATTTTTGTCCCTTTGGACCGATAAATCATATCAATATTTTGTAATTTTGAATAAATTCTAAATGATTTACATATGTCGTTCACTATCAATTTTGGAAAATGCGGATTGCGTAGTTTTGACAAACCCGTTGTGATGGGAATACTTAATGCCACACCTGATTCGTTTTATGCAGGTAGTAGGGCAAACAGTGATTCGGAAATATTACATAGAGTTGAACAGATGATAACTGAGGGGGCTCAAATGATTGATATCGGCGGCTTTAGCACACGTCCAGGTGCTGTCGAGGTAAGTGAGACGGAGGAGTTGGATAGAGTCTGCAATGCGGTGTCTCTAGTCAGAAAACAATTCCATGATATCATCATTTCTGTAGATACATTCAGGTCTTCTGTGGCGAAAGAGTCTGTCGTTTCTTGTGGAGCCGACGTGATAAACGACATTTCTGCAGGGGCTTTGGATGGTAATCTGTTTGCGACGGTGGCTGAACTTGGAGTGCCATATATATTGATGCACAGTTTGGGAAACAGCGTCTCGGCACAGCAGTTGGAGTACGCCTACTCTGATTTCATGGGCGATGTGATCAAGTTTTTTGCAGATAAGATAGACCAGTTGCGTTTGCTTGGTGTGAAAGATATCATTGTTGATCCTGGATTTGGATTTTCCAAGACGATGGATCAGAATTATAAATTGTTGGCAAACTTGAAGAGTTTTGAGATTTTCAAATTGCCTGTTTTGGTGGGAGTCTCACGTAAGAGAATGGCTTGGCAGGTGGCTGAAACCACAATTGAAGAGAGCCTGAATGCCACGACAGCAATCAACACACTTGCGTTAGCATCTGGTATGACTGATATTTTACGCGTCCACGATGTGAAGGCGGCGGTTGAGGCAGTGAAAATCTGGGAAAAAATGCTAAATTCAAAATGCTAAATTCTAAATTACGAATTACGCATTATAAATTACGAATTATAATTTCATAGGCATGGTTTATCGACTGTGCCTTTTTTGTCGCTTTCTTTATCATTTCTTCTCCCTGGTTGGCGAAGAGGTCGGGATGGTATCTTTTCAGAAGTTTCTTTTTTTGATTTTTAATTTCGTCTATGCTTGCCGACGGTTCTATTCCCAATACGGAGTAAGCTTTTTGCAGTTCAGGAGACAGATTTGAGTGGTTTGTCTTTCTGCTGTTTGAGTAGTTTGTGTTGCTGTTCTCTTTTCTCTTTTTTTCAAATTCCTTCTCAGCTTTTCTTTCAGCCTCATCTTCAAACCATTTGTTGCGACGCTTCTCAAACTCTTTGTAGTCGCCGAATTTGCCAGCCTTCATACGTTGCCAGAACATCGTTTCAATTTTATTGCAAGTGGTGTACGGCAATCCCATGGCTTTGCCGATGATAGAGATGAGTTTTTGCTGGTCGAGTGTAGCCTGACCATCGGCGTATGCAAGCGACCACATGCAGATAAGAATCTCTTTTTTATATTGAAAATCGTAGTATTTTAATTTGTCTGATACTTTTTTCTGCAACTCTTTTACCTTTATCTGTTCTTTGGGGTTTATCCTACTAGCAAAATGATCTGTTCTGGTATTCGCAGCTGAACCGTCAATTTTTTTGAATGTTTTTAATGCATATTCACGCATCCTCTCTTTTACACCGTTGCCTAAGACATGCAAATCTGGGGTCAGTTTCACAACTGCAATGAACACGTCCACTACCACATCTTCGAAATAGAATGTGGAACTTTGGAAATTCGAGGAACTTTGAGTTTTCGAAGATTCTTCATAAGAATCGTTGGTGTCTGACTTAATGGTATCCTTTAAGTAAATATATAATCCGAATATTATTAGGGCAATTAATAGAGCAGCCATTTCGTCTCTGTTTTGCTATTTTATACTCTAAATAAATATCGTCTTATTTCACACCTTTGTCTTTCAACCATTTAGCACAATCCTCGTCGCCAAGGTCGGCTGCACGCTTCATGCATTCGATCTGCTTGTCTTGTTTTCCCATCTCACCGTAAGCGTTGGCTATTTTGATGAATGCACTGATGTCGTAAGGAGTAAGCTCAACCACTTTGATGAAACAGCTTTCTGCCTTATCTTTCAAGTTGCGGTGAAGGAAAGAGATGCCAAGGTTGTAGTGAGCTCGGGCATAACGTGGATTCACTTCGATCGCTTTCTGATAACAGTCGATGGCATGATCCTCGTCGCCAAGATTGCTATACGACACACCCATGTTGCAGTATGCTTTCTCGTAGTATGGGTTGATTTTCACTGTTTTGGCATAACACTGTATGGCGGCAGTCTCGTCATCCATTTGGGAATAAATATTTCCGAGATTGTAGTGAGAACCGGCGTCGTCGGGATTGATTTTGATTGCCGACTCATAACATTTTACAGCATTCTCCAAGTCGCCAAGAGTGGAGTATGCCATGGCGAGGTTGTGCAACGTTGCGGCATCATTTGGATCAAGCTTCACTGCTCTTTTATAGGCTCCGACAGCCTCCACGGTCTCACCTTGACTGTTGTATGCATTTCCAAGATTAAAATAGATGGATGCGTCTACAAGTCCGTTATCAATGGCAGCGTTGAAGCATTTTATCGCGTCGCCATACATTCCGCTATTCGAATACGCGTTACCCATATTATAATATATGTATGCGTTACCCGGACTCAAATTCAAAGCTTTTTTATATGAATTTATCGCATCTCCATATTTTCCTGCGGTGTAATTGTCGTTACCTTGCATAAAGAATGAGTCCGCTGAATCTTCAGCAAACGCAATGCTGGCGAAATTCGTCGCCAATAACACAATAATGGATAAAAATAAGTTCTTTCTCATATCTACAAAAATATAATATTTTGCAGATTGAAACAATTATTTGAGATTTTTTTGCATTTTTTCCTTAAGATCCCTGACAAAGATATTGGTATATTTTACGGCACCTTCATTCCATAGATGTCTGTTGTCGTAGAATAATTCTGGGGAATTTGAGAATAATCCTTTGGTATGGTAGTCAAACAACCATAGATTGTTCTCTTTAGCCCAATCGTGGAGAAAAGAGTAAGTGGTCGTTTCTGCTTTGTCGTAGCATGGTGAAATCATGCAGAATAAAAATATTCCGTTGTCTTTACATTTTTTTGCGAATGCATTCAGATAATGCACTTTAAGGGTGTCTATTATATATGTAGACGGCATTGTGTCAACGATTTCTGGAGCGACGGATGGCTTGTCTTTTTTCAAATATCCATTTTCTGCGGATTTTCCATAGGGTACGGCATATCCGGCTAAGTCTGCCATGATTTTGGCGTTATATCTGTAGAGATGAGATAGCTGATACTTCCAGTATGTCCCTGCTTTACGGAAAATCTCATCTACCTCTTCATCATATCCTATATATGGCGCAAGATAGGTCAATGTGTTGAATGGATCCGGCATTTGTGCAAAGTCATAAACACTCAGTTCCAAACCAATGTATCGCGGAGTGTGGTGCGACTGTTGGCAATGCCTCAACAATAGACATAACGCAGCATAATGAGAATATATATTGCCACTGGCATCTATACCTCCATTGTAAACAGATATGCCGAGAGAGTCTGCCATTATTGATGATACATAATGAGCCTCACAGCGTGATGTGCCCATCAATACCATTTCGTCTTCACATTTGGAAAACAGATATCTGTATTTAAATGCTGTTATTCCATCTGAATGTTCATGGATTGCCGAGCATACATTGCTTCCTATCCTGTCTGCAATGAAACAGCCGGCTATCACAGCTAATATCAACACTATAACTTTTTTCATCAGAACTGGAAATAAATGAATTGGTCGCCATTCAACACGCCAAACAACATTATGAATGAGATAGTCAATACAATGAATGCATAACGTACTGAATGTCGCAGCCATATGTTATGAATGGATGATACATGGAAACCTTTTTCGTATATAATCTCTTGCATTGCCAAAATAAAAAGAACAAATGCAATTATTATTATGTGAGCCCAGACAATGTATGGCTTGCCAAAATCAGTGAAAATTCCGCTAATGATTGTCAGCGCGTCTGTGAGAGTGTCCGCACGGAAGAATATCCACAGGAAACAGACAATAATGAATGTGGTCGTGACGCGAATATAATATAGCAGTTTGTTTTGTGGAGCTTTAGCAATTCCAAGCGTTCTTTCCACACACATCGCTATACCATGCAGTCCTCCCCAAACGACAAAATTCATGGATGCTCCATGCCATAATCCGCTCAACAGCATCGTCGCCATAAGATTCATGTTGCGACGGATGCCCGAACAACGACTGCCTCCCAATGGAATATATACGTAGTCGCGAAACCACGATGACAGTGAAATGTGCCATCTGTGCCAAAATTCTGTTATGCTGGTTGACAGATATGGACGGTTGAAATTGTCACACATATTATATCCGAGCATTTTTGCAGATCCAATGGCAATAAGTGAATAGCCGAAGAAATCACCGTAAATTTGGAATGTGAAGCAAATGGATGCGAGAAGATAACTGGCTCCGTTGTGCTGGGATATATTGTTGAAGATTGAGTCGACATATATCGCGCATCTGTCCGCAAGACCCAGCTTAAGAAAGAATCCGAACAAGATGATCATCAGACCGTTGCGGAAATTTTCGTATGAGAATGATTTCTGTTCTTTGAATTGAGGCAGCAAATGAGATGCCCTTTCGATAGGACCTGCCACAAGTTGTGGAAAAAATGAAATGAATAGAGCGAAAACACCAAGATTGTTTTCAGACTTTATGTCTCTACGGTAGACATCAATAGAATAGCCTATCGCTTGGAATGTATAGAATGATATTCCGACCGGCAACAGCAATCCTAGTTTAACTGGTACGATTTGTATGGATAAAAGATTTGTGAGATCTGCCAAAATCGACATCAGATAATCGTAATACTTGAAAGTAAAAAGTATTGAGAGATTAAGTGTCACAGATAAAGAGAGCAGTATTTTTCTGATTTTTGGGGATTTCCCATCCATCATGGTAGCCAACTTCCAAGTGGAGATGGTGGTGAAAATGATCAGAATCGCATATAGTGCATTCCAACACATATAAAAATAGTAGCTGGCGATGAGCAACAGCCAGTTACGCCATTTGTGTGGCATTGCCCAGTATAATAGGAATATAATGGGAAGGAATATTATATATTGAATGGAATTGAATATCATTTATATGTATTTCTAAAAGAATATGTCTTTGATGCCATAGAATAGGATAGGCACCAGCAGCGACGGGAGAAGATTCACCGTCTTACAATCTTTTATGCCAAGAATGCTCAGTCCGGAGCATAGAATCAACACACCGCCGACTATGGTCAGCTCTGTCCTCATCGGATCGGGCATTCCGTCGCCACAGAAATATCCGAGGCTATAGAAAATGCTTTGCCAGCAGAAGAGCATTGGCGCGGCAAGAAGCATTATCCATCCGTAAGACGCTGCAAGCACCGCTGAAGTCACGAGGTCCAGCGTCGCATTGGTATATAAAAATGTGTTGGCAGACTCGCCTAAAGCCCATCCGTGGGAAGGGGAGAGGGCGGAAAGCACTGGTCCGACGATGCTGAACGTACCTATCGCATAAAGCAGAAATCCGGTCATGAGACCCTGCAGGGCATTCTTTTCATTGCCGGATTTTTCGTTTAATCTTGCATTTGCTCTGTCTATTTTCCCTTGAAAGTCCAACCATGTGCCGACGACGCCTCCGATTGCGAGGCTGGCTATAAACAGCACAGGATACTCACTCTTCGGCATGTTTGGAATGACAGCGTTCATTCCGAGCACAAGACATGCGAGTCCGAGAGCGTTGAAAAGTGCAGACTTATATTTTTCTTTTATTCCGGTGCCAAAAGAAGCACCCAGAGCACCACCAATGAGAATAGTAGTGGCGTTAACAATTGATCCGAGCATTTGATGTAAATTTGTGGCAAAAGTAGTCAAAATAAGTTGTTCGCCATTATTGAATTGATAAAATTTGAAGAAGAAGCCAAATTATAATTGATGGAATTTAATAAGGCAGAAGTTGGGTTTATGGACGAGGAATGCAAAGGGCGGAACGCCCTTGCCTCTCGGTCCTTCGAGTGAGTCGTAAGGCGAGCGAGAATAAACGAAGTCAAATTTCAGGTTCGTAGAAGAAAGTTATAATGCAATGTTGTTGTGTTGATTTATTTGCAAAATGCGAATTGTTTGGTCAAAAATCGTTCGCGTTGTATAAAAAATCGAAGAAATTGTGTAAAAAATAGCACTTTTCATACTAAAATAATTGCCATATAACGAAATTGTGTTACTTTTGCAACCGTTTAAAAATACTCAATAATTGTGTCGAATATTTAAGCTTGGTCTTTTGCGATTTGATATGATTGGAAAGGTAATTTAATGTGATAATAAAAATCAAAAATGCATAGATATTATTTGCAGCTTTTAGTTGCTTTGGTTAGTTGTGTGAGTTTGACTCAAAAGGCATGGTGTGAGGCAACAGTGGACGAAGAGCCGTCGACACCGCCTGAAAAAGGTAAGTTTTATCAAACTCATGTGTTTGGAGAGAGACCTAGAGGGTGTTCTGTAGTATATTCTGCAGACGCGAATACTATGTCATCCACATGGAAAAGCTCGGATTTCAGACTGTTAAACGACGTTTACACCACAGGCGCATATTTTGAGAATAAAATTTATTCCGCAGAGAGCCCTACAATCCATATCCCTACAGTCACTTATAGCGACCGCCTTTTCGTCTGCCTTGAAGAGATGTTTGAGGTGGAGAGCTCTTATGACTATGTTTGGATAGACGTGACGACTGATGGAGGAAATGTATGGAGCCGCATATATGGAAAGAGCGGATATACGGAAGGAATGGTGATTGATTATCTTGATGTCTCTTTCCTTTCTGGAAAAGATGCCATATTTAAGATCAGTTTAAAATCAGATAGCTCATTTACTGGGGCAGGTTGGGACATTAAAAAATTTGATGTGCTTTCTTATGTCAGATATGCAAAAAATGAGGAAAGAAAATCGCAATTGAGATCTGGAGATTTTGAGCCAGTCAAAAAACCTTTTCCTGGTCAAAACGGAGGCGAGACGGGTTCAGAAGGAGGTCAATCGGGCACTGAAGGAGGCGAGACGGGTTCAGAAGGAGGTCAATCGGGCACTGAAGGAGGAGAGTCAGGGTCTGAAGGAGGCCAATCAGGTTCAGAAGGAGGCCAATCAGGTTCAGAAGGAGGAGAATCAGGCTCAGAAGGAGGAGAATCTGGCTCAGAAGGAGGAGAATCTGGCTCAGAAGGAGGAGAATCTGGCTCAGAAGGAGGTGAGACTGGCACGCAAGGAGGTGAATCGGGTTCTGAAGGAGGAGAATCTGGCACTGAAGGAAATCCTGAAATAGAAGCTAATAATGTGACAATTGTTAATGTCAATTGGGAAAGTGAGAAAGAAGGAGTAATTTCTTTTTCTGCTATAAGAAAGTGGAAAAAAGAAGATGGAAAAGATACTGTTGTTTTTGTTGATAATATATCTGTAGATGATATTAAGGTGACTATCAAGAATCCGAAAAATAACAAATATATAACTTTGCAAAATAAAGGTGAAAATAAATGTTTGACTTTAGAAAAAAACAATTCTAAAAGACCTGCGGATATAGTTTTGATTGTGGACTATAGTGGTTCTATGACAATGTATATCAAAAAGCTAAAAGAATCTCTTGAAGCCATGTTAAAGGATATCAAAGATGTTTACGATATACGTTTTGCTTTGTTACGATTTGGATATTCTGGAGATGGTGTATTCAAATATGAAGATTTAAGTTATTATTATAATCAATGTGGGTGGACATTAAACGATAAACAACAATTTTTTTATAATTATGATCAGTTGACGACTCTTTTCGATACTACTGTATCAGGATCAAAAGAAAGAGCATATCAGGCAATTTTGCATGCATTAGCATTGCCAAAATATAGGAAAAATGTCTCTAAAGTGATGATCTTGTTATTTGATTATGATAGTGACACTAATGCTGATGAAGGCGATAACGGTTCTATATTAATGACTGATGTAGATAAAGCATTAGAAGGCACACAGTTATTCGCTATTACAGATGGAAGTAAAAAAAATGAAAATTGGTTTAAATCTCTTTGTGATGGCTCTGGTGGCTTTTTAACTAATAGCTTTTCTGAGGATTTCAGTGATATATCCACGAAAATTGGAGATAATTTAAAGAGTCAGTATTTCTTGAGAATCCATCCAGAATGTATGAATGATTTTCCTCTTGAATGTGGAAATGAGTATAATGTGTCTGTTTCGATTTCATCTTCAATTTCAGATGATATAAATAGTACTTATATTTATAGTGGAGGAATTGAGAGAGAGCAATCGACAGCAGAGTATGATAATACGTGTATAGATAGTGATAAATTGAAAGTGAAATTTACTATTTCTGGAGGATGTGGTGATTCTTTGTATGGAAAAGCACGTGTGTATTATCGATATTCTGATCCTACACAAAAAGAAGATTCTGTTAAGGCAAATCTTATTAGCCCCAAAAATGAAAATAATACTTATGTTTATGAGGCTTCTGTTCCTGTTGATTTTGCTTCTTCATACATAAAATATAGAATAGAAGTTGAACATAATAAAGAGAATACTGCAACAAAAGGACTAAGTAATCTGATTTATCCAATTCCAAGTGAGGGATCGGACGGTTATTGGACTGTTAATATATGTGATCCATGTAACAATATTAAGCTTTCATCTCATATTCTAGAAGATGATAATGATTTATTATCATTTGATGTATATAGAGAGAATACGAATGTAGAGATATTCTTATGTGACACACTTGGAAATAAAATAAAAAGCAAGAAAGTTGACGATGTCAATGTAGGAAATAAAGAGATCAATCTTATCTCCTTCTTGTCTTTGAGGGACTTGACAGTCGATGACAAAAAAATAAAATTAAGCTATACTCGACCATACATTCTCGCGTTGAAGATTAATGGAAAAGTTAGTTATATGTATGTCTATTTAGGAAGAAAAAAGAAACAAAATTGATATGAAAAGGATATTTATATTTTTTATCTCGTTTTTTTCTTTGGTATGTGCAAATGCAATTCCAGAGGTGAAGGTTTATTCAAATGGTGATTATGGTCTTGCTTTCGATGGGTGTCAGCTTAACAAGAAATCTGATGCAATGACTATAATGAAAGAGGCTAGAGTTGATGGAGATGGAAATTTATATTTTTTATTGCCGAGAAATACTTATGGTGTTACTCTTTCTGATGGGACTGTAATACCCAAAGAAAGTGATGCTATAATAAAATTTGACCATACAGGAAAAGTCGCATGGGCAAAAGTTTATGATGCAGGTGCGAGGCAATTCGAAATATTTGACGGCTATTTGTATCTTCCAACGTATAATTGTTTTTGGAATAATTATGTGATGTATGATGGGAATAAGTATTATGTCGCTAACCAAAAGTCTTATTTCATATTGAAGATTGATATAGAGAGTGGGGATGTTGTTAACTCTGTAGAGATAGAGGAGGATAATTTTTTGGAGGATGGATTTTTTTCATTTGATGCAAATAATGGATATGCAATTTCTCCAGAAGGTGATTTATGGTTTATGTTTGATATCAATGAAGAATATAGCAGAGTAAACAAAGATTATCCAGTTTCGTTTGCCCGTTATGGAGATAACGATAAGTGTCTGTTTGTGTTGTCTAAAGATTTAGACATCAAACAAGTATATTGTTTGGGGTCCAATGAGAATGATGAGACAGAATTTGAAGATAGTGAACATATTGCGTCTTATATGACTTTCGCTGGGGATACTCTTTATATGTATGTTCCATTCGGTGGAAAAGAGTGCAATATTAGTTTAGATCCAGAAAATCCAGTGATCGTTAAGAACAAAACTTTGAGTGGAAGACCTTGTGCTGCTTTTTGTAAATATTTGGTAAAAGGCGATAAGGTAGATCTTTTGGCATATAATGTGATTAGTGGCAATGATGGACAAATAAAACGATTTGCAGTGAATTCACAAAACAAAGTGATAGCAACACAACCACTAAGAATTTGGGATGCTGGGGATAACAATTATTATGAGATTCTTCAAGACATGACTTTACATAAGTTGGATGGCTACGCTTACCTTCCTATGAGAACGTTAACTGATGCTCATACTTTTTTGTATGATCAAAATGATGATATTGTAAGAATGGGAGCAAGCTGTGATGAGAATGTTTTCTCTGAGTCTATTGTGTTGCCTAAACCAGAGCGAAAAGTTGGAATAAGAGTCGCAAAATATGATGGACAGACTTTGCAAAATAAGTGGGTCCTAGCTCTAGATTCTACTGATTATGATCCTGATTGTAGAGTTGACGCTAAACATGGGTTGCTTTATCTTATAAGCTTAAATGTTGCTGATTATGATCCTTCAGAATCAACATATATAACTTCCGATGATTATGATGGTGTCATCGCCCGTTACATCGAGACATACCGAATCAAGACATCGTCGGAGCATGTGTCGATTGTGGTGAACGATGGCAATGATATGGTGCGTCACGGATCAGATGCGGAGGTGGTGATCTCTGCGGAGAAGGGATACCATGTAGAAAGCGTCAAGACATCCAAGGGTGAGAATGTGGAGGTCTCTTGGAACGGTCGCTGCTCAATCAAGAATGTGACTGAACCGGTTGAACTTATTATAACAACTGGTTTGGGAGAAAATTCCGTCGATCAGACAGATGCGGTAGCATTGAGTGTATATCCAAACCCAGTAAAGGATCTTTTGAATGTTGATGATGCGGACGACGCTTCATTCGAAATCATTGATCTTTCTGGCAACATCGTTTGCTCGGGTGTTGTCAATGATGGCAAGATCGTCACATCAGAATTATCAGAAGGAGTGTATGTGCTGACAATCAATAAGGAAATTGGCGCATACTCAACAAAAATTGTTAAAAAATAAAATGAAATAAAATGAAGAATAGAATTTGTTTGATGGCTGTTGTTGGTGCTGTCATTAAATCTTTTTTGCCACTATATGCGGAAAACAAAACTGGATTGCAAACTCCATACGTATGGATGCGCACGTCATCTGTGAGCAGCGACCCAGACAATAATTATTTCTGGAAGGATCTGAATGGAAACAATGTCAAATTGAATCTCAATGAGCAGGAGCGCGTGAATGGCAGATCTGATATTTATACTTACAATTTCTATCCTTCATTTCCGTTTACAGACGATGCCAACTCCTTGCTGAGGATTGAAGGCACGGGATTGCAGAAAGCGACGGTGATCGGTGTGTATGGATACTCTTCCGAGGACGACCACACTGAGGATGGATTCGTTTTGAATATGTCAAATGGCACGGATGATGACGAGACTGTGATTACAAAAGCTAATGTGATCCATCCGTCGTCTTCTTCTCGCAAATCGTTCGGCTACAAGGATAGAAACCTTAAGGCTGCGAATAAAGATGAGCAGCAGAAGTCTCTTCGAATCATGTCGTACACAAAGAGCACTAATCCACGTCAAACAGTAGCGTCGACTTTCAATAATATAAGTATCGGAGGACAATATGTCGACGGAGTGACATCGAAGGTAGGCTCGTTTGATTCGGAGACATTTAAGGACGCGGAAAAAGCGAAGAGAAATATGAGCGTGCCTGAATTGCTTGTATACGACAAGGCTTTGACAAATGAAGCAAGACTGGAGGCTGAAACATACCTTGCTTTGAAGTATGGTATCACTTTGGATGTGGACTATACTCTGGATGAAGAGTATGGAAATAAGGGTGTGGTATGGAAAAAAGACAATTATGCAAGAGTGTGTGGCTATGGAAGAATGGACAGCTATAATTTCATTCAGCCATGGACCACTACATCAGAGAGAGAGACTCCGCTTTATTTGAAAGACACCTATTATAAAAACAGTTTTTACAACAAGTCGGCAAACGAGAATCTTCTCGTCGCTGGACGATATGGAGAGTTTGGAGATAAAACTCTTATCATGTTCGCAGACAATAAATCCCAGATTAAATTTGAAGAGAGTGAAGAGAAAAAACTGTCTGCAACATCTGAAAGTGCAGTCAATTTTGAGCAGACAGGTGAGGTGCCACAGAAGTATATTCCACTTAAACGAATCTGGAAATTGAAGAATTTGAGTCAAGAATATTCAGATGGCGAACATGTGAGTATCGAATTGCCGGAGAATGAGGGTGAGGTCGAGGAGAAGTTTGCTGGATCTTATAATATCAAGGTGAAAGAGGGAGCGAATGCCACAATCGATAATATGCCAGCATTTGTGAACAAAGGTGAGATATCATGGGTGTCGGGAGCGTTGAATGGCGACGTGACAGTGACATTGGGCGGACAGGTCTTCAAGTTTGCTGCCAGTGGCAATATCAGTGTCAACGGTAATGATGTGAATGTCAGCTACAAAAGAAAAGATTTGATTGACGTTGTGAAGAAAGGAAGCGTATTGTATGTCCGCAAGAATGGAGAAATCATTCCGTCTACTCGTGTCGAACAAAATCAGACACCTGCGGAGTGGACAATGGAGATTGCGTCGAAGGGAAAAGCTGTTGAGCTGAACGAGTTTCACGTCATGTCGGATAATGTGAACAACGACTATATGGAGTTGTGTTATGGCATGGTGGAATCAATGAATCTATATACCAATGGCAAAATTTATCTTTTGATGAGCGATAAAGAGGATTTCCAAGACGAGGAGGCGAATTTGCGAATCTATAGAATGACGTCGAAAGACAAAACTCGTTCCAAAGTGCTGTTTGAGAACTTGGATTGGAAGACAGGAGGCGAATTCACATATTTCACTTTTGCTGTCTCTGGTGATCCAGAAGAGGAAGAGATTGAGGTTAATAAAGATCCTGTTGTAACGGAGACGAGTCCTGCTTGTTATAGTCAAGGCAGCATTATGATTACATTCCCTGATGACGATACGTATGCTTATACCTTGATCGGACCTGAAAAAAATGCGGTTAAGAGTTCAAATGAACAACTAATTAGTGAATCACATGAAATAAAAAATTTATGGGAAGGCACCTTTAAATTATATACTGCACCATTTGATGGTGTCTATAAATTTAATATTGTAGAAAAAGATGGAGTAAAACCTGTGAACAATGAAAAAATTTCATTTAAGTCACATTTCAATGAAAAGTCACAACTGAGTGCTACTTGGACTGTTGGAGATGCACAAGCATACAGTTTGTCTGGTTTCACAAGAGATTTTGTTAATATAAATATCTTCTGTGGAGTCAAGATTGAGGATGGTAAGATTTACAAGGTTGAGAATGGCGTTGTCACAGGTGAAGGCATGTCTATAAACAATGGAGATGAAGTTAAGGTTGTCGGAAACGATCAATTGCAAGCGAAGGTGTATGTGCAAAATGAATTTGCTTTCGATATTATTCATAATGAGTACGGTAATCTATATTGGGCAGTAGAGACGGCAGATGGAAAAACAGTAAAAAATCTTTCTTTGGAACAAATCTCTATCAATGGATGGGCTCCAGTTGTAGAAAATGTACATACTCAGAATTTTGTTGATAGTGAACATTTGTCATTCCAAGAGGTTGGCTTGTATGAAGAAGAATTTGAACTGGTGTGTGAAGAAGGAAAAGGCACAAATAATCGTGGCGTGGAAAATCTTGCAGTGCAATCGTCTACGAATGGAACACACAAGGTGAATCTTGTGTTGACATTGCCAAGTGAGTATAAGGATAAAGAGGTGTATGTTGTAAGTCCTAGCGGATCAACAGTTCCAGTTGATGTGGATTATGTTAAAACAGAAGATGGTTCGGATGAGTTCCAGAAACAGTTGACTATTCCTGGAGATGGAACATATGTCATTTCTGTTAAGTCTGGAGCTGGAACCGTTAGTAAACAATTCATCGTTAGATAATAGAGCATGATGAAAAGAATTACATATAGTTTGATATTTCTCTTTATAGCGAATATGGTGATGGCGGCGCAGCAGCATGTGCCAGCTGTCACACAAAGAGAAGATATTGCTCGACAGGGTGTGATGGATGGATTCGATTTCGGTCCGTTCAAGATGCCTGAGATGACGGCGATTGTAGACAGCTTTATCAGAAAGCCTAAGATGACAAAGCCATTCCATTTCTCAGAGGCGGAGATGAATGTGCTTGCTCCTAAGAATATAGCAGACGCGATTGAGATCATCCGTCCGCCACGTTCCAATTCACATGGTAGTGTCAATCTGAGATACCGTATCCAGACACCACCGGAGAGAACACACATGTCTCCATCTTTCGATATCCGTTATGTGAGTGAGATGAAAGAGCAGGGTATGCTCGGACTCGGCTGGACAATAGGCAAATTCATTCTGCAGAAGGATGCCGCGGATAATTCATATATCTGGAATTATAAGAGGTATCCTATTCCAAACAATTCTGAAGATGATAAAATCACCATAACAGAGGATGATATCGTTTATACTTTTGTGAAGTCTAGTGATCCTAAATTGTTTGTGCTTGACAATTCTGTATATAATGAGAAGGATACTATCAAGTATTATTATGCTCATGAGAAGGGTACTCCTGTTGATGCCAAAAGAAACTATGTGAAGATAGACTCCATCGGATGCAAGTATAAGGAGGATATGATTCCACATGTCAAGATCAAGTTCGATTATAATAAGGAAAATGGCTTGCTTGAGGAAATTCTGGTTCAGACTTCAAAGGAGAAGTATGACTTTACGAAGAAAGATGCACATGAAGAAAAAGAAGAGCGATACGAGAATTTTTGTAAGTATACATTCAACACTGTGGAGGCGGCTGATGAGGAGAGAAACAAGTCAAAGTATTTGTTGGAATCTGTAATGCAGACATTTGTATATACAGTTGGTAAAAAGCATAGTTATAAAGACTTTATACACTCATTCGAGTATTACGACGACAAAGAGACGATCGAATTGCTTGATGAGTTGGTAGACATTTATGTTGATCCTGCGTTGACGGATAATGAGGACAGTGTAATGGCAAGAATCGACAGATTCAGAATCAACAGAACTGATATGTTGAAGGTGGCACATACACCTCTTGGCGCTTGTTACACAGTCAACTATGGAAGAGAGATAATCAAGAAGCAGGTGAAGGATGAGAGCACAGGAGAAAACGTGGAGAAGGAAGACACTATGCTGGTGATGAAATATCTGAAGATAAATGACGGCTACACTGAGGATGGACCATTGGTGTTGAACAGATATTCGTATGCTGGAGGTGAAGTGTTTGAGATTGAGCCTGTCGACAAGCAGACGGGAGATACAGAGAATGATAAAAAGCCTGTTGTCGTTTGCTTTGATACTGTCTATACTTATAATATGAGCCCGATCAAGTATGATGGGGTCGATGATATTTTGTGGGTTAAAGAACGTCACTATGATTCCAAGTGCGGATCTTTCAGAAGCGGATCGCTTTATGAGAGTGAATCGCCAGTGGTGAAACTGGAAGTCGGTTACAAAGCGGATGGATCCGACCGACAGGAAAAAACATTCACATATGGTAATTACGGATCATTTGAGATGACGGTGAACGATGGTTCCGGATACAACATGAAATATGAAAAGAAAAGAAACGGATTTTCTTACTCTTCCGGTTCTGTTGTTCAGTCGGTAGAGACAAAAGGAAACACGACGACATTTGAGGTGACGGACAATGGCAATTTGGTTTTCAAGGAGCAGTTTGTAAAAAACGGGTCGCAAGCCACATTAAAGAGATATAAGGACCAGAACAATTTTATCTCATACGATTTGACTTATGACGAATATGGCAACATGGTGAAATGTGAGATGCCGTTGAACAACGAAGGTGCCAAAGAGTCGCTGACCTACTACTATGAATATGACAGACGATTCAACCAGTACCAGACAGGTGTGGCGGATTCTCGAGGGTTCACGTCGCACATGGAGGATTACGACTATACGATCGGACAGCCAAAGACAATCCGTGATATAAACGGATATGTGAAGAAGTTCGGATATAGATTTAATGCTATCATTGACACAGTCGTTTCGCCTGTCAGAATAGATATGGTGGAGAACGGAGATTTGGCAGGTGTCTATTCTACGGTCTCAGAATTTGTTAATGGTGGTTTTGCCTGGGATACAAAAACATCCGGAGTCGACCGTAAAGATACGCTTACTTTGAAAGTCGACATAAAGGTCAAGGATTCTGTGAAGAACGCATTGCTGAGCGACGCTGTAAGAGAGAATCTTATCAATACGTTGTCGAAAGGTAATGAGACAATAACGCTGATGGATACTTGCAGATTGAAGTTTGATATGGACAGCTTGAAATTTGTAGATACGCTTGCTTTTGCAGAGTGTTACTGTAATGATGTGATCACAAAACCGTCTTCAATCATGCTCAAACGTTTTGATGAGATTTATTCTTCCAACGAACTGTCTAATTCATTGTTTGTGGATGGACTTGGAAGAGAATTGTATAGAGAAAATGGAGTGTCTACTGTTTATGACGCTACACGTTATGATGAGGTGGCACAGCAGACATATTTGGTTAAGCCATACGTGAGCACGTCAAAGAGTGTGGATTCTGTGGAGTATATTCCTACTAAATTTGATGCCTTTGGACGTGTTAAGAGACAGGAGTCACTTGATAAGTTTGGAAATAAAAACATTCAGCTTTTCGATTACGATGCTCTCGGACGTGTGACCAGGTATGCAGACAACAACAGCGATTATGCTTATACTTATGATATGCTGGGCAATATCACGGAGGTGAAAGATCGAAAGAATTTCACAACGACCTCTTACACTTATGACGATGCAGGAAATGTGATTTCCAAGACGACACCTTCTGGAGATGTGATTTCGTATGTATATGAACTCGACAATCTAACGGAGATAAAGTATCCAAGAATTCCGTCGGCAAATGTCACAAATATTTATGGAAATAAGAATTCGTCGTATGGCAGACGCAATCGTGTGGCTTTGAGCTATAATTCATCTGTCGTTGATGAGTATTTCTACAACCAGCAAGGTAATGTGGCAAAGGTGAGAAGAACAATGATCGTGCCTAACGGAAAGATCCTTACTTATGTGACAGAGTTCAAGTACGACACTTGGGGCCGTCTTTTGGAAATGATTTATCCTGATGGTGAAATCTTGACTTATTCGTTTAATAATGCAGGTCTTGCAAACAAAGTAAATGGAAGCAAAACGTTTAAGGTAGATGAACATAAGAATTTTGATTATAAATATATTGATGATGTCACCTATGATTATCTTGGCAGATTGAAGGAAGTCATGTTCCATAATGGAATGAAGAAGACGGTGCGATATGATAATGATAATAAGCCGGTTTATAGCATCATAGGAGGTGACCTATCCAATGTAGGAAGAACTAAGCTGGACAGCTGTATGGGAGATGTCAAAGAAGGATTTGATGAAAATTCTGGAATGGCGGCCATTTCCAATGATGGTTATTTGAGCTCATATTTCTATGATATGTCGGGCAACTTGGCAATGAATATCGGAGCTTTAAACGAGAAGATCTATGTCAATGGTCAGCTTAGCGGAGTAAGTTCACTTATTGAAGACAAGCATCTGATTGTGAATCCATATTTTGAGGATCAGGACAGCCTTTGTGTGAAACATGTCTTCCTTAACGGAGAGAGAGTCATCACAAAAGTGGTGGATACGTTCAGCTATGGAGCACGGCCGGTGAGAATAGAAAGAGCCGGTTCGAATGCAGATGAGATCGGATATGAGGTCGATTATGAGGCACTGCATACATTGACATCAGGTGATGCAATTCAGGAGAGAGTCGCTACTGTAGGAGATGAATTTTCTGTCGAGCACAAACCATTCGATTATCCGCAGTTGAGAAATGCGAATGTGGATGATGGTGAGGATAATGAAGAGACTGACATCTACGTGTATGGAGTGGATAAAGACAACAATTTGGTCGGTCTTTTTGACAAGGACAAGAAAATGGTGCTTGAGATTTATAAGAACGCAGATAATACGGAGAGAATTTACAAATCAGATGATTTGAAATTCATACCTCTTATTCGTTCGAATGAGTATATGAGAGACATTGCCAACGATATGGTCGTTCCGATGTTTGAGCTAAATAACGAGTTGCATCAGGTAAGAGATGCGTTTGGAAGATAAAAAAAGGTAAAAAAATAGACATATAAAGCTATATGAAAGCTAAAAATATTGCGATTCTGCTTTTCTCCGCTGTCATAGGGTGCGCAGTGGCAAAGACATATTCCAGCCTTCAAGAGGAGGGTGGCAAGACTACTGATGTCAGGAAGGAAAGAAAGACGAATGTGAAAAAGGATGTTGTGAGCGAGAGTGTGCCGACGGTGGAGCATGAGACAGAAAGTGTCCAGGCTGAAGTTGCCAAGCCATCATACGGTGAGTATGCCTCATTGCAGAAGAGTGGTGTGGTCGGACTGTATGGCGGCAATTCCATAGACAACCCAGAAGACAACATCTTTGAGGTCGTTATTCCGTCTTCATTCTCATCGAGCGACAAGGTGGTTCTAAGCTACGATGTAGAGGGAGTCGCAGGATCGACTGGTGTGGCTCTGAGCATCAACGACCGTACCGCAATGGGTGGTATGGTGGCATACTCGTCGGACAAACGTTCGTCGGTGAGCGAGGAGATAGACGCGGCATGGCTTGTGAAAGGCAAGAACAGAATCATGTTCACGTTGCCGGACAGCGCCAACTATGGCTATAGGGTGTCAAACCTAAAGATCGCAATATCAGCAAACACAGCGTCTGGCAATATCGTCGCCACAGCTTCAAAATTGGACGGAGAGGTGTATGTGAGAGGTTTTGTGAAGAACGCGAAGGCAAAATCTGTCAATATCGCAGGCAAAGAGTATGAGCTTACACATGGCTCATTCGAGGCTTTGATTTCTGGCGACGACGAGGATGTCAGAATCACATGTGGAGACGCAAGCAAGACATTCCATGCCACAACTGTGCCTGGATGCATCGCGTCTACACGATTGATATGCGTCAATAAATCAGAGAAGCAGACACAGAAAGAGTTTTCATTAGCGAAGAAAGAGAACAATAAAGTGCAGGATGTCGCAGCCACTTTGAATGTGGACAGCGGAGTGGTGAAGAAAGACATGAAGATCACGATGACCAATTTGCGTCACAAAGACCTTCCTGCATTGGATCTTGGAATGACCAATGTGACTGATGGGGTAGAGGGATACCGATTCCTGCCTCACGGAGCGCATTTCGACGGAGAGGGAGCCGTGGTCAGCCTAAAATACGACAGGACAAAGATTCCGAGCGGATATACAGAGAATGATATCCGCACCTACTATTTCGACCTTGACACGAAGCACTGGGTGGCGTTGAAGAGAGATTCAATCGACAAGGAGAACAACCTTATCGTGTCGCGCACCAACCACTTCACAGATATGATCAACGGTGTGATCCAGGCTCCAGAGTCGCCAGAGACACAGGGCTTCACACCTACTATGATGAGCGATCTCAAACTTGCCGACCCAACAGCGAAGATCCAGAGCATCGCGCCACCGACAGCCAACAACAGAGGTAGCGCTAACCTTTCATACAGCTTCGAGATGCCACCAGCACGACATGGCATGCAGCCAAGCCTTGGCATCCAGTACAACAGTGACGGAGGAACAGGCCTTCTTGGAGAGGGCTGGGATCTGAGTGTGCCAACAATCAGCGTCGAGACAAGATGGGGAGTGCCAAGATACGATGACATTTTAGAGACAGAGACATATTTGATGGATGGCTCAATGCTCGTGTTGGATAACGGTGGAGTGAATTATCTTGCACACAGAGCACTAAATCAGATTAAAAGATCGGAAGTAAAAAGAACGGACGGAGCTGTGATATTCCATCCAAGAAAAGAGGGCTCGTTCTCAAAGATTGTTCGTTTAGGAAACAGTCCTGCCGAATACACATGGGTGGTGACAGATAAGAGCGGAACAAAGTACTACTACGGAAAGAAGAACGCCGATGGCAGTATGAAGGGAGTGTTGATGGGCAAAAACCATGAAGGAAAAGATGTGATCGCAGAGTGGAAACTTGTGCGAATTCAGGAGGTACATGGCGACTGGGTGGAGTATGAGTATGAGACAGCCAATGTGGACAAACTGTCAGCCAAGTCGTTGCGTTTATCATCTGTTTCAGCTGGAAATTCAGGAGAAAAGGCTCATACAGTGGTCAAATTCTCTTATGCTACTTCCGTAAAAGATGTGAAGAGCAATAACAATATTTCGTCCAAGACAACAACAAGCGGACGATATGGTTTCTTTACAGGTCAGGATTATCTTTTGACAAATGTTTCTGTCTTCTATGACAATGAAACGAACCCATTGCGATCATATGCGTTTGATTATGAAAAAGGAATGTTTGAGAGTGCCCTTTTGTCAAAGGTAAGGCATATGGTTGGTGAAAAGGAAATCTCAAATAATCATTTTGAGTATCACAACAATATTTCAGAATCAGACGGAAAATACTTTGGATCTTCATCTCCTGTTCAAATTAGACAAGATAATGATGATAACATCAAGGTGGATGTATATGGTCCAAATTTCTTGGCAAAAGTCACAGGAAATTTGTCTGCACTCGGAACATCCAGTTCTTTGTCAGGCTCTTTCGATGTGTATGGCGGAGTGGGTCTAAATGATGGACATCTTGAGGCAAAGTCAAATACTGTTGGTGCTGCATATTCATGTAATCATTCAACATCAGCTGGTGCTGTCACATATATGGATATAGATGGAGATGGTTTGTCCGACTTGGTTTATAAAGATGGGGATACTAAGAATATATATTATCGACCTTGTTTGGGAAAAGATAAATTTGGCGGTGCTATTCCTGTAAATGGAATTTCCGAATTGTCAAAGACAAGTTCAAAAACGAGATCTATTGGAGGAAAATTGATGGCTGGATTTGGAGATATCTGTGTTTCATTAGGATATGATCATGGATCTACAGAATCCACAACAACTGTATATTTCTCGGATGTCAATGGAGATGGTTTGGTGGATTTGGTTGATGAAGGAACTGTTAAATTTAATAGATTGGAATGGAGTGAATCCAATAATCGTTATATCCCTGTGTTTGAGGAAAATAGTGGTAAAACTGCAAATCCGATTTATGCATCAGGTTTTAAATATGAACCTTCTCAAGAAAAGATTAATGAGTTGAATGCGAAAACAATAGAGAATGCAAAGCAAAGTCCGATGCATGATGTTGTTCGTGTATGGGTCGCACCTTATGATGGCCATGTGAACTTCTCAGGAACAGCCAAATTGGTAGGCGAAAAGTCGGATGGAGTTGTATTGAGCGTACAGAATGAAGGAAATTTGATCCACAAGGAAACTATTACGGAAAAAAACAAAACAATTTCAGTCTCTTCATCGTCGTCTATTCAAGTAAAAAAGGGAGACAGATTGTTCTTCCGTATACAGTCTGGAGACAAGTTTGATTCAAACGGAGAGGGTGATAAAGTTTTGTGGTCTCCAGTGGTAACATATGTTGAAAATTTCGGAACAGATGCCAATGGATTGTCACTCAGCACGTATGATTCAGAGAAAGATTTCTTCTTACACATGAATAATTTTGCCAGTATACAATTGAAATCCAATTATAATGGATATGATGTGGCTAAATTTATTCTTGATGTAAATAAAAAGGTCGATTTGACTGATAATTTCGATGTGGAAGTTGTCCTTTCTGAAATGAAGCTGCCATCTGAATCTACGTCAGAATCTGAGCAAAATACATCAAGAGAATTTTTGTTGGCTAAGTATGAGTTTGATGGAAAAAAAGGGAAACAGGAAATAATAAAAGAAAACCTTTTCTCTCTTGATGAGATTAAAGACGGATATGTATATTCATTGTCATGTAATCTTAAAACAAAATCAAATATTGATTTCAATAATGTTGAAGTATCGCCAAGAATAGAGTATACAGGCCATGATGATGATGGAAATGAAGTTAGTGAAACTCAAAAGTTTATTTCCGGATTCTCTATATTTGCAAACGAGTTGTATCACGGAACAGAGAGAACAATCACACCTGTTTTGTCTCAGATTGAAGGCGACAATAATGTTTGGTTTGATGGTATTTCAATAGAGGAGGATCCATCTGAAACAGAAAAGATGATGACATGGAAAGAGAAACATGTGGTCAGTGTGGACAAGGATAATAAAGAGACGGAAGAGGATGTAGATGTTACCGCACCACTTTCTACAGTATTGTCTGAGTTTTATGTGGTTCCTCAATTTGAATTCGAAGGAGAAAATGTAAAGAATGTTCCTGTTCGATTAGTTCTCAAAAAAGATGGAAAGTGCGAGCATATTTCTTTTGAGTTGGATGAAAATGGATCTTATCTGCCAGTTCAGTTGCAGAAAGAGAACAGTTTGTTGTCGGAATATCTGCTCAACAATGATGATGAGAACTTCTCTGGAGTTTGGTTGGAGTATTATACTGATTCTGAGTTTGAAGTGAATGTTTTGAAATCAGAATTGAAGGTATATGCCAATCATACGACAAATTATGAATATACGATTGTTGATCAGTATGGAAATGAGACAACTGGCACTAAGGAGAGCACAGTCAGCTTATATGACGCCAAATTGGAAAATATAGCTTTCCATGGAATTTTATCAGACCTCAAATTTGGACCACTCTACAGAAATTGGGGTCAGTTTGGATATGTTGCCAATGAATTCACGGATAATGATAAGGGCAAGACATATTACAGATACAAAGAAGATTTGGATTTGGAATATTTGAGAAATGATGTAAATGCAGAGTATACAGAAGGTCTTCAGGATAAAGACCCTGAATATTTTGAAGATCAAAACAATATTCCAAATATTGACAAAGATGAAAATGCGTTCGTAACAATGACTCCAGACGCAGCGACCGAAATGTGGGTTGGTCTTCCTAAGAAACTTGAAAAAGGCAAGCAAGTAAGCATTAATGGTGTTGGCAAAACGACCATGCTATCATCCAGATTAGATGACCAGGAAGTGATTGCAAAGGATCCAATGGAAAGATTTAGAGATATTCCGGCAAATGGAGCGTGTGGTATTGATTTGGTTTCAGAGGCATCTTCAAATGGAGGAAATGTTGGAGCATTCGGTTATTCTTGTTCAATTGATTTTGACGGAGAAGGAGGCTCAAAGAATGGATTTGTAGATATGAACGGTGACGGATATCCGGATATTATTGAGAACGGTACAGTGAAGTATACTAATCCATTGGGAGGACTAAGTGATCTTACCATAAGTTCAAACGAACTGCTTGATCAATCACAATCTCAAGGTTTGGGTGTGGGCAAGGGATTTGCTGTACATACATTCCCTTGTGATTCTAAAACAGCTGGTCCAGGATCTATTAATAATCAATCGATTGCAATAGAAGCATCTGTTGAGGCATCCGTTTCTTTTGGTGGTAGAATAGGACGAGAAAAAAATAAATATGCCATGGTTGATATGAACGGAGACGGTTTGCTTGATAAAGTGAGCATGTCAGACGACGAAATGTCAGTTTCTTATAATATCGGTTATGGTTTTAGCAATAAAATATCTTTGGTTAATAAGAATATATTTAGTGAAGAAAACAAGAAAGATATAAACATCAGAAAGAGTTTCTCTCTTTCAAGAAATAAAGGTGGATCAGGCTCGTTTATGGAAAAAATCTCAAATCTTGCTACTGGACATACTTATTGTGCGGGAAGTATTAGTGGAGGATTGTCTGGATCGTCTACGTCTACCAGCACATTGTGTGATTTGAGAGATATAAATGGTGATGGACTTCCTGATTTGGTTGTTTCTGGAATATTGGCTGCACCTTCAAATACCAGTTTCCCTATTAATCTTCTGACTAAAATACCTCAGCTTGGTGATTTGATTGGTGATGTAAATCCAAAAGGTTCGAGAGTCTATATAAATACAGGAAATGGGTTTGAACAGGCACCTATAGAAACTGAACACAAGGAGGAATTCGTTTTAGGAACTAGTTCAGCGAATTCGGCATCCATCAATGGCGACGCTACAATTGGATTCCCAGCCGTGTTTGTAAAAATCGTTGCTTCTGGAGGAGGTGCCGCTTCTGGATCTTATTCGACAACTGATCGTGCGTTTGGTGATTTTAATGGTGATGGATTCCCTGATGTTTTGGAGTCTGAGAAAATCGATGATTTGAAGGTTCGCCTTTCCAATATCGGCGCGACTAACAAGCTTAAATCCGTAACCACTCCGTTCGGTGGTAGATATGAGTTGGAATACATACATTCCACTCCTACTCAGCAGCATCCTGGAGGTAAGTGGGTCATGTCTAAGTTGACTGTGACAGATACTCAAAGAGACATCAACGACTGTCCTCCTGTAGTTTCCGTGTTTGATTATTCTGGCGGTAAGCGAGACAGACGTGA